>CAZQHM010000046.1:0-36014 GCA_964593355.1 uncultured Myxococcales bacterium
CGATCCCCAAAGCCAAGAAGTCGGGCCGGATTCTCTCACAGCGCGGATCCCTCTGGCAGGTGCGATTGGACATCTGTGATCTGTTTCTGGTATAAGGCATTGGCCGTTTGAGCAGTTACAATGGAGGGCCGAATGCCTGGGTACTTCTCTAAAGCTTCTCTGGCCGCTTGGCTAGTGATGATTTCTGGTGGGTGTGGAAGTTTAAGTACGGCGCCGGAGCCGAGGGATGTTGCCCCGGAACTGGATGGGACAACGGGGGATTTTGTCGAACCGGATGATCTCGTGGAGGGCCGGGCTCTCCTGGGAGCGGTGGTCGTAGAAGGCGAGGATGGCGTTCAGTGGGCCGTAACGGTGACTGCCACGGTCGGGGAAGCTGTGTTCACAGCAACCGTGGATGCTGCCGGCCGATACCGAATCGAGGGAGTGCCCTCAGGGCCATGCATCGTCACGGCATTGGGGTCGGGGTTCTACGAGGCACAGGTCGTAGCGGAGATTCTTCCCGCGGGAGAAACGGAGGCACCGGTTCTGACTCTGCGAAGGTGGCGCATGCTGCACGAGAGTTCGGATGTCCTGTTCGGGTCACCACTGCTTGGTGGATTACTAATTCCCTACTGGGTTGACCTTGCTGAAGACTTCAAGTCGGGTGCTCTATGGATCTACCTGGTTGACAGTGATGAGAGTCTGATGCTTTCCGAAGAAGCCTCAACGTACCCCGGCCTCTTGTGGGCGTCAGAATCCGGTGAGTTTGTGGTCTTTGACACGGATAGATCTGGGTTGAACCATATATCTACCAAACATATATATGGCGTTGGGGCCAAGAAACTGCTCTCTTCAGTACCTAACGTTTTGGAGGGTCCCTATGACGTGGCAGGCCGTGGCCTGCTATTCTACGTTTCCTCTACAAGCGACTGGGTGCCAAGGGAGAAGAGCCAAGTAGTATGGTTTGACGTCCGGAGGGGAGAGTCCAGCCTCGTTTGGGATGGGCTCTGGCCGATGCACTCGATGTACAAGGGCGGAAGTCAGCTTCTGGTGCAGGCACCCTGGCCCGAGGCCCATTCGCCATCAACGCTGATGCGATGGAACCAGGAGACGAAACAGCTTGACGTAGTGCAAACCGATATGTGTGAAATCAGGGTGTTGTCTAATCCCGAAGATTCGGAGAGCCCCCTTCTGGTGATGACCGGCGTGGATGGCTCCTGCGACAGCCAGGCAGCGGGATTGCTGAGGCCGGGAGCCTTCGACCCCATCACCGTGGACGCACAGTTTGACCGGGGAGAGGTGCTGCAGAGCCCCGACCGGCGTTACGCTGCTTCCGTCTCGGGGTGCAGCCCGAGTTCAGGGGACGGGTCACCTTGCACCGGCGAACTGAATCTATTCTCCGTCGTGGAGGATGGCCCTGTCATGAACGTGTCGGGCGGAGTCGTCAGCGGTGAGTCCCAATGGTCAACGGATTCCCAATACCTAGTGTTCGTGCGAAGAACTCGTGCCGGAACCTACGAACTGGCTCGCTTCGACATGGAGAGCATGTCGCTTCTGGTTCTCTCGGCCCACCACTGGCCCCTCAGCCCTGTCCTGGGTTCTGATGCGGCCCATGTCTCGGTCTGGAAGTCTGGTGAAGGCGAGGCGGGCCTGGGGGAACTGTGGCTCTTCAACCTGACCGACGGCACGGGGCACCTGCTCTCAGCCCGGGCCCAGGGTAGCGCATACTTCAGCGGTGACGGCAAAGGGTTGGCCTGGGACGAACTGGTCGGCGATGACAACCAAGGCCGGACGCCTCAGAGGCAACTGGCCCTCATACGCACCGACTGGCTGGCCGAGAAGTGGACCCCCGCTGGCTGCCCATCCTCTTGCGGGGCCTACGGATGCCATTGGAGGGAAGGTTCAAACCAGGTCGTGTGCCCGTGCGGCAAGGAGTGCTCGTACAACTCCAACGGGGCCCTGACTCTATTTGACCTGCCCACGGGTACCCAGAAGGTGATTTGCGAGCCGGCACCCAATACTTCCGTTTGGTTCGGTCCGGGCGAGACGTTGCTGGTGGCCCAGCAGCTCTTGCCGGGCGGGGGCTTCGTATACCTGTGGAATACCTCCGATGGCTTAGACCATGCAACATCGCAGTTGATTGTATCAGAGGATATGACAATTATAATGGTTTATGATGAGTCCGATATGATAGCTCTGGTGTCGGCAATGGAGCTCAATACATGGGACCAGGATAGCACTAGTGTCATTAATGTGGGTAGTGGTGCGAAAAATTACTATCCGGACGGCCTGGGCCAGAGGTACCCTTTGGCCGACGGCTGGGAGGCGGCGATGGAGGGAGGGGATGGCTACAACAGGGAGAGTCTGTTGCTCTGGAATTGGGCCACTGGAGAGATGGTCAAGTTGTCGGGGCCCAAGCAATTCTGGAATGGTTGCCTTGACTGCAGCGCAGTTCTATGGCGAGCGGGGGAAGCGGGAGCCGAAGGCAGCGGAGTGGTTGCGTTCCATACCGGGGAGGGCGTTCAATGGAACCTGGTGGGCACTTCGGTTGGAGCCATCATATCCTCGCCCAAGCTCGAATGGATGGTGGCCGAAGAGTTGGCCGACCCCTCCGCCACGGCCCCAGTTCGACTTGTTGGCGCAGAGGTATTACCTTACAACGAGGCCGTCCATCTTGCGGGCAATGCAGTTGTTACACCGCCGCAACTCGGACTGGGTGCTGTGGTCTACGGCTGCTCCAGCAGTGGCAATAGCCAGGTCGAGGGTATCTGCGTGGCACGTATTCCGCCTGCCCAGCACTGATTGCCTTTTCCGGAACGGCAGCACCCCACCGGTAATCATTAATAAGGAGTTGCCGATGAACAACAGATCACAAGCGCCCGTTGAACAGATCAGGCAGCTTGTGGAAGGCCAGCGATTTGCAGTGCTCTCCACCCGCCAGCAGGACGGTCATCCCTATGCAAGCCTGGTGGCCTTCAGCGTCACACCGGATCTCAAGGGGCTGGTCTTCTGCACGCTGCGGGCAACCCGGAAGTTCGCCAACCTCGAGGCTGAAGGGCGGGTGGCCCTGCTCATCGACAGCCGGGAGAACGACGAGGCAGACCTTCAGCATGCTGCGGCGGTAACTCTTCTGGGCCCATGCGCCGAGGCCCAAGGCGAGGAGCGTACCAGGCTCAGCGACTGGTTCTTGCAGAAGCATCCGACCATGGCCCAGTTCGTGAGTTCTCCGGGCTGCGCCGTGATGCGGGTGGATGTTCGTTCCTACTACCTGGTGACACGCTTTGACGAGGTCTTCGAGTTCGACCCACGATAAGGAATGCCGGCCCATTAGTTCGATATCTTGTGGTCCACCTCTGGAGCACTCATCGAATTCGCGCGACGAGCATCAATGCCTTACAGCCTCCCGGCGCCGGATGCGCTGTTGAAAGCCAACCCTTGACTGAGTATGGTTCGCCGCAACGGAGGCGCGCAAATTATGAAATCGGACTATAAGACATCCTGGAATCTGGCCGTGGCATCTCTTGCACTGCTTCTGGGTCTGGCTCAGTGCGACGAGGCTCAAGAAAGCGACCTCCCCGACTGGAACGAGCCGGACCTTGAGGAGAATGCGCCGGAACCTTCGGATACGAGGAACTGGGACGTACCCCCGCTGCCGGGGAAGTGCTGGGGCGCCGGAGTGCAGCACACGCCCTGTCCCTTTGGCCCCTGCCCCTGTGTGGAGTTCCAGGGGCAACTCTCGACAGGCAGCGCTGGGCCTGATGGGTGGTTGAGTGAGACGGGGTGTGTTGAGGCCGGAGGGGAGGCGCTCTTTGGGGGCAAGCATCTCTACTTCGGCACGGAGTTGTCTCCCTGGTGCGGGGTTTTCGCCTGCGTGACCCCCAAGGACCCGGCGGTGAGGCTGGGCATATACGCAGTACGACTGGACGCGCTTGTGTGTGAATTGCCTCCTCCCGAGAACGGCTTCTTCGAGTGTGATGCCGCTTGGGACAGCGCCTCCTCGGTGCCCTCGGAGTGGCTTCCAAAGCCAGAGCTGGAGTGCCCTGCGCTGGCGGCAGTGTGGGCCGCCAACACTGTCTGCGTGGAGGTGACCAGCGAGGTGGAACCGCAAAACTTCCTTGTAGGCGTGAGCGCAGCGTCCGATGTCGAATCGGCTGAGTTCATGGTCCACTTCATGTGGCGCAACGACTGCGGAACGTAGTTCAAGACTTTTTGCCACAGGGGTTGTCTGCCACAGGGGTTGTCTGCCAGAGGGGTTGTTTGCCGAAGGGGTTGTCTGCGACTCCGGGTCAGCGGGTCGTCGGAATCACCATGACTCTACCCATGGAGCATGGCCGATATCAAGCCATCGACGCGGGGCACACGGGTAACCCCCTCTGGTTTCGGTTCGCACCTTGACACCTGGACATCTACCATTTAGCATCTAGATGTCTGACAGGAGGTGGCCAGATGAGAAGAACTACGATTGCCCTGGATGAGCGAGTCTGGGAGAGGATTCGTGAGAAGGCGCGGGCCGAGCGACGGGACTTTCAGGATTGTGCAAACGAGCTTCTCCGCCTTGCATTGGGGGAGGCACAGTGTGCGCCCGCACCCGTTGCACCGCTGCCTGTCTTCGACCTCGGCCCCTCCAGGGTCGACCTGACGGACCGAGACGCCCTTGAAGAGCTCATGGGGGAGTCATGAGCCTGGTTATCGATACAAACATACTGCTCTATGCAGCTAATAGCTCTTCGGAACGGCACATGGAGGCAAAAGAGTACGTGGAAGGAGTGCGAACCTCCGGGGAGCTGTGTCTGACGTGGTCCATTCTTTACGAGTTTCTCAGGGTATCAACCCACCCCAAAGTCTTTGCCAACCCCCTTGCGCCCCAGGCGGCCCAGTCGTTTGTTCACGCGTTGTCAGCGGATCCTCGTGTGGAGATACTCAGGGAGACCGACAACCACGCCAGATTCATGCGAACAATTATCGAAGAATCAGCACCAGTTTATGGTAACCGTTATCATGATGTGCATATTGCAGCGGTCATGCTGGAGAATGGGGTCCGGACCATTGCCACATGCGATAGGCACTTCCGTATGTTTCCATCCATTCGGCTTGTGGACAGATGGGTCTGAGGAGCGGTATAGTATGCCAGCTTACGAAATGGAGATGCGCTACAGGAATGACAGTAAATCTTATTAGATGTGTCAGTGGTGTACACCGCTGTGGCTTCACTGAACGCGCACGCCCCAGAACTGGGTTTCGAAGCTGACTAATTGACCAGCCACATTGAGGGTGACGATCCAGGTGCAGCGCTCTGAGGCTGGTTCGGCCAGGCCGAAATGGTCCACAACGTGGTCGCCGTTGGTGTCATGGAGTTGGCATGGCTTGCCCTCCGCGGTGGCCAACACGGGCCCATCCCCGGAGCTTGGGTCCATCCCGGCCAGCAAGTACTCGAAGTAGGCTGGAGCAAGCTGTAGCAGTGCGGTGCATCCGGCGCTCAGCATCGGCTCCAAGGCAGGGTCGGTCTTCGTGACCACAGCATCCACAAAGGCCTCACAGCAGTTGTCGGCCACCAGACACGCACCGCCCCCCATCACTACCTTCACGAACTCTGCGTAGGAATCCACCACTGGCAATCCCTGGGAACCATCCCCGGCTACTAGTGGGAGCACCATCTTCTCAATGCACATGGTTAAAAACAATCCCGTCTTAAAGTTAATGGAATAAGGAGTGATAACCATCTTGTCAAACTGACCATTCTCGTAACCATTAATAAGTATATTGAATCGCCCAGTGATATTATTCACCCCAAACGGTGACAAGGAGTAGCTCTTTAACCCGCATTGAGGATCATCGGGATTGCATGTCTCTCCCACCGTCCACAAAAACGAAACTGTCTCTAATACAGCAAGCGTGTCCGCATTGGATATGTAGCCAAAGCTGTCTGGCTCGGACGATATGGTGATATGGCCATGAATCTTAAGGTCTTCCAGGAACTTTGCCGTCGGCATGAACGGAAATACGATGTCGGCGGCGATGCTGTCGGCCAGTAGAGCGTGGAAGAACGCATCCATGACCTCAGCTGCCACCGCTCCCACTACCGTCAACTGGGTGCCTTGTGGGTCGTCAGGGTTGATGAAGACCGATTCACATAAGTTACGTAATGAGTTACCACCCAAATAGCATGAGAGCCTCAACAGCCCCTCCGTGGGACCATTGATGAAGTCGACAATCTGGTTGACCAGCGACTGCAACTCGTCTGGCAGCGCCGAGAGCACGTCGATGCTGGTGGTGAACTCGTAGGTTCCTGCATAGGTTGGGGGGGTACCCTTAAGTAGTAGCTTGACGGTGGTGCTCTTCCCATACTCGACGACGCCCTGGAGGTCATCGCAAGCAAAGGCCAGGGGAGTTGATGCCCCACCACTGCCGGCCACCGCAACAATCGTCAGGTTCAGGGTGGGATTCGAGGCCGAAAGGTTTGCAAACCCAGAGAAATTGAAGGGCTGGCTAATGCTGCTTTTGGAGGCCGACTTCATCGCAGGCCAGGGAAGGGAGTTGGCTGATACCGTGTAGCAAGCCGGAACACCGTCGTGCCGTTCGAAAAGGTACACGGTCACCATGTCAAACGTCTTGGTCCCATCGTATTGAAGCTCTACGTTCAAGTCGTCATTACCGCCACCAGTAATGGTGACAATGAACAGCAGGGGCGCTGTCGCAGGCGTTTCCTCCTCCAGGGCCGCTTCGATAGAGAACGTTCCAACCCACCAGGCGGCAGTAGCAGTCACCGTGGCCACCCCAGAGGCGTTGGTTGCACTGGATTGAACATCCAGCGTGGCGAGGGGCTCTCCCGACTCCGGGTCTACGCCATCCTGCAACGTCCAGCGCACCACGGCGCCCTCCACGGGCTGTCCATCGGCCAAGACCAAGACCTGGAACACCCGAACCTCATTCTTGGCCATTTCGAAGACACAGGAGGCGATCTCCTCCGTGTCGGCGGGCGAATCTGCAAACCCCTGACAAACCACGCCATCATCGCCATAGGGTTGTAAGTACTCCAGAAACAACTGGCCCTGCCCGGCGGTATCATGCTCCCCGGTCTGGCCATCGGACGTAGCGTGAAGGTCGGTATCACCGTCCAGCGCACCATCATCCTCGGGCGGCCGTTCGGTGTGGTCCGATTCCTGATGGTCCAATGTCAGATCCAGCGTCGCTCCGGCCCCGGCAGCGGGGTCGTCGCACGAGGCCTGCAACATGAGCTGACCAAGCAACGACGCGGTGAGAAAAACCCTACCCAGCTCCAACATGCGTGCCTTCTTCAGAAGCATGAACTCACCCCCTTGTGCCACCCAACCAGAATAACCATTCGGCACTCTTCTTCAAAGACTAAGTCTATTCTCAGCGGCTGCCAATGGAATTCTTATGTCTCAGCAATTGACGCAACGCCTTGGAATTCTGTGGTATGGTGGGGCCTCAGAACGGCCGTTTTGGCCCACTGTGGATGGCATCAAACTGGGCGAGCAAGTTCTTGTCGTACACGGCCGCTGGGGGGATCGAGATATCTGAGCGGCCGTGTAGAGTGGGGGAATGAATGAACACCAGGAGACTGGTCCGTGGTTTCTGGCTGACCGGGCTATCTGCCCTGCTACTCGTGGTTTTGGCCTGCGGCAGCGCCTCAGAGCCCACGGCTGTGGACGACGCGCAGGACGCCTTGGTGGACGGGGCAGCGGGGGATTACCGACACGACGGGCCAGTGCCAGACGGGACTGACGACGGTACGACGACCACGGATGGACTCAGTGAGGCCGGGTCCCAAGACGGGGCAATGGACTTGCATACGGATTCCGCTGGCGCCGAGGAGCTTTCTGACGGAACCATGGTGCCTGACCACCAAGTGACCGACATCGCCGATACGGGCAACGAGGATGACCAGAACCAGGGGGGCGATGTACAGAGCGATGGATGCACAGCGGACAACTCACCCGAGGCGCTGGCGGCTCGTGATGGCTTCATCGAAGTCTGTGCCGACCCGACGACCGTTCCCGATGCCGTCTGCGGAGATGGCTCTCCCTACAAATTCACCTACCGGCCCGCTGCCGGACAATCCAAAGGGCTGCTGCTCTACTTCAGGGGCGGTGGCCAGTGCAGTGACTACATCAGTTGCTGGGGCATCGATGGATTGGGGGGCTCCGGCCGGCGTGTGTCGACCATGAGCAACAGTGAACAAACGGGGCCCGGCGTGCACCCGCTGCTGGGCAAAACCCTGGGGGTCTTTTACCTGGACGAGGCAACCAACCCCCTGCGCCAATATGACCAGGTTCACATTGCCTACTGCACTGGCGACGCCGGGATGAAGAACGAAGAGCAGGTGTTTGAGAAGCCTGATGCTGCCTTGGCCGACGCTCCGGCAAGCATCAAGACCTACTTCCATGGCCGGGCGAACATTGCCTTTGCTCTGGACACCGTGCTGGGGCTGTTCCCGGCGCCCAGTCGGCTGGTGGTCCTTGGTTCCAGCGCTGGTTCCTGGGCCTCGATGGCCTCGGTACAGACCATACTTCAGCGGTGGAGCGATGTTGGCCTTCCCGTGGCCTACTACGGAGAGGGCGGGATTGGAGTTGGGTCTGACAATTGGAACCAGTATGTGCTGGAGACGGTTGGCAGCCTGAATGGGGCTGATGGGAGTCGGTTGGTACGGTTTGCTCAGTTCTCATTCATCAGTGACGAAGTACAGATGGCCTTTGCCCCACCCACCTACCAAGAGGCGTCGGCATTCCAGTCCGAAATGAGGAGTCTGATGGAGGGACGTGCAGCGGCCAACCCGGCCAACTACCGCTACTTCGCCATCCCCGGAACTTGCCACACGCTGGCCCAGAACCCGGGGCTGTTCCAGCAGTTCACCAAGGCCTCGGGCAGTTGGAAGCCGGTGCAGCCGCCCGTCAAGCCGAACCCCGACTTGAACTTGGGCGAGACGAATCTTCTACCCTGGCTGACCGACCTAATCGAGAATGAGACGATTCCGGCAAGCATGGGCAATGTGGCCGGAGATTGGGAGACCATCACGACCAGTTGCCTGCTGCCCGGGGGGTAACTTGGGCGGTACCGAAGGATCCGGTTGCTAAACACTGCTGTTGCCCAATACATGCATTCCATGTACCGTCGCCCGTAGTTCACTGGAGTTGCAGTTGTGCGTTCCGTGACGCCATGGGCTGGGCCCGCGCCAGTGGTCCGATTCATTCTTGCAGAAGCGTGTGCGGCTCTTTGAAGGGGGTTCTGATGGTTCATCCTGATAGCAATGTTGGATGTGGCGGCCTTTTGGGTGGAGTGCGTGTGCTGGAGGTGGGTGAGGGGCTGGCGGTGGGCATGTTGGGCATGTTCCTGGCAGAGCAGGGGGCCGACGTAGTGCGGTTGGGCCCAGTGGCGGGGCAGAGTTCGGACCCCTTGGTCAGCGCTATGCTGGCCCGTGGGAAGCGGGAGGTTCCGCTGAACCTGGGGGATGGATTGCCATTGGAGTCTCTGAGGCGGATTCTGAACTCCGTGGACGTGGTGCTATGGGGCGGCGGTGGTGAACTCCCTGCCCGGCTGAAGAAAGAGTGCGACGAGGCCAGGCGAACGGCTAATCCCGCCCTGGTCTCTTGTGCTATTCCCTCCTTCCCGGCTGGAGACCCTCGCAACGATCTGCCAGGGTACGATCAGGTTGCAGCGGGGTATGCGGGCCTGTATGAGAGAATGTTAGGCGCCCCTCGTTTTCACGACCTGCCCGTGCCATCCGCGCTTGCGGCCCTCTACTGCGGTACGGGTGTTGCCGCTGCCCTCACGGCCCGCCTTCGGGACGGTCGAGGTCAGCACGTTGAGGCCGCTCTGACCGGTTCCAGTGTGTTTGCACAGATACTTCTCGTATTGATGAAGCTGGGTGTCCCACGGGGGTTCATGCCCCTCAAACTTGTGGCGACCCCGTTCATGAGGTCCTGGAAGTGCAAGGATGGGCGATACGCCTATCTTCACATCACGCTTCCCGAGCACAACGCCCTCATGCTTACTGAGTTGGAGCGGTCGGGGTTGGTGGACCATGCACGGGCGCTGAGGGCCACCCTCTCCGAGGGCACCGTGAAGGATCCCAGTCAGGTGGGCAGCATCGGGGAGGCCCGGCGAATAGTCCGCCAACTGGAGAGCATCTTTTTGGAGCGAACTGCCGATGAATGGGAAGAGACCCTGGGCAAAGAGCTCTGCTGCATCAAGGTCCGCACCATTGAAGAGTGGCTCAAGGACTCACTCGATGCCGGGATGAACGACGCTGTCCGCGTGGAAGACCCAGACGCAGGCACACTGGTGGCGCCTGGCCCGGGCGTGGTTTGCGCCGAGCACCCTCCGACCATCAGGGCCCGTGTGGAAGCCACTCTCGAATCGGTCTGCCAAGGTTGGGAAAGGGATGTTCGGAGCCCCATCTGCCCAATTGCGGCAGAGACAGCCGAGAACAACAATCCGCCCCTTCATGGGCTTCGGGTAGCGGACATGTCTCGAGTCATTGCCGGCCCGTGTGCGGCCCGAGTGCTGGCCGAACTGGGTGCTGACGTCACGTCAATCCAGGGGGCAACGGCGCTGGATTGGGCACTCTCGTTCCACCTGCTTTTCAACTCTGGGAAACGCAGCGTTGCTCTGGAGTCAACCTCCCCGGCCGGGAGGCAGAACCTTCACACCTTCCTCGACGAGTTGAAGCCCGATGCCATCGTACACAACTACCGCAACCTGGACGTGGCCAGGAAGTTGGGGCTTGGGCCTGAGCAACTCCAGCAGAGAATGCCGGGAATCGTCTACTCGCACCTCAACGCTTACGGCGACGTGGGAGTCTGGAAGGACAGGCCGGGGTTCGAGCAGGTCGTGCAGGCGGTCTCAGGGATACAGATGGCCTATGGGGAAGGTGGGAAACCACGACTTCTGCCCACGCCTCTAATTGACATTGGTTCAGGGTTGGCGGGTGCCATGGCCGCTTCGCTTGGGCTCTACCACAGGCGGAGGACCGGTGAGGGGGTGCAGGTTACCACGCACCTGACGTGGGTGGCTGTGCTGCTGCAGACCTTGAGCTTGGCCGAGGTCCAGGAGAAGCAGGTCGGTGACGCAACGAGTCGGGGTTTGGGGCGGTTGCGAGTTGATACCGCCAAGAAGATTGTGGCCGGGATGACTCTGGCCCGAGACGGCTGGGCAGTGGTTGTGGGCCCCCGAGGTGATGTGGAACGCTGGATTTCCGAGGCGGGTATCGTCGGAGCCAGCTTCGATGGCAGGAGGATCAACTTCACCGGCCGCCCGCTTCGTGGCCGCTCGGCGAAGGCTTGGCAAGCATCGCTGCAGAGGGCTGGGGTAGGGGGGAGGGTCCTGGTTGTGCCCTCGTTCAAGGTGAAGCGCTTCCTGGGGGACCAGGCCAACGTGGTGAGACCCGGGCTTCCGCTGGTGAATCGAAGGCCCTATCCGGGCTGTCCAAAGCCCCGGCCTTTATCTCCACCCCCCTCTTCCTGGACCGGACCACGTTGGTCGACGTCTCCCCTCCGCCCCTGCGAGGAGCTGACACGCAGGCCGCATTGGCCAGCATTGGTATGACCGTTGAAAAGGGGTTTGGCGTCTCCCCATACCCGAAGGACAAGCCGCTGCCTATCTGGCTGGTGGAGCTTGCACGGTGGGGATATTTCGCCTGGCGGTCGGGAAGTATCTAGTTGTTCGTGAACCGTGCGAACTACTTCTGCTTCAAACCCGACTTGATACTATCGACGAGATCTTCCACAACGGGATCCTTACCGAAGTAGACCGCAAAGAGGGCTCGCATCAGGACCTTGTCCTGGCTTTCGAACACCAGTGTGCCACCGTGGGTGATTCGAACCCCCCTGTCTGTGCGGCCGAATTCTACCCGCTGCCCCTCTTTGACGCCCTGGGAGAGTGCTTGACCCAGGCGTTCCATTTCTGCCTTTGAGGCTTCGATCTCGGCGGGTGTCATTTGCTCCTGCATATTCTCTACGAAATTGTCACGCATTTTATCACCGGGCACGTCCCGGACGAAGTGAATGATCATCAGTCGTTCACCGGCACCATTAACAAGGTATTTCATTGTATTTTTGCCGCAACCAGCGCATCTTTGTCAGATGGTCTTATGTACAATCCAACTGCATAGACTTTGAAGCCGAACTTGCTGCGACACCCCACTCCAAGCAGAAGCTGGCCGTTGGTGTGCTCCTTGGCAAAGGAGACTCCGGTGCGAGGCTCTTTGACAGAGGTTGGCTCCTCCGCTGCGGCTGAGGTCGAAATCATGGAAACAAGGGCCATAACAAGGATAGAAAGCGAAAAAAGCCTCATGATAAACTCCTTAAGGGACATTGAAAGGCTAGTACAAACAGCCATAAGCCACAAGACGCAGGTGGGGCCACCGCCCTGCGTCGGAACACCTGATCATACCCCTATGCACGGGCCGTTGACTACGGAAGAGATTCATTCGGTCTCCTGACATAGCTCTTCTGGCGGCCACTGAGGAAGCAGGTCACACCTGCCGCCCACGATGCTGCACGGGTCGGACATGCAGATTTTCGGCATCCCTTCGGGCTCCTGACCCGGCGCAAGCCCAAGGAACTGGAAGTTGGCCTGGTCCGCCGGGTAGAGGGTTCCTTTGCCGCCGACCTCGTAGTAGACCTCCTTGACGGCAAGGGTGCCGTCCCAGACGGTCTTGCCACCATCGAAGACGATGGTGCCAACACAGACCATGTCCCGAAGCTCGAATGTGATTGGACCGATTGTCTGAGTGAGGGTCACCGGCTCGGACTTGAAGGTCAGTTTGCCAGTATTGTCCTTTGATACCTTTCCGACGATGGTGAAGATGAAGCCCTCGGGGCCCGTGTCCATGATCAGTTCGTCGGGGTCCTTCGTGTTCACGGGGACATCCTTTATGGGGTCTGCGTCGGTGAGCAGCATCACGTATTCGCCCGTTATCTGGTCCGCCAGGACGTCCGTCCAGAACTGCTGGCAAAGCTTGATGGGGCTGGTGAAATCTGCAACGAAGAGGAACGATCCTTCCGGGACCCCGATGGGTTCGGTGACGAGATCATCACCCTCCCCGGTACCGTCCACATCCCCTTCGGTCACGTCGGCGTAGGGGTCCCATACATCCTTAACAATCTGGAAGTCGAAGAAGGCCGATACGTTCTTGCGCCGCCCGTTGAGATCCGAGAGGGTCCCGGTAACCTCCAGTACAAGTGGCACGCCATCCGGGCCGAAAGCCCCGACCTCTGGAGTCATCACAGCCTTGGTCCCGGCGTCATCGAGTTGCAGGGTGACTTTTCCACTTGCACAAGCAGCGCCTACCTTGCAACTATCCATGAGAGGAGGGACCCCGTCTTTGATCTCCTTCTCGAGGGTGTACAAATCCTTCTGCCCCGGCCATACAAATACCTCAAGGGACTCTGAACGTATAGGCTCAGTGAAGAGCAAATAGATGGGTTCACCAACCACAAAATGCTTTTGGCTTGGTGCTACTAAAGTGACTTCAGGGGGAGGATCATATGTGCATGCCCAGGGACCCAACAGCGCTGCCGCAATCACCCCAAATACTAATTTATTGATGCTAATTGTCATTGATATCCTCGCTAGAACAGAAACGTGAAACGACTCTCCAGGAGGAAGCTGGGCACCGCATCCCCACTCTCGTCCTGCAAAGCGGCACCGGGCAGAAGTGCGGCCCCCTCAACGGTCCAGATGAAGTGTTCCCTGAAGGTCCATTCGACCTGCAGGTCAAACTCCGTACCGTAGTACTTTGCGGGCTTGCCGCCGTGCCAGTTCACTGCGTCGTCAGCTATCTGTTCCCCATCCTCGTTGAGAAGGGTCATGATGGGGTCCGTGACGGGAGCATCTGCCCAGGCGAACATCACGCCGCCCCTGATGCCCAACGAACTGACGGGTTTGACCAGGAGCTGGGGGAAGAAGACGATGGCATTCTGAACGCGTCCATCGCTGGCTATTTCCGTAAGGGGAAACGAACTGACGCCCATGTGCTGAAGGTTCTGAATGCCGACGGCAGCGGAGCGGGCGGTTTCGAAGGCAAGCACATGCTCGAACAGCAGCAGACCCACGTTGGCGTCGCGGGCGAAGCTGAAAGAGGTCAGAGGGGTCTCATCCCTGGGGTCGGAGTCGCCCTGTGCGTAGTCGAATTCCAAAGTTCCGGTGACCGGTCCCATCTCAACATCCAGGATTGCCCTTGCCCCCATCCCTTGAATGGTCTGGTCCCTGATTACCCTCTTGGCCTCGTCTGCCTCCCGAAGTGCGGCCATGCCCTGGCTAATCTCCTGGGTCTGGCCGTAGATGGCGACCAACTCTCCTTGGAACCGAAGGGGCCCCAGGCCAAATTCGAGAGAGACGGGTATGGAGTATACTGATGTCTTAAACTGTTCGCCGAAGCGTCCCCCCACGGCAACCTGAAAGAGGAAGGGGTGCCAGTCCATGCCGAAGAGCCTTGGCTCCTTCACACGAACCTGAAGCATACCGACGCCTTGTTTCAGGTCGTCCCCGCCGTAGGATGGGTCGTCCTCCACGGCCAAATCCTCCGCACCCACTAGAAAGACGCCGTCATCCATGGCCCGGTCCGTTTCGTAGGCCGCACCGTCTCGAATCATTCGGTAGACCTCAGAGACCTTGGTGGCGAAGAGAATTCGGTCTGCGGTTGCAGAATAGCGTGAGACGCCCCAGCGGTTGGTTCTTGAGCCGTCGTGAAGGCCTATTCCCGGCCCCGATGCTGCCGGCTGTCGTCCGATTCGCAACAGGCCGACGGGCAGCATGACCTCGCCCCACACACGGTTGATCTTAACTGGGTCAACCTCGGTGAGGGTTAGCCCGTAGCTGTCCGGGTCCAGCGGGTCTCGACCCTCCAGGAGTCCCACCTTGAAGCCGGCGTTGTTGGGCCAGCGGGAGGTGAGAGCCAGCCCCGAACCGGCGCTGGGGTCGCCTCCGTACTCACCGTTGTCTCCAGCCAGGACGCCGTCCAGCACGTCTACTTGAGCGAAAAGGCTTACGCCAACCACGGGACGAAAGGCCGGTTCCAGGCGCAGCCGGTGCTGGGCATAGCCAACCTCTCGTGCCACCAGACCATTCAGTTCAAGTGGGTTGATGTACATCATCTGGAACCGGTACTCCAGGTCCAGATCCACACTCTTCTCCGGGGTGTCTCGCTCATCCGCGCCGGCGCCCCAAGCGGACCCAGCCACCGCAAGAACAAACAGGCCCCCTAGCAACCGAACAACAGCCTTGGCCATTCTGCCCCCTGCATCAATTCCCATTGCAAGCCAATCAGCGATTTCCGAAAAGCATCGACCAAATACCGGGGCTACCATCCACTGGAGCATTTCCTGATAACGAAAATGATGCTAGCGCGTGCGAAAGCGCTTGTCTAACACGATTCGCACCGATTCGGACGGATTCGACAGTCTCGGTCAGGAACTCATATTCCGAGGGCGTTTCTGGCTGGCGTAGGTTCGCTGCAGATGGGGCTTCTTGAGCCTATGGCGCTTTGCAGGAGTCGCCCATGCAGTTGGGGGTGATTTCGGGCTTCTTGATCAATTTCAGTCGAATGGCGAGATAATAGAGCTGGCATCCAACGCAGATACCAAAGGCGGTTTCGAGAAAGAGAAACAGTAGGCAAAAAAGGCATAGCATGCAAATAGGCTCGAACCAAGATACGTCATTGAGAAGTTGAAATGACATAACAAATACGGCAATCATCATCGCCAGTCCCAGGGACCAGGCGAACCGCTTCTGGATCGCTCCGATGGGCAAGGGAGTCTGTTTGCGGACCAGCAGCTTAGAAATAAACATCGTGGGCGCAAACTTTGGGTTAATAAATATGCCTATAATAAAGTTGAGAGCCAGAAACCCAGAGAGATAAGGAAGAACCGCATAGTTCTTCACAACAAAACCCATAACAAAGGCAATAAACCCAACTAAAAGCATAATCCCGGCGCTGCCACGAATCACGCGTTCATCCAGTGTCCTGAACCCCAATTCTTTGTTCTCTTCACCAAAGCCGAAAAATGACATTCATTGCTCCTTGTCTCGTTTGGAAGTTGGCTGTCGTGGGGCCGCTCAGCAAACCTGCCTTTAGTGCACCAGATGGCGCCATGGCCTCGTCGCCGTCCCAGCCCTCTTTGAGTACGATAGGGCCTTCGGCCAAGAAGACAATCCCGACGGAGCGCAGAAACTCTCGCTCAACCTGGTGTGCGTGCGGTTATGCCCCCCTCAACATGCCGCTTCCACACCAGTTGGCGCCCAGCGGCCTGACAGCGGCCTCAGCCTTGAAAGAGAGATGTCCGCACCCTACATTTGCCAAGTTAGCCGGGATTGGCGAGGAGTAGCTGTGGGCTCTGCTACACGCTGATATTTCAATAGATTGGCGAACGGGCTGTTGGTGGTGAATGAAGAATACCCTGTTGCGGAAGAGTCTTTGGCTGGTGGTTTTTGCTCTGGTGGTTGCCGGCGGCGCTCAGCAGGTTAGATCTCAACCGCTTATGGAGTTGCTCGGTTCGCCCTCGGCAACCAATCCCATGACGGCCAGGGCCTGGGGTTCAGGGCCCGCTGCTGCTTACTTCAATCCCGCACTGCTAGTCCATGAGGAGGGCAGTACGGCGGTGTTGTCCTTCTTGTACCTTGGGCAATTCCTGGACATAGGCCTCGCTCCGAGAGCGTCGTCGCTGGATATCTCCTCGGAGATCTACGACGCCAGAATTAGGCTTCCCGACGGGGGTAATGCCCGCCTGGATTACAGACCGCTTCCCACTGATGCTCTTCGCAACGCCAGGGGTTCGGCAGACCCCGGCACGTCGGGCTACTACCTGGAGTTCGGCGGCACGCTCGTGGTGGTGCCCAAGCGCCTTGTGTTTGGCATCCACGCTCTGCTACCGGCAGGCAGCGCTATGCAGCAGGCATCATCGTTTCCTGACGAGCGGGAGCAGTCCTTCTCCAACTCGCTCAGCTTCGAGTTGCTGGGCGACCGGATGTCGGGCACGGCATTCAGCGTCGGGTTGGGTGGCCGGGTTCTTTCCTGGCTGGATCTTGGCGTTGGCCTGTCAATGACAACGGCCAGCAGGGCTATATCTGATGTATATATTCAAGATGCTACATACCAGGAAACCGCATATATTCAGACACGATTTAAGGTTGATCTATCGGTAGTACCACATTTTGCGGTCTCCATTCGGCCACTGCAGAACCTTTCTGTGTCGGCCACGCTTCATCTGCCGGCGGAGTCCTCCATAGAAGGCGGTACCGATGTGCAGATGTGGAACTATCCATACGCCGAGGGTGAGAGCTCTTTGACCCAGCGATTCGAGTTCGCCGGGGGTTTTGAACCCCTCCGGGGCGGTTTAGGGGTTGCGTATCTCAGTCCGCAGGAAGGGGGTTTTGGCTGGGGAGTTGCTGGGGCAGCGAAGTATGCAAGGTGGTCCGATTACCGAAATCGGCACAACGAGGCGCCGGAGGATGATTGGAGCGATACCCTCTCGGCTTCCGCAGGCGGGCAGATTGCTCTGGGACCCCACGTTGTCAGCTTGGATCTGGCCTACGTCCCGACGCCGGTGCCGGCGCAAACGGGTCGCAGCAACTATGTAGACAACAGCAGGGCCGGGGCCTCGCTGTCGTGGCACCTGGCCCTACCTCTGGCCGGCCGCACTTGGACGGTGGGGTTGCAGGCACAGTTGCATCGATTGTTCTCAAGGTCTGTTGAGAAGTCTCTGGATGCTTCGCACCCGGTCTTCGACGAGTTCCCGGATTCGGTCTACGTCACGTCGGGTGGGGAGATCGAGAGTTCCGCCGGACTGCAGACGAACAATCCGGGCTACCCAGGTTTCAGCAGCGAGGGCTGGCTCTTCGGAGCAGCACTTACCCTGGGCGTCACATTATAGATGCACCAGTTACCATCCCTCCCCACCGCTGCCATATAGGAGCTAATATGAGGAATGTAGTAAGCGGTATTAGTGATGGCAGGCCGGCAGGGTTGATTATTGCTCTGCTTCTGACCTTTACATGGACATCTTGTGACGGTGGTGACGAGGCAGGGAGTGGCGACCTCTCCCAAGTTGAGTCCGATGCGGAGCCCGTTGACGAGTGGCCCCGGGCCGACCTGTCAGTGGAATCGGGCGGGGATGGCGCCATGTTCGATACCGGAGGCACCTCAGGAACCTTCGACATGACGGGCACGTGGGCAGAGTGGGAGATTGGGGCGAGCATCACGCAGGCTCCACTGCTGGGCGAGACGCGCACTCAGGGAGTGGCTCTCATGCGATGGGTGGTCACCCAGCAGGGGGAGAAACTGTCAATAAGTCAGGAGTTGTGCCATTTGAAGCTGGTGTCAGACACCGAATTGGCCACCACCGTTGTTCCGGACCTGTTCATTGCCAGTGTCCCGCTCATGGAGAAAACCGGCACGGTTACGGTGAAGGATACTACCCACCACTTCGCTTTGGACCTCACCCCGGAGCTGTACGGCGTGGCCTTGGCGTCCCCGTTGGACGAGCCATTGCCCACCACGGCCGACGACCCTCGGGTCATCGATCAAGACGGCGACGGCCACCCCGGCATGACCGTCTTCATCACCGGGGTGCTGGACGGTGCTGCCTACATCGTGCAACGGAACCTCAGGTCCCTTGAGGGAGCATTCGTGAGCACCGACCGCATCGAAGGGCTTGTGAACTGGACACAGGATCAGAATATCATTGGCTCGGACAACAAGATTCTAGCCTCGAACCATCCCACCTCTGTGACCGATCCCGACCCCTTGAAGAGCCCCTTTATTGCGATCCGAATTCCCGAGGACAAAGACTGCGCATGGCTGCGCGCCCATGAGCAGGAGTTGTTTCCCGTGGTCAAGCCGGGGCGTTAGGGTGGGTGCGGAGCCGTTGCCGGGGACCGGTACGTCCGCCGGGTGCATTTCGTGGCCGTAGTCCCGCCAAAGGCGGGTTGGCAGCTTGCCCCGCCGATCCTTTCCGGATGTTGTGTTCGATGCGCCCATTGCCCAATTCAGCATGGAGATGCTGGACCAACGGGCGTCTCTACCCTTCCCAGTCCCAGAAGAGGTCTTTGTTGGTTAGTTCGGGCTCTACGGCGGCGGAGCTGTCCGACGGCCCGGCGCCTGATGGTGGTGCACCTTCTTGAATGAGGCGTACCAGGGATTCCAGGTCGGCCGTCTCTTCTTCCCAGTAGGCGGTGGTGCCGAAGTGAGGCCAGGTAAGGGGGAAGATGGGGTCGTGCCAGCGGCGGGCAAGCCAGGCAGCGAAATTGAGGCGGCGGAGGCCTCGGAGGGGCTCGATAAGTGCAAGGGTGCGACGGTCGAAGGGGCGGAACTGTTCGTAGCCCTCGATGAGGCTCTCCATGAGGAGGCCGCTGTGGGCATCCCTGCCCTGGATGAGCAGCCAGAAGTCCTGCACTGCCGGGCCCATGACGTGGTCGTCGAAGTCCAGTACGTGCAGCGCTCCGTCCCTCAGAAGCAGATTTCCGGCGTGAAAGTCTCCGTGAATCCGAGTCATGGGCACGCCAACCAGGAGACGGTCGGCCTCGTTGGAGATGGCCTGTGCTGCGGAGTTGAAGCGCTTCACAAGGTGGGCGGGAATCATGCTGTGGTCGTCGAGCCACTGAGCGTTGGTGCGGCCGTAAGTTGCCCCGTCAAGGCGAAGACGGCTTGGGGAGTCGCCTCCCGCACCGACGTTGTGCAGTCGCCCCAGCAGCATCCCGAGCCGTGATGCAAGCTCCGGGTCCAGGTCTTGAGGTGCCCGGCCTCCAAACCGGTCGTAAAGGCAGTACAAGATGCCGCTCTGGCTGCGTACCGTGGTTCCATCGGGGAATGGGCGCACTCCGCAGATGGGCACCTCGGCCTCCTCAAGGTCTGCCATGAACCGATGCTCCTCCAGAATCTGCTGCCTGGTCCATCGGCCCGGGCGGTAGAACTTGGCTACCACATGCGACTCATCCTCCAACTGCACGTCGTAGACCCGGTTCTCGTAGGAGTTCAGCGGATAGCAGACAGGGTTGCAGCGCAGCCCGGCCGCTTCCACGGCATCCAGCACCTGCTCGGGACCAAGGGAGAAGAAGAGGTCGGTGACGTCCAAGCTCATGAGCCTCCGGTCTGGCCCCGCCACAGGCAGCGTGCCAATGCAGCAGAACCCTAAAGGTCGGCGGATATGAATCCAAAGTAACGCCCCATCCAGTAGGGCAAAAGGTAGCCCGCCGGTGGGTCCGCTTCAAGAAGGTTCTCAGCGCAGTTATCTATCTCGTTGGGGTCCCCCCACCACTCAAATACAGAAGAACACCGGTTCTGGATGGGAAGGGGCTCGGCCGCCAGAGGCCCGTGGCGCTCGGAGTGACACCACATGGGCACGGCGGAGTTGTCCCGACCATGCCTGACGTTGCTGGTCGGAAACTCCTTGAGTGTGCATACGCCATCCTCAACCAACTGCATCATCTCCTCGGTGTTCCCGGCATCAGGCCCCATCATGGCTACCAGAAGGAAATTGAAGAATGGGTCCTTCTGTGCCCAGATTCGGCGGCCGTCCTTGTCGGGGCCGCGGGTCTGCTTCTCGAATTCGGTGCGGAAGAGCGACCGGTTGGAGGCGTCGTCATCCATCCACATAAGATTCAAATATGAGAGAAAGCCCATTGATACATTGTCATAATTTGTATCACAGCCCAATGATAGGGCCATGGTGTTGAGATACAGCCGGTAGTCCCTGGGGGTCTCCGAACCCTGTTTGATGCAGGGGTTCACCCCGGATTCTTGCAGCAGGCAGTCGTGGTAGGCAGCGGAGAGGTCTTCGTCGCCGGTGACTGTGGAGGCTACGAGGGTCCACGACAGGGCCAGCCAGGCGTTGTAGCCCGGGAACTCGTCCATGGACATGGCGTGAGCCGAGCCATAGCGGGTGTTGCGCCCATCGTAGTCATTAATCCAGTAGTTGTATTTAAGCAGATGGTGCCCAATCTGCCCCAGTGCATCGTTGGCGAGAGTACGAATCTCTGCGTCATCCACCAGTTTGGCCACGATGCCAAGTGCAAAGACATGGCCCGAGTATTCGTCCTTGCTGGCGTTCCGCTGCCAGCAGAAGCCGGCGAACTTAGTGTCTGTGCAATGCTCGGGGTCTTTCTTCCAGTCGCCGGCACCTTCATTAGCGTCGGGGTCCCAGGTGATGAAGCAGCCGTCGGTATCGACCTTTACCCAGCGGTTGCCGACCATCTTGTCCGAGGGCGGAGCGTACTCTGCCGGGTCCGAGGGGCAGTGCATGCCGGGGAGGGTGGGGTCACGGAAGTCTCTGGTGTACAAGCCATCCTTCCCCGTTATCTTCATCATATAATACATGCCACGAAGTGTAATTCTAATCTGCTCCAACGCTTCGGGGCTTTGTGTAGCGCCGTACCGGAAGGCTTGGGAGGCCAGGTAGAGGCTGGTCCAGAGGCCGGTGTTCTCGGCCAGGTCGTGGCTGCACGTTGGGAGGTCGGCGTCTGGGACGATGGTTTCGGGTACCGGGGCGTCGCACCGGGCGTTGTAGACCAGCGAATAGGCATCCTCGCCAGGCAGCGCTGCGTGAAGCTGGTGGAGACGGGGAGCTATCCAGTCGTAGTATGCTGCCTTATGGGCCAGCGTCTGGGGGGGCTGGAGGTCGGGGCAGGTGGACCAAGAGAGGGTAGGGGGGATCCAGGGGGCCCGGTAGTCGAAGCCGGCGGCCACATCTGAGTCGCCGTCGGCCGGGGGAAGGTCCGAGGGCGCAACGTCGGGTGCGGAGTAATCCTTATTAATGTCCTCGGCCCCATCGCCCAGGGCATCGGGAGTGGAATCCGACTTGGTATCGGCTGGTACGGCAGAATCCTGAGCAGCGTCAGAAGCCTGAGCGTCGTTCTGCTGGGAGGTGCCAGCGCAGTGGGCCAGCCCAAGGAGGGCAACCATGGCACCTGCGGCTAGAATTCGGTGGTGAGTCTGTTTCAAGCGGTTCTCCATATCCGGGGCGCGACTCCGGGGTTCGTGGCGTGGCGCAGATTAGCATGGGTTGGGTGAGATGGCTATTGCCGAGTTTCTCTCCGGCCCGGCTTTCATGGACTCCTTGACAACCCAGGAAGGGAAGGCGAGCATTCGGTAGAACAGATCTTGGTAAGGGGGAATGTATATGATATCTCGGGACAGAGCAGTCTTTATGGCCGGTGATATTTGTTTTAACATGCCTACCTGTGGTGCGATATGCTTTGTTTTGATAATGATTGGACTTGGGGGGTGCAAGAAGGATGCTCCGGCCGAGAAGCAGCCTCAACGCGGGGCCGCTACCCAGGCAGAGCCCTTGACGGGGGCCGCCACCAAGGACATGGTGGCGGTCGAGAGAGGGGCGGTAACCAGGGGGACGGATGTTGCGGAACAGGCACAAGCGGTAGTGCCGGCAGAGGCCGCCGTGCCGCCAAAGGTGAGGCAAGGTCAGGCGTCAGGGGAGACCGCAGCGGTTCAAGGGGGGAGGGCCGCAGTGGCAGGGAAGACGGAGGCAGCGCTTGCAGCGTCAGGTATGCTGGCGGACAAGCCGAAGTGGGCGGCGCTGAAGGGTCGAGGGGGGGAGGTGCCGGCGCGTTTGGTGCCGGGTAAGGCATTGGCCCTGCAGGATTGCCGGCGCATCGAGGGGCTGCACACGGCCAAACTGCTGGTCGAGGCCCTCTCGGCGGGTGAGGGCCAGGGCGAGCCCGAGGTTCTTGCGTGGCCATACTTCCGGCAACTTGGCCCGGGCTACCGGCGCTCCGCACAGCCGTCCGAGGTGCAGGTGCCCTGGACGGATGAAGTCGCCTTGACTCTAAGGGCAGCGCCACGAGACGAGGTGACGGATGAGGACAACGCCCAAACGGTGGTCTGGCAGGCGAAACTGGAGCTGAGCGGTCTGGGGGGCAAGGAGCCCCAAGCGGTGCAGAGCCTCCCTCTCTGGTTTCTGGAGAATGGCAAATTGGCAGAGGGTTATGACCTACCAGGGGATTACCCACAGGTCATAGCCTACGAGGCCCTGGTTCATGAAGGATATCACCTTCTTGTTATGCCTGTCACATACAACTGGTATTCGGCCTCAGGAGGTTGGGAGACTCATCTGAAGCTGCTCGCAATGCCTGCTGACGCTCCGCCGAAGGTAACCTCCGTGGGTGAGGCAGCGCTGTTCGAGCAGTACCACCACGGTGGGTCTGGCTGCGAAGACCCGATCTCTTCTGCGGTGTTTCTTGGCAAGGGCGAAGATGGAAAAATACCAATCCGACTGGTCACATGGCACTATGAGGAGGGAGAGGGCTGCCATGGTGCTACCGTAAGCTTTGTACCTAGATCGATTGTCAAGCAGCATAATGAGTATGGGGAATACGACGAACCGGTACTCGAACCGCCACTTTGCTTTGACAGACAGATAAGTCTCGATCCAGACGGCTGGCCCATGGCGCTGGATATGGTTAATTGTATTAAATTGGATCAGCGTAGGGCTATTATGGATATGTCAGCACCGGAACCGGCGGCCCTGTCAGAGGATGGTTGCCCCAACTGCGCCCGGCCAGATACCTACAAGTCGGTGGCAATATTGGCGCAGCTTGTGGGTGACTCCTACCACGAGGAGGGAGAGGAGAAGGGTGGGGATGGGAAGGAGGACGAAGCGGAGTTGGTCGGTGGAAAGGGGGATGAAGGGAAGGGGGATGGGGGGAAGGAGGACGGTGTTGGATGCCGAGGCTGCTCGCAGAAGGAGCAGAGGCATAGAGCGAGCGCCAGAGGCTTGTTTGTGGCCATCCTGTACGACGTGGAGCGAAGCTCCGGAAAGGCACTGCCCGAGACTTGCCTGCTTCTAGACGACTATGCCCTCTGGCCCCAGAAGGAGGCCCAGCCCAGGCCCTGTCCCTCTTGCTTGGAGGGGAACAGGTAGGGGGGGGCGGACTATTCGGACCTTTTGGACGCGGACCTTTCGGACCTTTTGGACGCGGACCTTTCGGACCTTTCGGACGGGCATTTGTTTAGGTTTGCTTGGTGTTGTGTTAAAATAGTCTTATCCTCTATATGGCCCCGGATACTTCAACTTCTTGTTGGTTATCTCTGTGGCGTACTTTGCCGCCTCAGCAGGGGGCATATAGCAGGAACCCACCAGGTAGGCGGCTGTGAAGGTGTCGCCCCGGCCCGTTCGACAGCTCAGGTCATAAGGGTCGAAGGCAAACTCGGTCCAACTACCCTGGCTCAGGAGGCCCACGCCGTTGACGTGCGTGAGCAGAACCACCTTGGCGCCCAGAGCCGAAAGAGTGGTGGCGGCCTCCCGATGGTCGTCTTGGCCAGTGAGCACCCTTGCCTCGCAGGCGTCAACCTTCAGCACATCTACCAATGGCAGGTAGTGCGCCTTTTCCTCCCAGTCGGTCAAAATGAGAGTCCCATCGCAATCGGATCGCCGCAAAAAGCCCTGAGCGTCGATCCCCAGCACCTGGGCCTGTCTCCTCACGGCAAGGAGTAACTCCGGTGGGAACTCAGGATACCATAGCGGGTTGACGTGGATCACCGTGTCGGAGACCTCTTCCAGATCCCGAATTGAGAAGGGGGCCGCCCGGGAAATGAGGCGTGAAACGCGGCTGTCCGGGCTGTCACTCAGGTAGGAGTTCTGGATGGAGGTCGGGGTAGGGGAGTCCAGTATCGTTACTTGAGTTCCCGCCCCGTTGAAGCGGGCCAGGATCTGCTCAGAGTCCTCGGCCAGGGCCCTGGTAATGACCCTTGACTCGGCGCCAACTCGGGCAGCGGTGACGCCGTTGTGGAAGACTCCACCCCCAAAGGCTTGGGTTGTTTGGCCACGAACAATGTCTACGTCTCGGGAAACATGTCCGATGAAAGTGATTCCCATTTACACACCCTGCTCAATGGACTTAACGGTGACGGGTCGACCCTCTTTCCACGAACGGTGTGCCGCAATGGCCAGTACCAAGGCCGCTCGGCCATCGTCACCAGTGACCGTTGGCGTCTTGCCCGAGGTCAGGGCATCGATAAACGCAACCATCTCGCGCTCGAACGAGACTGTGTAGCGGTCCATGAAGAAGTTGTCGGGCAGACCTCGCTCGATACGGTCGGCACCGGAGATAGTCACGGAGTTGGGGTAGCGGTTCTCGTTACCCACCATGCCCCTGGAACCAAGAATCTCCACCCTCTGGTCGTACCCGAAAACCGCCTGGCGGCTGTTGTCGATGCAGCAGAGCGTCTCATCCTCGAACCGCAAGGTCACCAGCGCCGTGTCCACGTCCCCCGCCTCACCAATCGCAGGGTCGATTCTGCACGCCGCTGCCGTTGTCACCTCCACAACCTCCTTCCCCACCAGGTAGCGCGCCATGTCGAAATCGTGGATGGTCATGTCCTTGAACATACCCCCCGACACAGCAGAGTATTTGGCAGGAGGGGGTGCCGGGTCCCGGCTGGCAATTCTAACCAGGTGCGGGTCGCCAATGGCGCCGCTCTTCACAGCCTCCCGGATGCGGGCGAAGTCGGGGTCGAAGCGGCGGTTGAAGCCCACCTGCAACATCACCCCGTGCTTACGAACCGCCTCCAGCACTGCGTCAACCTTTGCAAGGTCCAGGTCAACGGGCTTCTCGCAGAAGATTGCCTTACCGGCCCTGGCCGCATCCATGGTCACCAGGGCGTGCGTGTCCGTTGATGAGGCTACCACCACCACATCCACCTTCTGCGACGCCACCACCTCTCCATGCTCCTTCGCCACCCAATCGCACCCCAGCACTGCGGCCAGTTGCTTCGCTGCTTCCTCAACGGGGTCTACCACGGCTACCACACGGACATCCTTCATCTTAGCCAGGTTGTGTCCGTGTACTTTACCAATCCGACCGGCTCCAATAATCGCAATATTCAATGACATTATATTGTCTCCATAACTTATAGTGTTAAAGACCGAGACCCTTTAAGAACTGACGATTTCTCACAGCGCTTTCATAAGGTGTTCCCATGCCAGGAAGCACATCTTGCTCCACCACTATCCATCGGTCCGCCTCTGTTGTTCCCAGGCCAGACAGAACGGCAGCGAAGTCCACGTCGCCTTTGCCCAACTCACAGAAGACCCCGGCACGCACTGCGGCGAAATAGTCGAGTTCTTCCTTCCTTACCCGCTGGGCCGCCTCGGGGGAGTGGTCCTTGAAGTGGATGTGGCCGATGCGGTCACGCCAGCGGGCAAGCGCCTCTACGGGGTCTCCCCCACCAAAGGCCCAGTGGCCCGTGTCAAGGCAGAGGTTGACCAGTTCCGGCGAGGTTCTGGTGAGCAGGGCTTCGACCTCATCGGGGGTCTCCACGAATCCGGCGCAGTGGTGGTGG
The DNA here is from genome assembly GCA_964593355.1 of uncultured Myxococcales bacterium. GTDB lineage: Bacteria > Myxococcota_A > UBA9042 > CAIXZC01 > CAIXZC01 > CAYTWV01. The sequence goes on from CAZQHM010000046.1 coordinate 26,291, forward strand.
AATACAGAGCGAAGCCCCGTCTCCAGAAGCACGGCCCGGGCCACCTTCTCCACACCCTTTCCGAAGATGTCCCACTGCTGGCTGGAGAGGCCCAAGTCGGGTGTTATGCGCCCTGCGTTGAGCCTCCTTGCCGCCACCGAGCCGTTGTTGTCTGCAAGCACAATCATGGCCTGGGGATTCACAGCCGCAAGCAGTCTGGCCGTCTTCAAAGCCACGGCTATCCCCTCCTCGTGGGCGCTGGGGTCCACGAAAGCCACAGGAACAAACGCACCCACCAGGGCCAACCCTCGTTCTGCCAGAGTCTGGCCCAGTGGTTTGGGCTCTGTGGGCAGGAAGCCCCAGTCCCCAAACTCTGTGCCTTCGTACCCGGCCTCCGCCATCTGCGAAAGCACCTCCGGCCCGGTCAGGGCCTTTCCTTCCAGCTCAAATTCCAGGACTCCCCAGGAACACGGGGCATTAGCCACTCTGAAGGAACCCATGAGTTCTCCTTTTGGCCGATTTCGGCCCTCTCTATTGTTCATCCCCGGAGCGTGCAAAGAAGTTGCGCTCCCGGACGAAGTTGCTCTCCCAAATCTCTCTGGCTTGCTGCACCGATGGCATGGAGGAGTGTGCTGCCACGGGCACGTCCCACCAGGAGGCGTATCCTGGCACCCTGGCTTCTGGGTCGGTCTCGATGACAATAACCGATGGCCCCGGACGCATTCGTGCCTGGGCAAGGGCCGCCTCGAAGGCGGGTATGTCGGCTACCTGCTCGGCGTAGGCGCCCATCCCCCGGGCCATGGCTACGAAGTCCAGAGGCAGCGCCGGGCCGCCTAGCTCCCCATCCCAAGACCTTGCCCTCAAGCTGGTGCCAAAGCCACCGCTGCCCAACGACTGCGACAGGCCCCCGATGCTGGCGAAGCCGTGGTTGTCTACGACTACGGTGGTGACGCTCAGCCCCTCTTGAACTGCCGTCACTATCTCCGTGGGGCACATGAGGAAGGTGCCATCTCCCACCAGGGCCGTGACGTGGCGCTCGGGGGAGGCCAGCTTGACCCCCACGGCCGCAGGTATCTCGTACCCCATGGTCGAGTAGCCGTACTCAACGTGGTACTGCTTCGGATCCCGGGAGCGCCAGAGCTTGTGCAGGTCGCCTGGGGCGCTTCCGGCAGCGTTGATGATGACGTCGGAGGGATGGGCGTTGCGGTTCAGGGCCCCGATTACTGCCGCCTGTGAAGGCAGCTTGCTGCCCGGGCGTGAGACACGGATGAGCCTGTCCACTTCCAAATCCCAGAGATCCTTCATGGAGGTCAGGTTGTTGGCGTAGCCGGCCGCAACCCTGTACCCATCGAGTTTGGATATGAGCTCTTCCAGAATGACTTTTGCGTCTCCCACCAGGGATATAGCGTCGTGTTTAATGGCGTCAAACTCGGTGACGTTTATATTTATAAAACGTACATTTTTATTAGCGAAGGCAGTCTTGGATGCCGTGGTGAAATCAGAGTAGCGGGTACCTATACCGATGACCAGGTCGGCACTGGCAGCGGTGAGGTTAGCGGCCAGGGTGCCTGTGGCCCCAACGCCCCCGAGGCACTGAGGGTGGTCCCAGGGGATGGCCCCCTTGCCAGCCTGGGTCTCGCCAACGGGGATGCCAGTGGCGGATACCAGAGCCTCCAGGGCCGCTGACGCTTCGGAGTAGATAGCGCCGCCACCGGCGATAATCATGGGGCTGTGGGCCGAGCGTATGGCCTCCACGGCGCGTCGCACGGCGTCCTGGTCGGGTCTTTGGCGTGGGACGTGCCACACCCTTGGGGCCAGGAAGCCTATGGGAAGGTCAAGCAGTTCGGTCTGAACGTCCTGGGGCATGCAGAGGGTGACGGCACCGGTTTGGGCCGGCGAGGTCAACACCCGCATGACTTCGGGCAGGGCGGTGAGCAGTTGGTCGGGGCGGTTGATGCGGTCCCAGTAACGAGAGACTGGGCGAAGGCAGTCGTTTACGGAGACATCCTGGCTGGCGTCGGACTCTAACTGCTGGAGCACCGGTGCCACGTTCCGCCGAGCGAAGATGTCGCCGGGCAGCAGGAGTACCGGCAGTCGGTTGATGGTGGCCTGCGCGGCTCCGGTCACCATGTTGGTTGCTCCCGGCCCAACCGAGGAGGTGCAGACCATGGCACCAAGGCGATTGAGCATTCGGGCGTAGGCCGTTGCGGCGTGTACCTGCGACTGTTCGTTGCGGGTCGGAATGTAGGTGAGCTGCGGGTTCTCTTGGAGGGCCTGGCCAATTCCCGCCACGTTGCCATGGCCGAAGATGCCTAAGACGCCTCCGAAGAAGGGGTGCACCTTGCCATCTCGTTCAATGCTCTGGTTGGCCAGAAAGCGAATGAGCGCCTGCGCCGTTGTCATCTTCTCAGTTGCCATGGTTACTCCTGCATAGGTGACCGGGCTCTCCATCCCACCCCAAGCATCCTGAACCATTGGTCACCACTCTCGTCCCCCCCCCTCGACTCGGCCTCCGGCCGGCTCGGGGTACACGGCTGCTGGGTGGATCGAGATATGTGAGCAGCCGTGTAGAGGCGAGGCTCGCCACGTGGAACGAAGCGCTGCCTGCGTTAGAGCGATGGGGAGTGGTGAAGCCGGGTTCATATCTTTACACACCTTGCTTGTTGCGGTCCGGGGCCCAGGGGACAACGCCCGGCAAGCGCAGCCGTTCGTGTTCCTGCGTGAAGGTGGGAACGCTGTAGGGGGCACCGGGGAGATGGCGTATTGCCCAGATGTAGTACATGGCGTAGCCCGGTGCGGCTACCTGGCTGTGGTCGTTCTGGTCGAGTATGGCAGTGGTCTCCATGTGGCGGACCTTGACCACGGCCTCGCCCAGTTCGGCGTGACCGTAACCCCGTGGGTCGTCGAATCGGTAGTGGTAGATCTCGGGCTGGGGGTGGTGGTGCGGGGGGTAGCTGGACCAGCGGCCGGGGAGGGTCACCACTTCGCCCAGGACGAGGTTGGCCCCGGGGCGGTTGCGGCCGTCGAAGATGGTCCGGACGATGCGCCAGGAAGCGTCGTCAAGCAGTCCCTTTCCTCGGTCCTCGCTCTCTAGCATTGAGTCCGGCGTGAAGAGGGTTGCCGGGAAGCCGTTCGGGATGTTGTCGGTGGCGAATCTGGCCAACTCGCACTCGGTAACGGCCTGTAGGACCATGGGCGTACCTGGAGGCAGATGCAGGCAGTAGGGGTTCTGATCGAACAGCGACTCCCGGCGGCACTGCACGGAGGGGCCGCAGTCCCAGGCCAGAGTGATGCTACCCGAGAGCAGCAGCCAGGCTGTCTCGTCGGGGGAGGTCTCCTCCAGCCTATCGCCAGGGCGGAGCCAGACGAGGTCAAAGTCCATCTCACAGTGGGGTTCATACCCGCGGCAGCAGATCTTCGAGCGTCGGGCATCGGGTGCGGGGGCCGGCAGGTGGTGCGGGTGGCGGGATTGGCTCATGGCTCAGCTCCTGCTGTCGGGGTTTGGGATCATGAAGTCTCTCACCAGGGCCAGCAGCTCCTGGTACGAGGCCAGGAAGGTGCGCAGGGTTCTTGCCGAGGCGCCGAAGGAGTCGAACTCTTCCAGGGCGAGCCCCTGCGGCTCGTAGGCCCTGATGAAGTCGGGGAAGTGCCTCTGGAGCGCTGCCAAAACCTCTGGCGGCACAGGGTCCTGGAATCTTGGCTTCACCTCCACATCCGAACCATTGAACCGACGCTGCCAGGAGGCCGGGATTGTCAGCACGATGTCGCCGCCGATGAGTTCTGACCAGTGGAGGTGGTGGCGATACGCAGCGGCCAGCATGCGGGTTGTGTAGCCACGCTCTCGGAAGAGATTTGCGGCCCTCTTCACTGCGGCAATGCCGGCCCAATCAAGCACTCCGGGGGCGACGATGATGCCGTCCCGGGCCGCAACGACCTTGAGCCAGTCGTCCAGGCGTCCCACCATGAGGGTGCAGACGGGGCTCATGGAGCTGACATCGGCGCCCGAGGCTATTCGGCGTTGCAGGCCACGCTCAACGGCCTCGGCAACTGCGATGCATTGGGAGACAGTAAAAGAGACGGTGGCGTTGATCGAGACCCCGGCAGCGGTGGCATCTTCTATTGCTTCGATTCCAGCTTGGGTAGCGGGGATCTTGACCTGCATGTTGGGGGCCAGGGAGGCGAAGTGCCGGGCCTGGTCTGCCAGAGCCTTGGCGTTGCGGTAGAACTGCGGGTTGGTCTGGATGGAGAGGCGACCTTTGCGGCCCTGCTCCTTCTGGAACACGGGCAGCAGCAACTGGGCGGCCCGCACTGCCATCTGCTCGATGAGCTCCCATGCCACATCGGTTTCGGACCAGGTGGGGTTCTGGGAGATGGTTCGGTTGATGGGGCCTCGCCACTGTTCCATCTCCAGTTTCAGGACCTCCAGGACGATGGTGGGGTTGGTTGTGGCGCCCACGGCACCGTGTTCCATGGCGTAGCGCAGTTCCGAGATAGCGCAGGAGTCATTCCAGAAGTCCGTTGGCGTGGTGGAGACGGTCTGATGAAGCGGTCCTTTGTATTGTGCGCTCATATGTTGCCTCCCTTGATCTACTTTTCTGGCCAGAAACGCTGAGTAACTATTCTTGCATCGGTGTAGAAGTTGAGGACGTCTCTGCCTTGGGCCTTGATATCGGAGAAGATAGAGGCTTTCTGACCGCCGAAGGGGAGGTAGGCTACCGGGGCAGGTATTCCCACGTTGACCCCAATCATCCCGGCCTTGACCTCCAGCTTGAAGCGCCTGGCCCAGTAGCCGCTGGCGGTGTAGATGGAGGCGCCGTTGCCGTAGGGGTGGTCGTTGAGGATTCTGACGGCCTCATCGAATGAGTCGGCCTTCATGATGGCAACGACGGGGCCAAAGATCTCTGTGGTGTGTACCTGGGTGCTGGGTTGGACATCGGCAAGAATGGTCGGGCCGACGAAGTGGCCGCCGGGGCAGCCATCGACTTCGATGCCACGGCCATCCAGGAGTAGGGTTGCGCCTTCTTGAACACCAATTTCGATCATTGATTCGATGAAGCTCTTGTTCTTCGCCGATATTACGGGGCCCATAACCATGGGGTCGTCGGCCACTGCGGGATCGAGGGGGTCGGCCACGGGCACCGTTTGCGATGCGGTGGTGAAGCGCTGGATGACCTCCTGGTAGGTCTGGTCGCCCACGGCGACGATGACCGAGGAGGCCATGCAGCGCTGGCCGGCGCATCCGTAGCAGGAGGTGACCATGTTCCTCACGCATTCGTCCATGTTGGCATCGGGCATAACCACCAGGTGGTTCTTGGCCGAGCCAAGGGCTTGAAAGCGTTTCCCTTGTTCCACGCAGCGTCGGGCCACGGTCTTGGCGATCTTGGAGGATCCAACGAAGGAGATTCCCGCCACTTGGGGGTGGTCGATGAGCGCTTCTGCTGCCTCTTTGTCGCCGTGGACCAGGTTGCAGACTCCGGGGGGAAGGCCGGTCTTGTGAATGAGGGCGAAGATGCGGTCCAGGGTGTTAGGGACCTGTTCCGAGGCCTTGACGACGACGCAGTTGCCCGTGGCCACGGCGTAGGGGATGAACCAGAAGGGCACCATGGCGGGGAAGTTGAACGGGGCGATGACTCCAAAGACGCCGAGGGGCAAGCGCAGCACTTCGCCGTCTATGTCGGGGGCAGCGCCGACCAGCAGTTCGCCTTGCTGAATCATGGGCATTGCGCATGCTGCCTCGATGTTCTGCACCGACCGCTTCATTTCGGCTTTGGCGTCGGCGAGGGACTTTCCCATCTCTTCTACAAGCACCTTGCAGAGCTCTTCTTCATCCCGCCTCATGGCGCTTATGAGCGAGAAGAGATAAGAAACCCTTCTTGAGACTGGCGTTGCAGACCAGGTCAAGAAGGCCCGTGACGCTGCCTGGACAGCAACGTCCAGGTCGGCGGCGGTGGACATGGGCACCTGGCATATCACTTCGCCAGTGGCGGGGTTATCGACGTCGAGGTTTCTCCGTGTGGAGGGTGCCGTGAATTTGCCGTCGACGTAGTTCTTGAGAAGTGGTCCGCCCATGGTGCTCTCCTATGGTTTCGTGCTGGTTGAAGGGCCAAGCGTGCTTGCCCGGCAAATCAGGGTGGGGGTGAGGGTAGGGTGGGGGGGGCTTTGAGCTTCTTCCTGGCCCACCTTCCCCTCGATTATTGCGATGAGTCTCTTCACAGCTTGGCGTCCTACCTCTCTGGTGGGTTGGTCCACCGAGGTCAGGGGCACGGTGCATCTGGCAACGGCGTCGATGTTGTCGTAGCCCACAATGGCAAGGTCTTGGCCGGGTTTGCGGCCCATCTCCAGGGCGACTTGCAGGGCTCCCAGGGCCAACAGGTCGTTGGCTGCGAAGATGGCGTCGGCGTCGGTTCGTTCAAGGACGAGGCGGGCCGCTTCTGTGCCCCACTCTTCGGTCCATTGGCCGAAGTGGCGGGCGACGATGGAGGCTGTGGCGCCGCCGTGGGAGATCGCCTGCTCGATGCCTGCCAGGCGAAGCTTGGCGGCGGGGTCGTCTTCGGGGCCTGCGATGTAGGCGATGCGGCTGAAGCCCTGTTCAACCAGGTGATGGCCCACTGCGGCCCCACCCTTGATGTCATCTACTTCAACGGATGGCAGGCATGAACCGTTGGGCGATGGCAGCCCTGCCATCACCGCCTTGTCCTTCAGTGTCTCCCAGTGCGAGGAGCCCGCCCAGTGGGCCATGGGAACGGAGAGCAGGAGTCCGGCCACCCTTCGTGAAGAGAGCAGCCCCAAGGCGTTCTCGGCCCGCTCTTCATTCCAGTTTGTATCAACCAGCAGCAGGGAGTATCCGGCCTCGTAGGCTGCCTCTTCGGCACCGCGGGCCATAGCCGGGAAGAAAGGGTTGGTGATATCGGGCACTACCAGGGCGATGAAAGGAAGCCGACCGCTGACCAGGGCCTGCGCCTGTGCATCTGGGACGTACCCGAGGTCTCTTGCCAGACGCTCGACCCGGCGCCTGGTTCTTGGGGATACGCCCGGCATGCCGTTGAGCGCCCTGGAGACGCTTGCTATGGATATTCCCGCCGATTGGGCAATCTCTTTGATGGTGACGGCCATTTTCCCTCCCTGGCTCTACCCGCCAATGAACCTAGCGCAAACGTTTACGCAACGCAAGCGTTTACGTTACGACGGACCTAGGGCGCTGCGCCCAAGATGGGCAGCACTGAAGAACCAACTGGGTAGGAAAGAAGAGGGCGACGGGGGCTTACAACCTGGGCTTCGCTCGCCAGACCGTGAGGGTGAGCAGCACTGATAGGCCAGAGCAGGATATCCAGAAGATCATGGCTCCGTCGAAATCGTGCAGTTTCTGTCCATTCTCCAGGACCACAGCAGTGCGGTTGAGCAGGGCCCCGGTTATGGTGTCCTGGATGGCCGCACCGATGTAGGAGAACATCCCGATAACGCCCATGGCGGCTCCGGCGGCCCTCTTGGGGGAGAGGTCCACGGCCATGAGGCCCCCCAGGTAGACAAGCAGAGCGCCCATGGCAAGCCCGAAGGCGGAGATAGCGGCCATGTCCAGGGCCTTGTTGCCCGGGGGGATTACCCAGAGCGCAACCAGCGATCCAACCTGCAAAAGGCCCAGCACCAGCGCCGGCACGTTCCTGCGAGCGTTGAAGAAGCGATCCGATATGATTCCGGACAGCAGTGACCCGCCCAGCGCAAACACGGGATAGAGGCCCAGCATGGCCCCCGCCTCGACCATGGAGTAGCTCTTGGTCTCCTGGAGGTACATCATGGCCCAGTTGTTGACGCCGTAGCGGGCGACGTACATGTTGGCGCTTGCAAGCCCCAGAACCCAAATGGCCGGGTTCTTGAGGACCTCCACCTGCATCTGCCACACCTTGCGCGCTGCGCCCTTGGTGTCGGTATTGGCGGGAGTCTCGGGCCAGTCGTTCTTGTACTCGTTCACCGAGGGAAGGCCGCAGGTCTGGGGGCGGTCTTGCAGCGTCTTCAGCAGTATCAGTGCTGCTGCGGCCGACAGTAGGCCCGGCCCCCAGAACCCCCAACGCCACCCAATGGCAGAGACCAGAGTGGCCGTAATGAGAAACGTGGCACCCTCCCCCATGCTGTGGCTCACCGACCAGATGCCGTATCGAGTCCCCATCTCCTTGGGGGAGAACCATCGCGACAGGCACACCACCGAGGGCGCCGACCCGATTGAGAGGAACCAGCCGTTGAGCCCCCACAACACGGCGAAGACCCCGAACCACTCCACAAAGCCCAGCGCCAAATTCACCAGCGCTGCCCCCATGAGAGCAAAAGACATGAAGCGCCTGATGTTGGCACGGTCCGACAAGAAGCCATTGAAGAGCTTCCCGAAAGCGTACACGATAAACATCGATGAACCGATGATACCCATCTCCGTGGCATTGAAGATGTCCTCATCGATCATGGGCTTTTTGGCAACGGCCAGATTAATCCGAGTCACGTAGAAAAAAGCGTAGCCAAAAGTAACTGATAAAAAAACAGACCAGCGCTTTCGTTCATAGATCTTTGCAATGATCTTCGGGTCGTCGCTGATGGGGGGTCTGTCTGGTCCAGTTTTGAAGAAATCCAGCACTTTCTGAAACATCATCTCTCCTGAGGCTCAAAGCAGCGGCTTACCAAGCGAACCGGGGTCGCCAGGTGACCACGTCACTGGGTCTTGGGCTGCAGCAGTGGGATAATCCCCGTGAAGAGCCTTTCGATTCTGGGCTGAGCCGCAAGAGCGGTCTCCTTGACCTCCTCGTGAGAGAGGTGGGCAGGGGAGACACCGGCAGCGAGGTTGGTGATGATGGAGAAGCCGAGGACTTTGGCGCCGAACTGTCGGGCAGCTATGGCCTCTTGCACAGTGGACATGCCGACGGTGTCGGCCCCCAGGGTTCGAAGCATCCGAATCTCAGCCTTCGTCTCGTAGGATGGGCCCAGCAGGCCGGCGTACACCCCCTCAAACAGCGGGAACTGGTTCTCCTTGGCCCAAGCCTTCACTCGTCCCCGAAGCTCCGCCGTGTAGAGGTCCGTCATGTCCATGAAGCGGGGGCCGAAGCGAGGCTCTTCCGGGCCCGTCAGAACGTTCGTGCCTTGAAGATTGAGGTGGTCCTTCAGCATCAGGATGTTGCCTGGCATGATGCTGGGGGAGAGGCCACCGGCTGCGTTGGTGAGAATGACAGTATGGGCGCCGCATGCGATGGCGGTGCGGACTCCGTGGCATGCCTCCTGGGGAGTGTGTCCCTCGTAGATGTGAATCCTGCCGCACAACAGCATTACTGGCACACCTGCCCAGCGACCGATGAGCATCTTGCCGCTGTGCCCCGACACTCCGGAAACCTTGAAATGCGGGATCTTGTGGTACGGGAGCTCCACTGCTTCTTCCACTTTCTCCTCGAGGAACTGCAACCCGCTGCCCAATACCAGGGCCACCTGCGGCCTGAGCGGAGTTGCCTGCCAGATGAAGTCACGCGCCTCGATAACCGCTTCGTAGAGTCCCATCTCTTCCCCCTCGTAAAGGTTCGAGGTTCATTACTAACCGGCCGGTTGGGGTGAGGCAAGCAGAAACGTCTGAAGGGCACTCCATTTGGACCATCTCCCTAAGAGCTGCGGCGGGCAACGGGCTCAGGCAGTGCTCGTGGGAGCAGCATGACAGCGGTTCGTTAGCGGGTGCGGTTCCGTTGCCGGGGACCGGTACGTCCGCCGGGTGCATTTCGTGGCC
>CAZQHM010000047.1:0-35875 GCA_964593355.1 uncultured Myxococcales bacterium
GGGGGCTTCAACGCTTGTGTAAACATCCGGCCCCCGTTTCTCCGATCAGGGCTACATGGGGGTGGCAAAGCGCTTTACAGGTTGGGGCTGGGGAACCTATAATCGGTGCTTCACCGGGCCGTGGTATTGGTGGGGTTGCACCTGTGCTTTTAGGCGGCTCGTTGGGAGGGGCCATGGCCAAAGAGGTTCGACAGCGAGGGTTGCCTTTGGTGGCTGAGGCTCCTGAGCCTACTCTGGTCGAGGGGGATGTTGGGGAGGATACCGAGGGGGCAGCGCTGTTGGATGAACTGCTGGTGGCGGTTCGAACTCTGGATGTGAAGGGGCTGACGGATGAGCGGTTTCGTCGGCAGTATGGCAGTCTCCATTTTCGGTTGAGACAGTGGTTCGGGTCTTTGAGTCGAGCTTTTCAGCTTCTTCTGAAGCGTGAGGTTGGTGACACTCTTTCCACGGCAGATGTGCTTGGGTACCTGGAGCGTTGGTACCGAACTGGGGAGCCAATGACCTTGAGCGGGCTCATGTTGCGTGACCGACATATGGCCTTTGCTGCGGTGACGCTCTTCGGGCGGCTTGAGGATGCTTTGCTGCGAGCCGGGATTGATCCGATGCTGGCGTCCTACGAGCGGCGCTGCGATATCAACGAGTTGTGTGAACGTGCTTTTGTGGAGTGGGGGGTGCCGTATGCTTCGGTTTCCGAAGTGGACATTGCCAGGCGGGACCCGCTGTTTTTGGCCCGTGCTGTGTGGGCTTCCGGAAGTTTCGAGGCGTTTTCGAGGGAGGTCGAGGGGTGGTTGGTGGGGCAGCCGGAACTGCTGGTGGTGTCGGACAGGGGGCAACTGTCACGGTTGCCATTGCGCACATGGGACGTCACTTCTCGTGGTGGCCGGGGGCGGTTGATGCCTGGTGTAGAAAGGGTTGCGGCGGGTACGGTCTTTGGGGGAGCGGGGGCGGGACATGCCGTGGCCTTGGTCTCATCCATGGGCAGAATGCTTAGAGTCAGTGACGTTGACATCAGGATCGTTTCCAGCGCCAGCGGAGGGGAGACGGCGAGGGGAGGCAACTGGAAGAAAGGGGAACGAACGGCTGGGGTATGTAAGGTTGGCGGTTTGGCGGGACCGCTGGCTCTTGTGACCAGGGGCGGACGCATCAAGGTGGTTCAGGAGCGTCATCTAGTGAAGGTGAGAGAGCCTGGAGCACCATTGTTGGGGCTGGAGGGCCAGGATAAGGTCGCAATTGCCACCAGTCTTGGTTCTTGGGGGGAGTCCGAGGGGGGCCGACCCGAGAGAGTGGCGGTTGTCATGAAGTCAGGGCGCATTGCGGTCTTTCCGTCAGAGAGCATCTCGTGGATGTCGGCTCTTGGTAAGGGCAGCTATAGGCTGGCGTTGTGTCGTTCGGGAAAGGATGAGCCTGTGGCCGTGGTAGGGCTCTCCAAGGAGCGCAGCAATCTCCTGCTGGCCATGGCCGACGGGCGGGTTCGCCGTGTTGACGGCATGTCGATACCGGTGCGGGGTGGGCCTACTCAGGGTGTCCGGGTGTGGAGTTCCGGTGTTATTGCTGCCTGTTCTGGCAGTGACTCTGCAGTAGTGTGGATGTGTAGCAGGCAGGGGCGGCTCTTGGGCTTTCTTATGTCCGACGTGCGGCAGTCTGTGGGTGGGCGCCGGGGTGTTTCGGGCATCAACCTGCTTGGAGGCGACGTTGTGGTGGGGGCAGGCGCTGTTGAAGAGCCTGTTCGGAACTGAAGTGCCTTCGTGGGACGGGGTGGTTCGGCTGATTTCGGGGCGGGCCTTGCTTTTGTGGGGTCCATTTCCACTGATAACTCAACGCTCAGGGGAGCAGGGATGAAGATAGCCATAGGGTCGGATCATGCGGGGCTTAGGTTCAAGGCGTATCTCTCTGAGTCCCTGGCTGGCCGGGGCTACGAGGTATTGGACCTTGGGACTCACTCTAAAGACTCTTGCGACTATCCCGATTTTGCGCTGGCCGTGGGGCGTGCCGTCACCTCGGGCAAGGCGGCTTTAGGGATACTTATCTGCGGCACCGGAATCGGCATGAGCATCGCGGCGAACAAGGTCCCAGGGGTGCGTGCTGCCCTGGTCCACGACCCACTGACGGCCAAGCTTGCCCGAGAACACAACGACGCCAACGTATTGTGCCTTGGGGCACGGCTGTTGGCTGTCGAATATGGGCTCGAACTGGTGCTGACGTGGCTTGGGGCGCAGTACGAGGTTCGTCATGGCAGGCGGCTGCAGAAGATTTCTGCCTTTGAGCGCCCTGGAGCGCCCACATGAGATGTCCATATTGTAAGGCAGCGAAGACCAGCGTGATCGATTCCAGGAGTTCGAAGGGGGGCGACGAGATTCGGCGTCGTCGCTACTGCGATCCGGCCGATGGGGGGTGCGGCGGACGGTTCACCTCCTTTGAACGGCTGGAGCGCAATCTCCCGATGGTGATTAAGAAAGACGGGGAACGCCAGCCATATGACCGAAACAAAATAAGAAACGGTTTGCTGCGCTCTGCAACGAAGACGGGCGTATCTACTAAGGATATAGAAAATTTCTTAAATCATTTGGAGAGAATTGTTGCTGATCGCTGGCCAAGAGAGATGAGAACGAAAGAGATCGGGGACGAGGTTTTGAAGTTTTTGCGTCAGCGCGACGCTATTGCGTACATCAGATTCGCTAGTGTTTATGGTGACTTTAAAAGCATAGAAGAATTTAAGAAGCTCATAGGAACACTAAGCGGTGACAAGCATGAATAGGGATTGGGGTTGGTGGATGCGCCGGGCTCTGCGTGAGGCTGCTCGGGGCACGGGCGAAACTGGGCCCAATCCGCTTGTGGGGGCGCTGGTTGTCCGGGGGGAGGAGTGTGTGGGGAGTGGGTATCATCGGCGAGTTGGCGGTCCTCACGCCGAAGTGTTTGCTTTGGAGGAGGCAGGCGAAAGGGCGAACGGTGCCGACATAGTGGTAACCCTGGAGCCGTGCAGTCACCACGGGCGAACGGGTCCATGTGCGCAACGAATAATCGATGCTGGTGTTAGGCGTGTGATAGTTGGGACACTGGATCCTAATCCGAGGGAGCGTGGTAGAGGGGTCGCCATGTTGCGTCAGGCGGGCCTGGATGTACTGGTTGGAGTCGAGGAGCGACGCTGCCGAATTATTAACGAGCCCTATTTTAAGTTTATAACAACTGGGCTTCCTTTCGTTACGGTGAAGTTTGGTGCCAGCATCGATGGGCGCATTGGTGTGAGGGACGGGCGTAGTCAAGCGGTGACGGGGGCTGAGTACAGGCGCTTTGTCCATGGGTTAAGGCGGGACAGTTGTGCGGTGATGGTCGGGGGGCGCACGGCAGTGTTGGACAATCCGCAGTTGACGGTGAGGTTTGCCAGGCCGGCTACGCGCCCCCTTCGTGTGGTTATCGTTGGCAGTGAGGCTCCACCTGAGGGGGCCCATTTGTTCAGCGACGGCGACGCTGCAAGAACCATTGTCTACCACGGCGCATCGGTGGGGCGGGACGAGGAACTGGCCCGGGTGCGGAGAAGGCACCAGAATGTCGGCGGGGAGTGGGTTGAGGTAGCCGGCGACTCCTCAGGCCATCCGCTGCTGCTGGACATCATGCAGGACATGGGGCGTAGAGGAGTCTCCAGGTTGCTGGTGGAGGGTGGGGGGCGGCTTGCCGGGGCGCTTCTGCGGGAGGGATTGGTAGACCGCTGGGTTGTTGGCTGGGCGCCCAAGTTGTTGGGGGCGTCGGCTACGCCCATGGTGGACTTGGGCCCGGGGGAATCCGGGGCATGGCAGTTCAGGCTTGAGAGTTGCAAGCGCATGGGGGAGGAGGTGGTGGGGGTCTACCGCTTGGGGCACGGGTATCTGGATTTAATAGAATTCTCAGCGCTTGATGGCGAAGAGAAGGGCAATTAACGGGGTATGATATGAGTATAGCACGGACTGGGAAGATGATAGGCTTTGCGCTGCTTATCCTCACGGGTGTGGGCGTAGCGCGTGGTCAGGAGGCGCCGCTCGTGGACCACGTGCACCTGACAACTGAGGGGGGGGCCTCTCCCTTTGAGGCTGCGCTCTACTCTGTGCGTGATCTTGGGTCGGGGGCGCTGCTGGTTCAGACGAAGATGTTTCCATACTCCGGTGCCCTGGAGAACCGGGTTGTATTGGTTGAGCGTCAGGAGGTTTCTGCGTTGTGCGCTGTGGTCACGGGGCAGGTAGAGCGCCTGCGAGAGTCGGGCTATGTGGTAGTGGGTGACTCGGGTGGAGGTCAGCAGGCTCAGGAGGAGCGCAAGGAGGGCGGCCCTTCGAAGTTGCCGTTCACGGTGGTGTGGCGGCTGCAGTATCAGTGTGGTGGCGAGTCTGGGGACATCTTGTTGGCGGGGGAGACGACTCTGCCGGGTGAGCCGGGCTGGGCAGTGGTTGGCGCGGTGACCGGGTTGGTTGAGGCCAACCTCGGCGAGATCCGTTTCCGGGATCTTGTCGTCAGCCAGAACGACCTGGGCTGGGTGTACATTCGCACAATCCCAAGCGTGGAGGTGGAGATCGATGGTATCCCCACGGGGTTGAAGTCGCCGATTCTGGAGTATCGTCTTCGGGCGGGGCCTCACAACATCCGGCTGATTTCCAGAGACCACGGGATTGACAAGAGACGACGCATCGAGGTGCGTCCTGGGCAATACACCAATTTTTATATCGACTTCACAGATCCTCTGATTACGCCTGAATCCCCTCCTGTTGAGTAATTAATCAAGAGTAGGGTGCTTCTCAGTAGGTGCCCCCGGATACGTGTGCATTCCGTCGGTGGTCGTTTCATCAAAATGATGTGCATTACACAGCCCCTCCCTGACGGTCAGGGCTCAGATTTCTTATAGTGTGGTCGTGCTGATGCAGAGTCTTTCGAGACCCCCGTTAGATTGGGGCCGCTGGTTGTTATGCTGCAGGCCCCTTACGGTGTGTGAGGGAGCAAGGTGAGCTTTTCAAGCAGCGATGGAGGCATGAGGGCTTGGCTTGCCTCAACGAACTCCTGATGGGAGTTTGATGCGCTGGCGTGGAAGAGGATGATATGGTTTCCGCTGTGCCGGTGGAGCCTCTGAGCCAGTTGGCGCATGGTCGTGTGGCGGTGGCGGTCAATGCGCTCCTGGCTGACGTCGAGGGCCCATGTGCACTCAACGGCCAGAATCTCCGCTTTCCAGACCAGTTCCGGGAGTTCATCCAGCGCCTCAGCGGCAGTATCAGGAATGTAGGCAAAAACCGGGGAGGCTGGGTTGCTTTGTGATGGGCCGAAGGGAGAGTCGGTAAGCTCTTCCACATCACCGGAGGGTAGCTGTCGGAACTTGGTGGGGAGGGGGCGTTGGAGCCTCTCCACCAGATAGCCATGTGTCTCAACGGTGTGACGCAGCGGAAAACCGGTGACTACGAAACGGTTGGATAGAATTATAGGTGTATATGGATAAAGAGTGATAACGCGGAAATCGAGCGGGGTTCTTGCCAGGGCACCCCAGTGGTTCAGCAACGCGGGCAGTTCCGCTCCGAGGGTTGGAGGAGTGAAGAGAGTGGCCGTTCCCTTGCCGATAAGCTGTCTTTGGGCCAGGAACGAGGGCAGTTGGCCAATGTGGTCGGTGTGCGCGTGGCTGATGAAGAGGCTGTCGCATGCCAGCAGGTGGTGGTCGATGGCGCCGGCATCGAAAGCGAGTCTGGCTTCCCAGAGGATCATCGATGTGCCGAATCCGGCCTTTGAGCGGCAGTAGATGGTGTTGTCGCCCAGTTCGAGCTTGGTCATTCCGCAACTCCAATCGCCGTGCTAGTATAGGGCCCAGTGAGGTGTAGACAAGGTGGAATCGTTAACTGCGAGGGTTAAGCGAGCGGCTGAGGAGGCGGGTTTCGATGGGGTGGGGGTCTGTTCCGCCGTTGTGGATGACTGGATGATGCACCTGGAGCAGTGGCTTGATTTAGGCTGCCATGGCGCCATGGGGTATATGGGGCGTCAGAGAGCGCTTCGGTTGAATCCGCAGGAGTTTCTCCCTGGTGCCAAGTCGGTGGTAATGGTCATGAAGGCCTATTCCGAGGGCAGTGAAGGTGCCTCGGGGCGTGCTCCCGGTGTTAAGGTTGCGCGGTACGCACGGGGGAGGGACTACCACGACGTAGTGGGGGAGAGGTTAGCCGGTATTGTGGCGCTTCTGGAGGGAGAGGGGTTTGGGGTGAGGCCCTTTGTAGACTCTTCGCCGGTAATGGAGAAGGCATGGGCGTGGCGCTGCGGGCTGGGCAGTATTGGAAGGAATCAACTGCTGGTCAGCAGGCGGTTTGGCAGCTATGTGGTGCTCGGCGGGTTGATGACCAGTGCTGACTTGGGGGCCGATGAGCCGGGGCCCAAGCCCTATTCGATTTGTGGGGATTGCCGCCGTTGCGTGCGCCATTGCCCTACGCAGGCGTTGAACGAGCGCTATGTGGATGCGACCTTGTGCCTCTCCTACTGGACGGTGGAGCAGAAGGCCGACCGGCTGCCTTCGACTATTGGCGCTGAATTGGGAGGCCGCATATTTGGGTGCGATGCATGCCAGGAGGTCTGCCCGATGAATCTCCATCGGGAGGTCACGGATACTTCAATGTTTGAGCCCATGGTGGCCGAGGAGTGGTTGTCTCCATCCAGGCTGAAGGAGATGGACGACGAAGCCTTCAGGGAGTTTCTGGGACACACTGCGATGGCACGGGGTGGCTTGGACCGCTTACAGAGGAATCTGTTGGCCCATGAGGCGGCGGAGGCAGAGAGGACGGAGAAGATGTTACGGAGGCCTCGTGGTGGAAGACTAGAGCGCCCAGAGTGATTTCTGAGCGGGGCGTGTGGGGGCCCTTGGGGGGGACTACGACGAGGGAATTGCGAAGTGTGCTTGACAGGCGGCCCATGGGCTTGAAACTATCTCTTTCCCCGTGCGCTTGAGTCGCGGGGGCAACTTCTGGAGACGATGTGCTGGACGGTCTGATTCCTTGTGGTGGTCGCTGGGCGCGTTTGCTTTCGGGCGGACCGGTGCCCGTTATCCTTTTCGCTGCGTTTTTATCGGTCCTTCTCTGCGGTGTAGCGATAAACCCCTCGCCAGTCTTTGCACAGGAGCGGCCTCCGGAGCTGAAGTTTGAGAGTCTCGACAAGGCGCCGGAGGACGACAAGAAGGACGACAAGAAGGACGACAAGAAGGACGACAAGAAGGACGACAAGAAGGACGACAAGAAGAGCGATAAGAAGAGCGATAAGAAGAGCGACAAGAAGAGCGACAAGAAGAGCGATAAGAAGAGCGACAAGAAGAGCGACAAGAAGAGCGATAAGCAGGATAGTAAGAGCAAGAAGAAAATAAAAGAGAAGAAGGAGCCTTTCTTTTATACGTATAAGACAGAAGAGGGAGATACGTTAGAGCTGGTCTCTGTCATGTACGGAGCAAAGGTTAAGAGTCTTAAGCGATGGAATAGGAAGATATTGCCCAGGCGGGGTCCGATACCACCCGGAACCGAGTTGAAGATATATTCTAATAAATCCGTTAGAATTAAACGTAAGGCCACTTATGAGGTTAAGAAAGGCGATACTCTTTCCCGTGTGGCGAAAAAAGCCAAAATGAGCGTCTCCCAAGTCAAGAGCGTCAATGGTTTGAAGAGCAGTCGGCTGAAGCCGGGCCAGGTGTTGATTATATTGACATCATCCACCTGGCCGCCTTCGGAATCGGTTGGCACTTGTTCTAACGGCAAGCTTATCAACGGAGAGAAGCTGCCTGCTGGCCCCGGATACTCCTATCGGAATCGTCCTAATGTTTACGGGACTAATGAGACAGTTACACTGTTGCTGCAAACGTTTGAGAAGTTTAGGAAGAAGTATCCTAAGGGTCCTAACATCGTCGTAGGTAATTTGAGCAGAGCTGAGGGGGGACACCTGGCGCCGCATAAGAGCCACCAGTCGGGGCGTGACGTCGATTTGGGGTACATTATCAAAGACGAGTATCAGCCAGTGACACATATGATAAATGCGTCTGAAAGGAACATGGATTGCGAGAAGACATGGTTTCTGATGGATTCTTTGATTAAGACCGGCAGGGTCAAGTATATGTTTGTGGATTATGAAGTGCAGCGTGTTTTATATGAATATCTTGAGTCGAAAAAGTATTCAAAGAAGCTGCTAAAGAAGTATTTTCAGTATCCCAATAGAGGTTCAGACGCCCTGATCAAGCATGTGGCTGGGCATGTTCATCACGTCCATCTCAGGTTTGTTTGCCCCAAGGGAGACAAAGAGTGCCGAGACTGATGTCCGGGAGTCGTGAGCGGAATTGTTGGCTCAGAGGTTGAGGTCCAGCAGTTCTCCGCATGAGTCCACGGGGCGCTGGCACTGTCTGAAGCCGGCATACTCCTGGGCGAGGCATTCGACGTGGTCGAGGAGTTCCTTGTCTGGTGCGCCCACGGGTGCGATGCGCCGGGCGCATGCGTATTGGCAGCATGGTGTAGGGAGGTCGGTGGGGGTGAAGAAGCACTGTTGGAGGAACTGGCAGTATGTGACGCACTGGTCGATGAGGTTGGGCCAGTTCTGGTAGCGATTCTCCCATCCTTCGCATGTGTCGGGGTCCAGGGGAGGGAAGCCGTGGGCGCTGGGGGCTGAGCAGACCTTGTCGGAGGTGTCAAGCAGGGGAACGAGCTTATAGGTTGGTGCTTCGCACGACTCCCAGGGGTTTCCCGTGGCTTTGCAATCTGTGATTCCTTGTTGGCAGAGGGGGGCGCAGAAGCGCTGTGGAGTGCCCTGGGTCTCTGGGGGTAGTTGGAGGCAGAGGGAAGTGCTCTTGTCGGTACCGGCCTCTGGGGGGCAGAGTGTTCCGGGTTTTGTGCCGGTGCATTGGGAGGTGCAGAAGCGGAACGGGGCCCATTCGTTGAGGGCGCAGGTACCGCTGATGCACTGGCAGTGGTCGGCGCAGGGTTGGCCCAGGGTTCGCAGTGCCAGGCAGGCGTCTGCGACGGAGTCTGAGCGTGCGTCGGCGCTATCTTGGGCAGTCTCTTCTGCGGGATTGATGTCTCGGGGCTGTTCACTGCCGGAGCAGGCGCAGAACGATAGGGTAGCGAGGGCAATCAGTGGGGTCAGAATGCCTGAGTGGGCTTGTGGCAATGCTTCAACGGATGGGCCGGGCGTGAGGGGGGCGGGTACGGGGGGGCTGGTCTGGCCATGGCCAGGGAGGGCATGGTTTCCTGGGCGAGGGGCGTGGGAACCAGTTTCAATGGGACGGGGCTCTTCATGGGAGGGCATGGTCACCTCATCTACAGCGGAAGAAGGTTGGGGAGAGCGTTGAGGTGGTGAACTGTGGTGGAGTCCAGGCGGGCTTTCCTCGGCCACAGGATTTCACGCACTTCTCAACGGCATCAGCGCACTGGTTTGCGTCGACGCATTCGGCACTGCAATTGGCTCCCGTGGTACGACAGTTGGCTACGCAGACGAGGGTTTCTGTCTCCTTGTCCAGGCGGCGCTGACCTTTCTTGAAGAGCTTCTCCAACCTGGCGACCAGGGGCGGGATCTTCTCTTCCATGAGGTCCACGGGGAGCAGGTATGCCGAGATGGCGTCGTGCCAGGTTTCCGTATCGTTCTTGAAGGCCATGAGGGCCGCTGGGTTTTTGGACAAGGGGTGGAGCATCTTTGCTGCGTGGTAGTAGTCGCCTACGGAGAGTTGGGAGCGGGCGCCATCGAGGGCGGCGGAGAGTTCCTGGAGTTGTTTGGCCAGCCATCCAGGGTGTTCTTCGAGGGGCTTCGTGAGTGTGGGCAGGGCGTGGAGTTCGGCGATGATGTCTGCGGCATCGGACTCGAACTCTGAGTCCTTGAGGGCGTGGGCCATGAGGCTGGCGACATTCGCGACGTTTTCGGCAGCGCCCCAGAGGTCCGGTTTGGAGTGCAGCAGGACCAGTGCGGTGAGGAAGAACTCGGCGCGTTCGGGGGAGCGTGGGCAGTTCCATGCGCACTGGGTCCAGAAGCGGAGCAGTGCGGGGGCGATGGATTTGAGGTCTTCCGGCGTGAACTGAGCGGCCCAGTCGGTGGCTTTGCGGCCGTCGGCGATGGCTGGGTCTGCCTCATTGCGTCGGAGTTTCAGTTCGGCGTTGAGGAGCAGGAAGAGGGAGTACTGCCGTCGGGCGTCGTTGACGGCCTTTGAGACTTGTGCGAAGGGGACCAGTGGGTCGAGGAGCTGAGCCGTGGCTATCTCGTTGCCGGAATCAAGGGCGCTTGAGACCTGTTCCAGCCAGGTTGCGAATTCTCGGCGAAGGAAAAGGAAGGCACTCTCGCCAATGCGCAGGGCTGCGTGGGTTTGGGTGCATGAGAAGTGAATCTGGCCAGCGTGGGAGTACTCCACGGGAGTAGCCAGTTGCGTCAGGGCAAGGATGGCGCCCGTGGGGCCATGGATGGCCATGAAGAGCCTTTCACCAGCGGCGTAGACCAGCAGGGTCTGGTCGGCCTTCACGAATCGAGGCAGCTTGAAGGGGAGGGGGATCTGGTATGCGGTCTTGCCCGAGGCCAGGCTGATGCCAACCAGTCGGAATCCTGAGCGGTACTGTTGTCTCAGCAGGAGGGTATCGTCCCACTGGTCAACGATGGTGCTTCTGTCGATCTTTCTATTCCAGACGATGGTGCCGGTGTTGGCCTGCATGCCCCAGAGGGATATTGCATCATCTTTGGACTGCCAGGGCACGAAGAGGTCGCTGGCTGTTGCCAGGAAGTAGCCTTGTTCTGAGGGATTGTCGCCCTTGACGGAGTATTTCTTGGCGGGGGTGCCCGTTTTGGAGTCAAAGACGGCCAACTTGGTCGCATCACCTACCTTCCCGAGGATGTACGAATGGTTTTCGCCGTACCAGCCTTGGAGTGGGTCGAAGCCCTCCTCGGGAGCTGCTATGGAGCAAACGAGGCGACGGGTTCGGATATCGAGAATCTGGGCGATCTCTTTGGTTGTGCCCGTGGTGGCGGGTTCACAAAGGACAAATATCCTCTCTTTTGTGGCTGATGCCTTCCGAATCGGGCAGGTGACTGCCCAGGAAGGCCAGGCCGGGCGACCCGAGGCGAGGTCGAGTAGCATGAGCATGTTGAATTTGGGTGCGAACCCGGCAATGAGGGCCTCTTCTTGGGACATTGACACGACGTCGGAGGCGCAGAGGTCCTGGTTGCAGTTGAGGGGGTAGGTCCAGAGGGTCTTACCATCGTTGATGTTCAGCGCCCGCAGGTGTTCAGAAGCGAGGTAGATTACTGTCCCATGTTGCCAGTGTTGGCGGACCGAATTGACCGGTTCGCTCTGCCAGGCGAAGGTTTTGCCTGTGAAGTCCCAGCCTACCAGGGTCTGGTCCTTGAAGAAGGCCAGCTCTCGGCCGTTGAACGCCACTGCGGGAGATGTGCCAGGGCCGGTATCTTCCAGGGTCTTGTGAGCCTCGAGGTATGTTCCACCAATAGCAATGAGGTCCTGTTCCTGCTCCTCTTCTTCGTTCTGGGGTTGTTGAGCGCTTGCCGGCTGGGCCGAAGTGAAGATGAAGGAGAGCAGTAGTGCGCTGGCCAGCAGTGTGCGAGCCAAGCAAGCCGTGCCTGTTGTAGCCCGAAAGTTATTGGAGCCAAGGGGAGAGCAGAAATGGCTCTTGCGGTGCATGGAAGCAAAAAGGGAGTTGAATGTCTGCCTGTCTGTGATATATGGATGCTTAATGGTAGCAAGCTTATGGCCTGAGTTGGATGCGGCCAGGCTCTTCGTGGTTGCTGTTGAAGGCATGTGAACTCCGGTGTTGTGCCGGTCCCGGCGGACCAGGGTTTCGAGTCTACTCGTCGTTGCGCTGTGGCTCAAGATTATGTAGAGTCTGCAGCAATCCGGGCGAATGCGGTGTGTGCTGTCGGGGCTTAACGGGTGGCCTGAGGATGACGCTGGTCGCCGGATATCTACTGTTTGAGGTTGGTCGTGGACAACAGGACCGTTCTGCAATCTGTGGCGGGCAGGCACATGCCGGAAGGTGCACTGAGTCGGAAGGTGATGCTGGTTGAGTCCGAGGCCGGCGTTGCGGAGATGGTGAGGGGGTGGCTCTCTGAGCATGGGGAGGTCACCACAGTGATGACGTTGGGGGATGCCATCCTGCAGATCCCGGGTATGAAGCCTGATGTCATTGTTCTCTCCGGGTTGCGTGGGGTGAGGGTAGCCGAGGCCATGGTCAGGCTGCACGAGGTTGGCCCGGGGCACCTGATGGTGGTGTTATGTGAGGGCTCGGAGTTGGAGGGGGCCCGAAAAGCGGTTCCCGAGGGGGTAGCGTTCAGGTTTGTACTGCGGCCTCCCTCGAAGGACGAGGTTGTGTTGGCCGTAGATGAGGCTCTGTCGCAGGCCTCCACCTTGAAGACGGTAGCGCATCTTGCCGAGCGCTGCCGGACGCTGGAGAGTTCCCAGGCGAGGTTTCAGCAGGCGTTGGCGGACTACCACGACCGAATCGAGCGCACTGTTCTGATGGCCCACAAGTACCACATGACCTGTTCCTTCATACATGGTCTGAAGGCTGAGGTACCCAACCTCGCCAGCTTCGCCAAGTGGAGCATGTCCCAACCAGTGGCGCCGGAGCAGGGGCAGGCAAGAAGGAACGGGCTTGAGAGCCTGGCATCGTTTTGCGAACTGCTTGAGGGCTTTCACGTGGAGTGCTCCGGCACGAAGTGGGAGCTGCGACGCATGCGCATGAGGATAGACCGGCTTCTGGAGGAGGCGGTTGAGCGTTTTCGTAAGAGCATTGGCGAGAGCAAGTGCGTGGTCAGGCTGATGCCTAACGCTCAGATCGGGAGTGCTCTAGTGGATCAGGAGTGGCTCCGGGAGTCCATCGAGCAGGTGATGCGCAACGCGGTAGAGGCTCGTGGGGACTGCACCATTGACATCAACATGGACTACGGCGAGGGCGATCTGGTGCACATCAGCATCAGGGACAACGGGCCGGGCATGGATCCTTCGGTTCTGGAGAAGGCAGCGGAGCCCTACTTCACCACCAAGAGTGGCCATACGGGCCTGGGGCTTACGGTTGCCCATAGGGTAGCGCAGGCTCATGGGGGAAGGCTGAAGGTCATTTCCAGGCCGGGCGGCGCAACAACGGTGGAAATTTGGCTGCCTCGTGAGTAGTTTTTCGGCCAGGTTGGGACTGGTTGTAGTGCCATATAACGTAGATTAGCGACAGGAGAAGGGCATGTCTTCTGGAAAAACATTGGTTATTGGTCTTGTTGTTGTTGTTGCTCTTCTGGCCGTTGTCAAAGTAGGAGGGGCATGGCTGGACATTAACGGAATGGAGGCGGACATTGAGTCAGCGGCGAAGGATCTGCCCATTGATTGTGCCGGCAGCAGAAGTTGCGGAGACAAGTTGGTGGATGCCATCGAGGAGTTGAGGGAGTTTCACCATCGTGATGTGGAACTGGACTATGACTCTCTGGACGTTGATGCTGAGCAGAACGTGATGACCATAAGTGGGGTCAAGAGGATAGACTTCAAGGTTCGGGTCTTTGTCTGGCGGTTCACGCTACGGGCCCAACTTCCGCAGTAGGAACCGCGCCCAAACAAACCGTTAGGCGTTGAGCGACTTTCCGACGGGCCTTCTACGTGGCGCCTCTGTGGTTGCGGGGGCCGGCTGCGGTGCTTGACGGTTTGGTCTGAACCATTGCTCACCATTCTCCTCCCCCCTCGACTCGGCCTCCGGCCGGCTCCCATCGAACGGCCTGAGCGGCCCCCTCTGGGCCGTCGAAGGCGGGGTACACGGCTGCTGGGTGGAACGAGATATGTGAGCGGCCGTGTAGGGCCAAGAATCTTCTGTGTCTCTCCGGTTAGCTGTGCTAGCTTCTTGCGTCCGGTTTGGGCGGTGCGCGCAGGTGTATCCCCGATGAGCGACGGGGTGTTTGGCGTGAGTGCCGGGCCGATTCCGGGTCACGGGGAGGTTGGTTTTGCGCAGCTTTTTCAGGGGGCGTACCAGGAGTCTGGGCGAGTGCCCTGTGTGCGGAGGCGGGGTTCCGCTGCCATCTCACTACTGTATGGCGTGTGGGGTTTCTCTGGTCCAGGCGGTGGAGTTTGCTCCCGGGGCCTCGGACGGGGTAGTGGTCGAGGTGGAGCCACTGAGTGAGCGGGAGTGGGATGTTCTTGCAGCCGGGAAGAGGCGGGTTGTGCCTTTGGAGGCGGTGGCGGCCATGTCCAGCTACCTGGCCATTCCCGGGTCGAGTACTGGCGCTTTGCGGCTGGGAGGGCTATCCCAACTGGGTTTCATGCCCAAGGAGTATCAGGTGGCGGTAGCCAGCCGTGTGTTGTCGCAGATGCACGGCAGGGCCATCCTGGCAGATGAGGTGGGCCTGGGCAAGACCATCGAAGCGGGGCTGGTGATGCACGAGTTGCGTCATCGCGGCCTCAGCGGTCAGGCTCTGGTGCTTGTTCCGAGCAGCCTGGTTGAGCAGTGGCGAGAGGAGCTTGAGGACAAGTTCGGCTTCCGGGTTGCGCTGGATTCTACGAGGAATCTCAAGGGCAAGGACGTTTTACTGCTGAGCCTGCAGCGGGCCAAGATGGAACCCTTGTCCCGGCGTCTGCAGTCGAGGAGGTGGGACCTCCTGGTTGTGGATGAGGCACACAGTCTGAAGAACAGCAGGACGTTGGCTCACAGGTTCGTGCGGGGGCTGGACGCCCGCTATCTGTTGCTGCTCACCGCTACGCCCATCGAGAACGACCTCAGGGAGATATTCAACCTGCTGACGCTGGTCAATCCCGCGGCATATTCGAGCTTCAGGCAGTTCTCTAAGGACTTCCTGGAGACGAGGTTCAAGGTTCGGGATGTTGGGCGTCTCAGGGACTTCTGCTCCCGCTTCTTGTTGAGGAACAGGCGGGTGGATGTCATTCCCGAGATGCCGCCTCGCTATCCGAGACTGGTGAGCTATTACCAGCATGGCCAGGAGAAGCGATTCTACGAGTCAGTGCTGGCCTTTGTCAGAAAGCTGGCCCGCAAGACGCTGCGCACACCTCAAGGGCAGTTGAAGAGGCCCGGTGGCGCCACGGCATCCAGCGTCATGCTCTTTCTCACACTTCTGCTCAAGGAGAGTTGTTCGTCGCCTCAGGCCGTTGCAGCGTCACTTCGCTCATCGCTGGTGCCGGGGTTGCTGGGAAGTGACCTGCAGCAATTGCAGTCCATCGTGGCCCAAGGCGAGGAGATCCGAAAGACCGGTAAGATGATCCGGTTCATGAAGGCCATAAGGGCCTATCGGAGGGAGCCGGCCATCGCGTATGTCGAGTTCATGGCCACTCACTCGCACCTTACGGGCCTGCTGGAGAAGGAGCGGATTCCTGTGATTCCCTACACGGGGCGGCTCTCTTCAGCCGAGAAGGTTGCGGCCTTGCAGCGGTTCAAGGAGAAGGGAGGCGTGCTGTTGTGCACCGAGGTTGGTGGGCAGGGGTTGAACCTTCAGCACTGCAACGTGGTCATCAACTACGACCTGCCGTGGAATCCCATGCGGCTTGAGCAGCGCATTGGGCGAGTGCACAGGTTCGGCCAGGAGCGCACCGTGCATATCGTCAACTTCATTAGCACAGGGACTTATGAAGAATACGTGTATGATATTATCGTAAAGAAGCTAGATCTGTTTAGGCAGGTTATTGGAGAAGTGGACGCAATTCTCAGCTTCATGGACGAAGAGGATGGGATAGAACACAGTATAGCAAGGGCGATATACGAGTCGGAGAGCGACGAGGAGATGCGTGGCCGGTTCACGAGGCTGGTTGAGAGTGTCTCTCAGGCAGCAGACCGATATCGGAAGTCGATGAGGGCAACCTTCGATCTGTTCGACACTGGGGGGAGTGGATGGAAGTGAAGGAGGTAGTGGAGAACTTCCTGGAGGGAGCTCGGGTGGCGCTTGGTGAGGCTGGCGAGGGCCCCGGTGTGGGGTTTGAGGTTGGGCGGGCCCGCTGGAGTCCCGACGCAGCGTGGATGAGTCCCGAGTTGGCTCAGGTCTATGCGGCCCTGGTGCGCAAGTTTGGCAGGGTAGCGGGGGCGTCGCTGGAGCGGGGGCCGATTACCGGGGTAGGGGAGCTTGAGCTGCCGGGCGGGCTTGGTGTTTTCAGGGTGGTGGTATTGAGCAGTGTCCCCGAGGAGCACATCAGGACGTTCTGGCTACCGGCCACGGGGCGTGGCGGGCGCTCCCTGAGCAACAGTGTGCTTAGCGAGGTGGCGGTGCGACTTCAGGGGCGCCCGGTGTCAAGCCGCTTGTCATCGGAGGTTCTGGGCCAGTGGTACGTGGAGATGTTGGCTCTTGCCGAAGGTGAGGCCAGGGCCGTCGCTGCGGATGCCAGGCGGAGGATGGTGACGACTCAGTCGAGGCGTGTGCGGGAGGTTGAGAGCGTTTTTGCATCCAGGCTGAGCGAACTGGCGGAGAGTGGCAGGAATGGCGATGAGAATTCGTTGAAGGAGGTGGTAGCGGAGCGGCGCCGTGCGGTTCAGCAGGTGACCGACCACTACGATCCTGAGCGGGTCCGGGTGAGGCTGGAGCCATTGCTGGTGCTGTGGTTGTGGGGTAGGGGGCGTCGACGGAAGGGCGATATTCCAACGGCAGTGGAGGTGGGGTCGTGAGGCCGGGTGGGGAGGGTTCTGTGGAGAGGGGAGTCATGGGGGGGGCGCCTTTGCATGTGTGCCCACGCTGTTCGAGTCTTTACTGTGGGGCTTACTGTGGCGAGTGCGGCGAGAAGTTGGAGTGGCAGGGCGACTGCTGGGGGGCTTTGCGGCTCGATGTAGCAGCGAGGAGCGGGCTGGCCAGGCAGGAGGCGTGGCGGAAGTTCCCCGGGGAGTGGGAGAGCGCGTCGGGTGGCGTGCGTCTGATGTTGGAGGGGCCGGAGCATCTGGCATGGGTCAGGGAGCGAATGGCGAAGGGGGGGCTTGAGCGATACGTGTCACTGGAGGGTCCGTCGGGGCGGAGGATCTTGTCTGACGAAGCGGTCTTCAAGTGTGCCATCAAGTATATGGATAGCCAGATCCGGTGCTGCATGACTCAGCGTTTTCGCACGCCGGTGTGTGGCGAAGAGTCTACCCTGCTGCCCTTATGGGAACCACGACGGACCAGCAGCCTGGCCGACATCCTTGAGGAGGGTGGAGACCACCTTGGAGCTACGTCGTTGGTGGCGGGGGTTCTGTGGGAGCGCTCGGTGTCGAGGCAGCGGATCTATTGTCCTCTCTTCGGGCGGGCCCTGAGGTTCTCCAGGCGCGATGCCGAAGAGCTGCCGGCGAGGATGGCCGACGTGCTGGAGTCTCGGCGCAGGCAGCCACGCTCGTTTCTGCTGCCTGCTCAGATCCCTTCTCGGAGTCATGGAGTGGTGGCTGGAGAGGAGAAGGACGAACTGTTGGTGGAGCACCGCTTCATGTTGCCCGGGCTGACCATGCCGGCCGTGGTGCAGATGATATCACCGTCGCTGGTCTGGGTTGGGTACGAGGGGGAGAACTCAAGAGGGGGCCTCCTGCGTTGCTCTGGGGAGTTGCAGCCTCTGGCCGAGGTTGGGCGCACGCACGTCTCCCAGGGCGTTGTGGTGCTTCAGTATCCCAACCCGCAGGGCCTGTGGGTCACGGCCTTGGCCACGGGAAGCGAGGAATCTCTAAGCCAGGCGGTGCATCTTTCACCCGGGGTGTGCGATGTGGATGTGCGTGGGGATAGGGCTGCGGCGCTATTCTGTACCCGGGGGCGTGTTGGCGTGGTCTGGTTGGAGAGACACAGTGAGGCCGCTTCTGTGAGACGTAGGGTTTCTGGCTATGGGGTTGGCGCCATCCCGAGTACTGGCTGGCGAATTGCCATTGTGGGCCAGGGGGCAGTGGTGTGCTGGAACCTCTCCGGGGCGTGCATGCTGCTCACAGACGCTGGCGGCTGGATGTTGAGCCCCACCATGAACCTCTGCGCCCGTTTAGGGAGCGTTGCGCCGTTGGATTTCGTTGGGGTGAAGGGCGTGGTGCCGGGGCGTCCGGGAGAGTTCTATCTGCTCTCGTCACTGGGGCACCGATTGACGCTGCTTACGCTGGAGACGAGTGTGGGTGGTGCAGGTGCTCCGGTCAGGGTGTTGATGGACAGAGCCTATCCACTATCGTTCAGGCGGTTTTCTGGTGGTGGGGGGAGCGGTGCAATCTATGCGCAGGATTTGGTGGGGTGTTGTCGGTTGGACCCGAGGAGTCTGGTCCCCGAGCTTGTGGGCGGAGGTGCCAACGGCAGGGTCATGGTGGTTGAGGGGGGCGCTTACGCACTGAGAGACGATGGTGAGTTGCGGGTCATGAGCGAGAGGCCGCTGGCCCAAGGCCTCTGGGCCATACCGCTATTGGGCGAGACGCTGCAGAAGTTGCCCTCCTGCGGCGAGGTCAAGAGCGTGGTGGACAGGGCAGGCAACCTTCCGCACAAGGGCACTTGGGGCAGTTGAGCTCCGCTGGGCGGGGACGAAACCCTGTGCCGCATGGGGTCGCCCACTTTTGGGGCATCTGCAAAAACACGGTCATACCTTAATGGAGTCCGCAAGTTCTCTTGGCTGTGGCAGAGGGTGGAGGATTGGGTTACCATTGCTGACCATGTGGTGGATAGGAAGAGGCTCACATCTGGCTTCATTGTGGTTACTGCTGGCGTTGCTGGCTGGTGCCGGGTGCGAGGGTTCTGATGATGGTGCGGGAGAGTGCCCGGGCGTGGCATGCCCTGGGGGCGAGGTTTGCCTGGGGGGGCTCTGTTTCGAGGGGGAATCCGACCCTGATGGAGATGGTCTCCCGTCGGCGCTGGAGGTGGCTTGGGGATTTGACCCTCTCTGCGCGGATTCTGATGCCGACGGTCTCCCCGACGGGTTGGAGTGGGGCTTGGGTGCCGAACCGTTGGATAGCGATGGCGATGGGGTGCCCGATGGGCTGGAGAGTCAGGAGAGGGACAACGACGGGGACTGCATCCCAGACGTTTGGGACGACGACCATTGGGAGCCGGGAATCCCAGGGGCCGCCTTCGTTCGTGCGATGTGTTCGGACCGGGGAGTCTGCGGTTCTCCGGGAGCCAACCCCACGGTGCAGTGCGCTGGCGGTGTGGCAGCCTGTGCTTACGCGCCAGGATCGGGATACTCTTTGGTTGAGACCAGCTGCGATGGTCTGGACAACGATTGTGACGGCGATGTTGACGAGGGTTTGTGGTGGCGGAGTGCCTCGCTGGGGACGCCATGCTGGGGTGACGGAGCGTGTGGCCTGGGGCGTGTGGAGTGTGGCGGGGAGTCTCTCTCGGCCGTATGTTCGTCGATGCCGGGCGGCAGTGCATCCCAGGCCGAGGCGGAGTTGTGCGACGGATTGGACAACGATTGCGACGGGGTGGTTGATAACGGGTTCTGGCTTGGAGAGGCTGTGCTGGGGGATGCCTGCACCGGTATCGGCGAGTGCTTGAACGGGACGGTGGAGTGTTCGGCTGACGGTTTGAGTGCCATCTGTTCATCGATGCCTGGCGGAAGCGAATCCATGGCCTCGGTTGAGCTTTGTGACGGACTGGACAACGATTGTGACGGGGTACCGGACCAGGATCTGACGCCCCCGGGGGTTACCGAGTGTCCAACAGCCGGGGTCTGCGGTGCCCCGGGGTCGAATCCCACGGTGGAGTGTGTGGCGGGGAAGTGGGTCTGTGTTTTCTCGGGGGTGGAGGAGTATGAACCCGGGGCGGAGCGTAGTTGCGACGGATTGGACAACGATTGCGACGGCAGCGTCGACGAGGAGTTCGTCCTCGTTTTCGGCGGTGAGGTGAGACTCATCGGTCAATCTTGCGGTTCGGGACCGTGCTTTGGTGGTGTTGCGCTGTGTGCGGCCGACGGCAACGGGCTGGTCTGTTCTACCGAGGCAAACGCCTCGCCCGAGGTGTGTGACGGGCTGGACAACGACTGCGACGGCAAGGCAGACAACGGCCTGCTTTATGGCGGAAAGTCTGTGGGTGAGCCATGCAAGGGGACAGGAGAGTGTGGTGCGGGGGTCGTTGTCTGCGATTCGGCCACGGGGCTGGCGGCATGTTCCTCCAATCCGCCATTTCCCGGGTCGCAAGCGGGCGTTGAGGTCTGCGACCTGAAGGACAATGACTGTGACGGTCTGGTGGACGAGGATGTTGGGTCCGGGCCCTCGTGCACCTCGGCGGGCGTCTGTTCCGCGGCGGCATTCTTCGCTGACTGCAGCGGTGGGGGCTGGTTCTGCGATTACTGGCAGGTGGCGAAGTATGAGTGGCCGGAGGTGAGCTGCGACGGTCTGGACAACGATTGTGACGGGCGGGCGGACGAGGGGCTGCCTGCTACCTTCATCGGCTCAACGGTACAGGTCAACAATCGGTGGCCCGTCGACAGGCGTGGGTACGCCTCTTTTGTTGAACAGGATGGAGGATTCAGTGTTGTTGGGGGGGTAGGGACGAGCCTTCAGGGCGATGAGGTCTGTTTTGGGGACTGGTGGCGCTACACATCCGATGGTGGTTGGCAGGAGTATTCGTCGGAAGTGGTGACGCCGCGGCACTCTGCCGCATTCGTCTCCGTCGAGGGACTCGGTGGAGTCCTGGTTGGCGGGCGTTGTGGTGAGACTCTCTTCTCCGACGCCTGGGTGCTGACCCAGGGGGCCGGCGTGCAGTTGGAACTGCCCCAGGAGGTTGCCGGGAGGTTTGAGCATACTCTTCTGGTGGAGTCCGAGCAGGGCGACTTGATTCTGGTTGGGGGTCGCCAGAGTGACGACGGCGAGATACTACCATCCCATCGGTGTTCGCTGGCCGGTGTCTGCTCTGGGCCGCTGGCCGGGTATCCAATGGTGGCCGGGGCCTCGTCGTGTGTTGAGTCGCTTACGAACACGGCGCACATCTATGGGGGAGAGAGAGAGGATGGCACCGTCAGTCAGACGTTGTATCGGATTGACATGCTGAATGACGTGGTGATTGCCATAGAGCTCCCTGTGGGTCCTGTGGCAAGGATCGGTGCAGCGATGCTATGCGGGACCGATTTCGTTGTGATTCATGGGGGGTATGGAGTGGACGGGGGGCTTCTGTCTGACACCTGGCTCTATTCCTTGGGAGATGGGCAGTGGCTCCAACTGTCCAGCGCTGGGCCATTGCTGGGGGAGGCGCTGTTGGAGGAGCGCGGCGGGACGTATGAGTTGTGGGGGGGGCTGACGGCGGAGGGATTATTGGCGATGCCAGGGCCGTTGACTTGGGATGGTGTGGGCTGGTCGGCCCCTGCAGTGGCGGGCCCGGGAGTTGGCCTGGGAGGCTCCGCTGCGGCTGCTGCTCCTGCCAATTGGGAGTGTTTTGGCGGGGGTATTGTATCGTCGGCCATGGGGCCTGTAGCAAGGAGGGACGTCTGGTGCCGAGCGCTGCCCGGAGGGCACTGGAGAGCCGCGGCCGAACTTCCCGAAGCAAGGGTGAACGCTGTGATGACCTATTCACCCCAGAGCGGGCGTTTTCTCATACTTGGAGGAGAGAGTTGGGGGGGCGTTGTGGACTTCGACTATTGTGATGGGTATTGGGTCGAACCCGAGAGTGGAGAGAAGGGCTCATGGAACACCTGTGTTGATGGCGCTGGGCCGTGGCCTGCCGGTCCGGGGCTTGGCGTGGCCGATGTCTGGGCGCTGAGGCTCTATGTTGTGCTAACGGGCGGCGTGGAGACGGCCTTGTGGAGCATGGACTTCTCCAACAGCCACTGGTCCGAGCTGGAATTGCCTGCGGTGGTGAAGAGCGGGGCTGTATCAGCACTGGCGTGGGATGAGGTGAGGGGGGAGTTGGTGGCCAGGGTTGTGGAAGGCGAGGTGGCGAGGTTGGCCTGGTTTGCTCCAGGCGCACAGGAGGTGGCAAGGTTGGTTGAGTTGGCCGATGGCAAAGAGAGCGGCCCCTTGTGGTTGGACGCCAGTGCGGACGAAGCCCTCCTGATTGGCTCGGGTGGCAGTGCCGGCGCCCAGGTCATTGTAGGACAAGGGGGTCTGAATGCAGGTGAGATGGCGCAAGTGCCAGCGGGCCTGCTTGGTGACGCTGTGGTGGGCCAATGGGCGTGTGCGTGGGGGAGCGGGCGGATGCGCGGTGGGAACGCAGTAGGCGTTACCTTGGAGAGCGGTCTGACGCACTTCGTGGAGTTGGGGCTGACGATGCACTGCAAGTAGATTTGGTGGTCATGGGGAGCGGCGAATACCCACGGCAAGCCACGTGGGCTTGCCGTGCTAACCTCGGGGTCCTACTGAAGGCCCATACTTTGCTCAATTAGTTGCTGGCAAGTGACGCCCTCTTTGATGGCGCAACCAAAACCGTCCAGGAGGCCGGTGCTAAGGCTGAAGGAGCCTTTGCACTCGGTATTCTCGCCGCAGTCGGCGGAGGCTTTGCACTCGGTGGTGCAGTAGAAGCCTGTGCCGCCGGGGCCGACGTAGCAGATGTGACCTTCGGCGCACTCGTAGTTGCCGCGGCATTCACGGCAGAAGCCCTGGGTGCCAGCGTGGCAGGTGGGTACGTATTCGCCCTTATGGGTCAGGAAGCAGAGGCCCTTTGCAGCGCCCACATCAAAGCAGCTGTGGCCGGTGGGGCACTCTGCGGGGCCGTCGCACTCTTTGGAGCAGAAGCGCTCCTTCGTGTAGTAGGACTCGATGCAGTGGAAGCTGGGGCTCTGGCAGTCCTCTTCGAGGTTACAGGGAGAGCAGACCCCGCCGTCCCCTTTGCAGCTTCCGTATGTGGGTACGCATCGCCAGTCGGCGCTGCTCTCCACGTAATCGCAGACGGCTCCGCCGGGGCAAGAGGGGACGCCGGGAACGCAGGGTTCCGAGCAGAAGCGCTCCCCCTCTTTCTTATATGAGATGCACTTCATTCCAGCGTAGTCGCACTGAACGTCGTCCTGACACTCAGAGCAGAACCTGGCTGGCTTGCAAATCTTGACCGGTGTCTCGTAGCCAAACTTATAATCGCAGACATAATAGACAGGGCAGTCCATGTTGTCATCACAGAGTTTGCTGCAGATGGGGTCAACGTCCTGGGTTCCGTATCGGAAGCAGGAGAGGCCGAATTCGGCACAATCAGCGCCGGAGACGCAGGGCTTGTTGAACCCTTTGGGGCTGACACCCGTGTCAAAGACATCGGGTTTGGCGGGGACATCTTCAGGCACTTCCACGTCGGGGTCGGCGACCTCTTCGGGGTTAGAGTCGGCCACCAGGTCTTGCCGTGGCAGGTCCGGCGCCACATCGGGTGTTGCCATGTCGGCCGAAATGTCATCGGTTACGTCGGGCAGTGGGGTAGTGTCGGCAGCGTTATCCGCAGTCTGCTTGGTGTCGGAAGCAGAGTCGTCGGTGCCGGAGCAGCCAATAACGAGTGCCATAATCGAGACGAGGACCAAAGAGCGGAACGAAGCCATGTATACCTCCAGGATTCCAGACAGCGCACTGTAGCAACGGTTGAGGGCGTGGTCAAAGGAAGGATGCGATTGCGGCCTGGGCTGGGGCCCAGCGAGGACGGGTAGGCGGCACCCAGGCAGGTCGAGATACACCAGCGGCCGTGCCGTGCCGTACCGAAGCGTCAGGCGCATTCCCATTGTCTGGCAGCTGGAGCTGTGGTATCACGAAGTCCGGTCGGCCCTGGAACTGCGTCAAGCTATTGCCTTCACTGATGTGCCCTGATGCTTTTGGGTATAGTTGTTTGCAATAGATGCGTTTAGTATGAATTTGCTTCTGATATTACGCTGGCTGGAGGTGAGCATTGAAAAGTATAAGCAGATCCCTTTCAGAGTTGAGACATGTTTCTAAGGAATCGGCTTTGAAATACTCTGAGGCTGGGGAGAGCCTGCTGGGAAGTGTGAATGGGGCAATGGCTCGGGCTTTGCTGACCAGGCCATTGATTGGGGGGGCAGCTCCCAATGTTATGTACGATAACCACAAGAATCATCACGGAATGATGACGAGTATCTTTAGGTATAATAAGTTTGCTTTGCTGGCCAAGATAGTTCCTTGGGTCTACCGTGCTTATGGTAGCCATGGTTTTCAGGCTGAGTATTTCCCCGAGTTGTTCAGGGCGTGGATAGCGGCGATTTCGGATGTGCTGCCTGGGGAGACTTCCGAGGAGCTGCTTCCCGTTTACCGCTGGCTGCTTGAACATGACGGCGAGTTTCGAAAGTCAGCCACGGGGCCTCTAGTGCCCACGGTGTCGTGTGAAGGTGGGGGGGCCAAGGCCGGGCTTTGGAGGCATTATCTCGAGGCTCTGTTGCGGTGTGACGCCCGCACTGTGACCTCGATGACCTTGGACCATGGTCCCGACGCCTCGTCGGTGAGGTGGTTCTATCGGTGTGTGGTGCAGCCGGCGCTATACGAGGTTGGCACGTTGTGGGAGGAGGGGAAGATCTCGGTTGCCGAGGAGCATGCGGCTTCGGCGTTGGTCTTCAGGGCCATGGCCGGGCAGTATCTGCAACTTGCTGTTCCGGAGCCGACGAAGGGCAAGGCGCTGGTGAGTGCGGCGCAGAACGAGCAGCACGAGTTGGGGGCCTGGATGGTTGCCAACAGCCTTGAGCTTGACGGATGGAACGTCGTCTACGTTGGTGCGAACACTCCCAGGGACTCACTTTTGTCCATGGCTCGTCAGATGAAGCCCGATGTTCTGGCCCTCTCGGTGGGCATGCCGTTCAACGTCATGGGGGCCGAGGATTTCATCCGCCGTGTTAAGCAGGATGATTCTCTTGAGAATTGCCGGGTTCTTGTGGGGGGTCTTGCATTCCACCACTTCCCTGAGTTGACGGAGACCATTGGTGCGGACGCTTATGCATCTGGCTGTGATGATGCGGTGAGGGTAGCCGGCACATGGTGGAACGAGGCGTCTGCATGATTGTGAGCCGGATCTTCGCTGACAAGGGCGACCAACTGGCCGAGTACCTTGGCTCATTCGATAGCCTGCTCTTCATTGAGGTCTCCGGTGACGGCACGGTAGTTGATGTGAACGCTTCTGCGGCGCATTGGACCACGGACATCGGGGGTCTGGTTGGCAGGCGGTTGGTTGACGTGCTGGTTCCGGGGCCGGAGTTTGGGCAGGTGGACATCCTGGAGTGCACTGAGCCCGTGGGTTTCACCGTGCTTGGTTCATCGAGGCTGTTTCGGGGGCGAACTTGCAGGGGGCAGGGGGGGAGTTACGTGGTTGCCGAGTTGGTGGTGTCGGGCGACAACCGGGTTCTATCGATGCTTTCGCAATCGAACAACGAGTTGCTCGGGCTGATGCGGCAGTTGAGGGTCAAGAACAGGGAGTTGGAGCAGGCAAATGCCCGAATTGAGGAGTTGATGCTTACGGACGTGCTCACGGGCATGGCGAACCGAAGGGCACTTGAGCAGCGCTGGGTGGTAGAGTGCAATAGGGCGGAGCGCCATGGTACGCCGTTGTGCGTTGCAATTCTGGACATAGATCACTTTAAATCGGTGAACGACAACCACGGTCACCTGGTTGGGGACAGCGTGCTTTCCGCTGTAGCGGAGGTACTTACCGGCGGCATCCGAAAGGTTGATATGGCGGCGAGGTGGGGAGGCGAGGAGTTCCTCATGCTGCTTCCGGAGACGGACCTGCCGGGTGCGAAGGTTTTGGCGGAACGTCTGAGGCTGGGCATTGCGGAGAAGGAGTGTTGTGACGGGCGAGTTCGTGTTACGGCGAGTTTGGGACTGGCTCAGTTCCAGAAGGGCGACGACGTGGATTCGTTGGTTCGTCGTGCAGACGAGGCGTTATACCGGGCCAAGCGATCTGGTCGCAACCGGACCGAGACTTGGGAGCCTTGAGCTAAGGAATCGATTTGTGTCGGTGGGGCGTGTTTGTTATAACCGTTGCCGGTAAGGTGTCCCCTCTGTGTCTGATTTGGCGTGCTCTTAAGGGAGAATAGGATGATTAAGGCTGCTGGCGGTCTCGTGTTGTTTCTTCTGGTGGTGACTGGCAGTGTGGTGTCGGCGGACGAGCCGGCGGTCGGCGATGGCGAGGTCGATGCGGTTGCCACGGCAGAGGAGGAGCCATTGCCCCCTGCCGAGCCTGCCATGGGGCCCTCCTTCGAGGCAGCTTACAACGACTATCTGTCCACCGACGCCATCGGCGCCAGGGATTTCATAAAGGCCAACCCCAAGTGGGATGGTCGGGGCGTTGTGGTGGCTGTGCTGGACACCGGTGTCGACATGTCGGTCTCGGGACTGACGACGACATCAACGGGGGAGGTCAAGGTAATTGAGGCCATCGACTTCTCGGGTCAGGGCCACGTACACTTGGAAACGGCCGTGGAGTCGAAGGAGCGGGACGAGCCAATTCTGAAGGCGGGCCGGATTGTACTTCGTGGGCATCAAAAACTATCGCCGGCCCCCTCCACCGAAGGACTGCTTCTAGGGGTCTTCGAGGAGAGCAGGTTCAAGAACTCCTCTCTGCGCGACATCAATCGAAACGGCCGAAGCGACGACAGGTTCGCTGTGCTTCTGGGCAAACTGAAGGTCGAGGAGAAAGAGGGGGACAAAGCGGAGGAGAAGTGGTTTGCCTGGGTAGACCTCGACGGTGACGGGCAGATTGACGATGAGAAGCCCATGGAGCAGTACTCTGACAGCCACCAGTTCTTCCACTTTGCGGCACCCGGGGACGTTGACCAGAAGAACCTTCTGGCCATGGCCATCTCGTTTTCGCCTGAGCACCGTTCGGTGACCCTGCATTTCGCCGATGGCTCTCACGGCACGCACGTGGCTGGCATCGCTGCGGGCAACGGCCTCTTTGGAAAGAAGGGGTTCAACGGCATAGCTCCTGGTGCCAGGGTGATGAGTCTCAAGATTGGTGACAACAGGCTAGCTGGAGGCAGCACCACCTCATCCAGCATGGAGGGGGCCCTTAGATTTGCTGCCGAGTGGTCATCGAAGCACAACACGCCGGTCATCGCCAACGTGAGTTACGGAATCGGTTCAGAGATGGAGGGTGAATCGGATATTGACTGGATAGTGGACGACCTCATGCGCAGGCACCCGAAGTTTGCGGTTGCGACGTCTGCTGGCAACTCAGGACCGGGGCTGAGTACGGTGGGCACTCCGGCGGGCTCGTTCCTTGCTTTCTCCACAGGGGCCCTGCTGACCAGGAACAACGCTCAGGCGCAGTATTCGGCCCGAATAGGTCGGGACCAGGTCTTCTTCTTCAGCAGTCGAGGTGGCGAGTTGGCCAAGCCCGACGGATTGTGTCCAGGCAGCGCCCTGTCGCAGGTGCCCAGATGGGAGAGTTGGGCCCTCATGCGCGGCACCTCCATGGCCTCTCCTCAGGCAGCGGGGGCGCTGGCCCTGCTGGCATCGGCAGCGATGGAGCAGAGAAAGGATGGGGAGTTCTACGGCGCGCTGGCAGCGCGGGCTCTCAGGAATTCGGGAAAGCCGTTGGCAGGTTACACCCCTCTGGATCAGGGGGCGGGCGTCGTGAACGTTCCCGCTGCCTTCGAAAGCTACAAGGCCATTGCTGGGAGACCGGCAGCGGCGGCGGTGGCAGGCTACCGGTCGCAGGCGGATTCGCCAACGTCGGAGCGTGGGTACGCCTTTAATGCCTTCTTCAGGGCCGGCACCTATGTTCCCCGTTCGCCGGAGGTGGTCTCGGTCAGGGTGACACCGGAGTTCTTCGAGAACAGCAAGTACCCTGGCGGCACTCAGGAGTTTATGGAGGTGTTGGATCTGACTGTTGAGGGCGACGACTTCCTCTCTCTGCCAAGCGACGCTCTGAGTTTCCGCAGGGATGGGGGCGCATCAATCGATATATCTTATAAAAGCAATAAGCTTAGTAGGCCCGGTATATATACTGCCATTTTGCGTGGTACTCCTCGTGAGCTAAGCAGTGGTAAACTGAATACGGTATTTGAGATGTGGCACGTTGTGGTTGTCCCCTACGTATTTGACCTGTCCAGTGGCTTCTCTCGGTCTTTCAGGAAGGAGAAACTGGCCCCCGGCGAATTGAAGCGATACTTTCTGCGGGTTCCCGAGGGGGCCGCTGGGATGACGTTGAAGATGGGCGCGACTCCGGGCAGCGATGCGGTGGTCAACATGCTGGTTTTTCGGCCCGATGGGCGTGAGTACGACTTTGCCAACTCCCGGGTGGACTCAGGCCGTGATCGAACGGCGCTGCTGCATGTGCCCGGAGGGGAGTTGGAACCCGGTGTTTGGGAGGTGGTGGCCGACGTGCCCATCACTGCCAGGGAGAGTGCCCAGTATGACCTTGAGACATCGTTCTCGGGGTTCCAGGTTCAGAGCACCAACACGGTTTACTTGGAAGAGGGCGAATTGCCCGTGGGGCGGTTTTCTGTGAGGCCGTTGTTCGATCAGTCATTTGTTGGGCGCGGTTCTGGCGCCGTCTTTGGAATCTACAAAGAGTTTACCAAGGACACCTCGGGCGACCGTATGTCGTTCTATGTCGTAATTGACAAAGATGAGGTTTCGGCTAAGCTTGTTATTAAGCTTAGCAAGAAGGATTTTGCCAAATTTACCGATATAGCGGTGAATGTGATTGACGACCAGGGGCAGGTAGTGGACAAGACCGGTTTTGGCTCTCGAATACTTGAAGTGTACATTCCCAAAGCCAGGCATGGTGTTCAGGAGCGCTACAAGGTTGAGGTTTTGGGGGCGCTGGCCAAATCGGGTCGTGCGCCGGTGAAGTGGGAGGTGGAGGAGTATCACGAGCGAATCGACGCTGTGGCGGCGCACGTTCGGTGCGAGTACGGCACCAGGTTCCAACTCTTCCCGGGCAAGCTCTACGACTGCGAGTTCGAACTGCAGACGAAGCCTGCGTTGGCGCCGGGGGGGTATCTCTACTACGGCTTGCTTCGTTTCCGGGATGAGCGCAGCAACGTGGAGAAATTCATTTTGCCCCTGAAGTTCGAATTGGGGCGGTGATTCTCATGCGACTGAGTGAATACAACTCCCGTTGGGTTCTAGCCTCGGGGAACAAGGGCAAGCTGAAGGAGATTGCGTGGGCGCTGCGGGGCAAGGGAGTCACCTTGTTGCCCATTACGGAGCTTGCCCCGGGGTTCAGCCCGGCTGAGACCGAGTCCACGTTTGTGGACAACGCCAGGCTGAAGGCCCACGCTGCCTTTCTTGCCACGGGGCTTCCCTCCATTGCTGATGACAGCGGGCTGTGTGTGGATGGTCTAGGCGGGGAGCCTGGGGTTCAATCGGCCCGATACGCTGGCGAGGGCAAGAGTGACGAGGAGCGCATAGCCTATCTATTGGACAAGATGGGGCCGTTGGAGGGGGATGCCAGGAGGGCCCATTTTGAGTGTTGGTGCGCAGCAGCGCTTCCTGTGGCAGAAGAGATGTTCATGCCATGGAAAGAGGAGAAGTATGGTCTCCCAAGGGGCTGGTCGTGGGTGGTTACAACGGGGCGCATCAACGGTACCATCATCTCTCGGCCAAGGGGCAGCGGGGGGTTCGGCTACGACCCGGTGTTTGTTCCGGACCTCTATCCGGACAGAACGCTTGCCGAGCTTGAGATGTCGGAGAAGGACCGAGTCTCACATCGCGGGCTTGCATTTGCTGCATTGGCTCGAAACATCGACTGAAGAACAGGGCCCGAAGAAGGGTAAAACGTAGTTTGCGGCGTTCGCTATACTTTCAATCGAATTATTGGCGTTTGTAATTGTTTGATAGGCGGGTTCGTGGAATACTCGGCCTATGTCCCGGGCACCACTCCATCCTCGCCTTCTTCCTCCGAATCCATCTCGCCTCCATCCTTGGTGAGGGTTCGAATCTCGGTATCGGTGAGGTCACGGTGAGTCTCAACGGGCAGTCTCTGGTCCCAGTAGGCCCGGTCGTACTTGTAGACATCGATGTAGAACTCAAGATGTCCTTTATCGCTGACACCAACGGTAGCATACTCCACAAAGATTGGTACCGGATCCTTGAGTTTAACATATGATTCTTTGTCTGTCTTGTCCAAGATCTTTTTGATGTCGTCTTTGGTCATGCCGTTCTGTCGCAGGAGCAAGAACTGAGCGAACTCGATGGGGTTTTCCAGTCTCATGCAGCCGTGAGAGTAGGCACGGACTGGGCGCTCGAAGTAGCTCTTCTGGGGCGTGTCGTGGAGGTAGACGTCGTGTTCGTTGGGGAAGAGGAACTTGACCCTGCCCAAGGCGTTGCCGCTGCCCGACTTCTGGAAGATGATCTCCCGGCCGTCGGACATCATCCGGACGCCAAAGTTGTTCTTTTCGAGGTAATCAGGCGCCTGAAGCAGTTCGGCATGGAGCTCCTTCTGAATTCTGGGCGGCGGATACCAGTATGGGTTGAAAACGATTGTTTTCATCTCTTTGGTCATTAATGGTGTGAAGTTGAGTTGCCCCCTGATTTTCTTAACAAGGTTAGTCTCTTCCTTGGTACTACCAACCACCACCCGATGTCGCCGGAGCAGTTTATTGTTTTCCCACGCCTCCAATTCGAACTGAGGGATATTTACTCGAAGGTAGAATGCGGGGCGTGTCTCATTGATTTCGCTTTCCCTCCAGCGCTGGAGAGCCAACTCCACTTGCTTCAGCCTCCTGGCGGCGGAGACGTTGAGGGAAGATCTTGTCTCCGTGTCGGTCTTTCCGTTGATGCGAAGCTGATGCGTGC
The DNA here is from genome assembly GCA_964593355.1 of uncultured Myxococcales bacterium. Lineage (GTDB taxonomy): Bacteria > Myxococcota_A > UBA9042 > CAIXZC01 > CAIXZC01 > CAYTWV01. Next base: position 30,534 of record CAZQHM010000047.1, read on the forward strand.
GCTGGTACTCCTTAAGGGCCTTTTCCACTTCATCGTTGAACTTATCGGTGACGGCGGCCCTGTCCAGGTAGCCTTCGATAGCGAGTCTCTCGCTGAGGGTACGCACATCGGCGCCTTTGCTTCCCTTTTTGAGGCTCTTTTTGACCTGGAGCTTGTCCATGTCGCCGGACTCTGCCAACTGCTGATAGAGCGCTATTCCCTTTCGCAGACCATCGTAGGTTGGGTTATTCGGGAAGAGGTCTGAGACGTAGGTGGGGTAGCGTGTGGCGGCCTTTCTGAAGTCTTCAGCGAGCTGATCCTTGAGCTTAACGTGGGCCAGTGTGGGCTCGGGCGTAGGCTTGAAGGGGTGAGCCTTCCTGACGTACTTGAAGTCCAGCATGAACTGGAAGAAGCCGTGGAGCAGTGAGACGTCCAGGAGGTAGACGGCCTCGTGGATGCGCTTTCGGGCCTGTTGAGCGTTGGGGTAGAAGCGTTCCAGGTCTCTGATAATGGGCAAGTCGGCGTCGCTGAAGCCCTTTTCTCGAAGGGTTTCCCGAAGTTGGGCGCCGGCTGGCACATCCGAGAAGCTGTCGAGCAGCGACCAGAGGGCCTTGGCCCGTTTTCCCCCAACCTCTTCGAGGGCTTTCTGGAAGTCCTTCACCGAGTCATCCAGGGCGGCGAGCCCTTTCTCAAGTCGATCAATCTGGTACTCCCTGGGAGCGAGGCCATGACTGGGGACATCGAGGATGAGGTCTTTGAGTTGGGCGCCGCTCTCTTCGAGTACCGGCACGCCATTGTGGAAGGCGACGAAAACGGGGGCGTAGTCGCGCTCGGCGTAAATCTCTCTGACCACAGAAATGAACTGTTTAGAATCCCGAATGGTCCGTTCGCAGATGTCCCTGATTCTGGCCTCTTGAAGGCCATCCTTCTGAAGCTTTGACTCAACAAAAGCCAGTGCCGCCTCGGTGATCTGCTCATCTTCGAAGTCGCCGTTGTCTTTGGAAGTGGGCTGGTGCTTCTCCTCGTTGGGCGGCTGCTTGCCGGGCTTCTCCACGGGGTCTTTCTGACCCTTTTGGTCTCCCTTTCCCTGGGGTTTTGCCTCCTCCTGGGCTTCGGGCCCGGAGCCTGAGAGGGAGATGCGATGAACCTTCAAGTCAGGGGATTGCTGCTTCTCCTTCTTGGTTCCATCCGAGTCAGAGCAGGCGAGGATGGATGCGAAAACCAGCAAGAAAGCTACCACAAATGACACATTCAATAGACGAATCACTTAACACCTCTTGTTCTGCCCACGATAAGCTGTGGGACGGAGCCAGACTGCGACGATCATGAACGCATAAGGGCGATTCGTCAACTCTGAGCCCTGGAAAGCAGGGCGGCGGTGGCCGCCAGATAGGCTTCTGATGCTGCATTTCCGGGGGCCACGGAGTAAACGGGTCTTCCTTCGAGGCAGGCCCTGGCCACGGCGGTACTGTGTGGAATAGGGGGCTGAACGAGCATCTGGCTAAAGCGCTTATTGAGGATGGCCATCATCTCCCGGTTGATTGCGGGCGAGCGCCGGTCCAACCGGGTCACGAGTATGCCCAGCATGGCGAGAGGCAGTTGCAGCCGGTCCCTTATGGTCTCCACGGCTTCCACGATTCCCACAACTCCCTCCATGGCCAGAACCGAGAGGTCCGTTGGAGTGAGTACCCACCGTGCTGCAACCAGAGCGTTGAGGGTTAGAGTGTCGACGTTGGGAGGGCAGTCCAGGACGATGAGGTCGTACTCCTTCTCTGCCTGAGAGAGTGCCCCTTTGAGAACGAATTCTCGTCCTATGCGAGTCGAGAGCATGAGTTGAGAAGACTCGAGCCCATCGTCGGCCAGAACCACGTCGAGGCCTGTCTGGCGCGTTGACTGTGCGGCGTCCAGAATGTCCCCCTTTCGGGCCAGCAGCACCGACGAGAGGCTGCCTGAGCCATTATCCATGATTAGCGACGAGAGCGACGAGCGCACGTGGCTTTGGGGGTCCAGGTCTACCAGCAGTGTTTTGAGACCGTTTCGTGAAGCAGCGGCTACGGAGAAGTGCACGGCGGTGGTTGTCTTTCCCACGCCCCCTTTTCGGCTGCATACAGCTACTACGCCGGCGCTCTTCGGTGAGGCTTCGGCCCCCGGCCCAGTTCTCGCCTGTCGTGCACCACTCTCAGTCATTGGGTTGCTCCTTTGGTTCGGACGTTGCGGTGCGGGCCCCCAGCCACGAGAGAAACTGTTCTCTCTGCTCTTCGCTGAAGGAGGGTATTCCGGCCCTGACCAGTCTGTTTGCGGTTACGCCTCGGCCCTTCACCAGGGCACCGTCGGCGTGGATGGTGTTCACGCCGCAGCTTGGGCTTCGCTCTTTAAGCAGGGCACCAGCCGCGCCGACGCTGGTGCACCAGTGGAGAATCTTCTGTGAGGCAGCAGCGAGGTGGCGCATCTTGTCCTCTCCCGTGGGGGTCTCGACCCTCCAGCTGCCGTGGCGCCTGTGGTGCTCGATGGGAGGCCTGGGCACACCCATGCCCGCAAGCATCTCGGGGCAGATAGGCAGCAGCACGCACTCATCAGCGAGGGCCTGAACCCACTCGACGGGCTTCGAGCCGCCATCATACCTGCACGGCGTCCCCAGGAGGCATGAGCTTACGGCAATAACTGTGCGCCTTGTCACTGGGATAGCCTCCGATTGGCAAAGGGTGCGGTTGGCAAGCGAGGTGGGCCAGCGTGATTCCCGAGCCTGCTACTCGGGGATCCTGGGAGCCCCGTCGAGGGCAGCGGTGCCAAGGAAGTTGGTGTAGTGTCGTATGGCGTCGGCCTTGTGGAAGACGACGAAGTGACCGTCCTTGCCGGCGTCGGGCAGGTATTCCACGGTTACAACTCCGCTGATCTGTTTGGTGGGCAGCGCTGTTTGGGCCGTTCCGCCTATTTTTTCGAAGGAGCCTGCGGGTAGGGAAGGGGAGGGCGCCACCGCTGCCCGCATGACTGCGGCCAGGGCCATCATGGTTCTGGTGGCGGTGAAGGTGTCACCGAGGCCCAGGGGATGGAAGGTGGGGACCTTCCGGCTGTTGTATGGTTCGTGGCTCAGCATGCTGCCATAGTTGATGGGGTCAACTGGGTCATAATAGTTCTGCAGCAAGGCCAGCACGGGGTGAGTTCTGCCTATGTTCTCGTCCTGGAGAGCGACGGTGACACCATCTCGGATATCCACGGGGCTCTCTTTTCTCAACAGGGACTCGACGAGGCCTCCGCCGGTGCCAGAAATGACCATGGCCTTCACCGCCTGGACGAAGGGCACTGCCAAGGGGCCGCTGATCCCACCCTGGGAGTGGCCGAAGTAATAGACCTTGTCCGAGTCGATGGGGATTGGCTGCCCGTCCACCTTGGCGCTGTCGTCGCTCCAGTTGCCCAGCAGCTTGGCAAGCACCATGGTCTCGGCGGATGCCTGGTAGAAGTTGCCAAGGGATGCCCTGGGGTTGCGGAAGTTGAAGACCAGCGAGTCGGGGTCCAGGGGGGCCGGGCCGATTCTCGGTCCGTGCAGGATCTGGTCCCAGCCCATGACTGCGAAGCCCACGGGGCGTGTGAACTGCCCCGATTCCGGATCCAGGGCGTTGAAATTGCTGAGCTGTGCCGACACGCCCTCGGTGACGTGGCTGCGGTAGTTGCCATTAGTACCGTGGCCGTAGAGCGCCACGGGGTAGCCGCCCTCGGGGGCTGTGCCCTTGGGCACTGTGAGCGACACGCACACTTCTTCGAAGCCAACGGTAATGGGGCGACCCAGGGCGTTGAAGTTCACACCGCCGCGGTCCTCCGGCTCGAGGTAAGGGGTTGTGCCGTCTTGGAATCCGTCCTGGAAGATGGGGACGCGGACCTTGCCCTGGTACTCGGTGTACTTGGAGTCTTCGCCGAAGCAGCCTCGCTTGTGGTCGGCGCCCGTGAGCCCGTCGTCGCAGGGTGATTTGACTCCGGCTTTGCATTCCACAAGGCCTGTGAACTTCACTTCGGAGACATCAAAGGTGTCCATCTCCTCCTTGAACTTGCCCATGCGATCGGTAACCGAATAGGTGGAGAAAACCGCAGCGTTCAGGATGTTCGCTTTGCTGATGCCTGTCTGGCCCGTGTAGCCGTCCTTGGCAAGGAAGAGTCGCAGTGGCTCGTAGGCCTGCCAGGCGGCAACCATGTCATTGCCTTCGGGCTTGGTGTCGGCCAGCATGGCTTCAAAGTCCGGGCTGCGAGTGAAGTCTCGTGGCGTTCCGCCATCCTCCAGAGCCTCAGCCTTAATGTCATCGGTGAGAATCACGGCGTAGGTTCTGTTGCTGGCCAGGGGGCGCGCCCACGGAACGTATATGCCGACGTAGTTCTGGCAGATGTAGAGGCCTCGGCCGGTGTTGGCTACCCAACTGACCGAGATGGGCTTTCCGTAGCCGCCGGCCATTTCGCCCGTGATGTCCACAAGCCAGAGTGAAGCACCATCCTGGGCACCGCCGCTCTTAATGGTCGAGAGATCCATCGCGTGGCTGAAGCGGAAGAATACCACGGGGTTGGTTCCGAAGCCGTCGAGATCCTTCTGCATGGCGTCGATGACTCTGGCAACGATGTCGAATCCCAGTGCGCCGGGGCCCGGCACCGGGTGGCCAGTTAGATCCAGCTTGCCGTTTCTGACCCGGATGTCGTTGGGGAAGGGAAGACGATAGAAATCCGCCAGGGGAGCGCCTGCCTTGGGCACCTCGAAGAGCGCCGTAGGTGTGCCCTCGTCGGCAGCGTTGTATTCGCAGTTCTCGCCCAGGAAGAGTGGTATCTGAACGCCGATGATGCCGCACTTGTTGTCGGTGCCGCAGTAGAGACCGGCCATGCAGTCTGCGGAGGTGGTGCACTGCTCACCCATGTCGGAGTCACCCTCGGGCTGGCAGGTTCCCGTGAAGGATATCATCTTGCAGAAGAATCCACGCTGGCAGTCCGCATCGGTGGTGCACACGGCCCACTTCTCGCCGGCTCCCTCGGGCTTACAGGTCTTCGGGCTGGCCAGGTCAATTGAAGGCGGGGTGGCATCGGTCATTTGAAAGGCGCACACCATGTCGGGACCACAATCGGAATTGAGCAGGCAGATGGAGTCCGCAGGCAGGTCCCCGGTTCTCTGGCAGAGCGTCTCCACGCAGGTGAGCCCCGTTCTGCAATCGTTGGTTTCGGCACACTGCTCGCCCGGGCCCTTGCCCAGCGGCGACTGAAGGCCTCCCCATGGATCGGGGCCCAGGTCACCCACGACTATGTCAGGTACTTTTACGTCGCCCTTGTCGAAATCAAGCAGTCCGCATGAAGCCGTGAGCAGAGAGAGCAGCAGGAGAGAAACTAGATATCGCATA
>CAZQHM010000048.1:0-34331 GCA_964593355.1 uncultured Myxococcales bacterium
CTCAGCGGGCTCTCGGCCACCCTCCGCTGAGCCTCCAGCGTAAGTTCGTAGAGCAGTATATTGCGCAGGTACGAAGGGTCCTTGTGGTAGTCGAGCAGCCGCTCCAGATGTACGGACCCCTCGGCCCCGGACTGGAGTTGGTACGTGAAGGCCTCGTTGGCAAGTTCCCAGTCGACGTAAGCCTTCACAACCGGGTCCGCTGCGGAGGGTATGGGGGCACACTTGGCAAAGGGGAACGAGTAGGCGCGACCACCGGCGGTGACCACGAAGGCACGAAGGCTGCGGTTGATTTCTACGTTGAGTATCTTCATAGCAACCCCTCTCTGACCAGTTCTTCAATAGCCTCGACCACCCTCCGGCTTGGCTTACCCGCCATTACCTTGCCGTACTCCAGGTCCCACTTCACTACTAAGCGCCCGTCACGAAACACATGGACGTGCTCAGGGCCATGGTCCCCTTTCCACTTCAGAAACACGAACCCAGCCCGACGCAGCTTGCTCACGGCTCAACGCTACCTTGCAGGGTAACACTTGTCAACCGGCATTTCTTGGGACCACCCCGGAACAGTCCCCCGATAGCTGCAGCCTTGCAAAGCCCGAACACTTCACACGAGAATGTGCCTGGCCAGGTATCGCACTCCACAGTGACCGGGAATCCCTCCACTACCTTCACTTCAAGAGAAGTCCTGTTGGCAAGCATGCGGTCACCTCCGTCCCCTATGTCGTCGGAACTCTCCAAATTTGTGGAAAAATCTGCACAGAGCCATCAGCGTGCAGAGACCATCACTGGTGTCGCCGTCCCTCTCCACACTGAGTCATGCTCCGTCCCCAGTTATTCCACTGACCAAGAGCCCCGCCTTGACAATCGGAAACCGTGGCTTTGGTTACACAATGCGTGCTACAATGACGCCGCAGTAGATGGGGGTAACGGTGAAAAGACTTGATCGGACGGCGGTCAGAGTATCAGCGCTCAGCGCTCCAGGTACCGAGTGCGTCCCCGGGACTCCCGAAGAGAGACTTGGCATGGTCTGGGAGTTGACCTGGCGGGCCTGGTCCATTGCCACAAGGGGGAAGATAGATGCTTCATCCCGACTACAGAGACATGTTGTTGTGCTTGAACGACCATGAGGCTGAGTATGTAGTAGTTGGTGCTCATGCTATGGCTGTTCATGGCTTTGTCAGAAGTACTGGAGATTTCGATGTATGGGTCCGTTCTGACCCGCAGAATTCCCAGCGGGTATTCGAAGCCTTGGCGGAGTTTGGTGCTCCCATGGATGGTTTGACGCCCTCGTCTTTCGCACAGTCGGGATTAGTGCTACAGATTGGGGTCGCGCCTGTTAGAATAGACATCTTGACCACAATTTCAGGCCATATTACATTCGACGAAGCCTTCAACTCAGCCAGCATCGTACTGCTGGATGGAATCGCTGTCCGGGTTCTGTCAGCGGAGCTTCTTCTTAGAAACAAGCTTGCCGCCGGTAGGCCCAAGGATCTCCTTGATGCAGAGAACCTGCGTGGTCAAGGGTGATGCAAATCCGGTTACAGCCTGACGGGGTGGAGAGAATCTCGCACCCCATTTCCATGGCCGGTGGCCATGGGGGACCTTGTCTGGTCAACGAAATGTGGGGACGCAATGTGGGGACGGAGGACGACGAGTTCTACGGGGGGAATCAATGTGGGGACGGAGGGCGACGACTCCTCAGTTCGACCGCGATTAAACTATCGGTTCATCAAGTTATAAGCCCGGAAGTTGGTGGCCGTTCACCCTGTTCTGATGCAGCCTAAACGTTCTTCGCTTTGACGACGAACTCCACATGGCACTCCAGAACCCCGAGAAGGAAGAGTACCTGGTCCACGGACTTCGAATAGTTTGTCTGGTCGAGAATCCGATAGAACTGGGTGGCTGAGCTCCCCAGCCGGCGGATGATCTCCCGTTTGCTCTGCCGGCTCTCGGCCTCCCTCCCGACTTGCGGTCGCCCACCCAACCACCACTCGCCAGCCGCATAATCCACGAGTCGTCACGGATTATCCTGGATAATCGACAGGACATCGTTGATTATCCGCAAGAAGTGCGCATAATCCGGAAAGCAGGAAAGGATGGAGGCGATTGACCATGTTCTACCGAAGGCTGGTTCAAGAGATGCTGGAGGGCAAGCGTTCCAGAAACAAGGTGCGTCTGCTCTTCGGGGCTCGCCAGGTTGGCAAGACCGCACTGCTCAATAGGCTGTTGCCTGAAGGGAACTCCATTGTTTACAACCTGCAGCAATCGTCGGTCAGGCAGCGATTTGAGGCCGACCCGGCTTCGTTCTCCAGGGAGATTCGGGCCTTGCCCAAGTCGATTACCCACGTGGGGGTGGATGAGATTCAGAAGGTTCCGGCCCTGCTGGAGGAGGTCCAGGAACTCTATGACAGTTCACCCGAGAGAGTTCAGTTCTTTCTCACGGGAAGCTCTGCTCGACAGCTCAGGCAGCGTTCCGCCAATCTGTTGCCCGGCCGCTGCCACATACACGGCCTCTTGCCCGTTACCAGATTGGAGGAGGAGGGGGCTTTTCAGCCCCTCCTTGGGGGGCAAACACTCAATACCGACGGATTTCCCCAAAGGAGCCTCGAATCAAGGCTGCTGCTGGGCAATCTGCCCGGTGTATTGTTGGAAGAGCCGGAGACGGCCGCCGCTACATTGGACGCATATGTGCAGAACTACATCGAGGAGGAGATTCGCCGTGAAGCCCTGGTGCGGGATGTTGGGGCGTTTCTGAGTTTCGTACGCCTATCCGCGGCCGAGAGCGGGGCCCAAGTGAACCTTGCGGCGCTTTCCCGAGAGAGCGGCATTGCCGCATCGACCCTGGCGGGGTTCTACAAGGTGTTGGAGGAGACTTTTGTTGGTTACCAGCTCAATTCCTATCACGGCTCTGCCCGCAAACGCTTGCTGACCACTCCCAGGTTCTACTACTTCGACTTGGGCGTCAGGGGTGCCGCCGCCGGAACTCCTCTGCTTCTCAGCCTTGCTCCAACACAGGCGGGGCCTATGTTGGAGCATTGGGTGGCGCTGGAGCTTATACACCGTGCCAAGTACCAGGGCCGAGGCGTCGATGTGCGATTCTGGCGCACCGCCAGCGGTGCAGAAGTGGACTTCGTATGGGTCTGCCCGGAGCAGGACATCCCCATTGAGGTCAAGTGGACCGAGAACCCGAGGCCCGCCGACGCCCGGCACATTGAGACCTTCCTGGACCTGCACCCCGACCGGGCAACCAAAGGCTTTGTGGTGTGCAGAGTCCCTCGACGTCAGCAACTGACGGACAGAGTAGTTGCCATCCCCTGGTCCGAGCTCTGATGCAGCCTAAACGTTCTTCGCTTGGACGACGAACTCCACATGGCACTCCAGGACCCCGAGAAGGAAGAGTACCTGGTCCACGGACTTCGAATAGTTCGTCTGGTCGAGAATCCGATAGAACTGGGTGGCGGAGCTCCCCAGCCGGCGGATGATCTCCCGTTTGCTCAGCGGGCTCTCGGCCACCCTCCGCTGAGCCTCCAGCGTAAGTTCGTAGAGCAACCGCCGATTCTTGGGGGCGCCCCCAATACCTGCTCCCGCTTTGCAAAGCCCCACCACTTCACACGAGAATGTGCCTGGCCAGGTATCGCACTCCACAGTGACCGGGAATCCCTCCACTACCTTCACTTCAAGAGAAGTCCTGTTGGCAAGCATGCGGTCACCTCCGTCCCCTATGTCGTCGGAACTCTCCAAATTTGTGGAAAAATCTGCACAGAGCCATCAGCGTGCAGAGACCATCTCTGGTGGCGCCGTCCCTCTCCACAATCGTAAAGCGGTACTTCACGATTATCATAAAGTTGGGCCTCTTGACACGACATTGGGGCTGGCCCATAATTCGTATCTCGTTCAGCCCATTTATGGGCCCACAATGCAGAGCGCCGACTTGAACCCCTTCCTGGCTACCAGAGCTTTCGCCTACTTTCAAGGCGAAATACTGCCAGAATTTGCCTCGGTGCAAGGCGACAACAGGGGGCCGAGGGCCTGCAGCCCTGGTTCGTCCCTCCCTCTCCAGAATCGTATCAGGGTCTCACAGTAAACGACGCTGCAACAAAGCCTGCATGTCCCTACGGCCATCGGCTATGACCATTATATAGACTCGTCCAGCGATAATCCTGTAAATGATGCGATATGGTTTGAATCGTATTTGTCGATAATCTCTTATTCCAATGACCAATAATTCATCAGGATAGCCACCTCGTTCCGGATTCTCCCTGAGGTGCTGGAAAGAATCCTCAAGTCGACTCAAGACATATTCCGCCTTCTCTGTGGAGTCGTTAGCTTGGATAAAGTCATACAACTCCTCGAGATCCCTAGATGCATCGTCGGTCAGAAATACCGGAAATGTCATGAGGAGCCCTTTTTCTTCTCTCGAATCCGCCGAATAACATCCTCCGCTGGCTGAACCTGCCCGTCGTCAATCTGGGCCCTGCCCAACGCAAGGATCTTCAGCAGGGCCAAGGTCTCCTGAGTCTGCTCGTACCCCTGAATATCCTGCAAAACGGCCTTTGCCTCACCGTTCTGAGTGATAATCAGCGGACCACCCTCAGCAGCCAGATTTCTAACAATCTCGGCAGCGTGGGCCTTCAGATAACTGATCGGCCGGATTTGCTTCGAGAGCTTCATGACGCTTCACCTCATCGGACCGAATATGGTCCATAAACGGGTCGCATGTCAACACCGCGTGGCATGGCCGCAGCCGTGGGGCTTCCCCAGAGCCCGCCCGACCCGGTCCGACACTGGTTGCATCCACCCACCTCACGGCGCCGGCCTTCCGCACGTGCAGCACGCCACGATCGAATCGCCATCGTGGGATGGTCGGTAGTCCACATGACGCTGAGTAACCGCATAACCTAGAACTCTTGTACATCGCTCGATTCTGCGATATCAGATCTTCGTTGCGGGTCTCTGGGCGCTGCTCCACTATCTCCTGCCCAGACCAGGCTCTTCGAAGAGGCGTTCTCAACGGTATTGGAGGCGGCGGTGGCTATTGCAGATGTTTATGTACGGGAGTTTCATAGGCAAACAAGGTTTTACTACTCGCATTGGATGCCGAACTCACCTCTCAAACTTGGTGACGTCGGCATTCTGGAGGATGGATGCCATCTTCGTCCTCGCACCACCTTCGCCGACCTGCACAGCCGCTCACGCGTCACGATTCGTCGCTACGGCTTCACCGGTTCCGATGGGAACTCACCCGAATCGTAATACTCTTCCAGCGTCGGGATGAGCACGTGAGGAAGGTCGCTCTGCCACAGGTCCACGCCCGCCTCTAAGAAGGTTAGCCACCCCTTCGTTGTGCCCATGGTGGCAAATGTATCGCCCGTTGCCATGACGTCCTGCTGAACCTTGATCCCCAGGGCGTGAGCCGCTGCCACGAAGTCGGGACGGGCCTCGGCGTAAGAGAGTTCGACAATGATAAGGTCTGGTATGGCCGCCAACGCAGTCTCCAGCTCAGCCACGTCGGCCACCGCAGGCATCAGCAACAGATCCGGACACGTTGGAGCCATGGCTAGAACAGTCCCCAACCCGTCCCTTATCAACGCCACCGACTCACTCTTCGTCTCGCGCACAACCCCCACCACCGCTTCCCAATTCTCAGCCTTCTGGTCAAGGTAGACCATGAGCCCTAACTCCTTTGCCAGCAGCAGCGCTTCGGCAAGAGTGGGCACCCGCAAGCTCTCGGGGTCATCGGCGTCAGCCCCTTTGAGCCTCAGGGCCCGAATCTGCTCCAACGTCAAATCCGAAACGTTGCCCTCGCCGTCGGTGGTACGGTCCACAGTACCATCGTGCATCAGCACCACCGCCCCGTCGGCAGTAAGCCTGGAATCAACCTCAACGAAGTCTGCCCCAAGAGCCGCTGCACCCCTGATGGATGCCAGCGAGTTCTCAGGATGGTCGGCATGATCGCCACGGTGCGCCGCTACCAGCACCCGGCCGCACTCAGGGGCAAGCAGACACTCCAGGGCCCCCAGAGGAACCGCCGGTCCCATGTCGGCACCAACATCGCCACCGCCACTCTCACCCGTGGTCTCCTCCGCACCAACACCCTCCTCAGCGCTCCAGTCAACGGGGCCCACCCCTTCGCTCGGCGCACCATCCTCGCCTCGCCACTCCTCCTGGCCGCCCACATCAGGGTTCCCACCGGAGGCCTCCCCGGAACCGCACGAAACCCAGATGAGAGCCATGCTGAAAACCAGCGCCATGCTGAAAACCACGGCATAAGTCCGTTTCACTGACTCCCTCCACACTACCGACATCCCGCAGTGTAGGACCCGACCAATCCTTTGTGCAATGTGGAAGTTTGGGCCCTCATCCTTTTTCCTTCCCCCATGCCCCCTCTTTCGGCTAGAATCCGTCGGATTGAAGGAGTGTTGCATGAGACGAGTTGGCATTATCTCCGATATCCACTCGAACCTGGAGGCGCTGGACGCCGCGCTCAAGTGGCTCGATTCACAGAGCGTCGAGGACGTCGTCTGCCTGGGAGACGTGGTGGGCTACGGCCCAAACCCCAATGAGTGTTGTGACCTGGTAAGACGGGTCTCCTCAGTGACCCTGCTTGGCAATCACGACGCAGCAGTCATCGGGGCCATGTCCACCGAGTTCTACAGGGACGCTGCCCGGCACGCCATCCAGTGGACTCGACGACAGCTCTCGTCCACTCACCTCGAATGGCTATACAGGCTCCCATATACCCACCGCCGCCCCGATGACGGAATCGCCTTCTGCCACTCGGCTCCTATCTCCCCAAGCAACTACTTCTACGTCGTCTTCAAGGACGACGCCCAGGCTCACTTCAGAGTCCTGGACCGCCTGGCCTCGCTCTCGCTGTTTGGCCACTCCCACCTCATCAGAGCCTTTGCCCTGGCCGGTGGAAAAGCTACCGAGACCGATATCGCCAAAGTCAAATGGACCGACGGCACCAAATTCCTGGTCAGCGTAGGCAGCGTGGGACAGCCCCGTGACAGGGACCCCAGAGGCGCTGTCTCCTTCGTAGACCTGGACAATGGCACCATCCAGATGCACCGTTTCGAATACGACAAGGGGAAAACCGCCCGGAAAATCGTCCAGGCCGGACTCGAACCCCACTTCGGTGAACGACTGATGACAGGTTCCTGATGAACCCCAGCCGCCATACAATTAGCCCCAGCCGACACCTGGGTGCCCATCCGGCCCGCAATCGAGTTCCACATCAGGCCGGCCAGCCGCCAAGACCGCTTGGCCCCTTTTGTGCTGCCATGCTCCTACTGCTGACCCTGGGCGCCACACACGCCCAGGCACAAGAGCCGGCCCCAACGCCCACACTGGCCCAAATGACCCCCGCAACGCCCCCAGCGGCACGAAAACACCCCGCCGACCCCATGGAACTCCAGGCATTCCGCCAGTTCCTCGAAGCCAGCAACCTCACCGACTCAGCCGAAGTGCTCCTCTCCCAAGGCCCCTGCGGAAAAGAGGCTTGCCTGGGCTTCTCTCTGAACGGAATCGGCCGGGATAGACTCATGTCCCGCCTCTCAGGACTCATCTCAGGCTTCGGATACGGAGCAGACCTCGTCTCCTTCGTCTTCAACTCCACCGCCGATGAGTTCGCTCTTGTAGACATCTCGCTCCATCTGCCCCTGGATGCCCCCAGACTCAAACCCGACGCCCTCACCCTGAGAGCCGCCAGACTCATCTCCCTGCTCAAGGCATTGGCCTCACTCTCGACGGCCCGTGCTGCCTTCAACGCTCCATCAGAGATTCCCGCCGGCACCGAAATCTTTCTCATGACGGCCTTCCGATGGGAAGAACGTGGCGAGACCGGCGTGGTGACCCTCGCTGCCCCGCCACAAGCCCCCGGGCCAGACATCAAACGCCTCGCAGCACCCTGCCCCAAGTGGAAACTGGACCCAGCCCAGCCACCAGCCTCGGGCCCCCTGGCCACCTGGCAACACTACACCCTGGCTTGGAGCTTTCGTTGCGGGCCCGACCCGAAGGACATACAATGATGCGCTGCCATGCCGACCCGGATGGAGGGAGGAACTCCATGCACCGATACTGTTTTCTGATGCTCCCCACTCTGCTGGCCCTCTGGTCTTGTGGTTCCGACCCGGCCCCGGCAGATTCTCAGAACACCGATATATTCGACGCATCACTTGATTTTTATGTGCCTCCCGATATAATAGTATGGCCTGACACCAAGCCAGTCGACAACAAACCTAAAGACACCAAAGAGGACTTGGACGTTATTGAATCTGATGGACTTGACATAGAATTTCCTGATGGAGAGATTTTCGTCCCCGACCAGGGAGATCAGAAGAAGTGCACCAAAGACTCCGACTGCCTGGATGAAGTAGACGATTTACTGCCTTGCGAAAGACCTCTGTGCGATAAACACCTCTCAATCTGTGTTGCTGGACCGAAATCCCCCGGCGAGACCTGTGACGACGGCAACTCCTGCACCACCGACACCACATGCACCCTTGACGGCGCCTGCGTCGGTAAGAAAGTACACTGCGACGACGGAAACATCTGCACAACCGACTTCTGCTTCCCCGATAGCGGTTGTGTGTTCCAACCAAACGACAACGTATGTGATGACGGAAATAGCTGCACAAAGAACGATAGATGCTCTAATCAGGCTTGCGTGGGCGAGGTCAGCCCTGAATGCACATGTATCGTGGACAGCGATTGCAACACATTTAATGATAACAACAAATGCAACGGCACCGTGAAGTGCCTCTTTGGTACCTGCAAGGTGCCGGCCTCCTCTGTGGTGGTCTGCCCCGAGGCAGGAAACAACCCATGCAGAAAGGCCGCTTGCGTTCCATCCACCGGCGAATGCACCCAAATCGTCATGGAGGATGGACGCCCCTGCGACGACGGCAATGAGTGCACCATAGGTGACCTCTGCAAAGCCGGCGTCTGCGTAGGCAGCGCACCAAAGAGCTGCGATGACGGAAATGGATGCACCACGGACACCTGCGACACCGCCACCGGGTGCAGAAACGACTTCTCTCTCATGCCCTGCGACGACAAGGACCCCTGCACCCAGAACGACTTCTGCCGATTCGGGCAGTGCATGCCCGGGCCACTCAACTCCTGCACATCTTCCACCTGCTTCCCCAAATGGACCCTCCACTGCGGCACATCCGACGCATGGGGAACCAAGTATGACGGCAATACCAAACTGGTTGACTCCTATAGCTGCTCCCCCACCCCAATGCCAGGCCCCGAATTCACCTACAGCTTCGTGGCACCATACACAGGCACAGCAACTCTCAAGCTGCAGGCATCCAATGCCCAGGCTCGGCTCTTCGTCCTGGAGGGCAAAGCAACGGGCTGCGACCCCGGCAACTGCAGGGCCTTCACCGATGGCACCCTCACCATGGAGATGACCGAAGGTACCGCCTACTTCGTGGTCGTGGACTCCCCCCTGGATGAGCAGGTCACCTACTCCGTCGCCGTCTCGTGCCTACCCGAAGCCGAAATCCGCTGCGACGACGGCCTCGATGAAGATGGCGATGGCCTCACCGATTGCGACGACCCGGACTGCGACGGCAGCACCCACTGCCCCGCCGCATACTGCATCCCCGTCTGGGCACTCACCTGTGGCTCGAAAGACTTCGCTACCAACTACGGACTCTGGTCAACAAGCCTCATCTCCAGCTACGGAGACCAGGGCCAGAACAAAGGATGCATCGACAACACCTACAGCTACGAAGGCCCCGAATTCACCTACCGCTTCGACGCCCCGGGTGACTTCACCGTCACCGTTCGCCTGGGCAACGAATCCGCCATGACCGACCTCATCGTCCTCAAAGACAGCGGCTCTGGTTGCCAACCCCTCGACTGCGTAGTCTGGGGCCAGAAAGCCCTCACCTTCCCCGTCAAGGGCGGCGAAACCTACTACTTCGTCGTCGATGGCTACAAAGGCGCCGAAGGCTCCTTCGACATTGAGGTCATCTGCACCGGCTTCGTTGAGACCTCCTGCCACAACAAAACAGACGATGACCTCGACAGCCTCACTGACTGCGAAGACCCCGACTGCCAAGGTGCGCTGGCCTGCATGAACAGATGCCTCGCCGCTCGAACCGTGGCCTGTGGACACAAAGAGGCCTTCGCTAACTTCGGTTGGGGCAGCACCCTGGCCGTCAACGCATACTCCCCGGCACCGGCCTGCCCCGCCTACAACTACTCCGGCCCGGAAATCGCCTATCGCTTCGTGGCACCCTACGACATGCAAGTCACCGCCAACCTCCAACTCGAAACCGCCTCCACCGACATCCTCGTCCTCGAAGGCGACGAGTGCAACCCAACCAACTGCATAACCTACGGCCTCTCCTCCGCCACCTTCTCCGCGAAAGCCGGCGAAACCTACCACATCGTCATTGACGGCTTTCAGAACGAGGCCGGAACCTTCCTCTTTGACCTCTCGTGCAGCGCCCCCGTTGAAGTCCTCTGCGACGACGGCGCCGATAACGACGCCGATGGCCTCCTCGACTGCGCCGACGAAGAAGACTGCGGTACCTCCCCCCTCTGCCCCAAATGCCAGGCCACTTACCCCGTCAAGTGCGGCGAGAACTACGCCTGGAACAACGGCGGCGACGGCAGCACTGCCCTGGCAAGACACTATGGCTGTAACTCCGGAACATACGACGGCCCCGAATACACCTACGCCTTCACCGCTGCCGAGACTCAGAACGTCTCCTTCCTCCTCGACTCGCCAGGCTGGGACCTCGACGTCATGATCCTCCAAGACTCGGGCTTCGGCTGCAATCCCGCCAAGTGCGTCACCTGGGGAACCCATCAGGCAACCATCCAGGCCATCAAGGGCGAAACCTACTTCGTCGTCATCGACGGCTTCGGCACCGCCCCCCAGCCCAAACCACTCAAGTTCGGTGAGGCCGACTTCACCCTGAAAATCGAATGCGAAACCGTCGAATAGAGCCCCTCCAGAAAGAGATCCACGCCAGCCTGGTCCTCCCCTCGGGCCAACTTGTTACCATGCCCGTCTCCATTCGCCGCTGCCCGCTCACCAATATCACCTCCAGAATTACCCCAGCCCGCCCCTTGCAGAAACTCTCCTCGGCTCCCCTGGTCGTGCCACCCAGCACCACCAACAACGCCGGTTGCCCCTTCTGCGAACCCCAAGTATGGAGCGCTACCCCAACCTTCCCCAAAGAGTTCGCTCCCACTCCCAGGCTCTCCAAAGGAACCTCGCTGATCTTTCCCAATATCTCGCCCTACGGCGCCCATTCGGCAGTATTATTATTATCCCTGGATCATTATATACCAATGGGTTGCTTTTCTGTCCCTCAGTATCAAGATACTTTAACTAATTCTCAGCAATATCTTACGTTAGTCGCTCACAAGGACCCCGAAGCCCACTTCGTGGCCATCACCCAGAATATCCTGCCATCCTCAGGAGGTGCACTGGTCCACCCCCACCTGCAAGTCAACGCCGATTCCGACCCTATGGGATACCACCGGGCTCTGCTGAATTCTTGCCAAGAGTGGGACGGGAAACTCGGGGGAGTTCAAGGGCCTGATGGCTCCCACCTGCTCTCAACCTGGGCCGCCCAAGAGTCCGACGGACCACGCTTCGTGGCAACCAGCGGCCCGTGGACTCTGGCAGCGGCCTATGCCCCCGCAGCTCAAGAAGAGTTCCATCTCTTCTACACCGGCAAGGAGTGGTCTCTGCAGAGCCTCAACGAAGGCTCATGCCAGGAGTTGGCACGCCTTGTGGTGCTGGTGCAGCGCTTCTGGCACTCCCGAGGGTTCAATTCGGGGCACCTGGTGCTGCTGCTCTCCACCCGTGCGCACCACCCGCCTATGGCACGGCTGCTGCTGCGGGCAACCTACGAGCCCTGGTACCGCAACGACCAATCCTGTTATGAAGTAGGCTGCTGGGAACCCTCACGAGACGTCTCGCCCGAGCAACTTGCCCAGGCTACAAGGAGCTTCTCCGCTTCCACGGAGTGGTGACGGGTATCACCTCAAAACCGGCGTTGGACCATGCCGCGGCACACGCTGCCAAGTCGTCCCTGGCCCATGCCAGGGCCACCACGCAATCTCCGCCCCCGGCACCAGAAACCTTGGCCACAGCCCCGCTTCGAGAAGCCTCGAAGAGCAGAGCATTTATCTCCCCTGTGTAGATGCCCATTCCCCCGGCCTCATCCAGGCTCCTGAGAGTGGCTACCGAGTTGCGCACCGACTCGGCGATGGTACCCGACGGCGCCCCCTGCCACAGCTGCCCGATAAGCATGTTCGACACCCGCTGGTGCTCCACCAGCGCCTCCCTGAAGGCAGCGTTGCCCCGTGCAGCATCGTAAGCCCTCAGGAACCGGGCCGTCTCAGCCTTTACACCGGTGTGAGCAACTATCACTCCCAAGGCCTGCCGCGGGCGACGACGTACCGCCGGCCAGTCGGCAAACTCCAGCGCAAAAGCCAGCGTCCCCTCTAACGCCTCGAAATCGAGACAGGAGGCCACATCCCAACCATCCCAAGGCAGCACCCCCTCCAAGGGACGCTCGTACATCGTCCACCCACCCATGGTGGATGCAGCAACATCGTAACCGGAACCGCCACGCTGAGAGAGGGCGTGCGCCATCACCGCCAGACGGAACACCTCAATGTCCTCAAGCTCAAAGCCCATGTGGAGCGTCAAGGCCCGCACGCTTCCCACTGCCAACGCAGCACTGCTCCCCACGGGAAGCCGCCGGCCACCCGCCGACTCCACCACCAGTTCCACCCCCGCCAGGTCGGCCAACTCCACATGAACCTCCTGCTCCTCCTCCTCCACGTCAACCAGTTGCCTCAACCTCGCACTTGACGCCCAGGCCGCAACAACCCGGGCCGACCACCAGAAGCACCTGGATAGCCCAGGCTCTGGCTCCTGCCCTCCCCTAAGCTCATCCAGTGTCCAGTTGCACCGGATGCCCAGCGCCGTCACCTGCAGCCCAACCTCCTCGGCCGCCGCCACACCAATCCTCAGCCCAACCCCCTCGGCCACCGACAACGCCTTACCCCCTGGCTCCAACACCGAGTACTCTCCAGCTATCATGGTTTTGCAAGGCACCACCATATGCCCCCGCATCACCCCCTGCCGAACCCCGAGGCCTGCCGATGTGCACCTCATGAGGGCCCCCCGCCCAACAGCTCAACAGAATAGTCCGCCCCTCGGCATATCAAACAGCCCCAGAGCCCCTCAGCTCCCTTCAACCAACCACCAGGCCTCCCGCAGCAGTAGAGCCCGCGATCAAGCCGCACTTGCAAACAATTGCCACAGGCACTACTCCACTCCGCAGACACTTGCCCCCCCACCAGGCTTGCAGCAAAATACCGCCGCATATGGAAAGCGATCCGATATGGCGTTGAGTACCATCTGCTTACTTGAACTGAGCGTGAAAACAACCGGGTTCGGCCCCGCATCCAGCGTATAAAAGAGCGGCACCTCCCGCTGCAACTCCGCTACCAGCTCCAGCATCGAAACGGTTGACTCACGGACGTAGAGCAGCGGCGGCACCGCCGTCATGCACAACCCGTGAAAACTCCTGGCGTTCCTCTCGGTCAGACGCCCCAGAGCCTCGAAATCCCGCTTGGAAATCGCATCAACCACATCGTCGGAGACACTCTGGCACTGCTCAACCCAGTACGAAAACTGGTGCGACGTGCGGGCCGTGCGCATCATCCCCGCCGATGAAGACACATCCTTCGACTTCGTGGTCAGAACCACCACCAGAACCTCCAGCTCCGGCCAATGATCCGGCGACGCAATACGCTCGGCCACCGAATCACTGCCATCCTCCCTCACCCCACGCTTCCAGCGCGCAAAGCCCCCGGGAACGCTGCGGCACGCCGACCCAGACCCCAGCCTCGCTACCGCCGACAGCTCCCTGTCCGTCAACCCCATGCCGTATGAAACATCCACTGCCCTGGCAAAAGCGGCCATACAGGCCGAACTGCTTGCCAATCCAACCCGCGACGGCAGATTAGTCTTCACCGCCAGACGCATAGGCGACCGATCTCCGCTCCGCTCCCGCGCCATCCCCAACAGCGCCATGAAACGACCCTGGTAACTGGCCGACAGCTTCTGACCATTCCACAGAAACTCGTCCCTGGCCAGACCCTCCTCGCGCACCAGCTCAACCTTCGTCTCGAAACTGTCGAGACACACAGAAACACTGTCGGCAAATGGGAGATTCCATCGCTCGTCTCGTTTGCCCCAATACTTTACAAAAGCGATATTAGGTTGCGCCTGAGCAATAACTTTTTTGGGAAATCTATTGGTCATATTACTTAGCCTCAATAGTAAACGAATGAGACTTGTCCCCACTATCCGTGGACTTCGTTTCGTACCGCTCTAACATCCTCTCTATTTCTAGAACCCCATTCACCGGCCCCCCCTGCCCGAAGATCAACTCGTGGTGGGACCCCGAAGCCGCAGGCGCCCCAGCATCGAACCTGGCCTTGACCTCAACATTGTTCACCCCCGCCACCAGGTACTTGGTTATCTCATGAACTTTGCCAATGAAGTGCCCCTCATAGACCGCAACCAGCCTACCATTAATAAATATATCATAATTATATGGAACCTTGGTCGCCTTTTCCGACCTGGAGAAGACGAAATACCGGTTCTCCAGCGGCGGCCCCTGGGGCACCGGCTCCGCCTCAGGCTGCACCGCCCCCTCAGAAACCGCCTGAGGTTCCTGTTTGGCAGCCTGATACCCTGGCACCCCGATGAGCGCCCCGGGAATCTCTATCTCGATATCGCCGTTAGGTTTGAATGTCACCTTGCAATTCTCATAACTACCATTAGTAAGGCCAACAGCCAGCTTGCCATTCACATATACATCTCCGGCCTTAGCAAAATCAGGCACAGCAACCATACAAACAGCCACAGCAACAAGCGCAATAAGACTTCTCATAAAAACAACCCCTAAACCCAAATTAGATATCAAAAGGTGAATTCCAGGTCCCGTTTGACCTCCAACACTACATCCTCCCTGGCCTTGTATCCTTCCCACTTCTGGCGCCCCTCATCCTCCTGACGCTTGGAGACGGTCCATATGAGATCGCAAAGAGTCCCACTCCACCCCGCCACCCATGTGGGCACCTCGCCCGTCAGATTCACGGCCAGATCGGCTTTGGCAGGGATCTGGGAACCAACCAGGATGATTACCGGGGTCAGCCCCGATGGCTGGTCCCCCGGCTCTGCATGAGGGATGAAGCTGGACTCATCCACGGTCCAAAGCTGCTCTACGACTCTGGTGGCCATGGCCTCGTCCCTGGCCAGAACCACCGTCCGCAACCCGCGCACCACCGCTGGCTCCAGAGCCTTGACCAACCAGCGCTGCAAGAGCTCTCGCTCACCAACCACACGTGCAAATATTACTTTCGGCAAACGGCGCCCCCTCTCTATGGCCCTTGCTTACCACCCCCACACAGCAGGGTCAAGCGGGCGCACGCTCTGCAGCACCCAACAGGCAATCTCCCGTTGCCTGCCTGATCCCCGCCGGCAGGGGACTTCGTCAGTCTTCCCCGACGTGCTGCCAGCACGACTCGCCCTTTTTGCTTGCCCCCTTCAGCGCTGCTTCCGGTTGAGCAATGCGCCAACCTGATGGCGCCGTGCGGTAAATGATCTTGCGCGCATCCCAACCGTGGGCTACATTACCGCCTTGTCCAGATGGGAGCGTTGCATGAAGTTCCAGTGCCCGCAATGCAAGAAAGAGTTTTCCTTGGCAGCGTCAAAGCTGCAGCCGGGCGTGGTGAGGATTCGGTGCACATCTTGCGGTAGCGTGATCAAGATGCGCATCGGGGCCTCGGCAGGTCGCCCCGATGGGGAGCCCGATGGGGCCGCCCCGTCGGTGCAGTACTGGGCCGTCATTGGCCAATCCAAGGTTGGGCCTATGCCCTTCCTGGCGCTCAAGAGGCTCATCCAGGAACAGAAGGTCACCAGAGCCACCCTCCTTTGGAACAAGAACCTCTCGGCATGGACAAGAGCCTCGCACATCCCGGACGTTGCTGCGCTGCTTCCTCCCCAGGAGGACAGCTCCGCCGCCAGGCCGCTGCCTCAGAAACCGGCCGAACCGGCCCCTGCCGCTGCCCCCGCTGCGCCGGTAGCGGCCCCAATACCGACCTACGCCCCGGCCCCCTCAGCACCGGCCCCTGTGCCCGCTGCCAAGCCGGCGCAGCCCGAGCCAGAACCCGCTAAACCCGCTGCGGCTCCCCAGGCAGCACCCCAGCCGCCCAAAGCGCCTGGGCCCCCTGTGCCGCCGCCAAAACGCTCTCCCATTCCCGGCGCCCAGCCGGCTCCATCCGAGGAGGACGAAGCCCTCTTCCCCGTGCCCCCAATTCCCTCGGGGCCCCCACGCAGCATGCCGGGCATGCCCTCGGGTGAACACGACGCTATCTTCCCTCAGGCCCCGCCACCCAGGCCGGACCAAGCGAAACCGGGCACCCCACGCAGCTTCGACCTCCTAGACATCCCCGACGACGCAGACTTCGCAATGAAAGTGGAGGAGGGCCAGGCCCGGGGCGCCCACGACTCCCTGCGTGACTTCAGTATGATGGTCCGCCTCAGCGCCGCCAAAAGGAAGCGCAACGTAGTAATTGTTATCACGGTCATCGCACTGCTGGTCGCTGTGGGCGCAGTGGTCACCGTTATCGCCCTGATGCAGCCTCCAAAGGTTGAGGCCAAAGTGGACCACGAAGAGGATGACGACGACTCCGCCGCCCCCTCGGACTTCCTGAAGCAGAGCACCGGCACTAGCAACGGAACCAAGAAGCCCGGCAAAGAGCTGGCCGTGAGCGATAAGGTCATCGATCTGGGTGGACCCGCAGCCAGCAAGAACACGGCAGACATCACAGCAGCCCGAGGAGCCATCACCGCAGCCATGGGTGAGGCCGACGACGAATTCGAATTCTCGGTCACCGATGCGCCGGATACCAGCGCAATCAAGATTCGAAAGACCAGACCACAACAGCAAGGTGTCGCCACGGCTCAGGGAGAAACCAGCAAGCCCGTCAAAGGCTCTGCCGGAAAAGCCCCCGAACTCTCCTTGTCGCAGTTGGCCGCCGAGACCGACAAACAACTCGCCGAAACCATCAAGGGCGGTGCCCCCATCGACCCCAATGCCTCACGCTCACTCTCCGAATCGGCCACGGTGAAGCTCTCAGGCAGTTCCAAAGGCGCTGCATCGGGCGCAGCGCTGGTCAGATCGCTCAAGAAATCGCTGCTGCAACACCTCAGCGGCTCCAAACGCAAGATTCGAGCCTGTGGCGCCAAGTTCGGCCTCGAAGGCTCCGAGGTCCGCATCCGCCTCCACATCTCCGAGGCCGGCGTGGTCGATCGCATCTCCAGCGACGACGCCGGCGCCAGCGTGCAGAAATGCCTCCTCGAGACCTTCTCAGGTTGGAGTACTAAAGAGGTCAATCGGGCCGTGGTCGTACCCATCACCCTGAACTTCTAGGCCCGTTTCATGGGTCTCGAACGCTATTCCAAAGTCCCCCGAAACGAAGAACCGCCCCGCAACCCCCTCTTCTCACTGATTCTGTTGTGCTTCGCCCTTGCCCTGCTCATCCTGGCCAAAACGCAGCTTGGCGATGGTGCCTCTTCATGCTTCGTCAGGTCAGCCTCCGAACCTACGGAATCGGAAACACCGACTGAACCCTCAGCAGCGGATACCCCAAAAACAGATCGAAGATGAGCCAGAGCACCATGAAATTGATGGCGAAGGCCGCCATGAACGGAAAGACCATCTGACCGGGCCTCACCAGCTTCCGCATACCAAGTACCGTGGCAATGCCAACAAGCACCGAGGCCGCCAAAACATAGGATAGCATCCTCACGTCCAGTGCCAGAAAAACGCCGTAGAGGCTCGCCAGAAAGAAACCCATGTCCAATACAACCCCGCATGCTGCAACTGCCCCACAATAGCAACTCCTCAGCCCTTCGCAATTCAAAAAGTGGCGCCCCCGCTTGCTCTCGCCAACTTGACAGCCTCCTCCCCGGGTCTACAATGCCCAAAGGAATTTGAGGGGAGGTCTACTATGTCCGCTAAACTATTGTCCTTTGCCACACTTGCCGCCATCCTGCTTGCCTCGGGTGCTGCCTCTGCCCAAGAGAAGGTCGACCCCGAGTCCGTTACCGTGGGTGCCGTCAGGTTTCAAACCAATGCAGAATGGATTCGCTTCGAAATCGACGGTGCACCCCTCGAAGGCGAAGATGCCGAAGAACGAGTCTTCTTCGAGGACGATGGGAAGACCCTTGTCGTCGCCGGCACCGACCGCACCAGCCCACATACCTTTCGGCTCATAGCCGGAGACGAGTTCAAGTGCGAAGAGATCACCGTCGGGCCCAGAGAGTGGAAGCTGGCCAAGGTCAGTAAAACCCTTCGGGAGTGGCGCGTCACCAAAACCGTGAAGTTCCGGGCCTGGGCCCCTGGCGAGAAGGAGAAGTTCGAGAAGAAGCTCCAGGAAGAAAAGGCCGCCAAAGAGGCCGCTGCTACGGAAGGAAAGGGCGGTGACGACGAGCCCGCCGCAGAGCCCAAGGCACCCCAGGGTGAGGTCAAGCCCGAACAGCCCGCCACGCCCGAACAGCCTGCCACGCCCCAACAGCCCGCCACGCCCCAACAGCCCGCTCCAACGGAGGAGAAGGCAGCACAACCCGAAGAGGCACAACCCGAAGAGGCACAACCCGAGACACCAGCAGAAAAGGCCCCCGCCGACGCTGAACCCTCCCCGGAACAGCCAGCTCAAGAAGAGTAGCATCACCGGTCAGGCATCCATCATCCCGCCGTCGGCCCCGGGTCTATCGCACCTCCTCCCCGGCTACCACCGTTTAGGACTTGATCCAGAATAAACATATTAACAATAATATCAGGGGTTTAGGTAGCCGCTGGCGGCCCAGAGCGGCGCTTCGGTAGGGCTGACGTCAGCCCTCTGGGCCGTTGGCCCAGAGGGCGCGCCTTCCCCCTAGCCCCCTTCCAGACAAGCTGGACGGGGGTATCGCTACACGGTCAATTTTGTCAGCATTTATAGGCTATAGCAAGGCTATATATACACAAGAAGTAGCGAAATACCGAAACTTGGAGCTATAAGCCCCCAGCTTGCCTGGGGGTTTGGGGGCGCGCCGTGAGCTTGTCGAACGGCTGACACAGCCCCCTATCGCAGCCTCCCGCATCAAAGACCTATGCTTGCTCCGGACTGCGGGGGCGTTTAGGACCGAAAAGTTGGCACTTGCTAGTCTGGAGACTAGATTTGTGGTGTTAAGGGTTAGCCTCGGCCCGGGCGCAGAGTGACGAACAATGGTCTCTTCGCTGCGCCCAACATCGTGATGACGGACAAAACGGCCGGAACCGGCAATTAGCTTGGAGAGTCGGTGTACCAATTCCAGACGCAGTCCCAGCCCCAAGCCAAGAGACTCTACCGTGTGACGGACCCACTCTGGGACCCTGGAGAGGTGCCGACGCCCCAGGATCCACCTTGTGGCATACCCTCAGTCCTGATGGCCACTGGGCCCGACGTGGACCTCGCTGGCAAGAGTCGGCGTCCCAAGCAGCGCACCATCCCCCTGCCTGCCGCTGCCCTGCTTGCACTCACTACATCTCTGGCCTTGGCCTGCTCTGCCACCTTTCCGGAGCCAAACGTCGCCATTCTGCGACTTGACCCTATCAGCCTGGCTCACGAAGCCGCCAAAGGCAGCACGCCGCTGGGCTGTTCCCAAGATGCGCTTCGCCTGGCCGACGACCTCGCTTTGCTCATACCATCGCCCCCCGAGATGTGCCGTCCCCCTCACTGCTCCCCCGTGGCCTCCAACTGCGAAACCCTTACCATCTGGTGCAGCGGCAAAGAGGCGCTCCTGGACCACGGCCTATCGTCCCCTCCCCAAGCCTTCGGCACACTCTGCACCCTTGCCCAACGCTGCCTTGAATTGGAACAGCAAGAGCGAACAACGCTCTCACGCCTGGCCCGAATCGAGTTCTTGTATGCGGTGCTCGCCAGTGAGGCCAACCTGGCACTGAAGCGTTACCTGGCCCAGTTGCGCTCCCACCATCCTGAGCTTCTGGAGAACGTGAACCGCCTGGCCACCATCTACGCTGAGCGGGAGCGTCTCCTGTGCGCTGCCTACCCGCTCTACCTGGAGGCACTTGCCCGCTCGGCCGCATTGCTGCTTGAGCCGCACCCCAAGGCCAACGAACACATCGCCCGGGAGATCCAGAACCTGCCCGCAACCCCCGGCCAGTTCTTCACACGAATGACCCCCGTGACATACGCCTACCAGCGGTTGGTGGATGCCCACCGACTGGTGCGGGCCGCTGCAGACGGGGGCGGCTTTCTGGCCGTGCCATCAGCCATTCTCAAGGCCTCGCCCGGCGAAAAGAGCCAGACGGTGACGGCCCTGCGCACCAGGTTGATTCAAGAGGGTGCCTTCCTGGGAGACCCTGAAGGTCCGCTGGACCACACTGTTCTCTCTGCCCTGGCGGCCTACAACGCAGCCCACGGCCTGGAACAGACACAGCCAATCTCACGAAAGACTTTGAATCTATTGGAGATTCCTGCAGCGCGCAAGGCCAGGCAGTTGGCTCTGGCACTGGCAGCAATCAGAAGGGCCATACCCCCGTGGCAGGCCACCTTCGTTCATGTCCAGTCCCCCCATGCCTTCCTGGAGTTCTACGTCGACGGGAGAATGGTCGCCTACCATCGCACCGTCCTGGGCTCTGCACGCAAAGATATTAATGAAGAGACCAAACGCCGGGAACGCCTCTTCATGACCCCCACCCTCTCCTCTTTCATCACCAACATCATTGTCAACCCTCAGTGGAACGTCCCCGAATCAATCGCCACGAAAGAAATAGCCCCCAAAGCCGAGTCCGACCCCGAATTCCTCGAGAGGTCACGCTTCCGGGTGCTGACCTTGAAGGACGGTAAGCAACGCTTCATTCAGGATCCGGGCGACGGAAACGCCCTGGGGCGCATCAAGTTTCACTTCAACAACGGCTATGGAGTCTATCTCCACGACACCCCGGCCAAGAAACACTTCAAGAAGAGCTATCGCCTGCTCTCCCACGGGTGCGTTCGGGTCCAGCATGCAACCCAACTGGCCCTGCGCATGCTCTCAAGGGACCAGAATATCAGCGAGAACGACCTTCGGTTGTGGCTCAAGAGCCGACGCACAAGGGAGATCCCACTCATCACCCCGGTGCCAGTACATATCACTTACCATACGGCAGGTGCTGATTCCAGCGGACAGCTATATTATTCTAAAGATTATTACGATTTGGAGAAATAGACTTTCGACAAGTCCAGCTTGATGCGCCCTCGAGTCCAAACCCTGCTGGGGTGGCCGCAGTGCGCGGCGGGTTACGGGGTCACGGGGCTCACTGCAGCACCACATGCACCAGGGGCTTCTTGCCCTGGCGCTTGCGAACGACTCTCCGCACAACACTGCCCAGTTCCTCCTCTATGGTCTCGTTGGACAAGCCCGTGAGCCGGTCTGCGAACTCCAACTCCAAGGTCTGCCTCAGCTCTGTCACCAGGGAGCCATCGGGGTCCGGAACGCCGTAGAGCCGAATCTGGGCATCGATAACCTTGCGGCCCTTCTTCTTGACGGGCTTGGCAGTAAGGGCCACCAGACCGTTGAAAAGCAGTTTCTTGCGCTCTTTGAGCTTCAGTTCGTCGCCATTACCCACGGTTGAGCCCTCAATGTAGAAGGGCTGCAGGTCCATTCTGCCCGTGACCTCGACGCTGTTGGCCGTCACCGTGACCATGTCGCCAAGATCGGCGACAACGGGTTGGGTATCGCTCCACTTGCTTGCAAGGTGGGCGTGGTGGCGCAAGAAGCGGTACTCGCCGTGAACCGGGATGAAGTAGCGAGGTCTGGTAAGCTCGATGACCTCTCGAAGTTCGTCCTGCTGGGCGTGGCCCGAAACGTGAACCGCGGCATTCCCCTCGTGGTAGACCGTGGCGCCGGCCCGTGCCAGATCGTTCATCACCTTGCCGATATCCTGCTCGTTGCCGGGGATGATCTTGCTGGACATAATCACCATGTCACTCTCCCGAATGGTCAAGTCGGGGTGTAGGCCCAGCGATACCCTGGTCAGAGAAGAGCGAGGTTCACCCTGGCTTCCCGCTACCAGCAGCATGAGCCGCTGTCCGGGGAAGTCGTCGGCATTGGATGGCGCCACGAGCATCCCGGGGTCGAAGGGGTTGAGGCCCGCCTCCAGGGCCGCCCGGGTGTAGGTGTAGAGGCTGCGTCCCACTAGACCGAACCGCCTGCCCGAGGCCTGAGCCAACTTCGCAAGCAGCGCTACCCGCTCCACATTGGATGAGAAGAGCGATATCAGCACCCGACCCTGATGGCTCTCCGTAAGCTGCCTTATTCCCTCCACCGCTTCAACCTCGGAACCGGTATGGCCCGGCTTCTCAACGTTGGTTGAGTCGGAGAGCAGCAGAAGCACCCCTTCGTCCCCAATTCGTTTGAGGGTCTCCAGGTCGAAGGGCTCGCCCATGGAAGGCTTGCGGTCGATTCGGAAGTCGCCCGTATGAACGATGTTGCCGAAAGGGGTCCGGATTACGAAGCCCAGGGCATCGGGGATGCTGTGAGTCACCCGGTAGAACTCGAACTTGAGCCCCGCTACCTCAAGCGACTCGCCCGGACCTATGCGGTGCATCTTGGCAGGCAGGGTTCCGGGGAACTCAGCGCATTTGGCCCTCAGCACCGAGCCGGCGAACTTCGGTGCGTAGACGGGAATACCGAAATCGCCGAAGACCAGGGGAATTGCACCAATGTGGTCCTCATGGCCGTGCGTCACCACCAGCGCCTTGATCTTCGCCCGATTGGCCCGGAAATAGCGCAAGTCGGGAAGAATCAGCTCAATGCCCAGCTCACGGTCACTGGCAAACATGACGCCGCAGTCAACCAGCACTATCCCTTCGGCGGTCTCTATGGCCATGCAGTTCATGCCGATATCGCCCACACCGCCCAGAAAAACCAGCCTCAAAGAATCGATCGTCTTCAAATATCACCTCCAAACAGCCCGGGGACTCTACCAGACCCTCCCCCTATTGGGAACCTACTTCGTTCCTCCGGTGTCAAGAGCAGGCTGGCCATGATCAAATTTGAATATGCCAGCACCCCGCCCGTTTAACCGCCACAGCTCAACAAGGAGGTGCTGAAATGCTTAGAAATTCATTCAAAGTGCTTTTGACTGTGGCGGTCGGCTGCCTCCTTTGGTCGACCTCGGTCCCAGAAGCCGAAGCCAAGGGTAAGAACCCCAAGAAAGTGCAGAAGAAGACAGTAGTACACAAGGAGGTGGTTACCTCCGACAGACACCACAAGGGACACAAGGTGGTGGTTGCCAAGAAGCACGGCCGCCCCCCGATGATGAGACCGTTCCACGTGGTGATCCCCAAGGCGAGGCACGTCTGGGTCCCCGGGTACTGGAGCTGGGACCGT
Source organism: uncultured Myxococcales bacterium (assembly GCA_964593355.1). GTDB lineage: Bacteria > Myxococcota_A > UBA9042 > CAIXZC01 > CAIXZC01 > CAYTWV01. Next base: position 23,483 of record CAZQHM010000048.1, read on the forward strand.
TACCTCGACCGCTGGGTCTGGATCGAAGGCCGCTACGTCCGTGAGCGACGCGGCTTGCGCTACGACCACGGACGATGGGTCGAAACAGCCTACGGCTACCGATGGGTAGAACCCCGCTGGGTGACAATGCGCTGAGCCTCCTCCCGCTTCCTTCCTCAATAATCCGCAAGCTTCCTCAAAATTGACCAAAGATAAATCGAGCAATCCCACATTCGGTTGAAGGCCACATCGGGCCGGACCCTCCCTTTCCAATTGACCTCATCGGTGTTTTGACCGATTTGCCGTCAGGTTGTAGAGTCGACGGGCTACAGCATGGGCAACACCGAGTGAAGTTGCCGGCTGGCGGGAAGGTTTGTTGTGGAAAAGCGCTTCATCAGGCATGGCCCCTACCTGCTGGTGCTTCGGGACGATGGCTCCTGGCGGGTTCCTTTGCCAGCGGACGGAGAATTCGTTGTTGGCTCCCACGATGATGCCGACCTGCGCATTACCGAGGAGTTGGGGCAAACACTGCTCCTTCGCATGGTTGACAGCAACGCCCTCCTGGAACCCTGCTCCGGCGACGGTAGCAGAGTCTCCTGCGTAGAGGTCAATGGTATGCCGGCTAACTCACCTGTGGCCCTGGCACCTGGTGACACGGTGACTTTTGGAACCCTCACCATCATATTTCATGGCCCAACTCCACCAGCCTCACATTCGGCAGCGGTTGGTGCCGAGGAGATACGGCTCAGGCTGCTTGAGGAGACCGAAAGATCCCAGCGGAGCGGACGTCCCCTGGCCGTGCTGATGCTGGACCTGGCCACCGTTGATGCCTCGGCGCGACCTGCTGTTGTTGACGAAGTGTGCCGGCTCACAAGGCTCATCGACAGAGTGGCGTGGGATGGGCAAAGTGATCTGTTTGTATTGTTGCCGGATACATCTACCACTGTATCGATCCCTGCACAACGAATCATGGCTGCCTTGATATCCAAGCAACCAGGCATCAGAGGAGGCTACTCAATCTGCCCTACGGATGCCTGGGAAGCGGAAACCTTGCTGGCCGGAGCCAGACACGCTGCTAGGGTGGCACCTCCCGGCACTGTTGCTGCTCTGAGTTCCAGCGTGGAGCTGTTCCAGGTGGGCCCGCTCAAGTTCGTCGCCGTTGACCCAGTCATGCGGAAGCTGCTGGGGCTGGTGAAACGGCTGGCATTGTCGGACCTGCCCATACTTCTGGTCGGTGAGACTGGCTCCGGCAAAGAGGTTGTTGCCCAGGCAATTCACTATTGGTCCCACCGAGCAACAGGCCCCCTGGTCACAGCCAACTGTGCGGCCATCGCCCCCACCCTGTTCGAGAGCGAACTGTTTGGCCATGTGCGTGGCTCATTCACCGGTGCCACTGAGGCAAGAGCCGGCCTGCTGGAGAGCGCCCAGGGAGGCACGGTGCTGCTCGACGAGATCGGAGACTGCCCCCTTGGGTGCCAGCCGAAGCTTCTGAGAGCCATTGAAACGCTGAAGATCAGCAGGGTGGGAGCTACATCCGAGCGACCCGTCAACATTCGCATCGTTGCCGCCACAAATCGGGACCTGGAGGCCGAGGTCTCACGGAACAACTTCCGCCAGGACCTCTTCTTCAGATTGAACATAGCTCGCATATCGGTTCCTCCACTTCGGGAGCGCCCTCTGGATATCCCCGTTCTGGCCCGATTCTTCCTGGAGCAGGCATGCAGTCGTTCGGGCAGACCCCCTATTACCATTGGGGCCGAAACGCTGCAAAGGCTTGCGCAGCACTCCTGGCCCGGGAACGTTCGGGAGCTCAAGAACACCATGGAACTCTGCGCAGTTACCCTTGATGGTAACAACCTGACAGTACAAGACCTTCCAAACAGCATAGTGCCCGGCCTCTCCCCCCGGACCGCACAAGCCCTCGATGGTCCCGTTGACTCTTCGGCAGGCGAGACCATACCCCTGGAGCCATTTGACTCTCGACGCATTGTGAGGCTTAGGGACGAGATCGCAGAGTTGGAGCGCCTTCGCATTCTTCAGGCCCTGGAGTCAACCGGAGGCCTACAGAACCGGGCAGCGGAGCTACTCCACATGCCGCTGCGCACATTCGTCTCCAAGATGCGCCATTATGGCATTTCGGGCCCCCGTGGTAGCTACCGGAGAGGGGAGGAGTAGGTCGTGAAGAACCCCATTCCCGCTGAATTCGACGGCTACCGCATCGAGAGGGAAATCGGCGCCGGTGGAATGGGGCGCGTCTATCTGGGTCACGACACGCTTCTGGACAGACCCGTTGCCATCAAGTTCATCTCCTCCGGCAAGCCCGATGAAGCAAGCAGGCGCCGCTTCTTGACCGAGGCCAGGGCCGTGGCCCGACTGCAGCACCCCTGCGTGGTCTCTGTCTATCGTGTCGGAGAGGTTCATGGACTGCCATATCTCGTCTCCGAATTCGTTCCAGGCAAGAGCCTGGACCGTGTTGCCGTGCCCATGGCAGCAGAACAGGTGATGCGAATCGCCTATGACCTGGCCCGTGGACTCGCAGCGGCCCACCGTGCCGGCGTCATCCACAGGGATATCAAGCCGGCCAATACAATCATGACCGCTGACGGTACGGTCAAACTCCTGGACTTCGGCGTCGCCCGCCTCCTTGGCAATTCTGTGACCCACGGCAGAATCGCTCCAGACCCCAGGGCAGAGCAGCCGACTCAGGCAAGCCGGCCAGAGCCCGTGGTGAGCCAGATTGCCCCCTCCCAAGACCAGAGCCAGACCCTGGATGTGGTGCTTCCAGACCGCCTGGACGAGAGAACCCAAACCAGCGCTGCGCTGGACCATAATCTCGGTGCAGCAAATACCCTCCCCGGACAAGTAGTGGGTACTCCCGCATATATGTCGCCTGAAGTATGGTCAGGAAAGGAAGCATCTACTGCGTCAGACATATATTCGCTTGGAGCACTACTATACTATCTATGTACAGGCAGCACTCCTCACAAAGGAGCAACGTTCATAGAGTTGCGTGAGCGTGTGACAGGATTTGACGCTGAATCCCTCACTGACGCCGCCCAAGGAGTTCCCGCCTCCTTCGCTTCTCTGGTAGACCGCTGTCTGCGGCGCATCCCTGAGGCCAGGTACAGAGACGGAAACGAGCTGCGGGCCGCCATGGAGCCCCTGGTGGTTCCCGGCCAGAGGAGGGAACTGCCCGCTGGAAACCCATACCGTGGGCTGCTTCCTTTTGAGGCGGAGCATGAGGGGCTCTTTTTCGCCCGTGACGCAGAGGTGCGGGCGGTGCTGGATCGTGTGGCCGCCAGCCCCGTGGTCGTGGTCTGCGGCGATTCCGGTGTGGGCAAGTCTTCGTTGTGTCGTGCGGGAGTTCTTCCCAGGGCCCCGGACCGCCTTTCTGGTGGATTGACCTGGTCTACGGTAACCGTGGTGCCAGGGCGGCAGCCCGTGGCGGCACTGGCTTCTGCGCTGGCGGCGCATTTGGGCGTTCGTGGGGAGGACCTCTCCGCTGCTCTGCTTGACGGCCCAAGGAGCTTCGCCCGGAGAGTCATGGAGGGACTTGGGCAGGGCAAGGGGCTGTTGCTCTTCGTGGACCAGTTGGAGGAGATCCTGACCCAGGCAGAGGCCGTCGAGGCTGAGGCCGTTGCGCGTCTCTTCAGCTGGACTGGTACTCCCGCCCCCGGACTCAGGATAGTTGCTACCGTAAGGGCAGACTTCCTCGGCAGGCTGGCAGCGGCCCAGGGCATGGGCGACGGCTTCCCCTCGGTACTCTACTTCTTGCGGCCGCTCAGCTCGGACCGAGTGCGAGAGGCCATTCTGGGACCAGCCGAGGCCACGGGCACCAGGTTCGAGACAACGGAGCTGATCGACAGGTTGGTAGACTCCACGGCGGGCACAGCAGGTGGGCTCCCGCTGCTGCAGTTCGCACTACGGGAGCTATGGGAGCGTCGGGACATAGCCAAGGGCGTCATCCCCGCTCGGGCGCTGGAGGAGTTGGGCGGCGTCGCCGGAGCACTCTCGCTTCACGCCGACGAGGTGCTGGCCGGGCTGGACGCCAAACGAAGGGAACGGGCCAAGCACATCCTGATGAGACTGGTGACCCCCGAAGGAACGAGAATACGGCGACCTGCCACAGAACTCGTGGATTCCGCCCTTGACGAGACTGTGCTCAACGCCCTGGTGCGCGGTCGGCTTCTGGTTGCCCTGGAGAGCCCCGACGCCCCCCTCTATGAATTGGCCCATGAAGCTCTGTTGCGAGGCTGGAAGACGCTGGTCCACTGGCTCTCGGCCGACGCCGAAGGCCGAGTGGTGAGGGAGCGGCTGGCCGTGGCGTGCAAAGAATGGAAGCGACTGGATGAGAGTAACGCCGCCCTGTGGCGGGGAAAACAACTTGCCGAGGGCGAGGCCCTGGACGAGGCCGTGTTGTCCCAGACCGAGAAAGCGTTCCTTGCTGCGTCCCACCGCCGCCGAACTCTTGTGAGGGCCACGGCCTGGTCCTCCGCCGTTGTGCTCCTCCTGGCCTTCGTTGCCGTCTGGGGCATCATGCACTACAAGACTGCCTCGGAGCACAACGCCCGGGTGGAGGCAAGGCTGGCGGAGGGCAACGCCTACCTGGAGGAAGCCTTGGCGCTGGGCAAGAAACTGGAGGCCGCTCAGCAGAAAGCCTTTGAGCTCTTCGACCGGAAGGAGAGCGAGGCCGGCGAGGCCGCTTGGGACGAGAGCCTGCCCATAAGGTCCTCCTATCAGGATGCCCTGGGGAGCGCCAGCCGAGAGTTTGAGGCAGCGGTTGCTCTGGACCCTCAGCGTGAAGACTCAAAGAGCGCATTTGCCCAAACGCTCTTCCTTCGGGCCGTCGAGGCAGAGCGCAGAAGCGCTGCCAGCGAAGTTGACGAGTTTATCCGCCGCGTGTCGCTCTACGATTCCGACAAGCGATACACCGGGCTCTGGGAGGCAGTGGGCAGCGTCACGGTGAACACCATGCCACCCACGGCAGGTGTTAAGCTGCGCCTTGAGAAATACGTTGATGGTGAACAGGGGCGATTGGTGGCCCAGGAGTTGGTGGGTATGTCTGTGGCCACGGGCGAGCCTTTCTCGCTTCAGCCCGGCTCCTACCGGCTGGCGCTGAATATCGACGGCAGAGAGCCCGTGCTGAAAACCTTCATTGTGAGCCGCGGCGAGAAGCTGGACATTGTGGTTGCACTTCCACCCCCGGGCCCGTTGCCTTCGGGTTTCGTATTCGTGCCCGGAGGTCGCTTCCTCTTCGGAAGCGCTGAGGAGGATGGCCTGAGGCGAGGATTCCACCACACGGCTCCCATCCACCAGGTTGAGACGGCTCCTTTCTTCATCGCCCGCCACGAGACCACTTTTGCCCAGTGGCTTGAGTACCTTGCGGACCTGCCTCAAGAGGAGGCAGAGCGCAGGATGCCCTCGGTTCACGCCGGGGGTTTCGAGGGGGCTGTTGGGATGAAGAAGCGGGAGGACGGGAAGTGGGAATTCACCTTCAAGCCATCGTCCCAAAAGTACGTCGTTGCCCAAGGTGAGAAACTGGTCTACCAGGGCCGCAAAGTGAGGCAGGCGCAAGACTGGCTGCGCTTCCCCGTGGTCGGTATCACGGCAGCGGATGCTGATGCCTATGCCACTTGGCTGGCCTCCACAGGACGGGTGCCTGGCGCCCGCCTCTGCACCGACCGTGAATGGGAACTCGCTGCCCGCGGAGCCGATGGAAGGGAGTATCCCCACGGCCATCGGCTTTGGCCCCAGGATTCCAACTTCGACGAGACCTACGGAAAGGTCCCGGAGGCTATGGGACTGGACGAGGTGGGGTCACATCCCGCCAGCAGAAGCCCCTACGGTGTGGACGACATGTCTGGGAATGCCTGGGAGTGGGTCTCCTCCTCCCTTGCCAACGGGAGCCATGCGGCCAGGGGAGGCAGCTTCTACTTCGACGTCAACTGCGCCAAGACGCTGAATCGAGAGACGCCTGAAGCCTCGTTCCGGGATGCCAGCGTCGGGTTCCGACTCTGCGCCGACGTCCGATGGGCAATGGCCCCCTGAGCTTCCTCAAAAGTGCCATTGTTGCATTTGGCACCATTTCTGCGTGCAGCATCGGCGTTTCGACGTCGCCACCCCTCTTGGGTGGGCCCCGATGGGCCGCCGGTTCCAGGTGGCCCAAGAGCGTGGCTCCAGTGGCACGGGGCTTGCTAACGCCACCTCGGGACAAAGGGGATGCTCCCGAGACTCCCAAAGGGAGGTGGCAAATGGCCAGGCTACAAAACAGACAGCTTGCAGCAGCTTTCTTGTGGTTCACCGTGGGTATGCTCGGGTGCAACGGGGCTGAGGAACTGGAAGTTGAGCGGACCAGCAGTGCGCTTTACTACTGGGTCCCTCAGTTCCATATCCCCATCTCCGTAGATCTTGTGGGCCACGGCCTCAATGGCGTCTCGCTCAACGGTCAGGCCATGGATGGCCACGTCGTTGCCGGGGTCTCCTTGGAGGGGGTCCAGATGGCAAACGGGGCGCCCAAGACACTGAAGCTCAAGAAAACTCTCTTCAAAGGATCCCATGTCGCCGGGAAGAACGGCAAGAACCTTGGAGTGATTGGTTCTGTGTTCTCAGCATGGCTTGACGATGGCACACCGATTCAGCTTCGTATCGATGACGCATACTCTGCTGATGAATATGGTGGAGGCTGGGTCTGGTACGTAGTGAGCTTCGCCGGCGAGTCGGGGTGGCAACCGTTGTGTGGTGTCGACGAGTCGGGTGCGGCGATACCCGCTGTTCCTCTCAACGGTCTTTGGAACTTCCAGCAGGGGGTCCCCGGCGGCGGGGCCTGGACGGAGAGCGATGGCCATTTCACCTTCGCTTGCGCTGGCTTTGCACTGGCCAAGTGCGTTGCCATGGGCTACCCGCCATGGGCTGAAGGCAAGCTGTGTGACGACGAGGCGAAGGGGAAGAAGTGCCAGAAAACCACCCTGGCCTCCCGGCACCAAGCCTGCGTCAGGGCGCTGCGGGCCGACTACTGTGGGGATGGCATGTCGCACACTGTGGACGGAGTTCCTATAAACATCTATGACGGGATCGGTATTCGGCACGAGAGGTCGGATTGGTCCAATGAAGCTGAGTGGGATGACAATGGGGCGCTCTGCATAGTCAAGGCACGACTGCCCGAAGGGGCACCTGCCTGCGCCGAGGCTTTGGCCTCTACCATCTGCACTGCACCGGACTCATTCTACGGTGAGACTCTGGTCGTATCCCAAGTGGAACCATGAAGGGTGATTCTCCCGTGGTGAACAGTTCAGATAGTACAATCTAATACAACCACTTCATTGCAGCGGTCGGTATCTTGATGCCTTAATCTGTACTGAAGGATGTTCGGGCAGTCTCGCTCCGACATAATCCCAGATGGCGAGCTGTTCAGCCTTTGGGACTTTGCAGGCGCGCATGGCCTTCTCCAGCTTCAGCGCCATCTTGACCAGGGCATCACCTTCCAGGGCCGGCAAGGCTTTCTTCAGGTTTGCAATGGCCTCGGCCTTGAAGCCACAGGAGAGCAGCATGGAGCCGATGTTTCCGGCGATTAGGGGGTCAGCGTTGGGATGCAGAGGGTCAACCATGGTCAAGAGGTGATCGGCAAGGTGGACCAGCGTAAGAACGTCGACCAGGTTGTGCCTGATTACGTCCAGAACGGGCGCCGTGGTGCCCCGCAAGAGCCACTCGAAGTAGTACTGCGGGACCAGGGCCCCCGGAACGTCGTCGCCACGGTCGAAGTTCAGGGCCCGGCGTTCCATGGTGCCCAACTTGCAGTCCGGAAAGATGCCACCGTAGATTCGACGTGCCAGGTGGAGCAGGTCGAGGTGAGGCCACAAGCGGAGGTGCGCCGTGGGGGAGTCCATGAGCCTGTTCAGGACGAAGCGAGACTCGAGAACGGTCTTGTCGTAGGATTTTCCGTTGAACGAAACCAGATACTGCCGACCATCCAGGTGCCATAGCAGGCGCTCCAGCAGCGCCGGCTCATCCTCGGGCGAATCCATGAAGAGTTGCTCGACCCGAATCTCGCCATCCTGGAACCAGGCCAGTCCAACAAGAAAGGCTACGTTGTTGGCATCCTGGAAGAGCCCCGTGGCCTCAACATCCAGAAAAACGGCCGACTCACGGTTGAACCCCGCCAGCCTGGGATCTTTGAGCCAGGCAGCACCGGAGACCGCCGATGCTGCCAACAACTCGCCAGTGGCCCGTGGGGAGTATGGCCATGCTGTGTCGTATCTGGCCTCAATGATCCTGACTGAGCCTGAAGCCGAATCGATGCGGCGACCGGGCAATGCCGACTCGGGGCCTTGAGGCTCCAACGAGGGAGTCTTAGCCGCAGCATCTCCGCCATGGGCCAACCCGGGGCCCAACATCCGCCTCACTCTCTCATCCCACGGATTGCTCATGAGCGTTTCAGCAGGGCATCCAGAAGCTCCGCAGCGATGTGCTTGCCGTTGCCCATCTCCACAAGCCTCTCGTTGGGCGGACCAAGGCAAGCGGGGCATCCCGCCTGGCAATCACAGGACTTGAGCAGGGAGAGTGCCTGCTGCATGAGCTCTTCCCAGAGGCCAAAGACCCTTGGGCCAAGTCCTACACCGCCGGGACGCCGGTCGAAGATAAACACCATGGGGCTCAGGGGCTGAGCACCACCCTGCGTGCTGCCCGAGAGTGCACGTCCAACGCCCCTGCCCGTGACCGCATACCAGCCGTTGTTGCCATCGCCAACGGCGTAGCCCAGGTCTCCCCCACTGCACAACAGCCTGAACGCTGCCAGATTGTGAAGCACCCTCACCACCCCCAGCAGAGCATCTGCAACCTGCGCCCTACCGTAAGGAAGCGACGCCAGAACCTCCGGCGAGGGGGAGTACCAGGAGGCCATGGTGTGCATCTGCAACTCCGGAAGGTTCACCTGCCCGTAGCCGACATTCTCTGATGTATGGAAACGGATCTTTTTGTATCCAACGACCTTCTCAATGACAGTGACGTCGCCGTGGGAAACCTGGCCGTGGGCTGGGGCCCTGGCCTCAAGCTCGGCCAAGACACGGACCTCGGTGTAGGTCTCGGCGTCGGTGTAGTAGTCGGTCTCGTCCCGCTGCACAAAGGCCTTCCTGCCCTTATAGTCGAGTCTCTTTACCTGATACTGTATGCCATCGACATTATGAATAGCGCCTTCATGAAGCATGGTGTGGGCACCCACGAAGTCCACCTCGGCCAGGAGGCGGTCTTTCTCCATGTCTATGACCACGAAGTTCTCGCCTGGAATAGAACGGAGGCTGATGGCACTGGCGGGAAAGCCCTCGTTGCACCAGAGGTAGCGCTCCCGGAAGCGGCGGACGGTCCCCGAGTTCTCCAGGATTTCGAGCATGGTCTCCAGTTGCCCGGGCCCCAGGGTGCCAAAGCCCTCAGAGCGCTCGAGGGGTAACTCGTAGATGGCGCATTTGAGGTGGTCGGCGAGGATGTAGGGGTTTTCGGGGTCAATTCTGGCCTCTTCCATGGAGGATTCGAAGAGATAGGCGGGGTTGCTCAGGAGGTACTGGTCTACGGGATGGGAGCGGCCAACCATCAGAGCCAGCGACTGGCCGCTGCGCCGACCTGCCCGCCCCCACTGCTGGTAGAGGCTTGCAAGGCTGCCCGGATAACCGGCCACGATGGCCGCATCGATGGAGCCGATGTCGATGCCAAGCTCAAGCGCCGTGGTAGCAACGACGCAACGAATTTCGCCCTCACGCAGCCCCCGCTCGATCTCCCGGCGCCGATTGGGCAAGTAGCCACCCCGGTACCCCTGCACCTGCTCTGTGGGAAGCTGCTGGCGAGCGAGGGACTCTCGGAGGCTCTTGACCAGCAGCTCCACGTTGAGCCTGGAGGAGGCAAATACGATGGAGGGGATGCGCTCCTCGATGAGCTTGAGGGCCAGCTTGGAAGCCTGCCGCAAGTAGCTGGCCCGCACGCCCAGCTCCCTGTTGACCACGGGGGGATTGTGCAGCAGCACGTGCCGGGTGGAGGTTGGGGCACCAGAGCGGTCTACAAGCTCGACGGGACGTCCAAGGAGCTGCGATGCCAGCTGCACGGGGTTGGCGATGGTAGCGGAACAGAAGATGAAGCGTGGGTCCGAGCCGTGGAAGCGGGCTACACGAATGAGCCTTCGCAGCACATTGGCCATGTGGCTTCCAAAGACTCCACGGTAGGTATGCATTTCATCGATAACTATGTACTTAAGGTTTGCGAATGCTTTGACCCACTTGGTGTGCTGTGGAAGAATGGCAGAATGGAGCATGTCGGGGTTGGTCAGGATGATGTGGCCCATCTCCCTGATTGCGGCCCTGGCGTCAGCGGGAGTGTCGCCATCGAAGGTGTGGGTAGCAATACCGCCACCAATAGACTGTATGAGATTATAGAGGCCTGCGTACTGGTCGTTGGCCAGGGCTTTTGTGGGGAAGAGGTAGAAGGCCCTGGCGTCGCTGCTCTCAAGTATCGCCTGGAGCACGGGGAGGTTGTATGCCAGGGTCTTTCCCGAAGCGGTGGGCGTTACGAGGACCAGGTCGCTGCCCTGGCGTGCCAGGTCCATGGCGGCCCGCTGGTGAGAGTAGAGCGATTCGATGCCCATATCCTCCACGGCCTGCCGCAGCCTGGGGTCAAGCCAGGGAGGAATGGCGTCGAAGACGGGTGCCCGGCCCAGCACCACGGTGTGGTTCAATTGACCGGCGAGGTCAGGGTCCGCAAGCCAGCTCTTCACGAGGGATTCAAGGTCTGCCACAGTGGCCTCCTCACTGAACATTATTCCAGTATGGCATGAGCCATTACGGGGTGTCAATCGGCAGAAAGGCGGCGACTGTCCGGGGGGCGGGTGCGGGGG
>CAZQHM010000049.1:0-33979 GCA_964593355.1 uncultured Myxococcales bacterium
GGGCTTGCCAAGGCAGCGTCGGAGGTTACTCGGAGGGCTAGAGAAGGTCGTCTGGTGCCCGATGATTTGAGCGGAAGCACCTTCACTGTGACCAACTTCGGTGTCTTTGGCCAGGATGCCGGTATTCCCATTATTAACCAGCCCAATGTAGCAATTCTGGGTGTTGGGGTGGCCAAGAAGCGGCCCATCGTTGTTGAGACTGCGGCGGGTGATGCCTTAGCTGTTGGAACTACTGCGTGGATGACTCTGGGCTTCGACCATCGGATAGTTGATGGCGAGACGGCCGCTTCATTCCTTTCGCAGTTGCGTCGGGAGTTGCAGTTGAGCGTGGTTGGGGATTGAGGCGTTGCCTCGGGGAACAGGCGCCGGTGGTACTATGGGTTATCAGGGGTGAAGCGCAGTTGAGCTTTGCCGTCGGCGCCCATGGTAACGCTCTTGGTAATCAGCCGATTTTGGCCTTTGTGGAAGACGGAGACGTCGATGGATTCCCCCTGGATGCCGGAGATCTCCACGGAGATGCCGTTGGGGTCGGCCTGAATACTTGGAAATCGTACGCTTGCGGCGGTGACGTACTTGGAGGTTTCGCCGATGAAGGCCAGCCCTGATGGGCCAATGGGGGAGAGAACGAGGTAGTGGAAGTCGTAGAGGTGGTCCAGCGCCCCCAGGTCGAGAGTGGAGCTGGAGTGCAGCGATACGGCACATGTTCTCCAGTTGTAGAGCGCAAGCTCCCCTTGGGCTTCCACCTCTGACAGGTCCAGGTCCCAGTCCTGGACCAGGTTGGGGAACGGCATTGATTCTTTGAGGTCTCGCATATCGTACTGTACTGCAGCGAAGAGCCTGTCGGCCTGGCTACGTTCGGGATGTTCGCTTGCGATGTTGTAGGCAGCAAGATAGGTGATTCTGCCTGCCCCGGTCTGGGAGAAGGTGTAGGTAGTCAATGGCCTGTTGTGGTCCAGGAACATACCGTCCACGGGGAATGCCGGGCGGTCGGGTTTCAGGAGGTGTCCGTCGTTGCGGCAGGTTCTGAGGGCGATTTCCGGCAAGGCCTTGCCCAGTCCATCCCCTACCCCAACCATACCGGCGCTGAGGATGCTGATGAGGGCTTCGGCCTCGCCATGTTTTTCGCTGGTGTGGAAGTTGTCTTTGAAGGGCCAGATACCCAGGGCCCACGCGACGATGTTGACGGTATGGAACTGGGGCCAGAACGACTCCTTGGAGATGGATGCGGCATAGTCGATGGAGGTTCTGACGCTGGTAGGGGTTTGCATGTCGATGGAGGCCATGAGGTGAGCAGCACCTGTCATGCATAGCTGCATCGTGAGTTGCTTTTCCTGGCATGCCGAATCCATCCAGTTCATCCATCCCTCACCGAAGCCGACCTTGGAGCGGATATCTTTGATGCCCTGGTACTGCAGGACCAGCCAGTCTTGTTCGTAGGTCACTGCCCCCCAGGAAGCAGCGTTGGCGGCGAACTCTTGGAAGACCCTTCCATCGGTGGGGAAGGCCTTATCTCCGTCCACAATGAAGGGCGAATACTTCTCCAAGTAGGGTGATTCTGGAGAAAACCAGCGGTTATGCAGAATGAGTGGCAGGCCCAGCTTCTGTTGGAAGGCCGTGAGTCCCGAGGGAAACATCTCGGGAAGTGGCTCCCAGGTCAGCAGACCTCCAGGGCCGAAGCCTTCGCCTTTTGCCTTGAAATACCACCAGGAATCCAGCTGCATGTAGCCCAGGGGCAGGCCAACAGCGTCGGCCTCGGCCTTGACTGCGAGGAGGGTCTCCTCCTCGGTCATGGCAGGTTCTTTCTTGTAGTAGTAGTAGGCTCCGTTGTCGGTCCAGTAGCCGAGGTGAGAGAGGCCCCGGTCTGCCAGGGGGTCGACCCTGGACTTCCCACGATCATTGAGCAGCAATTCGCCCCAGTGTTCGATGGTCGCGGCCATTCCTTTCCCCCGAACGATGAGGAAGCGCTGGGAGAAGCCTTCGGGCAGTTGGTCCACGTCGCCGTTTAGGCCAAAGCGTATGCGCCCCTTCTCGGGCAGCAGTAGTGAGAGGAAGAAGTGGTCCATGGGGGAGATGAGCAGCACATCCATATCATCGGAGTATGCTATGACCGGTCCACTGGAGGGGTCCATGGCTCTCCAGGGCGGCATCATGGGGGTAACGGCGAAGGTGAGAATGTGGTCGAGGTTGGGCTCCAAATCGAGGGCCCCAAACTCCAGGGAGAACTCCTCGAACCTGCCCTTGGAAAGGCCTGACGCACCGTCGGGTCTGGTGAAGGTCATGATGGCGTGGGAGAAGGTCTCAACGGGCGTGGCATCGGAGTCGCCATGGGGCAATGAGTCGGTGACGGGAGGGGAGTCCTCCTGCTCAATGGCATCCTGCCCCCCCTTGGGTGCGGGGTCGGAGCTGCCGCCGCAGGCGCAAGCCGAGGCTGCAAGAAGAATTGGCAAGATTACGACTGAGACGGAGGGTTTCGTCATGGTGTTGCCTCCCAAGGCTATGGGGTTGGACTTTAGGGGCACGGGATTGATGCGTCAAGCAACTACAGGACAAATAGCCTTGACAATCCGAGTTATCGCGGGGATTCTTGGTGGAGTTGGCTAAAGTGTATTCGCTGGAGTCCTTATGTCGGCACCGAATCGGCCCTTTGAACCATTCGTTTCTACTGCGCAGAGCCCTCTGCGAGAGGAATTCGACTATGCAGAGGCTGGTCGGCTTGTAGCCATGATGTTTGACAAGTTGGTCAGGACCATTCGAAGTGGCGGTGATCGCAGTGAAGCAATCGCCTCAAAGGTTACGACGAACTGGAGGGCATGCGGAGAACGGTTTTCGTTCCGTTTTGTGGCATCGGGGCTTCAAGTGGGGGACCAGGAGGTATTGGCCGCTGCTGAACAATCGGGCTTCTGGATTCAGCCGGCCTACCTTGCCGGGCTCAGGGAATTTGGGCTGGAGAGTGATGGAAGTGCGGAGGATGTGCTGAATCTTGCCACCCGATTGTCGGGGTTGAGCCTTGAGACGGAGTCTATCCAGGCGTTTCGGCAGTGGCTCTGGCTGGATGGTGCCGAGGGATTCCGAACAGCACTGGGTTGTGCCCCCTGCGACGGGCTGAGCGACTCCTTGTTGGCCGCCGATGATTGGAGACGCCAGATCTCGGCTGAGAGGGCTGAGGCATCCCTCAGGGTGAGCATTTCGGTTGGCTCGGGGGAAGCGTGCGTGGAGTTCGTGGGTGCCGAGTTGGAGTTTCAGGAGTTGCTGGACCGTTACTCATCGGCTGTTCAGGGGGGAAAACTGAGAGCTACGCCGGAGGACAGGGAGCGTTCAAGGGCCGAATGGGAGGACCCTGTGATGTGGCTGGAGGCCCAGATGCTCCTGGCCATGGAGCGGCCGGAGCTTAAGTGCTCAAAGTCGGTGGATGTTCTGGCCAGGCGAACGGTGCGGCTCTTCAGGGAGGCCGAGGTTGGCAGAGCAGTTGCTTTCTGGAACGACCTGTGTGGCCAGTCAGACCCGGTCTTTCGGAGCTTGCGTGACGAGTTGGAGGCAGGCGGCCTGGGGCGGGTTTTGGCCGAGCGGCTGGTTGCGTGCAGCGCCTCTCCCGGGCTCCTGGCCTCTTTGTTGACAGACCAGCCAACCAGATTGGCAAGGGATCTCTCGGCGCAGCTTTTGGAGATGGCCCTGGGGGATACCGCTGCCCTCCGGCAGTTCGGGGCCATAGTCCGGGGTGTAGGTCCCGAGAAGTTGGTAGATTGGGTGGAGTTGGGAACACTGTCGCCGCCTGCGGTGGTAATACTTTGTAAGGTGGTGACAACTGCGGGAGAGCCTCGTCGGGCGATGCACGACATTCTGAGTCGGGTGTCGCCGGCGGGTGCGCTTCGTTTCTTCATGGCCGCCGAAACCGAAGCAAGGCGGCGTTACTCGAACCACGTTGAGCGGGTTCTTTGTGAGGCTAATCCACGAGAGGCGGCAGGGTTAGTGGAGCTTCTCTTCGACGACGGGCAATTCGACTGGGCATCGACGTTGGGACCATTGTTGGCGCTTCCCGAGGAGAGGGCTCTGCCCGTGCCCGTGGGGCGGGCCCTTGCTGCCCGAATTGGGATGGCTCCCAACGGGCCTGACATATTGGTGCCGCTACTAAGGGCGGTGGGCATCTCTTCCGAGGTAAGGAGCGCTGCGGGCAGGGCCTTGCTCGGTCACCCGGAACTGCTTCAAGGGGAACTTCGGCGGCGGCTCACGGACGTACTGCTTCCGTCGGAGACAAGGGAGATACTGGAGGAGCTAAGAACGGCCTTGAAGGAGGGAAGAGGTGGACGGAATCGAACTTGAGGGGCAGTTGGCCCGCGACTCCGGATGCAACGACGGTGCGGCGCCATCGGGCAGTGCGGTGCTGGAGGCACTTTGTGTGCTATTCAAGTCTGCCGTGGCCTCGGGGGGGCGAAGTGCTGCGTTGGCGACGGCTGCGGCTCGGCTATCGGAGCTGTTGGGGGCGTCGGGGCAGGCTGTGGCCTTTCAGTTTGTGGGCGACCAGGTCTACGTTGGGGGGAGACTGCTGCCTCTCTCGCTGGAGGATCGTCGGGGGGCTATGGCTGTTGCCCAACTGCTTTCGCACAACGGAATTCACGAGATCACGTTTCAAGCTGATGTCAAGGCAGGAGAATTGGCTCGGGTCGCTGGTGAACTGGTATCGGGGCAGAGACAGCGTGGAAAGGCCCCGCAGATTGTGGTTGCGGGGGTCTCCTGGAGGCCACTGGATGGGGCTGCATGGGGGACCTGTTTTGAGAAGCTGGACCCGGAGTTGTTTGCTCTCTCCAAGTTGTGCGACGTTGAACGAGAGGTTGAGTCCCTGATGATGACGCCAGGGGAGCGCTGGGAGTTCAACAAGGGGGCTACTGTTGTAAGGTTGGCTGAGGAGGGGCTTTTTGCCGGGCCCCTGCCCATGGTACGAGCCATGGAGTTCCGGCGTGAGCCGTGGGGAACGGCGCGGCGGGCGGCGGCGGCCTGCATCCACCTTCTTGTGGTGGGCAAAGCTGCGGGGGTGGCGCCGAGGAGCTACAGGGCGGCGGCTCACTGCCTGCTGGCATGTTGCGCTATGGGGTATCAGATTTCTGGGGGGCGTCCGTGGAAGGAGGCCGTTGAGGCCGCTTATGAACTGCTGGTGGGGCAGGGAATGGCACCCGAAGAGTTGCCAACACCGCACCGGGTTAGGACCTGCACGCTATTGCACATGCTGCACCGCACCGTGGAGTGCCAAGGGGGAGACGAGCGCACCAAGATTGTGAAGCTGCTGTGGCTTTGCTACGACCTCGAGAAGTACAGAGTGCTGCCTGAGACCAGCAGCGCCCTGGCGCTTTCCGATTGTCTGGCGATACAGGGGCCAAAGGCCATGCAAGATGGGATAGGCCACTTCTATCGGCTGCTGGTCACGAGCTACGGTCAGATACCCCCGGGCACTACGGTGCGGTTGTCCGACGGCAGGCGGGGGGTGGTGCTCGAGCCGAACCCGCAGGCTCCACTGAACCCCACCCTTCTTGTGGACGGCCGGGCCGAAACCAGCAATCTTCCGGTCAGGCTGCTGGCGCGGTGCGTTCGCTGATTCCAACCAGAGCCAACGGAAATCAGTGGCGTGTTGACGCCCCTGGGTGGGCCGCTGTAGGGTTGTCTGGCCTGGAGGGTTATGGATGCCGCCGAGAGCTTGGTTGGTTAGGGATGTGACAGTGGCGCTGTGGCGCAGCGTTCAGGATAGCGGGACCTTTGCAACAGACCATCTGGCAGCGGCCTTCCGACGGGAGCGTCGCATTGGCAGTCAGGAGCGCAAGGCAGTCTCCGAGGCGCTGTACGGGATGCTGAGACAAGCCCGTAGGCTGGATTTCGCTCTGCAGCCAGTTTGGGGGGGGTTGGCCGATGAGGCTGAGCGCGACCTTGCTCGATTCCTGGCCTGGCAGGTGTTGGAAGGGGGCTGGGGTGTGGAAGATGCCGAGCGGCTCATGGGCGGTGTGGACTGGCGGACAGTTGTGTCCGTTGGCCAGCGACAAGAGGCCATAGCCGACCCTGTGGAACGTTTCGGAGTAAGCCACTCTCTGCCGAACTGGATTTCATCGTTGCTCATGAATGAGTATGGGGATGAGGCTTCGGCCCTGGCCCAGGCCCTGAACCGCAGGGCAACGCTCACCGTGCGGGCCAACACTCTGCGCATCGACCGAGAGGGGCTTGGGGCCAAGCTGCGTGATGAGGGGGTTGAGAGCGTTCCGTGCAGATACTCTCCAACCGGTCTTCGCCTGACGGGGCACGGGAACGTTTTTTCGCTGCGGTCGTTTCAGGATGGGCTCTTCGAGGTTCAGGACGAGGCAAGCCAACTGGTGAGCATGCTGGTTGCCCCCCCACCCCACTCTGCCGTGGTTGATGCCTGCGCCGGCGCCGGGGGCAAGACCCTTGCACTGGCTGCGCTGTTGAACAATCAGGGACGTATCCTGGCTTTGGACCCGAGCCGCCCTAAGCTAACCGAGTTGACAAGGCGCTGTCGGCGTGCAGGTATCTCCAACGTTCGGGCTCTTCAGATTCCCACCGACGGCTATCCGGGGGAGGTTGAGGCATTGTCCGGGAAGGTCAAGCGTGTGCTAACCGACGTACCGTGCAGTGGTTTGGGTGCGATGAGAAGGAACCCGGAGACGAGATGGCGCCTTCAGCCCGCCGACTTAGAACGCTTGCCCGCTGTGCAGTTTGCCATAGCCCAGCGTGCTTTGCAGCTTCTTCCGGAAGGTGGGAGGTTGATCTATGCAACGTGCACGATTTTGAGGGCTGAGAACGAGGACGTGGTTGAAAAGCTGCTTGATTCAAACAAATTATTAGAGGTTGTGCGACCTGCGGAGATACTTGGAGGAAAGCTAGCGGAGGATATTACCGATGGCTCCGGGAGATTCTTGAAGACTCTTCCTCACAAGACGGACACTGACGGCTTCTTCGCCGCAGTGCTGCGCAGGCGTTAGGTTACAGGGCGGGTGGCGGGTTGCTGCAGGCAATGGCGAGCAATGCATTGCATATGGCGTTTACTTGAGCTAGGATTCCTGTGGTTGCGGAGGGAACATGGACCCCAAGGTTCGTCAAGAGATAATCTCAGTGCTTGAGAGTAAAAAGGCGGCCATGGAGTCAGGTGACCATTTCAAAATGTTGGACCTGACCGATGCAGCGGACGATGCTGCCGTGAAGGCCGCCTATTTTCGCCTTGCCAGGTTGGTTCATCCCGACTCGCTGAAGAAGGCGGATCTCGACGACCGAAGGGCCGAGGCCATCTCACTGTTCAAGCGTATCACGGAAGCCCAAGAGATCCTCCTTGATCCGGCTCGCAAGAAGGCATGGCTACAGAGCCGGGCCGCAGGGGGTGCTAAGCCCACAGACCCCGCTGTCTCCGATGAGCAGGCCAAGATTGCTATGCACCAGGGGAGATTGCTGATTAATCGGCGAGCCTGGCCCCAGGCGCAGGAGGTGCTTACCCGGTACGTGCAAATCAAGCCTGACGACGTGAAGGGTCTGCTGCTGCTGGGGTGGTGCATTTTTCAGAACCAGAGCCTGCCGCTGGAGGCCAGGCTTGAGGAGGCCAGGAAGTCCTTTGCCAGAGCGCTCAAACTGGATGACAAGAATCCTGATGTCCACTATCATATGGCCCTTTACTTCAAGGAAAAGGGCGATACAGAACAACTCTCCAATCACATCAACAAGGCTTTGAAGCACAACCCGGAGCACGTGGGAGCGGTTCGTGAGAAGCGGCTTTTGGAGATGCGTGGGGGGGTAGCTCCCAAGGAGAGCGTTCCAGGGCCGTCGGTCGGGGATAGGCTCAAGGGGTTTTTTGCCGGGTTCGTCAAGAAGAAGTAGAATCTATAAGCGGCTCAAACGCCATCTCCACCACATATCACCGCCTAGGATGAAAGCTGTCGTAGGCATCACGCAGCTGCTTTTTATCCAGATGAGTATATATTTCAGTGGTGGCAATATTTGAGTGGCCAAGAAGAGCCTGGATTACCCTGAGGTCGGCCCCCCGCAGAAGCAGATGGGTTGCGAAGCAGTGTCGGAGGACGTGGGGATGCACATCCTCTCGAATTCCGGCTTCATCGGAGTATTTCCGGACCAGTTTCCAGACACCCTGTCTCGTGAGTCGTTTTCCCAGTCGGGAGACGAAGACGATAGCCCTTGCGTCGGGGTGGTGGCGTCGTGCGGCGGCCAGGAGCTTGGGTCTGGCATTACCGAGGTAGGCTTCCAACCAGGCAATGGCCTCGCCGGTGATGGGGACGACTCTCTGTTTGCGCCCCTTGCCTTCGATGATGGCGAATTGTTCGCCCATTTGCAGTTGGGGGAGGGAGAGATTGCAGAGTTCTGTGACGCGCACACCGGTGGCGTACATGAATTCCAGAATGCATCGGTCTCTCAGCCCTTCGGGGGTTTGCACGTCGGGTTTTTCGATGAGCCGAACGACCTCTTCTTCTGTTAGAACGGTGGGCAGTACGAAGGGCATCTTCATGGGATCAAGGAGTTCAGTTGGGTCGACCTCCACCTCGCCCTCATCGAGGAGTCGTTTGTAGAAACGTCGGAGGGCTGAGAGTTGGCGGGCCCTGGTTCGCACTGATGTCCCTTTGTCCATTCTCAGCTCAAGAAAGGCGACGATATCATCCCGTTGGCACTGGCGAGCGCCCCGTCCTCGGGTCTCTTTCAGGAATGAAACGAATTGTCGCAGGTCTGCCTCATAGGCCATGACGGTGTTCGGGGTAAGGTTGCGCTCAAAACGAAGGAACCAGAGGAAGTCATCCAGAAGGCTCTCGCTAAGTCTCGTCAGTTCATCGGCCAAGGTGCTCCTCCCGAATAGGTGCCCATTGTAGCGCATGGGGGAGCTGTTCGCTCTTGCCTTTTTTTTGACCATCTGCTGGAATGCGCCTACTTTGACGCTGTGGCAGCGTCGTGGATGGTCGTCTGCCGCTGACTCGTGCCGGGAGAGCTGTGATGGAAGGTATTGCCACGTTGGGAATCGTCATTGCTGGTGTGAGTGTAGCGGTCGTGCTTTCGTATGCCAGCATGCAGGCTGTGCTGTCCGTGATGCCCTCCAAGACCAAGAAGTAGCCCCTCACGGGGTAGTTCGAATCTTCGTTCCAGTCTAATGCTTGATTGCCGAATGTCACTGGCCCCATCCATGGTCGGCACTATAATGGAGTGCCTCTGGCGAGGAATGCCTCCGAGCCGGGGAGTGGTGAGCCCGGGTTTTGGGTGCGACAACGGCTAAACCACTGCTCGCCATTCTCGTCCCACCCCTCGACTCGTCCTTCGGCCGGCTCGGGGTACACGGCTGCTGGGGGGAACGAGATATATGAGCGGCCGTGTAGTGAGGGAGGGTATCGTGAGGTTTTCTATTCTGGACCGAAGGGATGCTATTGAGGGTTTGGCAGGTGAGGTATTGGACATAGCCGTGGTGGGCGGGGGGATAAACGGTGCAGGGATAGCCAGAGACGCCGCAGGCAGGGGGCTGAAGGTTGGGCTCTTTGAGGCGAAGGATTTGGGGTGGGGCACATCCAGTCGCAGCAGCCGGTTGATTCACGGCGGACTCAGGTATCTTGAGCATTACGAATTCGGGTTGGTCCACGAATCGGTGGTAGAGCGCTGGAAGCTCTTGAACCTGGCACCGCACCTCGTGAAGCCGATGCCCTTCGTCTTCCCGGTCTACAAGGGCGAGAAGCCGGGAATTCTGCTCATGAGTCTGGGCACCTTGTTGTACTCGATGTTGGCGGCTTTCCGCACACCAGGAAAGAGGGCCTATCGAAGCAAGAATGAATTGGCGCGTCACGTTCCGATTCTGCGACAGGAGGGCTTGACGGGAGCAGCAGAGTACTACGATTGCTCCACAGACGATGCCAGATTGACCCTTGAAGCAGCTCAGGACGCATTTTCTATGGGGGCGAGGGTTCTGACCCGAACGCGGGTGAAGGGGATTCGCATGGAGGGGGCGCTGAACATCCTGACTGTGGAGGATAGCGTTTCCGGGAGAGTCTTCGAGGTTGTTGCCAGGACGGTGGCCCTGGCAGCGGGGCCCTGGACCGATTCCGTGTTGCAGATGGCGGTGCCTGGCATTGGACGCTGGCTGCGCCCGACCAAGGGCATACATCTGGTTTTCAGCCGGAAGCGGCTGCCCGTTGACAAGGCCGTGGTGATGAAATCTATCCACGGTGACAAGCGGATCTCCTTCGTTGTACCGTGGGGAGAGTTCACCTACGTCGGGACGACGGACACGGATTTCCCGGACCCGCAGGCAGCGCAGTTGGCCACAAGTGATGATGTTGAATACTTGCTATCGATGTTGAACCACTACTTCCCGGGCCAGTCCCTCACTGCTGGGGACATCATTTCGGCATGGGCAGGGCTGAGGCCGCTGGTTGCCCCCGAGGGCTCCGAATTGGACCCATCGGACGTATCGCGAGAGGAACGCATCGAGACATTGCATGAGCGGTTCGTCGTTGTTGCGGGAGGCAAACTGACCACCTTCAGGGTGATGTGCGCCAAGGTCGTGGATCAAGCACAGCAGATCCTGGCAACCCGTTTTGGTCTTGCTTCCAGACCGTGCGAGACCATGGAGCGTTGTTTCCCGGGGGCTCGGGGATTGGGCGGGGGCGTGAAGAGCTTTTCGCAGGCTCTTTCGGTCAGTTTCCCTCAGGCCAAAGCCGAGGTTCTGGCCCTTCTTGTGGAGCGCTACGGGACAAGGGCACAAGAGGTGCTGGAGCTTGGCAGAGAGAATCCAGCCCTGATGGAGCCGTTGCTTCCCGGGCTTCCGGTGGTGATGGCTGAATTGCACTATTGTGTGGCCAACGAGATGGTATTCGATGCTGCGGACTTCCTGGTGAGGAGAACAAGCGTTCACTACACGCACTTCGACCTTGCGCCAAGGGCTTACGGTGTAGTGTCGGAGGAGTTGGAGAGGCTGGGGGTTCTGACCTCTGCGCAGAGTGCGGCCGGGCTCAGGGAGTATCTTGAGGAGTGGGAGGCAATGGGTCGGGCGTGGAAGCGGCCTGCTTCCGTCTAAAGATCTTCCAGGCAATGAGGGCAACGGCCAGGGCGCCCACGGCAACCCACACCCCGGTGTTGAGGCGGCCCATCCAGGCCAGAATCTCTTCGAAGTGAGCGCCAAGGACGATGCCCAGAGTAATCCATATGGGCACTGTGACCAGAGCCGCCAGGCTGTCGAACAGGATGAACTTCGACACGGGCATTCTGGTTGTGCCGGCCATGAAGAAGGTAACGAATCGAACCCCGGCTACCATGCGACCCCAGAAGACGGTCCAGTTGCCGAAGCGTTTGAACCAGCCATCGAGTTTCTCGAGCCGTTTCCGGGTCAGAAACCATTTGAAGGGTCTGACGCCAGTGAGGCCTCGCCCGTACCTGCGACCGAGGTAGTAGGCGATAAGGTCGCCGGCGATAATTGAGGTGTAGCAGACAAAGCCCACGATAGCCACAGCGGGCCAGAATCCACCGAAGTGGTCGTCCACGCTGGGCATACCAAGGAGAATGCCGGTGAAGGTAAGTGGGATGTCTTCGGACAGGGGCAGGCCTGCGCCTGCCAGGAGCAGCAAAACCCAGACCACTCCAAGAGCCCAGAAGGGGTTTATAGACTGAAGAGAAGCCCACCAGCCCTCCAGCATTTCAGGGGTTATCAATGCTGCCAGCACCTGCACCTCCAAAAACCTGTGCGACTCCATCAATGCCATTCAATCACACGCAAGTCCCAAACGGCGGCCCTCCCTCTCACTGATGTCAAGAGGGCTGGTGGAATATAGGGCAGTAGGCGTCGGGGCACAAGCAGAGGTGGCGATGAAGCGGCAACGACATTCATTCTCGCCCCGGCCGATGGGACCAGTGGCCCTCGTCGACAGACTCTCGTGGCGGCGATTCAGACTGGGAATCGATACTCGGCATCGCGAAAGACGAAGAGACAGGCCTCCACTGCATCCTCCCAGTAGAGAGTTCCTTTTCCCCGCTCAATCTCGTCCAGGGCCGCATCGATACCTAGTGCCGGACGATAGGGACGGTGGGATGCCATGGCCTCAACCACGTCGGCGACTCCAAGCACCCTTGCTTCGGGGAGAATCTCATTGATGGTGAGATTGTCGGGATAGCCATTGCCGTCGATGCGCTCGTGGTGTTGGCGCACGATCTGCGCCACGGGCCAAGGAAACTCCACCAACTGCAGGATCTCCCAGGCCGTAACCGGGTGCTCTCTGATGAGGGCAAACTCTGCCTTGGAGAGCCCAGCGGGCTTGCTCAAGATATCGGAAGGCACTCGAATCTTACCAATGTCATGGAGCAACCCTGCCATACGAAGGCCCTCTCTTGCCTCCATGGGCAGGCCCAGACGGTCCCAGATTGCACAAGCCAGGCCGGTTACTCGACGCTGGTGGCCTGCGGTGTATGGGTCCCTCATCTCCATGGCCATGGAGAGGGAGAGGGTGGTACTCTCAAGGGTCGTCGCAAGCCGCTCCATGGCGGCCCTGAGTTCATTTGCCGTTGCCCGGAGTTCGCTGGTGCGCTCTTCAACCAGGCGCTCCAACTGAGCCCTGTGCCGATCGTTCTCTTCCTGCAGTTGTCGGTTCTGGAGGAGCAGGTCGTGGGCCTTTGCGGCCTTGTCAACGACCTTGCAAACGGCATCCTTGTGTACCGGTTTGGAGAGGTAGTCGAAGGCGCCTAGACGCAGAGCGTCCGTAGCTGTCTCAACCGTTGGTTCCCCGGTGAAAAGAACGAATTGTGTATGTGGAGCCACGGCCTTGACCCGCTCCAGAAGCCGGACGCCATCCTCACCGGGCATTACGATGTCCGACAGCACGACGTCATACTCGCCGTCGGACAACTGAACCATGGCGTCAGGAACGGTGCCAGCCGTCCGGACCTCGTGGCCGGCGTTCATGAGGAAGAAGGCAATGGTCCTTCTGATTCCCTCTTCATCATCCACGATCAACACTCTTGCCATCGTTGCCCCCCGATGTCTCGCCTCATGGTCTCACCTGTCAGGTGAGCCGCCAACCGTTGTCAACTCTCAGATCAACGCGAAATACGCTCCCCTGATCCGTAACGGACTCGAACGTTATATCTCCACCGTGTTCTTTGACAATACCGTAACTGATTGAGAGCCCCAGCCCCGTCCCCTTGTCACGAGCCTTGGTGGTGAAGAAGGGGTCGAAGATGCGTTGGGCCACTTCGGGCCTGATTCCCCGCCCGAAGTCTCGAACCGAGACCCTGACATAACTTGCGCTGCCCTTATCAACCAGTCCAACGCCAACCTCTATCCGTTTGCGCTCATCCATTCCAGGGAATCGTTCATTTAGAGCGTCCCTTGCATTCGTGATCAGATTCATGACCACCTGCTGAATCTGCTGGGAACGACATTTTACTTTGGGCAGCCCATCATCAACATCAACATTAAGCTTAATATTGTCTTTTCTTAGAACTGTTCTGGTTAAAGACAGAGTATGTTCAACAATGTCACCCACATTGGCTGGACTATGCGTTTCTTTCTCCTGTCTGGCAAAGCTCAAAAGATTCCGGACTATTACCGCCATCCTCTCGCTTTCCTTGACTATATTACCGGAAAAATCCTTCAGATGATAATCATCCAGGCCGCCATCATTGATGAGTTGGGCATAATTGAGAATGACATTAAGTGGGTTGTTTATTTCGTGAGCCACACCGCTGGCGAGGGTGCCTATGGATTCCAGGCGCTGCTGCTGACGGAGGATGACCTCGAACTGTCTCTGCTCACGTTGTGCTCGCCTCTCCTCGGTAACGTCCCGGAGCAGGCAGTGTGTCTGTCGGAACGTGCCGTCGGGATTGTAGGCAAAGCGACCGTCGATGGAGACTTCAAGCTGACGGCCGTTCTTCCGTACAAGGCGGTATTCAGCGGCCCGCAGCTTACCTCTCTCCTTGAGTTCGCTGAAGCGCAATCGAAACAGGGCAACGTCTTCAGGAGCCAGGAGGTCGCCGAACCATCGTCCAAGCACCTCCTCCCGGGCATAGCCCATCAGCTCGCACCAACGGGGGTTGACATCTATGATAGTGCCAGAGGAGTCCAGGGAGTGGTAGCCAAGTGGCGATTCTTCATAGAGTTCGCGAAGCCTCCGCTCGCTGGCTTGAAGCTCCAGTTCGGCCACCTTGCGCTCGGTGATGTCGGCCAAGGAGACCACGGCGAGTTGTCTCCCATCGTACTGCAGCGGACGCACATTTGCGACGAACCAGTAATCCGCTGTGGCCTCACCCCTGCGGAGGGACATCTCCGCTTCAACGTTGGCCACGGCTTCTCCACCACGGGCGACCCCTTCAATCGCTCTGTTAAGGTCACAACTGCTGCAAGAGCTGGAATGTCCACACCCCGCCTCGTCTTCAGTCCGGTGAACGCAGCCAACGATGTCACCGCAACGGCTCAGGCCTGCGGTCCAATCGTGTTCCCCAAGGAGTTGCCTTGCAGCATCGTTAAGAAGAACTGCCCGCATCTCATCGGTGAAGACCAGGAGTGGAATCGGGGCGGAGTCCATTACTGCACGGAGATTGCCCCGTTCTGCCTCGAGGGCCGCCTCAACCTCTTTGAGCTTCGTGATGTCGACGTGCACTCCCAGCATCCGGTCAGGCTTCCCCTGCTCATCGAGGTGGGTATCGGCCCTGGCCATGATCCAGCGATAAGAGCCATCCTTGTGCCGGAAGCGGTACTCGGCCATGTAGCGTTCTTCGGGGTTGATGCATGCTCGGCCCATGAGGTGAATCACCCGGTCATGGTCATCAGGATGGACCCTCTGCTGCCACTCTTCGAATCGATTTGGGAGTTCATCCGCCTCGAACCCGATCTGCTTCTTCCATTCGTCGGAGAAGATCACGCTGTTGTCGCCAATATCCCACTCCCATATCCCGACCTCCCCAGCAACAACCGTCTGGCGCAGGCGCTCAGCGCTCTCCTTCAGGGCCTGCTCGGCCCGCTTCCTGGTGAGCATCTCGTGGAGCCCTTCCAGAAAGAGCCTAGCCTCACGAACGTCGCTCTCATCATAGGGCTCCTTCTTGTTGCCCAGCCCGGCCAGCAGGGCCACCTTCTGATTTCGGACGGCAGGCACGGCCATGAAGCGGGTCAAAGGAGCGTGGCCTTGAGGAGTGCCCTTCAGCGGTACGGAGGTGGTCGAGAAGTCGTTGATGACCACGGACTCGAGATTTCGGACCGCCTCGGCCCAGGCACCTCCCGTGAGCACATCGAAGTTAGTTGGTGCGCCATCCACGGAACACTGCTTCATGGCCTGCTCAGACCAGAGGTGCGCATGCATGGATGCCTGGGCCTCATCGACGCGGCCGATAAATGCCAGCGATGAGTCGGTGATGCTAACAAGCTTCTCTACAGCGAAGCGAATGAGTTCTTCTTCCGAGCCGTCCCGCCGGTCCATGAGCTGGAGCATGGCCTCCAGGCGCTTTGCTGCCCGTTCCCTGGCCGCTTCCAGTCGCTTCTGCTCGGTAAGATCGTGAACGACGCTGAGGAAGCACATCCCTTGTGGAAGCTTGATGAGTTCGCCGGAGATCGTTGCAGGAATGGGAACGCCATCTCGATGCTGGAAGGTTGTGTCAAAACCGTGCACCCTACCCCGGGCTCTAACCTCTGCGATGTACCGTTCTCGGTCCGATGGAGTGTGCCACAGACCGAGTTCCACAGTGGATCGCCCAATCATCTCGGCTACAGAATACCCGGACATTCGTTCAGCGGTCACGTTGGCATCGACCACCACGCCATCGGCCACGGTGGTAATGAACATGGCGTCTGGCGAGGCCATGAAAGCCTTGGAAAACTTCTCCTCGCTGCTAACCAGGGCCTGCTCCGTGGTCTTTCGCTCCGTGACGTCTTCGTAAAGGGCAGCGAATGTGCCCGCCCCGGGGGAGACCACTGTTACACTGAGATGGCGTTCCAGAGTGGGCTCGTGAGCATCGAAGGAGAGGGCCCCGGCACCTCGTGATGCATTGGAGAAGGCAGACATGAATGGTGGCGGGGAGGAACCAAAGACGAGCGAAGCCCGTTGCCCTACCGCCTCTACGCGGGTGAGACCCATCAAGGCCTCGAAGGCCGGGTTGACGTCAAGAATGACATAGTCAGAGGCATCACCATCCCCGGGCTCCTCTGCGTCATCGAGCACGGCGCCCAAGTGGCAGGCCGCACTCAGATTCTGAAAGAGCGCCGTGAATTTCAGCTCCTCTCTGTACAAAGATCGCTCGGCCTCTCTCTCTTTGGTCTGGTCGCGGAAGACAAGGACCACACCATCGATGCCCCCACTCTCTCCGAAAATCGGCGCCCCGCTGTCGGCTATGGGCCGTTCGGTCCCGTCGGCAGCTATTAGAATTGTGTGGTTCGCAAGACCCACCACCGTCCCCTCCCTCAACACCCGCTCGACAGGGCTCTCAACTTCTTCTCTCGTCTCCTCATTTACTATTCGAAACACATCCTTCAGAGCCCGGCCGACGGCATCCCGCTCCAACCACCCTGTGAGCTGCTCAGCCACGTGGTTCATCCGGGTGATTCCCCCTTTTCTGTCGGTGGCGATGACGGCGTCACCAATGCTGTAAAGGGTTACCCGTATCTCCTCCAACTGCTCCCTGCGGCTTCGCTCTAGCTCCACAAGTCTTCGCTGCAGCCTCAACCTGGAGGTCTTCACCGTCAGAACTGCCATAGCTCCCATCGCCAACATGCCAAAGAGCACAACGAGGAGAATCAGCCGACCTTCTCTGGCCAGGGGTGCTGAGACCTCCTCCATGTCGATTTTCGACACGAGATTCCACGTAGAGCCCGGCACCGGCAGGAGCACCGCCATGACGTCAACACCACGATAGTCCTTCCCCCGGAAAATCCCCGTGGTGCCCAAAGCGGCCTGAACCGCCGGCAGTTCGCCTCTGGAGAGTGGAATCTTGAAACTGAGAGGGGGCTTGTCGCTGTGGCGCAGGGAATTGAGGAGCACAACCTCCTCCCCAAGCCTCGCACTCAGAAGAGTCTCAGCCGTCGCGCTCGGGGTTGGCCATACCTGCACCAAAGGGAAGAGTTGTTTCCCAGGGTCGATTCTTTGAACCAACAACGCTGCAACTTCGCCTTGGGCAGTGAGGATGGGGGCTGCGATATCGAGATGCACGTCGCCACACTCCGGACATCGATATATATCCCCTATGTCAGGTGAGCGAGAGGTCAACACTCGCTGAATAAGCGCCCCGAGTTCCAACCCCACATGAATGGATGGCTTGGCTCCTGAGGAAAGCAGCAATTTCCCTCCAGGTGCGAAGAGCAACAGGTCCTGGTATCCATGGGCATCGCGCCAGACTGCCAGCCGACCAGAGATGATCTCCCGGACCCTGGGCTCCCACTTCAAGACATCCGACCCATGAAGCGATATCTGCGTGACCACATGTTCGGCCACGGTGCCGCTGGAGATCAGCCGAATCTCCTTCAGCCGCTCACCCCGCCAGTTTTCGATCTCTCGGCTCCTCATCGTACCGATTGTGGTGAGATCGGCCTCCACGAGGGCCAAAGACCGCTCCACGTGGTCAGTGTAGTGGAGATAGCCACCAACTATCAGAGCTATAGAAGCAACCCCAAACAGGATTGCTGCGCTGGTAGCCGTTCGATCGGTACCATGCATCGTGTCCCCCAGAAATCGGCATCCAGCCAGAGCGAGTCTTTAGAACCGAGCTACTATATGATCCGGCGGGGAATATGGCAATCACTAAACAGGCTCGCTCTGGCCGTCGATCTTCCCGCATGGCTGCGTTGGGCTTGGCCGGTCGTGCTCGCCGTGCAAAGCACGACTGCGCAGCCGAACAGCGCCCGGCCTTGCCCGACGGGCGCTCGCCGACCATATGGTACTTGTCTGGCAAACGTTCAATGCGAACAAGTGTAGTTCGCCCACGAGTAGCCGAAGCTTCACAGCACGGTTAACGGCGCCTCAGGCATCTCACCCCAACAGACATCGCCGCCGCGTGTGCGTGTGCGGGCCCTGGGGGATGTGGCCGCCACTTGCCCAGAGAGGCGATGGTCGCTATCCTGCGCCGGAACCTGCGCTGGGAGACTCTGCAATGCACAAGATGATGGACTTGATTCGGGAAGGCCTGCTGTTCCTCGACGGGGCCATGGGCACTATGCTCCAGCAGGCGGAGGTTCAGGAGTCTGACTTCCGGGGCCTGGAGGGATGTAACGAAATTCTTGTGGAGAGTCGCCCCGACGTCATCAAGTCTATCCACGCTGCTTATCTGGAGGCCGGCGCCGACCTCGTCGAGACAAATACTTTCGGGGCCAACGGGGTCGTCCTTGCAGAGTATGGGATTGCCGAAAAGACACGGGACATCAACCTGACGGCTGCACTGCTGGCCCGAGAGGTAGCAGACTCATACTCTACCCAATCTCGCCCAAGGTTCGTCGTTGGTTCAGTGGGGCCCGGCACACGCCTGCCCTCGCTTGGCCACGCCTCCTTCGCTGAACTGGTTGCGGCCTTTGAACCCCAGTTTTCTGGCTTGATCGAAGGTGGTGTCGATGCTGTCTGCATCGAGACGTGCCAGGATATTCTTCAGGTAAAGAGTGCGCTGCTGGCTCTCAGAAATGCTGCGTCCAAGTCTGGAAGGATGCCTGCAGTCATTGTATCCATAACCATCGAATCTACGGGCACCATGCTCCTGGGCAGCGATGTGCAGACGGCCGTAGCGGCGCTGGCGCCTATGAAGCCAGACATTCTGGGGCTCAATTGTGCCACGGGTCCCGCCGAAATGAAGCGCCATCTCGAGGCTCTGGCCCGGAGCTTTGGTGGGCCCGTCATGGCCATGCCGAACGCTGGCCTGCCTCTCAACGTCCGGGGCCAGGTTGTATACCCGCTGGGGCCTGAGGAGTTTGCTGACTGGGCTGTCAGATTTGTTGAAGAGGATGGTGTTTCCCTCATGGGCGGCTGCTGCGGGACAACTCCAGCCCATATTCAAGCGGCCACCCGGCGGCTCCAAGGTAGGCGGCCCCTGACGCGGCGCTTGGCGGCGCAGGCTCCGGAGCTCTCAAGCCTCTACCAGACGGTTAGCATGAGACAGGTTCCCGCACCTTTGCTTGTGGGAGAGAGAGCCAACGCCAACGGCTCGAAAGCATTTAGAGAGAGGCTTCTGGCTGACGATTTGCAGGGCATGCTGGATATCGCCCGAGAGCAGGAGCATGGCGGTGCCCACATTCTTGATGTGTGCGTGGCCTACGTTGGCCGTGACGAACGTGCCGACATGGCGGACCTTGTGCCTCTTCTTGCCCGCAACATCAGACTGCCCCTCTCCATCGACTCCACGGACCCGACGGTCATCGAAGCGGCCCTTCGACTGCATGGTGGTCGCTGCCTCATCAACTCCATCAACCTCGAGGATGGGGAGCGACGCTTCCACCAAATCGCAACGCTGGCATCATCCTACGGAGCGGCCCTCATCGCTTTGACCATAGACGAAGCCGGTATGGCCATGACAAGGGAGGCGAAGCTCCAGGTTGCCGAACGGATGATTGCGCTGGCAGCGGAGCACGGCCTGAAACCGGAAGACCTGCTCATCGACCTTCTAACATTCACCGTAGGAAGCGGAGATCCCGCCACCCGAAACGCTGCCGTTGAGACTCTGGATGCCATGGCAGAGCTGAAGAGGCGTTACCCAAACGTGGGAACAATCCTGGGCGTCAGCAATGTCTCTTTCGGCCTCAAACCTGCAGCCAGGCGAATTCTCAACAGCGTCTTTCTCCACCTGG
The DNA here is from genome assembly GCA_964593355.1 of uncultured Myxococcales bacterium. GTDB lineage: Bacteria > Myxococcota_A > UBA9042 > CAIXZC01 > CAIXZC01 > CAYTWV01. The sequence goes on from CAZQHM010000049.1 coordinate 19,763, forward strand.
CCATTGAACGTGGTCTCGACGCCGCCATTGTCAACGCCAGGGGAATTCTCCCGGTGTATCGAATCGGCAAAGAGCGCCTCGATGCCGCCACAGCACTGCTGCTCAACGACCGGAGCAACGGCGATCCGCTGATGAGGTACATGGCCCTCTTTGATGGCGAAGATGTGGGGGAGGCAGGCTCCGACATTGGCGTAGCGTCGACCACGCCTCTATCAGCGGAAGAGCGCTTGCAGAAGGCGGTTGTGGACGGCAGCAGGGGCGGCCTGGAGGGGCTACTGAACGGCCTCCTGGAGGCGGGCAACTCCCCGGTCTCCATTATTAATGAAATGCTCATTCCGGCGATGAAGAGGGTTGGGGAGCTGTTCGGGGCAGGGCAGATGCAGCTTCCCTTCGTGCTGCAGTCTGCGGAGACAATGAAGGCAGCGGTAGCACATCTTGAGCCTCATATGGAGAGAACAGACAGTCAGAGTCGCGGGACGCTGGTGATAGCTACCGTAAAGGGAGATGTCCACGATATTGGTAAAAATCTGGTTGACATCATAGTATCCAATAATGGATACAAAGTCGTCAATCTTGGCATAAAAGTTCCACTTGAAGAAATGGTCGCTGCCGTAAGGCAACACGATGCGACTGCGCTGGGGATGAGCGGACTTCTGGTGAAGTCCACAGTGGTGATGTTGGAGAATCTGCAGGAGATGGCCCGGCGCGGCATCAGGGTGCCGGTTCTGCTGGGCGGTGCGGCGTTGACCAGGGAGTACGTGGAGACCACGCTGCGCAGCGCTTACGGCAAGGATGTCCATTACTGCAACGACGCCTTCTATGGCCTTGCCGCGATGAATTCCCTTGTGGTCGAGGAGCGCTCCGCCGTGGGAGTCAGCGAGGAAGAGGATCCGCTCACGGAGCCTCGCTCCACATGGCCCAAGAGCCTGGCAATACCCTCCCCTGGGACCAGCACGCAGATGCTGCCCGAGGAGACACCCTTTGCTGCAAAGGTTGACTATTCCGTTCCGGTTCCGGTGGTCGATTCTTACGAGACCCGAGTAATAAGGAATATTCCGCTGGGTGAAGTGTTCGCACTGCTCAACGAAACGACACTGTTTCGTGGCCAGTGGAGATACCGAAGGGGCACGCTCTCCGCAGAGGCATACGCGACTCTTGTCCGCGAACAGGTAAGGCCTGCGTTGGAAGCACTGAAGAGTGAGATGGTGAGCAGCGGGCTCATGGTTCCGCAGGCGGTTTACCGCTATGTGCGTTGCCAGGCCCACGGGAACACCACCTTCCTTGAGGAGATGGATGGTCGGCCCCTCGGCCGTTTCGAGTTTCCCCGACAGAGTGCGGCTCCACACCGCTGCATCAGTGACTATTTCAGGCGGCGGGGTACTGGGGAGAGCGACGTTCTGGGTCTCTTCGTAGTGACGGTCGGAGCGGACGTAGCACGAGAGGTGCAGCGATTGTTCAGGGTCAACAGGTACCGTGACTACCTTCACCTGCATGGGCTGGCTGTAGAGACCGCCGAGGCGACGGCCGAATGGCTGCACCTGCAGATGCGCAGAGAGATGGGAATCGCCCCAGAGTTGGCAAGAAGTGAGCAAGTCAACGGCAATGTGGCGGGAGCAACCGTGGCGCTGGAGGGCCAGGCTCTGGTTCGTCAGGGCTACAGGGGATCTCGCTACAGCTTTGGCTACCCGGCCTGCCCGGATTTGGATGACCAGCGGACACTATTTAGACTGCTGGAGCCCTCGGCCATAGGTGTGGAGCTTTCGGAGACCTGTCAGATGGTTCCCGAGTACTCTGTCTCAGCAGTCGTGGTTCATCATCCTGACGCGAAGTATTTTGCCGTATAGGAGGACAACATGGATAAATATGTATGCATCAACTGCGGCTACATATACGACCCTGGGGAGGGGGACAAGGAGGCCGGCATCTCCCCGGGCACGGCCTTTGATGCCCTTCCACCCCAGTGGCGGTGCCCCATATGTTACGTTGGCAAGGAAGAGTTCGATTTGCTGTAGATCGGAGGAAACAATGAAGAAGTTTGGATATTTATTTGCATTATTTCTCTCTATGACTCTGGCGTCGGGATGTGCCAAGGAGCAGCCCCCCGTTGAGCAGGAACAGACAACGACCATCAAGGCGGAGACGCCTGCTGAGCCCGCTGCCCAGGGAGAACAGGCCGAGGAGGGCTCTCCAGCCGGTGCTGCGGAAAGTGTCGCAGCGGGGGAGCAAAAGGGGCCCGAGCCCTTCGCTGCTCGTGTAGACGCGCTTCGTGAGAAGGTGCGGGCGGAGAGCATGCGGCCCGGGTTCAAGGTGCCCGAGAACACCTTCTACAACATCGATGTGATGCTGGACCCAGACTTCATGACCTACTCGGCACGCTCTGAGATGCTGGTAGTGAACAACTCGAAGTCACCGTGGGACGAACTGCATTTCCATCTCTATCCTAACCAGGAGGCGATTTCTGGGAAGCTGAAGGGGTTGAAGGTTGACAAGGTTGAGGTAGAAGGCAAGGAAGTAGAGGGCAAGGATCTCAACACCCATTACGTCGTGCCATTGGCGCAGCCGCTTCCTGCCGGCGGAACCATCACGGTGGTCATTGATTTCCGCGGGATGATCAAGAACGCCAAGAGCAGTTCCGGCGACCTGACGGGCATGATTGAGATGCTGCTGGACTCATTTGGGGGGGCGGGAGACTACGGGGTCTTCGCCTTCAGCAGCGGCATATTCTCCATGTCCCTCTGGTACCCGGTACTCTCGGCCTTCGACGACAGCGGCTGGGACACCCAGGCTGCGGAGAAGATGGGCGATTTCTCCTACTTCGATGTTGCAGACTACAACGTTACCTTGCGCCTTCCCGACGATTTCGCTGTTGCCAGCACAGGCACCCAGACATCCCAGCAGAACGGAGTGCGAACCTTCGCCGCTGGTGGTGTCCGGGAGTTCACGTTCATTGGCAGCAAGGAGTTGAAGCCAACGGAGAGCAAGACTCCGTCGGGTGCAATCATACGCTCCTGGGTCCTTGGAGGAGAAGAGAAGGAGGGCAAGCAGCAACTCAAGACTGCCATGGAGAGTGTGGCGTTTTATGAGGAGAAGTTTGGGCCCTACCCCTATCTTGAGTTGGACGTTGTGGGCGCTGACTTGCGAGGCGGTGCCGGAGGCGTTGAGTTCCCGGGCATAGTGACCATCGCCAGGATGCTTTTCCTTTCGTCGTACCTGAAGGATATCCCTGGTGGCTCTCTATTGGCGCCCGAGTCCAAGATGCTCACAGACACCCTGGATTTCGTGGTTGCCCATGAGGTTGCGCACCAGTGGTGGAATGCCGTAGTAGGCAGCCACAGCAGAAAGCATCCTTTCGTGGACGAGGCCATGGCCAATTGGAGCGCCCTGGAGTACATGGGGAAAGTCAAGGGGAAGGCCGCCTGGGAGGAGCAGCACTTCATGCAGTTCGAGCTGCCTTACCAGCTTTCCCGGTTCATGGGCAGCAAGGACATGGGAGTTGACCAGCCGGTATCGGCATTTGACAGTACCATACACTACTCGGCGATTGTATATGCAAAGGGGGGACTCTTCGTTGATGCGATGCGGGCTAAGTTGGGCGATGAGACCATGTACAAGGCAATGCAGAATTACTACGAAGAATTTGCATTCCAGATCGCTTGGCCGGACGATATTATAAGACATTTCAAAGAGGCATCGAAGCTTGACCGGGAGGTTGACTACCTTGCGGACCGTTGGCTGAAGGGGGCACACGCTGACCGTGACATCGGCCGCATCAACCTGCCACGGACGGTCTCCTATCTGGCAAACAGTTTGGGCATAGATTTGCCCAAGTGGGCCAACGACCTAATAAAGGAGCAGGGGGTGTGGGAGGCCGCCAAGGTGCTGACGAATATCGTACAGGGGAAGAATTGGGATGACTCTGTTGACTTTGATAAAATAACGGAGATGAGCACTCGCCTTGCGAAGAAGTATATTATGGAGTTTTTGAAGGGCGGGGCCCTTGAAGATGCTCTTGACGGTGCCGTTGATCTGCTGAAGGCCTGGTAGGCCAAGACTTCCGACTCGAATCCTCACAAGCATGTGCGGCCCCCTGGTGACGGGAGTGCTGCAAAACTATGCATCAGCACGACCAAACTATTAGAATTCCGCGCCCTGACCGTCAGGGAGGGGCCGTGTAATGCCCATCATTTTAAGGTAACGCGGTTTGTAATCAGGTGAGGTCGTCCCTGGTGGTTTCGCCCCAGGCTTCGGCATCGCCCACTTCGGGGAAGAAGTGTTGGCGGCCCCATAGGTCTGTGACCCAGACTCCGCCTGAGGCTTCTCGGAGCATACTGGCATGAAGAGGGACCTTACCTCCGCCCCTGGGGGTGTCGACGACGACAATGGGCATGGCGATGCCAGATAGCATCCTGCGGAGGCGGGCGGCTATATCTGCCGAGCGCTTGAGGGAGACCCAGAGATGCGAGGTTCCTTTTACCCTCTCCGGCACGAAGATGTAGTAGGGCCTGCAGCGTCGCTCCACCAGCCAGTTGCAGATGGAGGCGAGGGTCTCGACGTCGTCGTTGACGTTTCGCAGCAGGACCATCTGGTTGAGGGTTGGTATGCCGAACGCCGCCAGGCGTTCAAAGGCGGCTGACGACTCTTCGTTGCACTCTGCGACGGCATTGACCTGGACCTGCAGGTAGACAGGTGCATGGTCTGCCAGGGTTCGACAGAGGTTTTCGGTGATTCTGGCGGGCTGCACCGTGGGCATCCTGGTGCCCACTCGAATCCAGCGGACGTGGGGAATCTGCTTTATTGCGCCGAGCAGCTCCCCCAGAGAGCGGTCGCTAAGCATTAGGGGGTCGCCGCCGGTAACCAGCACATCGTTCACGTCGGGGGAGCGCCGGATGTAGTCGACCCATTGTGCCAGTAGTTCGGGTCCATAGGTTTGCTCGACGGGGGCGAAGCGGCTCCATCGCCTGTTGCAGTGGCGGCAGTTGACGGCGCACTGCGATGTGGGCATGAGGAGAACTCGATTCCCGTATCGATGGATGAGGCTAGGGATGGTTGAGGCTTCGCTCTCTTCAAGTGGGTCTTCGATTCCCGGACCTTGACACTCCTCTGTTCGGGGCACGAACTGGAGGGCCATGGGGTCCCGGGCAAGGCCCCGGCCAATGAGCGATGCGCAGTGGGCGGTGATCTTCAGAGGGTAGCTGGACTCCCACGTGTAGCCGGCTTGGCGCCACTCTTCGGCACTGCCTGGAAGAAACACTGTGGAGGCTCTGCTATCCGCCACCTGTTCCGGGATCTCCTTGTTGTTCAAAGCACCCTCCGGGTCAAAGCACAATCATCAGGCCCTGGAAGAGTATTGTCAAAATCGTGCCTATGAAGAGAGCTGGTGCGAAGGGAATGGTACGGGAGACGCCCACAGTTTCCTTCTGGTTTTCCTGGCACCAGAGAGTGATGGCTTCAGCCTGTCCCTGGTTTAGTCCATCGGGGTTGAAGCTCTGAATTTTCAGTTCGTAGAGTTGCTGTCGTTTCTTAAAGGCTCGCTGCTCCTCTTGGGTTAGGAGCATGCCGGCCCTCAGTTCGGCGACGGGAATCTGCTCGGTATCCGTGGCCTTGAGGTAGGCATCATAAAGGGTTCTGAAGGCAATAATAGAAATGGCAAACCACCCAATGTTTATAAGTTCATAGAGGGCCTTGCCTGTTTCATCCAGAAACACACCATACAGGATATAAGCGACAACGATACTCACAGCCGTAATGGCCACTGGCTTCTTCTGTGCAAATCTGGCGAGGGGGTGGAAGACGATAGCAAGTATCACGAAGACCACCGTCTTGTTCAGATGTAGATATTGGTCAATGCTGTCTTGAGCGAAGTGACGCAAAATTCGAATCAAAGTGAAAATCGCCAAGAACATCAGCAGAATACTAATATATTTCTTCTTGTTGCTCTTAAGGGCAGTCCATGTAGAGACGGCGCCGGTTTTAAGAACCCGGCCCCTGGTCTCCAGCAGATATCTGCTGGTCCTGTGGACGAATTCGACGAGCAGAAGAGCAAACAGGGCAACAAAAGTATTAAATAGCAGCACAAAAGATGGGAAATAGCTGAAGTAGTTGTTCTTATACCACATAAGAGGGACAGAAAGCGCCAACAATGCGAATATCTTGGCATCCCCCGCTGCCCAAAGGCCCATTTCCCATAGCACCACGCCAATACCGAAAGCTATCAGTGTATTTAGCATAACTGCTACCCAATAGGGCAATCCTTCAGACTGCTCCACGAGGTCAGGGGAGAAGAAATCCAGGCCACCGGCCAGCCAGAGATAGCCCAAAGGAAGTAGGATAAGTCCCATGAGCAGCCAATAGGCCTGCAAACGCCTGGGAATCTTGCCGTGTCTGGCGCCTCCGTAGCTGGTGCGCCCCAGAAGGTAAGGAATCATGGGCTTCAGGTCACCCCAGGCAGCGCTGGCGGTGAAGAAGAGCACGGGCAGGAGGGCGAAGATATCGTATGAGAAGGTATCGGGCATGGTTCAACTCATGGGGTTGCAATCACAGGCCACTAACGGGGGAGATTCTCCACTGTTGGGCAGAGGAATCAAGCCTTTGCTGGCTTGTTAGTCAGGGTCTGCCAGGATCTTCTTCTTGATGGGTTCCGGGTCAACGTAGACCGGGTAGAGTTCCTCCGACGAGTAGAACCGGTCAATCTCGAAGAGCCCGGCGCAGATAGGGTTGAGCCTGCAGTGGCTGCAGACGGCCCCTTTGCCATGCTCCCACGTGGTCTGGTGAACCGTGCCACGCTCATCCAGGAAGTGCACAACCCGCTCCTCGTTCTTGACGATCTTCCTCGTCTCGGTGGAAGCCCAAGCGAACTCAACCATGTAGCATAGCGGAAGTCGCTCCACTCTGAACGAGCGGCCACTCTTGTGCAGGAAGGCCAGGGCCTTCGCCAGAGCGACCTCCAGCTCAAAGAGCTTGGGGATAGAATCGGGATTCTGGGCCACTCGGTCACTGGTGGGATCGAGGTTGTTGAAGACGAAATGGTGCAGATTAGGCCACTTGCTGACCAACCACTTAACTATCTTATCTAAATGATCCGCATTATAGTGCTGGATAGTGATATTGATATCGATATTTACCCCGAGCGCCGAGAAATTGTCCAGAGTCTTCACGAGGCACTCGAAAGAATCCTCTTTGCCGGTGAGCCACCCTTGCAGCTTGGCATTGCTGCTGTGCACCGAGACATGGACGTGGCGCAAGCCGGCGTCGTAGAGCCTCCGTGCGTACTCCGGGTCGGCGCTGTTCTGGCCGTTGGTGATCATCCTGACGGCTATCTCCCTGCCCACAGCATACTGAATCAGTTCGGGCAGTTCGGGGCAAAGAGTTGGTTCTCCGCCTGTAAGAATAATGCCGTCGTAGCCCCGCTCGATAAGGTCGGAAACGCGCCCCTTGAGTTCATCAAGGGAGGCCGTCACCTCTTTGTCGGGGTTGGAGCAGAACCGGCAGCGTTGGTTGCAGGTCCTGACGACCTGAATGTAGCCCAGATTAGCCATCGCAAGCATCCTTGATGGGGGTCATAACCCTGAATCCATAATTACGAACATAGTTAATATGCAAACCAGAGCAAGAATCATGATGTCGACACTCACTACATCGCAGACTCTTAACCCAATACTTGTTCTTGATAAACCAGTCTGTGAACCGCTGCAGATTGAGCGTGCCATCACCCTCAAAGAGGGTCAGGTCACAGCCGGGGTGCTCGTAGGACTGCCCACCCAGGCAGAGTGGCATTCCCATTACGCTACCCATGCTCTCAACGATAGTTCTGAGCTCTTCGGGCGATGCGTCCCACTGCTTGGACTCTGAGAGGTATTCACGGGGAATAGTCCAGCAGCGGGTCAGGCCGGGGCGAAGGGGCAGTTCGTCTTGAAGCAGTGGTATCAGTGCAGCTTCCATTGGGAACCAGCGCTCCCCTCTTGCGTTAGGCCGCCCGGCGAACTGGGCCGCTGCCTCAGGTGAGGCTCCGGTGAGGGAGAGGAGCCTGGCATTCATGCTATCTGGCAACTCCCAGTTCGGAAGCTGCTGAAACTCAACCCAAATATCCGCCTGGCCGAGCCCGGCCGTCGTGACCTCGTGCCGGAGCGACTCTACGTCGGCCAGGGTAGATTCGGGCGGGAGAGCGAGCACCAAGGAGGGGTTATGGGCAAGAGCGCCGACGCTTACAAAGCTCTTGAGGAGTGGGACCGACTGGGCGTTGAGCCGCAGGGCCGACGCAGGTGCTGAGGAGCCCGTCGCTTTGGGCAGTGAGGCAAGGGCAGCGCAGAACCCATCCATGGGGCAGAATTGGCAGCGGTCGCCGAGGCAGCATGGGGCAGTTCCCTGGTCGGCGTAGGCCTGGAGCATCTCACGTCGGCCTCGGACCTCGTCGTGGAGTTTGTGGGGGTCCTGGATGAGGTCCTCCTCGTCCTCCAGGAAGGGAGCAGGCAGGCGATTGGTCCAGAGCACGATGTTGTGCCGCTTGCGGAGGGCGAAGGCCCTGGCAAGGTATGGTCTAACCTGGGCCGGGTCGTAGAAGAGTTCATCCCGGTGGTCGGTCCAGGCCCTTCCGAAGGGCACCATGTGGAGGAGGTCGAACTCGGAGACGCCAAGGTCTATGAAGAACTTGAGGATCTCCCTGAGGTGGGGAACGTTCTGTTTGTTGAGCACAATGTCAACGCTGACGATGCAGCGCCCCAGCAGGTTCTTGAGGCCAGCCATGGACTGCTTGAAGGCCCCGGGTACGCCAACGAGGCGGTCGTGGAGAGCGTCGTTGTGGCCGTGCATGGAGATAGTGACTTCCTGGAGGCCAGCCTTGAGGGCTCTTTGTGCAAACGCCGGGTAGGCGAACATCCGCCCATTGGTGATGGTCTGGATCCAGGTGTAGCCAAGCTGCTTGCCCAGCGCCAGCAGCTCAAGATACCTGGGATGCAGCGTTGCCTCTCCTCCGCTGAGAATGAGGCGCTGCCCGCCATCATCCCTGCCTCGCTTCATCTCCTCGGCCACCACTTCGAAGGGAACGATGGTCCCGTCGTGGGTATCCGAGTCCAGGCAGAAGATACAACGGTTGTTGCAGAGGCGGTTGAGTCGAATCCAAATCCGCTTCTCCCTCACCGCCGACTCGTGGAGGTTCTGGTTCTCGTCCATCAGGAGGTTGCCTCCTTGGACTGTGGATCATCCTCGCAGGGGCATGGGTCTTTGCGTGGTACAAACTCGCTCCACCCGTAGTGTTCCGGGTATTCCCGCCACGGGCCCTCGCACATGAAGCGCCACGAGCACTCCTTGCATTGCGGACCGTGGGCCTTGCCCTCTCTCCAACGGAACTCCGTGTAGTCCTCAAGCACGAAGGTGGCATCAAAGATCTTCGTTCTGGGCATGTAGCGCTCAGCAATGCAGTTCTCAAAGCCCTGCATGAAGCAGAAGGGGATAGCCTCGGTGAGGGCCACCATTCCACGATTCAGGCCTATGGCCAGGCCCTTCTTCACGTAGGGCTCGATGAAGGTCATGCGGGGGACGGTGGAATAGAAGAGGCTTTCGGCAGTTCCGCAGGGGTGAACGAAGGCAAACTGGTACTGGTCCGCTCCCAGGCTAATGAGCAGGGAAGCCAATTCGGGCAAATGTCGGTAATTTGATCGAGTTATCACAGAATTAGTTATTACCGGCTGGCCCAACTCCTTGAAATTTCTAATTGACATACATGTTTGCTTGAACGCACCTTTAGCATTCGTCAAGAAATCATGCATTTCCTCGGTATGACCATGCAATGCTGGCGAAAATTCATTCGCTCCCGCTGCAACAGTCTGCTCTACAAATTTTTTGTAGGCGAACATACGGCCATTCGTCTGAATTTGGATAATTCGAAAATTCAACGATTTAGCATAGGCAACAAGCTCGAGGAAGTCTTTGCGAATGCTGACTTCGCCGCCGGTAAAGACGATGCTATCGCTATCGACCCGGGCATCGCGGAGCGTCTGCATGACCTCTTCGGTGGTCTTGTCACCATACTCTTTGCGCTTGGTGCCCTGCACACAGAAGCGGCACATGTTGTTGCAGTGGAATCCAGTCTTGACATCGACTCGCTCAATAGCCGGCTTGCCCGGCAGTTCATTACTCATGGTCAACCTCTCGTCCCTGTTTCGAAGGGCACGAACTCGGCAAAGCCGTAGGCATTGGAGTAGGCTCTCCAGATGCCCTCACATTGATTTTTGGCCTGGCAGCGTGCGCATTGTGGAGCGTATCCGCGCAGGAACTCGTCAACAATTTCCTTTGTAACCATGGCAAAGCCGGCTGAGCCCTCGGTTTGCAGTTCGGGGGCCTGGTTTCGCCAAAGGGGCACCGACTCGATGGTCCCCTCTTCGTCGTCGGGTTCGTAGTGGCTGTGCGACTCCACGAAGCCCACCGTGGAGGGGGGCAGAGAGCGGGTGACGCAAGGTGGGATGTCCAGGAGGCGCAGCTCCAGCCCCAGCCGCTGCGAGGTCTCCACCACTTCTGCCACAGCCTCAACCATCTGGGTGTAGGTTGGCACCAGCTGCTTGAAGTAGCGCCCTCCCCTACCCTGGGGTTGAATGGCGTTGAGCACCACTTCATCGGGCTGGAAGGTTGCGAGAAACTCCAAGTGTGCAGCCAGATTCCCCAGGTTTCTCTTATTCAGCACAGTGGAGGTAGAAAACCTGAGCTTTCGCCCTCCATCTCGAGCTGCCTTGATGTTCGCCAGCCCCAGCGCAACGTTTTGGAAGCTGCCTGGCGTACGGGTGAGGCCATCGTGCGTTGCAGCATCGGGGCCATGGATTGAGACAATGAGGAATTGTAAGCCTGCATCGAGCAGCTCGTTAAGGTAGGAGGCGTAGGCGAACCGGCGGCCATTGCTGATCATACCGATGCGGCGGTAGCCCAACTCTTTGCTCTTTCGGATGAGGAGGGGCAGGTCTGGTCTGAGGGTTGGTTCGCCAGCGGTGAACATCACCTCATCCCGCTGCTGCTGGCTGGAGAGCATAGCAATCACGGTTTGGGTGTCTACCCGTCCCAACTTGTTCCGGCGCTTCCCCCGCTCCTCCTCCATACAGAAGAGACAGTTGTTGTTGCACTCGGAACCAAGGCAGACGTGAAGCCTTCGATCCTCCGGCAAAGAGCACCCTCCCTTGCACTGCGGCACTGCCAGGCCTGCAGCACCGAAACGCCTCCACAACCCACAGCAACAGGGCATATCGAGGGCGGCCCGGAAGATGCACCAGTTGCACAGGCGGCCGGTTCAGCCAGCCCCGGCAGACGCCGGGGTCCAGTGGCGAAAAGATAGCACCCCGGTTCCCCAAATGAAAGTGATTAGAGCCCGCTCCCGTGGCCCCAACGCCCCTTCGAACTCCCAGGCCCCCCGTTGGGTCCCCCATCCCGGGCATTCCCGTCTCTCGGCAGCATTATTGCGTTGACGCACAGAGGCGGCCAAACTACGATGCCGCGGCGCGTTGGTGTAGGAGCACGATATGGCTTCATTCAAGGGTTTGAAGGACTTGCAGGTTGAGGGGCGGCGGGTACTGCTGCGAGTCGACCTGGACTCGGTGATGGACGAAGACGGAACCATCGTTGGTGACGAGGCCCTGGTGGCCCTCCTGCCGACGATTAGTGAGTTGCGCAAGCGAGAGGCCAGGATTGTTTTGGCCAGCGGTGTCGGCAGGCCCCGGGGGCGCAAAGAGCCTCGTTGGAGCCTGGAGCCCCTTGCCGCACGTCTGGCAGAGCTTATCGAGGCCCGGGACGACCAACTTGTCTTCTCGGAGGAGCCCGTGGGTGACGGCCCCCGCCATCAGGCCAACAGCATGAAAGAGGGGCATATCCTCTTCCTCGAGAACCTCCGCTTCAACCCCGGCGAGGTCAACAACGATGACAGCTTTGCCAGGATGCTGGCTGGGCTGGCCGACATTTTTGTTAATGATGGCTTCGCATCAATGAGCCTCCCCCATGCATCCAGCCTGGGCGTTCCCCGGTTCCTTCGTGAGCGGGGAGTCGGACTGCTGGTTGAGAAAGAACTGGCGGGACTGGCCCATTTGACCGAGCGCCCCCAGCGACCCATGACCGCGCTCGTGGGCGGCCAGCGCATCGCAGAGGTTGGCACACTGCTCATGTCTCTGGCCCTTCAGGCAGATGTCCTGTGCGTGGCAGGCGGTGTGGCCATGCCCCTGCTCTGGTGCAGCGGTGTGAAGGTGGGTCCCGAACCGGACAGCGAATCCTTGAGCCTGGCCGAAAAGGTTCTGCGCAGAGCCAAGAAACGTGAGGCTCTGACCCTGGTGCTCCCCAGAGACTTCTCCGTGGCACAAACCGAGGCCCCCTCACAGCACGCCGGAAGTGTTCCCGCCAACGAGATTGCCAAGGAGAACACACTGCTGGATATTGGCGAGGCAACCGTGAAAGAGTTCTCTGCCGCAATCGCCGATGCCAGCACCGTATTCTGGTGCGGGACCCTGGGCGTGGCCAGAGAAGCATCTGCCGACCGCTCCACCGCCCTGGTGGGCAAGGCCATTGCCCGGTGCAGCGCCTACAGCATCGTCGGTGGACCCGATTCCCTGGCGGCCATAAGGCGCTCGGGTGCCGCACCCTTCATAAGCCACCTGAGCCACGGCGGAGAGAGCACCATGCTGGTCATCGAGGGCAAGCCCCTTCCGGGCTTGGTTGCCCTAGGTGAGTAGCAGTTGTTATAATATCGGATTACTGGAGGTAGCCGATGCGAAGGAAGTTTATAGCTGGTAACTGGAAGATGTATAAGACGATGCCTGAAGCTATTGAGCTGGTGTCTGAGCTCAAAAGGTTGCTGGCTATGGTCCGCAACGTCGACGTCGCCGTTGTACCCCCGGCGCTCTTCGTGGAGCCCGTTGCCAAGCGCCTTGCCGAATCAAACATCGGCGTTGGCGTTCAGAACATCCACGACGGCGGCTTCGGAGCCTTCACCGGCGAGATCTCGGCTTCTATGCTCCCGGGTCTGGGAATCAAGTACGCCGTGGTGGCACACAGTGAGCGTCGCCAGTACTTTGGCGAGACCGACGAGGGGGCCAACCGAAAGGTCCGGGCCCTGCTTGACAACGGCATCATCCCCATCCTCTGCATAGGCGAAACACTGGCTCAGAGAGAGGCTGGGGAGACATTCAGTGTGCTGGCCAAACAAATGGCTGGAGGCTTAAAAGACTTGACCGCAGGGCAGGTGGCGGGTATGGTCCTCGCCTACGAACCGGTCTGGGCCATCGGAACAGGTGTTACCGCCCAACCGGAACAGGTCGCTGAAGTGCATTCCTGGCTAAGGAATTGGCTGGCTGACCGCTTCGACGCTGGCAGCGCTGAGCAGGTCATCATCCAGTATGGTGGCAGCGTCAAGCCGTCCAATGCCGGTGAGTTGATGAGGGTGCCCAACGTAGATGGGGCTCTTGTTGGCGGCGCCAGTCTAGATGCAGCGTCCTTCGTGGCGATTGTTAAGTCCTGCGTGTAATATTTGGAGGTTCCCGTGCTGGGTGCAATTCTTGTAATCGTTTATGTTATTGCATGCCTCTTCCTGATACTTGTGGTTCTTCTCCAGGCCGGCAAGGGCGGCGGAATGGGTGTTGCCCTCGGCGGCGGCTCCTCCTCCGTGTTCGGCGGTCGCGGAGCTGCCACATTCCTGACAAGGCTGACTGGCGTTATGGCCGGCCTCTTCATGCTGCTCTCGGTGGGCCTGGCGCTGCACATGAGCGGCGGGAAGATTGGCTCCGACCCCGACCTCGTAACAGAGGAAGAGGAACTCTCCAAGCAGGTAGCCAAAGCCTTCGAAGAAGAGCAGGCGGCCGCTGAAGAGAGTGGGGAAGAAGCCAAGCCCGAAGAGGCTAAGCCTGAAGAGGCCAAGCCCGAAGAGAAGCCTGCTGAGCAGCCCGCAGCCCCTGAGGCCAAGCCCGAAGAGAAGCCTGCTGAGCAGCCCGCTGCCCCCGAGGCGAAGCCCGAAGAGAAGCCTGCCGAGCAGCCCGCCAACTGACAGGGTTCCTGCCTCCTGCGCCCAACAGCCTCATCATCAAGCACAGCCTGTTTCTAGGAGCGTGTAAAGCAAAGAATCTATTGCCTTCCGTGTACGTTTTCCCGTGGTGCGTCTGCTCCTTCGTCGCCGTTGCCGTTGACGTCGCCGTCGGCGTCGCCGAAAACCCTAGCCTCCAGCCCCGCTCATCTTCACCAACATCGATACCACCCGGACCAGCA
>CAZQHM010000050.1:0-33333 GCA_964593355.1 uncultured Myxococcales bacterium
TCAAACTCCGTGCCAACTCCCAACTGGTCCCGGACGTCAAATCCTGATCGGACACGTAGAGACGGCCCACCAGCCAGGATCGGCGCCAGCCCTCCCTCGAGCGCCGATCAGGTAAACGGACCGAGCCCGCCTGATGCAGCGTTTTCAGGCGGACGAAGCGAGGATGAGTCGTGGTAGAGCCACGGCGATTCCGAGCGACAAACCGCCTGGGAACGGGGCGCAGGCTGGCGACAGGAGTTAACCTGTTCGGTGCTCTAGGGGTCCACCTCCCCGGAGGCTGCCGGCGGGTCTTGGCACCACCCTACACGGCTGCTCAGATATCTCCATCCCCCCAGCAGCCGTGTAGATGCGATTGCCCTGGCCCGCAGAGCTTTCACGCTTGAGAGTGGCGATTCTAAGTGCCAAAGTTGCTCCAAAGGGTTATCCAGACCAGAAGCCATTTGGTCGGGTCATTTTGGGGGTACGGTACGATGAACACGCTGGGGCGCCTCTTTAGAGTAACCATCTTTGGTGCGTCGCACGGCCCTTGCGTGGGCGTGCTCATCGATGGAGTAGTGCCGGGGATTCCTCTGAGCGCCCATGACTTCCAGGGGGCCCTGGAGCGGCGTCGAGGGTCGCACAAAGGCACCACGGCCCGTCAAGAGCCAGACCTGCTGCATATCGACTCGGGGCTCTTTGAGGGGCATACCACGGGCGAGCCGCTGGTGCTGCGTCTGGAGAATCGGGATGTCCGCAGTGAGGTCTACGACAAGATCCGCTATACCCCAAGGCCGGGCCACGCCGATCTGGTCTCCCACTGGCGCAGCGGGGGATGGAACGACTACAGGGGCGGGGGGGCGAACTCCGGGCGAATGACGGCGGCCCTGGTGTTGGCCGGGGTAGTTGCGGGGAAGCTCTTGTACCCTGCAAAGGTGAGCGCAACCATCGATGAGATCGGCGGCCATGCAGACTACTCCGAGCGACTGGCCCAGGCTGTGAGCAGGGGGGACTCTCTGGGCGGGATGATATCATGCACCGTCAATGGCTTGCCTCCAGCGCTTGGCGAGCCCTGGTTCGACTCTGTGGAGTCCCTTCTGGCCCACGCTCTCTTCTCCATCCCCGGGGTGAAAGGGGTGGAGTTCGGCTCGGGCTTTGCTGCAGCGCTCATGTCTGGCCAACAGTTCAACGACCTCTACGACAGCAGCGATGGTAGAACCTTGACCAACAACGCCGGTGGCGTAAATGGTGGCCTTACAAACGGGAACCCCCTGACCATGAGGATCGCTGTTCGGCCCCCTGCCTCCATAGCCATCCCCCAGCCAACCTTCGACCTCAGGACGGGGGAATGGAGCACGGTCACGATAGAAGGAAGGCACGACGCCTGCTTTGCACTGAGAATGCCCGTGGTGGTCGAGGCGGCTGTAGCACTGGTGCTGGCCGACCTGCTTCTTCTGGAGAAATGCGGCAGGGCCCCACTGAACAAGACCATCTGAAGCCCAGGCTATGGCATCGCTTCGGCACCATGCAGCAGCACCCGGATTGCTTGTTTCATGGAATCGCAAAGCTCAACGTGGTATTCAGGCAGGGTGCGGAGGGTCTAATGAGTCTTGTGCGTGAGCGAAACGAAGTACCAGAGGCCCATCGGTGGAACCTGGAGAACCTCTATTCCACCCAGCAGGCCCTTGAGAGCGAGTGGACCTGGCTCAACGAAGCCGTGGAACTGCTGGGCGTCTTCCGTGGGCGTATGGGGGAGAGCCCCGCATCGCTGGCTGACGCACTGAGATTCCGCTTCGAAGTGCTGCGCCGCTTTGGAAGGCTGCACTCATACGCTTCACGGCTCTACCACCAGGACATGAGGGTGCCGGAAGCCCACCAGATGTACGACAAGGTTGGTCAGTTGGGCACAAGGCTTGATGCCGCCATGGCCTTCATGCACCCCGAGCTTCTGAAGATCCCTATGAACAAGCTCCAGCAGTGGAGCTCTTTGCCTGCCTTCGCTGAGTTTTCGGAGTTCCTGAGAAATACCATCCGCCTGGCGCTGCACACCCGCTCCGAGGAGGTCGAACAGGTCATGGCCCAGACGGGAGACCTGGCCCAGAGCCCATACTCCGTCTTCCAAACGCTGGTCACGGTCAACTTCCCCTACCCCACCGTAACCCTGGGAAACGGCGAGACCCACACTCTGACACCTTCAACATTCACCGCCCTGCGCAGTTCCCCCGATCGCACCGACCGGGAACTGATGTTCACCACTTTCTGGAAACAGTACGCTACCTTCCAAGAGACCTTCGCCGGCCTGCTCGGTGCCAAGCTTCATGCGGACAGATTCCAAGCCAAAGCAAGGGGTTACGGATCAGATCTTGAGGCAGCGCTGGACGCGTCGCAGGTACCAACCCAGATCTATCACAACATGATAGCTCAGATCCGTAAGGGTATTCCTTCACTGTGGAAGTATCTTGGCGCCAGAAAGCGCTCCCTGGGGGTACCGATTCTCAAATACCACGACCAGTACGCCACGCTCTCTTCGGATGCCACTCGACGGATTCCCTACGAGGAGGCCATGGTGACGGTGGTGGATGCCTTGACGCCCCTTGGAGGCGACTATGTTACGGCCTTGAGACAGGGGCTCTTCGGCAACTGGACCGACGTCTACCCCACGCCGGGCAAGCGGTCGGGGGCCTACTCAAGCGGGGATGCCTACGACGTCCACCCCTACGTCCTGATGAACTACACACAGGACTACAGCTCCATGAGCACACTGGCTCACGAGTTCGGGCACGCACTCCACTCCTGGTTCAGTAACACCAACCAGCCCTACCCCAAGGCCCACTACCCAACCTTCGTGGCAGAAGTAGCCTCGACCCTCAACGAGAACCTCTTGAGGATGCACCTTCTTGGCCAGGACCAGCCTCCGGCCTTCCGACGCTACCTCCTTGGTCAGGCCCTTGAGGGCTTCCGTACCACGGTTTTCCGGCAGGCGATGCTGGCCGAGTTCGAGTTGGCCTTGCACGGATTGGTGGAGCAGGGAGAGCCACCCACGGCCTCTATGTTGAACACCATGTATCTGGAGCTGCTGCGAGACTACTATGGTCATGCGCAAGGGGTAACCACTATCGACGAACTGTACCAGGTCGAGTGGTCGTTTATCCCTCATTTTTACTATAATTTTTATATGTTCCAGTACACAACCAGTTTCGTCGCAGCTGCCAGTCTTGCAGAGCGCATAGTCGGGGGCGATAAATCTCTGCTGCAAGGCTACATCAAAATGCTTCAGGCGGGTGGGTCGCTGCCCCCGGTTGAACTGCTGGCGCTCACGGGCATCGACCTCTCCAAGGGGCAGCCGTACGAGCTGGCATTCGCCATGATGGACCGCCTCTGCGCCGAGATGGAGGCCCTGGAGGCTCAGGGAGATTGATCATACATTAATTTGGAGGGGAAAGTGAATCGAAGCACCACACTTATAATCGTCATGATCATTGCTCTGGGTTGCTCCAGTGGCTCCTCGTCCAAAGCTGAAGACACCGCTTCGGGCACGGACACTTCGCCGGAAACCGCCCCCGAAGACCTGGGGACGGATAGTGCCGGAGAGAAGGATGAACCGGGCAACGACGGGGCTGAGGCAGACCTGCCGCCCGCCTGCCCCTACGACTTCAACAACCTTCTGCCTGGCCCCTGTCAGCCCGGCTTTGACCTGGAATTGGAGAAGAAGGCGTTCAACTACGACCGGCAGTTCCACCTCTTCAACGCCATCACCTTTGGCGTCAACACCGACGTCACCATCGACCTCTCGGCAACGGAGGACAGGGCAGCGATTGAGGAGTTTTTGAAGAGCAAGAAAGGCTGGGATTTCAAGGGCTTCGCAGGCAAAGAGTCTATCGATACTATAACAACGAACCACAAGGTGGCCGGCCTCTACGCCGGCCTGGGCATCGTCGCCGACGCCTTCCGGTACGCCACGCTGCGAGACCAGGGCTACCCTCAAGAAGAGGTTGATGTCGCGCGGCAGCAGTTGAAGCGGGCCCTGGAGACCCTTCATATTGCCCAGGAGATTACGGGGGTAGAGGGGGTCATCGCCAGGGGGCTTGGCATGAAGAAATGGTCCGAGAATGGCGGCTACGAGATTCTCCCCCTCTTTGACGGCGAGGGCAATCCTCTCCCCACGGTGAAGAACAACGGTGCCTGGCGAGGGGACAACTCTGGCAAGCACCCGGACCTTATCTGGGAGGACTCCATCAGCAGGGACATGCTGATTGGTTGGGCAGCGGGGATGGGTGCAGCATGGGAGGTGATTAAGGAAGATGACAGCTTCGATGAGGCTATCAAGGTGCGCATGAAGGGCAACGCTAAGGCTTTGGCCAAGGCTCTCATGGTTGTGCGCCCTTCGGGCTACGACCTTGAGGTACCCGACGCCGACGGGCGCACAACCCTACATGGCTACCTGAACGAACACAATATCGATGGCACCGTTTACAACAAGGTAATACAAAATGGATTTCACGCCATTATGGCACTTGGTATAGTAGCTGCTTACGCATATGTTTCCGAGGATCAGGAGGTAAACGACTACCTAAATGAGCAGTTGATTAAGGAACGAGACCTTCCTGGGATTTGTCTCAACAGCATGATGCTGGTTGATATGGGAGTCGGCTCTAACTATTCAAACTACAACATGGCATTTTCGGGAGCCTGGCTGGCCATGCGGTATGTTCAGGATGAAGCGGCTCGGGCCACCCTTAGAATGGCAATAAAGAGAGAGCTATATGACCGACCGGGTAAAGAGAGGCAGCCTTCGGAGATAGGGTATAGTTACTACGACTTCGTATACTCCGCTGCCATGGCCAACCACAGCGCGTGGGGCCCTGGCACTTCTGCTCACGACCCTGACGCGGTTGAGCGTGGGCTGAAGACTCTTCTGGACTTTGCTGCGCCCCCCTATTGGGATTTCGGCATCGTGAACTGTCCCGATGCGGTCTGCGACGAGGAGAATCCCAAGTTGGAGAACCCGAACTGTGTCGGCATTGACGGGACGGAGATCACGTTGCTCGGGTGTGTAGGACGCAACGGTGACCTGGTTGCCGATGCTCCCATCCCGTGGAAGATTCTTGGTCCCAGCAACTTCCACTGGCGCTCCAACCCATACAAGCCCAACCGGGAGGGCAACGGTGCCAACCTGCTGCCTGGCGTGGACTTCAGAACGGCCTACTGGATTGGGCGCCATGTCAGGCTGCAGCAGTGACCCTGCCAGAATCCCCAAATCGCCGTTGACCCACCACGATTCGTCCTGGTTTCGTGAGCCTGTGCACCCCGCATCAGGCGGTCTCGGTCAGATTAGCAGTACCGCCCTCTACAGCTTCTTTACGAAAATATACTTCGAATCGCCAATAGAATAGAAATCCTCCAGAATCGCCGCTATTCGTGCCCCAGTTCTTATATAGAACTCTCGCGTCAACTTGTAGTCATCTCTGGATGATGTCTCAATCCAGACATGGGTGCCCCCCATGGATGCGATGATGCGCTCGGCTTCGGCCTGCACGGCTCTTCCGACGCCACGCCCGTGCATCTCCTTGAGGGTGGCAATCCAGTAGAGGTCGAAACTGCTCTTGGTGGCGGGCACGGGGCCGAAACAGGTATAGGAGACCAACCTCCCGTCCAGCTCGGCGAAGACGAAGTGGTAACCGCTCTCGGGGCCCTTATCAAGGCGCTCCTGCACCAGTTCCATGGCTATCTCGATCTCGGATTCGGAGAAGTTGCCTGTGGAGCGAACGATATACCCCACCAGGGAGACATCACCGGCCGTAACATCAGTTCGAAACTGAAGATTCATATGGTCCTCACTTGCTAAAACGTTTTTCTGCATGTTCTACAATGCGTCTCATAACAACTTCCGGCGGAAATCCGCCCGCTGCGCAAGCCGCCATGAAGCCAGCATCGGGAGAGAGGCAGGGGTTGGTGTTGACTTCCAAGACGAAGGGATTCCCCGCCCCGTCCACTCGGAAGTCGACCCTTGCGTAGCCACCAAGTCCGAACAGATCCCAGCACTTACGAGCGATATCTTCGAGCTGCTTCAGCAGTGCGGAGTCCGCCGGCCCGAAGTCGAAACTGCGCACCGTAGCCCGAGACTCTTGGGAGTCATCGTCCCATTTTGCAGCATAGTCCACAATCTTTGGGCGCCCCTCGGGGTAGCCTGTGAAGAGTATCTCAGCAACAGGCATAACGTCGACTCCGGTTCCAGACGCTAGAAGAGATACGTTGAATTCCCTGCCATCAATATATTGCTCAATAAACAGCTCGCCAGACTTGATGTTTTTCAGCGCGCCAACCCTCTTTTGAGCATCAAGCACATCGTCAACCACACTACCCTCTCCTAAACCAATAGATGCGTGTTCCCATACGTACTTGACTATGTATGGACCAGGGAAAAGCAGTTGACCGGTGAGCAGGTCGGGTTCATGGGCCCATGGCGCCGTTGGAACCCCCGCTAGTGACATCATCCGCTTGGCCACAACCTTGCTGGCAGTGCAGAAGGTCGCCTCGGCGCTGTTACCGGTATAAGGCAGACCCACCTCCTCCAGAATGGCCGGCGCCAGCTCTATTATGCGACAACTGTCGGCGATAGACTCGGCAAGGTTGAAGACCACCTTGGGGGCCAGGGCATCGAGACGCCGGCGCATCCCCGTGATATCGGCCGTGAAGGGTACCTTCTGCACCCTGTACCCCAGCACCCGCCCCAACTCCTCCGCGTAACGAGCCTCCTCCATGGTGTCCTGCTCATCAGGGGCCGACTCGGGCGAAACCTCACTGTGGAGCACGAGCATCATGGGAGCCTGCTCCTCATCCTCACTGGTCACACCGTGACTAGCCCCACTCTTCCCGACGGCAACGCCCACAGGGCCATGGGCGGCACAATGGTTGCCACTATCACGCCCCACGCCGCCCCCAAACCAGATCGCGTCCGGTGCCGGATTCGCCGCTATTCGTTCAAAAGCAGAATCTACAATATTCTTAATAAGCTCTATATACGACACGCCAAGCAGCCTGCACAGAATAACAATATCGGAATCAACGGGGTGGAGGCCCGCCAGAGGGTTCACCTCAATGAAGCTTGCCTGCCCGTAACGGTCCATCCTTATGTCCACACGCCCGCCGTCCCGGCACCCCAGAACCCGCCAAGCCTTGAGCGCCTCTGCCACCGCTGCTTCACCTTCGCCATCTGTGGCCAGCAGATAACGAACCCTGTCGTGATAACTCTGCTTGTTCTCGAAAGAGTAGCCCGCCCCTACTCCCTCGTTCATTGCAACCACCTCCATGGCCCCTAATGCCCTTGCTGCCTCACCCGTGCCCACTATGCCCACCGTGAACTCACGACCTGGAAGGTACTCTTCCACCAGCACCGGCTGCCTGAAACGCTCCAGCAACTGCAAGCATGCGGCCTCCAACTCCAGATAGTCCCGCACAAAAGATAGCGAGGTCACACCCTTGGATGTCCCCTCGGCCACGGGCTTGCAGAATAGGGGAAACTCCAAGGAAACCGAGGCAATGTCCCCGGCCGCCTCAACCAGATAGAAGTTCGGCGTCCGAACCCCCATCGATGCGGCCACCCGCTTCGTCATGCCCTTGTGCAGGCACAAAGACAAAACCATGGGGTCTGAAAAGGTGTACGGAACCCCATACCCATCAAGCAGCGCAGGCACCTGGGACTCCCTGGCATAGCCGTAGAGCCCCTCGGCAATGTTGAAGACCAGGTCCCAGCGCCGCCCAGCCACAAGGGCCTGTGCCAGCGCATGCAGATGCCCCACCCGCTCCACCTCGTATCCCAAGGCCCTTAAAGCACCTTCTATCGCATCTATCGTAGCAACTCCATCAAACTCCGCTGCCTCTTCGTAACTCAGACCTGCTGCTATGTAGTCGTCTTTAAGGTCAAATGTCAGACCGATTTTCATGGTAACCTCAGGCGCCGAACAGTAGTACATATGGTAAGCAAATGCCCTGCACCGCAACCGCCCCAGGGCCTGGGAATACCCTCGTTGGCTATTCCACCAGGTCCGGATAGCGGTAGGTGCCGCCTTTGTAGTTGGTCAGAAGCAAGTCCCCATCGGCGTGCCCCAGAACATAGTCCGGGCCCACGGGAATCTTCCCGCCGCCCCCAGGGGCATCAATAACATAAGAGGGCACTGCGTAGCCTGTGGTGTGGCCGCGCAAACCTCGAATGATTTCAATCCCCTTGGATACAGGAGTTCTAAAATGGGCAGACCCCGCAATAGGGTCGCACTGATAGAGGTAGTAGGGCTTCACTCGGCAACGCAGAAGGCCCCGAACCAGCGTAGTCATGGTCTCCACATTGTCGTTCACACCCTTGAGCAGCACGGTCTGGCTCCCCAACGGGATTCCCGCATCAGCAAGGCGGTTGCACGCCTGAATGGTCTCAGGAGTCAACTCCGCCGGGTGCATGAAGTGAAGGCTAAGCCAGAGTGGATGGTACTTCTTGAGCATCCTGCAAAGCGTCGGAGTGATGCGCTGAGGCAATACTGCCGGCACCTTGGTGCCCATGCGGATGAACTCCACATGCGGAATGGCCCTCAGTCGCATGAGCAGCCACTCGATTCGCTCATCGGACATGGTCAGAGGATCACCACCCGAAATGAGAACGTCTCTAATTTCGCTGTGCTGAGAGATGTACTGGATGCATCGCTCCCACCGGTCACGGCTTCCTTCGCCGTGCCCCTGGGACACAACCCTGGACCTGGTGCAGTAACGGCAGTTGGTAGAGCAGAAGTCCGTCACAAGAAAGAGCACCCGGTCAGGATATCGATGCACAAGGCCCTCAACAGGCGAGTCGGCCTCCTCACCAAGCGGGTCAACGGCCTCGCCCCTGCTCAGCGTGAACTCGGCAGTGGCCGGCACCACCGCCTTGCGTATGGCCTCGGCCCCTTGCCCCAGCAGCAGCGAGGCATAGTAAGGGGTGATGGCCAACGGCAACGACGGCCCACCCTGCTCCAGCGCCTGTCGCTCATCCTCGGTCAGGTCCAACAACTTCGACAACTGCGCTGCCGACCTCACTCGATGGGCAACCTGCCAACGCCAGTCGTTCCACTCCTGCAAGGTCGCCCCGAACAGAGAACGCCCTACAGCAGCACTGTGCGCCGAAACAGAAAACCGCGTCGCCTTGCGAAACTCTAAATGTGTTACTTTCTGGTTAAGGGCGAGATCGCCCTGAATGGCCAGACCCGTGCAGCCAGAAGCCCAGCCGCTCGGACCGTGGCCCCCTGAACCTGGAGGCTCCGCCTCGTCTACCATGGGCTCCGATCGAACACCCGCCTCGAAAAGGGTCTTGAATTCGTTTGGCATTGTACCTTGGGCCCTCCATAAGCCTGTCCGTGCCCACACCGTTCCCGGCACGGTGAATCCGGCAACATAGAATTGCAAACACCGTGCCGATGTCAGGAGGGCGCAATCGGGTCGGTTTGAGGCACGAATCGGAACTGAGGGTTCCTGTTGGCCACACACTCCCGAACTGACCCCGTGATTGCACCGCTAACAGCGCTGTATGGCTCACGTAAGCCAGTTGAGTCTATCGGAACTGCCAGTTCCTAGTCAGTCGTTTTGAGAATCGGGAGTTCCGGTTTTCGGTTGGCGCTGGCCCCCGCCCCGAAACTCCTCCTTTCGAAGTCGATGTTTCTGCATCAGTTTGTGTAGCTGACGCTCCGTTATCCCGGCCGACTTGGCACTGCTCTTGATACTGCCAGCCTGCTCCGCCAACATCTGGCGCAAATATCGCCGCTCCATCTCGTCGGCAGCACGCCGCCTCACCTCGCCAAGCGGCAAAGTAGTGTCGATGTACACCGGCGCCGCCCCAGGCCTTGTTCCCATGATCTCGCTGGGAACACTCGTAGGAGATATAAGATTCCCCTGTTCCAGAATGAACGCCCGCTCAATCAGGTTCTCCAACTCCCGTATGTTCCCGGGCCAGGAGTATTGCATGAAGGCCTCCATTACCCGGGGATGCACCCCCTCTATTTCTTTCACATCGTTGTCGTTGAGCTTCTTCAGCATGCGCTCCACAAGAACCGGAAGATCCATTATCCGCTCTCGAAGCGGGGGAATACTGATGGGGAAGACGCTCAATCGGTAGTAGAGATCGCTCCTGAACGAGCCGTCACCCTTGCGGCCCTCCAAATCGTCGTTCGTGGCAGCGATGATGCGCACGTCCGTCGTAACCGTCGCCGTCCCGCCCAGCCTCTGGAAACTCCGGTCCTGAAGAATCTGCAACAGCTTCACCTGGATGCCGTGAGACATGGTCCCCACTTCATCCAGAAAAAGGGTGCCGCCGTGGGCTACCTCAAACTTGCCCAGCTTCCGCCTGGTAGCCCCCGTGAATGCCCCCTTCTCATACCCGAACAACTCGCTCTCCAGCAGCGCCTCGGGAATGGCCCCGCAATGCACTGAGAGAAACTGCCGATCGGCCCTGTTCGAGTGGCGATGTATCAGCCTCGCCATCACCCCCTTGCCCGTCCCCGTCTCGCCCAACAGTAACACCGTGGTTCGTGTAGGCGCCACCGCCCTTATCTTCTCGAATACAGCCTTCATCTCCTCGTGATTACTTCGTATAAAATCTATAGACTCCGTCTTCCAGAACCGGTCTCTCAGATACGCAAGCTCAGAGTGAAAACGTACATGCTCCTTAAGGCTGTCGAGAACATACCTGACCTCGTCTGCATTAATCGGAAAGGTCAGGTAATTGGCTGCCCCAAGTTTCACCGCCTCTACCGCCTCACGCAGACGCTCGGGAGGCGCCAGCACAAGCACCTCTGCGCTCGGATACAAGTGCGCCAATTGCCTCAGCGCTCCCTTCACCTCAGGCAACCCGCTGCCGTTGGCTCGGGCCAGCGTGGGCAGAAACTGCGTGTCCACGAAAACAAAATCGTAGTGGGCCTGGGGCCCCGTCTCGGCGTGGGGAGCCTCCTGCACATCGACCGTTGCCTCGCCGCTCAAGCTGACCCGAATGGCCTCGGCCTCGGCTCGCCTAGGCGTTATTACCAGCGCCCTTCCCACCTGCTGCCTCCTGAACTTGATTCGCCCACGCCCCCCGCTTGGCCCCGCAGGGCGCAACCGGAACCAGAGGGCGCCCTCGCAGCCTTATCCTTAGAAGGCAATGGGAACGAAGTCAAGGGGCGCTTCAGAGGCTATCCCTCTATTTTGCTGTTGACAGTGCCTCCTGTACGGAAGTAGGGTCAGCCGCATTACTTGTGTTGAAGTTAGAGCATTCGCAGACGGCCCTAAGGGCCGAGGGGATCTGCATGTTGGAGAGGGTCGCAAACTTCCTGGCCGAAGAATCGGACTTTGTTCTGGCGGTAACCGGGCTGGCGTTCACCCTCGCCGGCCTGGCATCCCGCTCCTTGGGCCAGATACGCTGGAAAGGA
The DNA here is from genome assembly GCA_964593355.1 of uncultured Myxococcales bacterium. Lineage (GTDB taxonomy): Bacteria > Myxococcota_A > UBA9042 > CAIXZC01 > CAIXZC01 > CAYTWV01. The sequence continues at coordinate 11,397 of CAZQHM010000050.1, forward strand.
ATGGCATGGGGCTGGCTAACTGCCTACCTCGCACTCCAATCCGCCGAAGCCTTCGTTGACATGCTCGCTGGAGGGCTGACCGACTCAGACAATCTTGTCTTGGCCGGAAAGCTCATCATGCGCTCGGTTTCCAACGTCGTGCTGCTGGAGTTCTGCCGCCAGGGCTTCTCAAGACTCGGGTACAAGACTCCCGGTTCGTGGGTTCTTCTCTTGCCCGTGCTGGCCGTTGGAGCTGGAGCCCTGGGGGGGCTGCCCACTCTGGACACGGGGGCGTTCCTCTTCCTTGGAACGCCGGCCAAGATACTCGGAGGGCTGCTGCTGCTCAAAATCGGAGCTTCTGACAAAGAGCTCGGCAAATGGCTCTCCTTCGCCGGAGCCACGCTCCTGGCACTCATCATTCCTAGCCTTCTCCGCATCGTAACCCTCGTCTTCGAGCCTGGGCTGGCTATCACGCCAACGTGGATGCCCGACTCGAGGTCGCTTCCCGTAGATGCCTCCAAAGCGCTCCTTGCACTCATGCTCGACTATCCACTGTGGAACTACGCTCGAAAAGTCAGAATTTCCAGACTTCCTGACAGCTCCCCACGGGAGTTCAATGTGGTCGCACGAAACTCCGCTATGGCCCTCTTCTTCATCGTAGCGGCGGGATGGGGCGTCTCTTTCTACGTGGCACAGGCCAGCAAGCAAGACCGCTCAATACAGGTAGCCAATCTTGCCTCGGCCTCGGCCAGTACCTTCTCCCCAGAACTCTTCAGGTCGATCTCAGGATCGATTGAAGACCGGCACAACCCGGCCTGGCAGGAGATCCACAGACACTGCATGGGCATCGCAGAGTCCGTCTCGGGCGTTCGCTACGTCTACGCGCTGGGACGGCGGCCCGATTCGGGAGCCCTCTTCTTCTACGCTGATACCCAGCCGCAGAAGCACAACGTTCCAGGCAGTGTCCCCACAGCAGAGCCCGGTGAACGCTACGATGAGCCCGATTCCGCTCTCTTTTCCAAAGTCTTTCAATTGCGACGAAGTGTCGGCTTTGGACCCTACACAGACAAATGGGGCACATTCATCTCCAGCGGAGCACCCATCCTCAACGAGGACGGCTCTGTGGCCGCAGTACTTGGTATCGACATCGATGCCAGAGACTGGATGACAGATGTCTGGGCCCAGCGGGTCGCTCCGTTACTGCTCACTATTGTCCTCTCCCTCCTGGTTGCCTTGCTCTATAACGGGGCTCAAAGAGGCATGGAAGACCAACGACGTATTTCGTTCTCCGAACAGTCCCTCAGAAATGTCCTTAATCACGTTCATGACGCAATTGTGGTCCACGACGACCAGGGACGAGTAATAGATATTAACAAGAGAATGCTTGAAATGTTCGAGCTCGAGCTGGCCCAAGCCAATCAGTGCGTTGTTCACCGAGATCTCGTAGCCGAGGCCGGCCAGCAGCAGACACTGCAGACCTACTGGCAAAACGTTCTCGCCGGCGATGAGGCCCTTGTAGAATGGCAGCTTCGGCGGCCCCTCGCGAACACCACGTTCTTTGGCGAAATTTACATGACCCGAATGGAACGTTCAGATGGACCGGCTATCATTGCAACAATCCGAGACGTCACACGGCGCCGCTTCGCCGAAGAGCAACTCAAACTCGCAATGAACCGGGCGGAGAACCTCGCCGAGAAGGCAGACCAGGCCAACCGGGCCAAGAGCACCTTCCTCGCCAACATGTCCCACGAAATTCGCACCCCCATGAACGGCATCCTCGGCATGACCAGCCTCATGGCCGACATGGATCTGCCGCCACAGGCAAAAGAGTACCTCGACATTGCCCACCGAAGCGGAGAGCAGCTGCTTCAAATACTCAACGATATCCTGGACTTCTCGAAGATCGAGGCCGGGCGCATGGAAGTCAACCTCTCGCCCTTCGACCTCATCGCTACCGTGGAGGATGCCTGCGCTATGCCCGGAATCAGAGCCCTCAGCTCTGGGCTGGATTTCGCCTGCATCATAGACCATGATGTGCCACAAAGCATTATCGGAGACCCTGTTAGACTTCGACAAATTATCGCTAATCTTCTTGGCAATGCGGTTAAATTCACTAAGAATGGCGAAGTGGTGATTCGCATCGCCCTGGCAGCGCCCGTGGACCACAATCGAGCCTTGGTTCGCTTCTCCATCACCGATACAGGCCCCGGTATCCCCGAAGGCTCTTTGGAGTCGCTCTTCCAGCCCTTCACCCAGCTTGACTCGGCTGGCCTCCTCCAAGGCGCCAGCGGCACCGGCCTGGGTCTCTCTGTGTGCAAGCGGCTTGTGGAGTTGCTGGGCGGCAGAATCGGAGCCCAGAGTACACTCGGCAAGGGCTCCGAGTTCTGGTTTGAGCTCCCATTGCACCTCCAGACCGAACCTACCGGTAACATCCCCGCCCTCCCCGACTCAGGTGGAGCTGTTCTGTTAGCTCTCTCCCCATCCCGAGCAACCCTCGACATGTTCGAACAACACGCACTTAGACTTGGCATCGCTGCTCATGCGACCCAGGAAGTTGACCTGGCCGTGGCACAACTTCAGCAAATCGCAGATAGCGGCCTCCCTCTCCTTGCCCTCATGGCAGACCTGGACCTGCCATCCCCCCAACTAGAGCAGTTGCACCTCCTGGCCTCGGATCTCTTTGGAGCGCCACCCCATCTGCTTCTGCTTGCTCGTCCCAGAGCAGTGGTACCTCAGGCCCTGCTTTCGGTACCCCACACGACCCTTGGTAAACCGTTCCGCAGAATGCAGCTTGCAAGGTCTCTGGCGGTGCTCCTGGAGAGGACAACTGCGGGCCATGCCCCCCGCATCCAATCGGAAACAGACCCCGGCCTCAGAACAATCACCCCGTTCCCCGTGCTCGTCGTCGAGGACAACTACGCCAATCAACGGGTAGCCGAGGGGCTTCTCAAACGCCTGGGACTCTCTTGCGACGTGGCCGCAAATGGGGCCGAGGCACTGGCACTGCTGGCACGAAACCGTTACAGAATGGTCTTCATGGACTGCCAGATGCCGGTCATGGACGGCTACGAAACCACCAGACGGATTCGCTCGGGCCCAGACCCCGTGCTGGACCGCCACATTCCCGTGGTGGCTATGACCGCCCATGCCTACAACGAAGAACGAGAGGCCTGCCTCGCATCAGGCATGGACGACCACCTGGCCAAACCCGTCCGCTTCGAGGAGTTGGAGAGGGTCATTCGCCGCTGGGCACGCTCCCTTGGCGATACTCCGCGCCAGCGCTCCTCAAACTTTGGTGACACATCAAGACCGGGCCAGCGCCCAACCTTTGACCGCAAAGATCTCGAGGATAGACTCATGTCCGACTGGCGGCTTATCCGCAAAGTTGCCTCAGCCTGCCTCAGAGAACTGAAGACCCACTTCACCGCCCTCGAGCAGAGCCTGGCCGAGAGCAACACTCAGGCTTGCGTGCTTCACTCCCACAGCATGAAAGGCGTGGCCGCCACTCTTGGAGCGGCCCAGGTCAACGAGAGGGCCGCCCAGATGGAGAGCCTCGCCAAAGCAGGTAAACTCCTGGAAATAGAACCGCTTCTACTGGACATGCAACGCCTGTTGGATGAGTTGGAACCTCAGGTAGCCACTTTCCTCGAAAGAGTACCCGAGTAAGCGTCAATGGCTCCCCCCACTACTCTGCCCGCTGACCCCCTGCCGGCGTCAGCGGCGTGCCCATATTCTCACGAATCCGCCACAGCTTCATCATGTTCGTCTGGAACGGCTCATCCCCCAATCTCATGCCGAAGGTAATGGCAACCGGGTCCCCTGCCACCACAACCCCACTCCTGACCATCTCCCTTTCCGCCTGCTCCACAACCCCTGCAACCCCCTTTACCCACTCGCCGTGCACCGGCATCACCCCCCACAACAGCGCCAGCCGCCTCAACACAGCGTCGTGCCGCGTAAAGGCAATTACCGGTGCCGCAGGCCGCTCGGCACTCATGAACGAGGCGCTACGCCCCGACTCGGTGTAAACGGCCAACGCCTTGAGACCAAACTCCCGGGCAGCACTGGTCGCCGCCTCTGCAATGGCACTGGAGAAGGACCTGTCACGGGCCACCGGGTTGCCGTGACACCCCGAATAGCCCGCACTTGACTCTACCTCATCGATGATCTTGGCCATGGTCTTCACCACCAACACCGGATGACGCCCCGCTGCCGTCTCACCAGAGAGCATCACAGCATCCGTTCCGTCCAAAACCGCATTGGCAACGTCCGACGCCTCGGCCCTCGTCGGGGTGGCGTTCGTCGTCATGGACTCCAACATCTGCGTGGCAGTTATCACCGGCTTGGCCCTGGGCCGCACCTCGGCCACTATACGCTTCTGCAATACCGGCACCTTCTCATGTCCAAACTCCACCCCCAAGTCCCCCCTCGCTACCATCACCCCATCCGCAACATCCATTATCTCATCCAGGTTCTCGATAGCCTCGGGCTTCTCTATCTTCGCAATCACCGGAATCCCATGACTCAAAGCCTTGGCCTGAACCACGTCCTCGGCCTGCCTCACAAAAGAGAGCGCCACATAGTCGAAGCCAAGCTCCACCGCTAATGCCAAGTCCACCACATCCTTCTGCGTCAAGGCCGGTACCGACGTCCTCGTGCCCGGCAGGTTCATGCCCTTTCTGTCTCCAACCAGACCGCCAACCTCAACCAGACAATGCACCCTGTCCCCCTCCACACGCTCCACCACCAGCCGCACCAAACCATCGTTGATCAAGATCGGGTCACCCGGCCTGCTGTCCCTGGCCAACGGAAGATAGCTGTGCGAAAGCACCTCGGCGCTTCCCAACACCTCCCCAGTTACCAGCGTCACTCTTTTCCCGGCCTCCAGATTGAGAGAACCGCCTGCAACCCTCCCAAGCCGAATCTTGGGCCCACACAGATCTCCCAGTATTGCCACCGGACGCCCAGCCCGCCGGGCCGCATCCCTCACCATCTCAGCGCTGCGCCGATGACCTTCGTGGTCCCCGTGGGAGAAATTCAGCCTGGCAACGTCCATCCCCGCCGCCACCATCGCATCAATAACCGAAGGCTCGCTCGAGGCAGGGCCCAAAGTACACACTATCTTCGTCTTTCTCATTGTATTACTCCTACACGGCCGCTCATCCTTCAAGTTCCGCTCATCAGGATGGTCGCTGCCTGCTCTCCAAAGCCCGCCTTATTGCAGCGGCCATGCCCGCAACAGAGTAGGGCCGCCTGATAAACACAACTTCCCCCGCCAAGGCCCGCACAGCCTCCCCTAAACCTGTGCCCAGGCCGCCCCCCGTCACCACCAAGGGAAGTCCAGGACCTCCACAAACAGTCAACAACTCTTCCAGCCCAACCGCCGTGGGAAGATCCCATACAACAACGTCCGGTCCTGCCCCTTGCCCGCAAGCCCCCACAGCCCCATCCCAAGCCTCGTAGCACGACACTCGGTAACCGCCCCGCTCAAGAATCCGACTAAGAGCAAACATCAGCGACGGATCCTGAGCCACAACCATCACATGCTCACTGCCCCCAAGCGCCCCCATCTCTACCGTCGATGGAAGCCCCTCCTTGGAACCCTCCAACAGCGGGAAAAAGGCCTTGAAGCTGGCCCCGTTGCCTGGACTGGAAATGACAGATATGTGCCCGTTGTGCTGCTGCACCGCAGCATACACCGTGGATAACCCAAGACCTGTTCCCTGACCCTCGCATTTCGTCGTGTAAAATGGCTCAAAGATATGCTCCATTGCCTCTGGAGCAATCCCCTTCCCGCTGTCCCGAACCTCCAACACGGCGTAACGCCCCGCCGGTACAACCCAGGGCCCACTCTTCAACTCAACGGCCAACACCTCGTTGGAACCCACCACCCAGACGTCACCACCTCCAGCCACGGCGTCAAACGCATTCACAACCAGGTTGGCCACAATCTGCTCCAACTGCCCAGGATCCGCCAGAACAGGACCAAGGTCGGGAGCTATCTCAACGTTAAGGTTGATGTCATCACCCTTCAGTCGCCCCAGAAGACGCAAAGTGTTGCTAAACACCGTGCCCGGCGCCAACTCCCTGTAGTCCAATACCTGCTTGCGACTGAACGAAAGAACCTGCCTCGTCAAAGACTCCGCCCTGGAGACGGCCACAGCTATCTCCGATAGAGACTCGGCCAACCTGCTGCCCTCCTGCACCTCCTCCCTGGCCAACGTCAGATTGCCCACGACAGTTGTCAGCAGGTTCCCGAACTCATGCGCTATCCCCCCGGAAAGGCGCCCTATTGCCTCCATCTTCTGCGCATGACGAAGCTGCTCCTCCAGTTGCGAACGCTCCTCCTGCTCCTTCCTGCGCTGCGCAATATGCCTCGCCTGATGAATGTTCCTCAACGCCAGCTGCGCCAGTTGCTCACTCAGCAGCTTGACCAGCTCCGTCACCCGCCCGAACTCCTCTACACCCATTGCCACCGTCTTCCTGTGCACCGAAAGGTACCAAGAATCGTCAAGCCCAAGACTCAACGCCGTCCGCATCCTCTCAGCATCGGAATCGTTGGCGTCCGAAACCCAACCAACCACCCAGTGCGCAACAACCTTCCCGTCAAGCACAACGGGATTCGTTGCGTGCATCAGACGCCCCCCGCTACAGAACCCCGTGCCCCCCAGTGGACCAATCACACCAGCATCCCCCGACACCGCACAGGCCCCGTCACAACGAACCCCCGCCCTGGCAAGCTCCTTACAGATGTCCGGAAACTGCCCCGCCCGAGCCAATACCCGCCCATCAGGATCCGCCAGCACTGACATAACCCCCGTGGCCTCGTAGAGCCCCACAAGCAACTGCTCAGCGCTGCGCAAATCGAAGAGATCCCCAAAGCCCACACTCCCCAACTCACCAACCGGCTCGGTCAGCGCCTGAATCCTCCGCTCCAACTCCTGACTCATCCTCCGGCGCTGCGTGATGTCCCGAACAACCCCACCAAGACCAACACGACTCTCACCCAACTGCACCGGAAACTTCACCGTCTCATACACCGACTCTCCGTAATCCTCCTCCTCCACAATAGTCGTTCGCTGAGACATAGATCGCAAATCCGAACTGACACACCGAGCTGCCAAAGAAGCGGGTAAAAACTCGCTATCTCGCTTTCCAAGAACATCACTCAATGGCCTGCCAATAAATGACAGATACGACTTGTTAACGTATATATTACGTAATTCCTCGTCCTTGATGAAGGCTAAATCGGGAATGGAATCAAGAAAGATCCTCATTATCCCCTCCACCCACTGCCGCTCCTCCATGGCCCGCTGCCGGTCGGTAACGTCCCTCGAACTGATGACGAACCCCGTTGCCACACCGCTGGCATCCTTCAACACACTGCCGCGGGCCTCAATCCACCGCCACTCTCCAAAACCGTCCAGGTAACGAAATAGTGCCTCAACCTCCTTCTCCCCCGTCGCTGCCCGCCGAATCCTGTTCACAACCTCCTGCCTATCGTCAGGATGGACCCTGTCCAACACCCACTGGCCCACCAAACTCACCTCCGACAACCCCAGGTACTTGGAGTATGATGGGCTGACATAGGTGTACCTTGCATCCGAATCGAGCTCAGCCACGAAATCGCGCATGGACTCCGTTACCCTTCGCAACTTCGCCTCAGAGAACTCAAGCCGGTGCTCAACCTCACGCATGTCCGGAACGTCCCTGATGTACCCGATGAACCGCCCTCCAACCAACGCCCTGGCCTTCAACTCTCCCCAAATCACCCGCCCCGACACATGCCGCAACGGCACCGTCTTCCGGAACGCCCCCGTCCCGGCCAACGTCCTCATCGCCGCCTCAACCTCAACCACATGGGCCGGGTCTACAAACTCCATCACCCGCATGGTCAATAGCCTCTCGGCATCCACCCCGAAAAGCTCCGCCGCAGCAGCGTTCACCTCCAGGAAACGCCCCGAACCATCAACGACGATAATGGCAAAGGGAGACTCCTCGAAATAGGAGCGGAACTTCTCCTCCGCCCCATCAGTACCCAGTCCACCTGGGTTCTCATGTCTTTCGGTAGTTGACATCTCGCTGTTTAACCTCAGCCAAGCCGACCCACAGCGCTGAGCCTATTGTAACTCAAGAGGATTTGCACGGATGTTCTCAAGGCCAGACTCGGCCACCAGTTTCAAGTTGGCCAAGGGCTCGTATAGGGACGATATCAGGTGGGAGTCAAGAGACGTTCTCAGGCGGACGAAGCAAGGAAAAGCGGGGCTGGGCCACCGCTTCTCCGTTCAAAGGCTCTAACGCCCCATGGGGCCCATGCCCTCACCGTCGCCTCGCTTCCCCTTCTTCCCCTTTTTGCCCTTCTTTCCTTCCTTCATAAACTTGTGCATCTTTTTGGTCATTCTCTCGTGCGCCAAAAACAGCTTCGCCTGCTCCTTGGGGTCAACAACCTTCTTCAGAGCCTCCATCTGCTCCTCCATGAGAGCCTGACGCTCCTGGTGGTTGGCCTTCATCTCGTCCAGCGCATTCTTGTAGGCCTCCTGGTCGTTGGAATCAGCCTTCACCAGATCCTTCAACGCCCTCATCGCCGTGCGATGCTTCTCCCGCATTGCCATGTGACGCTCGTGGAAACCGTCAAGAACCGCCTCCACCTTCTTCGCCTTCTCCTCCGTCAACCCGATACGCTCACGGAGCATCTTCCCCCGCATCTCCTTCATCTTCTCCATGCGGCAACCCTCGTCCTCCCCACAGCCGCCCCAGAAGCCCTCCCCTCCAGGACCGCCAGGACCACCTCGCCCCTTTGCCTGCGCATCAGCGGCACCCGTGAAGGCCATAACCATAATTCCAACCAAAACCAACGCTAATTTCTTCATGATTCTCTCCTATTATTACGTTTTGCAAACACTCAAGACACGCAACTATATGCCACACGCTCTGGCGGCGTTAAAACAAAAGTCCATCCTCCCTCATAACCGCAGCGTAGGCCGCCACAGTGCTCTCGCTGGCATGGCCATCGGCAGCGGCGAAGATGGATAGAGACGCCATTTGCATATAGTCGTCCTCAAGGTACGACTCATCTTCATCCCCCCAAAGCTCGCCCTCGTCCAGGCCCTCCAACTCGCCCTCATCGCCGCCCGAAGCAGGCGCTACCGCCAACCTGGCCTCGAACACATCGTTGCCCGCCCCGGCATCAGCGGCCTCCTCGGGCGTCACCCCGGGGTCGCCGGCAACAACAGGCGCCGGACCGTGCCCCTGGTCACCATCCGTGGAGGGCAGCGCAAGGTGGAAGAGCAGCGCCACAACAGCGGCCCCCCCCGCAAGGCCCGCTGCGGCCCAACGCCAAAGCCCCCAGCCCCCCCTTCTCACTGCCCTCTCTTCCGGTATCGCTGCGGCCCTGGCCGCCATTCTCGTCAGCTGCCATGCCTCCACCGGCATCGATGCATCCTTGAAGAGATGACTCATCTCCTCCTCCATCATGGCCAAATCTTCTTTCGTCCCGTCAACCATGGGTCACCTCACCGTAGTGGGCCTTCAATTCCTTGAGCCCCATATGAACCATTACCCTCACCGATTCCACCGAGGTCCCCAGGGCCTCTGCTATCTCGGCGTGGGGAAGGCCGGCATCCATGCGAAGAACCAATGCCTGCCTCCTCTTGAGGGGCATGCGCTCCAGAAACTCGTTCAGCCTCTCGGCACTCTGAGCAGCACCAACAAGCGCCTCGGCCGAAACCCCCAACGACTCGGGCCGTTCCATGGACTCCCGCCCAGAGCGGCGACGCTCGGAACGCCCCAGGGTGTATGCCCGCTTCGTGGCAATAGACGCCATCCAGGCTCGGAATGATGTCCCAGCCTGATACTTCGCCAACTGCTCGTATACCTTAATTAGAGTCTCCTGCACCGCATCCTCGGCCAGCGCCGAATCGTGTGTCTGGCGCCAGGCCAAGCGGTGCAGCATCGAGAGATGAGGAGTCACAAGGTCCGAAAAGGCCCTGCCGTCACCAGCCATAGCACGGTCAAGCAGCTTCGCCTCATCCATCGCCGTTGCCCTTCCGCCCGGCAGCGTTTCAGTTATCGTTGTCAGCGCCATGTCGACCTCACGAAAGCCCAACATGCCGCCCGGCCGAAGGCCGTTAACAGGTGAAGCCCCTTTTCACGCCTGGCCCCGCCATTGACCCCACGGCACCCGCCTACAACAACAACCTCCCAACCCCGCCCGGCGCCACCCCAACCGGCCGCTCGCAGGTGATCGTAGCGCCGGCCGAATCCACAAGTCGTGGGGCAGCGGCCCCCACCGTGGCCTCCCACAACCGCCGACACGCCAGGCGCAAATACTCCTCGCTCAGGTCGTACCCTACGAAACGGCGCCCGTTCAATGCCGCGGCAATAGCAGTAGACCCCGAACCCATGAATGGGTCCAGCACCACGTCACCTTTGTATGTGTACAACTGAAGCAGACGGGCAGGCAGTTCCACCGGAAAGGGAGCCGGATGGCCCACTCGCCTGGCCGATTCCGGCCTCAGACGCCATACGTCCAGCGTGGAGGCCATGAACTCCTCTTTGCTTATCGTGTCCTCGTGAGGCAAACCCAATTCCCGCCGCTTCTTCTTCGATATCGCCCTGTCGAAGCGACCTTTTGACGCGATTATGACGCGCTCCGTAAGGTCCCTCAGCGCTGGATTCGATGCGCTACAGAATGAGCCCCATGCGCAAGAGCCCGTCGCCCCCTCACCCTTCATCCACACCACTTCCCCACGCAACAGCAACCTCAAATCGTCCTGCAAGATCGCCGTGACATCGCTTGCCAACGACCGAAACGGCTTGCGACCAAGATTGGCCACGTTCACCGCAATTCGCCCACCAGGCTCCAAAACCCGCACACACTCTGCGAAAACATCCCGCAACATCAGCAGATACTCAACGTAACTGCCAGGCACCCCACCCTTCCCCAACTCCGCCTCGTACTCCTTGCCAGCAAAATAGGGCGGCGACGTCACAACCAGAGCAACCGAATTGCTCTCCACCAGAGACATCGACCTGGAGTCACCAACCACCAGCGTCTCCACCGCCGAACAGCTCTCTACTGACTCATCCGGACTTAGAGCAGGCGCTGGAAAACGCTCGTAGAACGCCGACGCATCGTGACACTCCCGGGCGCCACTCCCAAACTGCGAGGTAGAAGTTCCCTTCCGCCTTGCTTCACGTGGCCCCTCGCTACTCTTCACTGGGCACCCCGAATCGTCTCCGCAACGTTAGGGCCGCCAGGGCCAGCAACAACGCCAACGCTACACCCAAACCCTCAGAACCGCTTGAGGCCATCCCACATCCCCCACCCGCCTTCACCGATGCTCCCCCACCCTCCTCAAGCCGCTCAGCCCCATCAACTTCCTCCATGGCCAAATCCAATGTCGATACCTCAGGCACACTCTTGTCAGCACCAGCGCCGTCGGCCGAGTCCCCAGGCTCCAAGCCCGAGTCAACCCACAAATCCCCCGGCAACTCATCGGGCTCCACAAGATCATCCAGTACTTCCTCCAAGACCTCATGCTGCTCTGCAACATCCTCCCACTCAACCTGCGGCTCGAAGGACTCCTCCACCGGCTCATCTACACGCTCAAGCAGCAGTTCGAATTCACCGTCGCTCGAAGCAACGTAGGCCCCCACCAAGAACAGAGCAGGCCCATCATCTCCCATGGAAAACTCCAAAGTCCCGGCCGTCGACACCCCCGGTCCACCGGCCCAGCCCAAACATGCAGCAAGACCACAAGAGTCGAATCGCAGCAAACCATATGGAACACCATCCACCGAACTCACCGTCAAGACGTACTGCCCAGCCGACAACTGCGCCCCCACAAATCTCTGCCCCCCTCCCATGGCCGCCATGCCGCAAATGGTGCCGTCGTCAATGCTCCATGCTCCCTTCGTCGAGACAATCACCGGTGAACCCTCCACCAACGGCACCGGATTCTCACACGAATCGCCCTCGTTCAGCGGCAAACACTGCCCCCAACGACACTTGCCCGACTCAACTTCGAACTCCCCGCCACTACAGACCATCCCATCCTCAACTGCCTCGAACTCACAAAGCCCCGTCGCCGGATCACAGTGGCCATCCTCGTGGCAAACAGGAACATCCAAACAAAGCTGAGGCCCCTCCTCCATAGTGCACACCCCCGAGAGACAGCGGTGAATCCCGTTGCAGGCATCCCCATCGTCACACAACGTCCCGTCGGGCACCGACTCGTACACACACCCACCCGCTCCGTCACACACCCCCTGCAACACGCAGTCGCCGGGCACCGAACCACACATCGTCCCCGCCCCCTCAAAGGTGCACAACGCCGAACAACAGTCTCCATCCTCCAGATTCCCGTCGTCACACTCCTCCCCCGCAACCTCCACGCCGTCCCCACACTCGGGCAGGCACTCCGATGCCTCCTGCAAGCTGAAAAATCCTTCAGGACAGGGCTGACACTGGGCGCTGCCAGGCTCGCTGCTGAAGCTGTTCTCTCCGCAGGGCAAACAACTGCTTTGCCCCCAATAGCCCTGATACTGCCCCGCCAAACATAGCTCACACGACGCGCTGCCTTGCGACGCTGCATAACTGCCCGGCTGGCACTGAAGACACACCTTCGCCCCCTGCTTATCCGCATAAGACCCCACCAGACACACACCGCACGACGTCGCCCCAACCTGCGGCTGAGCGCTGCCAGCCTCGCAAGCCGTGCACGCAGCCTGCCCCGACTCAGACGCAAAGCTGCCCGCAGCGCAAGAGGTGCAACCCGCTGCCCCCTCACTTGCCGCATAGCTCCCGGGAGCACACGGGGTGCACTCGGCCGAGCCGTCCTGGGAGGCGTAGTGGCCAGGTTCACACAGCAGACACTCCGAGGAGCCCTCGGGAGACATCCTGCCCACACCACAAAGCAAGCAGTAAGTCCCCCCGCTGAAAGGGGCAAACTGGCCCGCTGCACACGGCGTACAGCTGCTGGAACCCGCCTCCGCAGTTACCTTGCCCGCTGGGCAATCGGTGCACTTCGTGCTCCCCTGCCCCGAGGCGTACTGCCCCGGCCCACACAATTCACAAACCTCCATACCCCACTGCCCGGCATAGCTCCCCGGCTCACACAAGGCGCACTGCGCCGCCCCAGGCTCAGGTGCCACACTGCCCGGCAAACACGAGTTGCATTTGGTAGCAGGCAGAAGATCCGCCGGCCGGTACTGCCCCGCAGGACAGGGGCTGCACTCCGCTGCGCCAGAAATCACAGAGACACTGCCCGCTGGACAAACCTCGCAAGCCGCCATGCCCCAATCCCCAGCTGCCTCACCGGCCTGGCACAGAATGCACTCCGTGCCCCCCTCCTCGCCATAGTAGCTTCCCGGAGCGCACGGCTCACACATCACGCTGGCGGTTGACGACGTCGTGGTGCCGGGCTCACAAGGGGTGCACTGGGACGCCCCATCATCCCCGCTGAAAGAGCCCGGAGGACACTCCTTGCACTCCTTGCCCCCGGACTGGAACCGGTAGTAGCCCGGCGAACATAGAATGCAGGCATCCATCCCCGCCTCTGGCGCATAACTGCCCGGCGCACAAGCCTCGCAACCCGTTTCACCCAGAAAATGCCCCGATGAACAGACACACTCGTACCCGCCCGGAAGATTCAAACAGAGCTCCGGCCCAACAACGCAACTGTGCGTCCCCTCCCAACACTCATCCACATCCTGACACGTGCCCCCACCTGCAGGACACTCAAACCCCTCCTCAACTGCACAAACTCCGCTGCACCCATCCCCCGGAGACTCGTTGCCGTCGTCACACGACTCCTCACCCTCCACAACCCCGTTTCCGCAAACCGAAAGCTCCGCAGGCCCCGCCGCAGCCTCCCCAAAGCCCATGGCAAACCACGACAGCACCACTGCGACATAAGCTGGATGCACTCTCATAGTCCTTCTCCTCAACAAATTGAGTCTCGGTCGGACCTCCCCATGGTGCGTCCCCCCCGCCAACCTTGTCAAGCCCCCCCAACAACCAACGGCTCAACAACAGTATTGTCATGCATATTTTCTATTGGTGCCGGCCTTGTAATTCCACAGAAGCAGCATCAGGACACCCGCCAAAACAGCGCCGGCAATCCACATCCAGAAGGCAGCATTCCAGCCATACTCTTCCTTAACATAGGCAGTGCCCGCACTGGCCACAGCCGCCCCCGCATAACCAAGAGCATCGATAAGACCCGATGCGGCCCCCGAGGCCTTCCTACTGCCCAAATCCATCGCAATGGTAGCCCCCATCAGCAGATGGGGCCCGTACAAGAAGAACCCGATGGCCGCCAGGCACGCCATGGTCGCAAACCAGTTGCCCGCCGGAATCCTGGGATAGATGAAGGCCAGCAAAGCCACCACGAACATCATCACCGAAATCACCGGCGCCCTCCGACCCCCAATCTTATCCGTGGCCCAGCCCGAAATGACAATTCCCAACATCGCTGCCAGTGGCATCATAGCCATTTTGTATGCTGTTTCTGATATTGGCGCCCCTTGATCGTACATAAAGGTCGGCGCCCAAACCAGGAATCCGTACCGCACAAGATCAACACCGAAGTAGGCGAATCCCACCAGCCACACCCGGGGATTCCCCACAGACTGCTTCAGAATGAATCGCCACGAATTGCCCTCCTCGTCGGATACCGAAGAGGCCCCGCCTCCACCGTGAGCCCCTCCCATTGTCGCCTCGATGGGTGGCAGCCCCACGTCCTCGGGCTCGTTGCGAACGTTGCGCCGGAAAAAGAAGAGCCCCAGCAGCAAAACGGCCGAGGGAATTATGAAGGCAAACCGCCACGAGAGCAGAGGCAGCACGACCAGGCCGATAAGCAGCCAGCAGACCAGATTGCCCGCCTGGTAGTCCGTGCCCAGAAGGCCCATCATCCGGCCACGCTTCTCGGGTGGGAACCAGTTGGCCAGCGTCTTGATTCGCATGGGCGCCCCGGTGGACTGAGCGAATCCGTTGATGGTCCAGAAGATGATGAGGGCCGTCAGCCCCGACGACAACCCGAAGGCGAAGTTGCACGCCGCACTCACCACCATGCCCAGCGTAACCGTGATTCTGGCACCCCATCGATCGCCCAACATCCCGTTGACCATCTGCCCAACGCCGTACGCCACCAGCATGCCCGTGGAAATCCACCCCATGGCCACGTCGTCCAAGCCCAGGTCATCCCTGATCAGGGGCTGCGCCATGGACATGTTCACCCTGGCGACGTAGTACGTTGCGTACATCACCCAGCAGCCCCAGAAGACCTTGATTCGCCACGCCCGGTAGGCCTCGTTGTGGGCCACAGTCGCACCTCTCAACTCTTCACCCGCCATCACAGTCCCTCCCTGCTACACAACCGATCACCTATCTCCATCCTCGTGGCAACCACCTACCCCCGCCAGCCCAAGGCCGAATCCAGGGGCAGGGACCAGAATGGAGAGCACTGCCCTCCCCTGGGAACCCCGCAGGGCCGCCCGGGCCGGCGATGATACACACAGTGGCGACGTACTGTCGAGCAGAGCTTCGGGCGAACCGGAAGCTGTCACAAAAATGGCACTTATGTCAGTAGTAATCCGACCCTCGAATTCAAAAAACGAGCCCCTTGACACGGACACTCAACGCGGCGTAGCGTCCGCCCTATCAAGGGTCAACGTGGAAGCGCACTGAGACAAGATACTGTTGCGCACTGGCATGAGACAATGGTGCTTCGTGCCTCGGCGGTGGCCCCCACTCTGGAGGGTTTCATGATTCGCTCGCTTACTCTGCTGTGTGCTTTGACCTCCGTTTCTTTCATCTGGGGGTGTGCCACAGACTACCATGCTCAATGCGGAACCAACTGCGACCAGGTACTCTACCAGCAGTGCACCTCCGTCCTCTTCTCACCCGACTCGGTGCTGGATCCCCAGGCCAAGAAGTGCAAAGGGACTCTCTTGGGAATGGTCGAAAAAGGCGTGGCCTCAAAGAAGACCCCCGTCGAGATCTGCACGGAGTATGCCCGCTGGGCACAATTCGACGTGCCCGATGCCGGCCGTCAAGAAGTTGAGCAGGCCGCTGCCAAAGCCCTGGATGAGGCCCGAGCAAACTTCGTAGCCGATACGGCCCGATGCACCAGCGCATCACTTCTGGCAGCATCCAAAGCCGGCGTCGGCTCTCAGTGCGAGAAGCGCTTCTACAGCGAATGTGCCGTCGGAATGGCAAACAGACGCCTCAGCCAGCGCTCCTCCAAGGGCAACTGCAAGACGTCCGATATCATTAAGAAGAAGGAAGTCGAGGCCGTCGCCGCCTTCGACAAGGCCCTGGCCCAACAACTGGAAGCCGCCAGAGTCGATACCCGATCATGCCTCTGCGAAAAGGGCATTGGCTCCCTCACCGCAAACATCTCTACCTCACGCACCCCCTACGCCGATATGCAGGAGGCCATCGCAAAGTTGTCCACTTGCGGCAAAGCAGCTAGAAAGAAGGCTCTCTCCCTGGACAAAAGAACCGCCGAGAGCGTGCGCCAGGCCCTGGAGCAGGCGCTGTATGTAGAGCAGTCAGCAGATCTGAAGTCTGTCGGCAAACTGCTGGCGAAGCTGGGCATACAGCACGACAAGAACAGCGCATCCTCCCTCCCAAGGAGACTGGGCAAAGAACGCACTGCTATGCTCGCAGAAGAGGCCCTCGAAATCCTCTCGGGCAACAGCGACCCCGTGAAAGAACACGGCTTCTCCAAACCCCTGGCAGACCAGATGTGCGCATGGGCCGTTCCTAACCTCAGCGCTGATGCTTCCTACACCCCCCAGCAGTCTCAAGCACTGGACCGTAACTGCCAGAAGGCGTATCGAGCTTGGTTCGTCAAAGCATCCAACGGCATCATGCGCTCCAAAGACTATAAGAAGATGGCCGAATTCCACTCCGCACACGGCTCGCAATCGCCTGCTGCCGCCGAGAAAGCCTATCAGAAATCCCTCGCCACCATGGAGTCAGACCTCACCAAGACCCGCACATCCATGGAGACCCTGCTGGCCAAATGTGATGCCGGCGACTACAACGCCATCGCCGGACTGGACCGCCTCAAAGGCTTCGTGGCCATGGATGAGGATCTCGCCGCTGCCAAACTCGCCTGCAGAAACAAGTGCGACAACACCCACCTGGTCAACCTCACCGGCGAGTGCTCCAAAAACTGCCGCCCGGCACAGACCAAGCTATCCACACACCTCTACAAAACCAGAGGCAACAAGATATCCTCCCCAGTCATGAAACTCACTACCGACCCCAACATCGAGATGGACGACTACGCCGCCAGACTCAAAGAGGCCCTCGCCGATACCTACACCGAAACCCTCGCCGCCCAATGCATCTCCACCCACGCTTGCTTCCGCTCCCAAGCCATTGCCAATCAGGCACAGTCCGCCATCAAGGCCAAAGACCCCGTCCAGGCCATGCTGCTGCTCGACAAAGCCGAGAAAGAGTTCCACATGGACAGGAACTTCGAACTGGTTGAAGAGGCCTCCAAGCTCATGTCCAGCGGCATCATAGCCGAAGGAAACAAGGCCCTGGACGCCAAGCTTTACGGCAAAGCATGGCTGCTCACCATCGTCTACGACAAACTCATCTCTGACTCCTCCGCCGAGTGGTCCGCCATCCGGGAAAAGGCCGAAGCAGCACTCTGGAGCACCGTGGCCGAGAACAGAGTCTTCGAAGCAACCAGACTCAACCGCAGCGGCCAGGCCGCTTCTCAATACAGCCCCGAGAAGATTAAGGAAGACGTCGCCGGTACCCCCGTCTCCGATGAGAACGTCAAGCAGATGGGAATGCTGGTCAAAGTGGGCGTACGAAAGCTCGGCGCCGGCTGGACCTACGAGAGAAGCCGCTCAGACCGCACACACCACTACCAGGAAGCTAATCAGGTCCCCAACGAAGAGAAACTCAACGCTTGCCGGAACCTCCCCGCTGCCCGCTCTGAGTTGCAACTGGCAGAGACCGCCATGCGGGCAGCAAAACAGGCCTGCGACCGAGCCGCCAACGCCGTGGGCAGTGAGCTTGGCTGGCTGGGCAAGCTGGCCACCAGCACAGCATGCGATATGGCCTCCTCAGAACTCATTTACAATCGGTCCGCTGAGAAAGTCGCAACCTTCGAACAACTCTGCAACTACGCCCCGGACCTCGTTACCAAGATAGTAGATAAATCCTATGATTACTCGGTTGATATTCACAGCTGGCAGTTCTATGCCGACCTGGGCTTCTACGTCGCCGATGCACAGGGCAACGAGGTCTGCTCCATCGACCGTCGCTCAGACTCCAGCGTCGTTGACGAAAACCACCCCGGTAACACCAGCGCTCAACTGCCCCCAGACCCCCTCGTCAAGCCCGAAACCGATGGCATGGTCGCAAGCAACTACACTACGGCAGTCGCCAAAGCCCGCGAAGACATCGACCGCTGCGTCAAAATGGAAGCCGGTAAGTTCCTCAAAGCAATGCTCAACACCACCGCCACCGCTGCATCTGAAGATGATAAAAATGTTGATATAGAGGTGAGACAATTCGTATTCAGTAACGGCAGGATGCCCCAGTACGAACAGCTCCAGGTCTCAGCCAATAAGGTCGTCCCCGTCGAAATGATCCAGGAGACCCTCCGCAAGTGCCGCTCCAGCCGCGGGCAGTAGACCCCGTTTCACGACTCCGTCACCGCTCACACCACCACGTCACGACATAATTTTTCCCATTTCATTGTCCCTCACTTCTGCTAGGCTTCCCCTCCTTGATAAACCCGGGGGGCTAACCTTGGAAACACTCTCATTTCAGCCATCGGCCAACCTGAAAGAACGGCTGCAGAGGCTTCGCAACTTCCAGTCAAAAGACTTCTGGGCCATGCTCTTTGCCCGCCCCATGACCATCCTGCTCCTGCTGCCTGTGGCCGATGTGGCCTGGGTCACACCCAACCTCATCACCTGGGTCAGCGTCCTCTTCAAACTGGTGGGCATCGCCGGACTGGCCCTCTGGGTAGACCCACTCCTTGGCATCGTTGCCGGCCTCCTCGTCAACCTCGGCCTCGTCCTCGATAACATGGATGGAACCCTCGCCCGATACCGTGGGGCCAGTACCTACCAAGGATACTACCTCGACAAAGCCGTCGATAACCTCACCCTCGCCGCCATGTTCGCCGCTTTCGGCTATCGCGCCTGGATGCAGACCCAAGACCCCTGGCACATGGCAGTCTGCATGGCCGGACTGGCCGGAG
This sequence comes from uncultured Myxococcales bacterium, assembly GCA_964593355.1. GTDB lineage: Bacteria > Myxococcota_A > UBA9042 > CAIXZC01 > CAIXZC01 > CAYTWV01. Next base: position 30,620 of record CAZQHM010000050.1, read on the forward strand.
CCCAAGTGGCCGCATACTCCAAGTGGGTAGCCCAGAAAGTCGCCCTCGACGCCGACCTGGCATGGAACTACTCCAAAGGAACCCTGGAGAAGTACGCCGGCAGCAGACTCAACCAGAACCCCATCGAACTGCCCCCACAACGCACGCCAATGCAGTGGCTGCGATTCGTTGTAGATGCCTTTGTATCGATTCTGAAATTTAACGAAGTCGATATATTTTTCTTCTTGCTTCTGGCACTGGTGCTAAATCAACTCTGGATATTCAGCTTGCTGATGTGTGGGCTCTATGGCCTCGGAATGATTATAGGGCCCGTCAAGTTCTACTTCGATCTAAAGAAGAAGCTTGCGTCGCAGGGCATGAAGTAGTTTCTCGATTCCAACTCACAAATGTAGGCGGAACGAATAGGCAGCACAACTGCCCACCGACCCGGGCCCTCCTATCCTCACCAGAGCCTCGCCCAAAGCGTCAGGTAGCGTGAACGAGAGCTTCTTGCCGGAGACCAGCCCCATGACACTGGTGCAACAACCAACCTCGCCCCCAGGCCCCGAGACCGCCGAGCCCCCGCTGCATGCCCCCGATATCTCGGCGGCCGAACCGTCAGCGTTCTTCCACCAGAGGCATACCTCCACGGGATTGCTCGACTTGTTCGAGAACTCAACGGTCGGATCCAGCGTGGCAAAAAACTCCAGACCCGCCAGCTTGAAACGATAATAGTCCGTGTCGCCCGATGGGTAGATGGTGGCCTGCTCCAGCAAGGCCCACGCATCCTTCTCCGTGGCAAACGTCGCCGCATAAGACTGGGCACAGACGGGCGTGTCGTTGTCGTAACAGCCCGCCGGCTCGTAGTCGTCCTTGTAACACCCAGTGCAGAGGCCGTTGCCGCACCAGCCCCAATCAACACACTCCTGGCACGTGCCACCGCCACTGCCACACCCATCCGTTACACTGCCGCTCTTGCACACGCCATCCAGACAACACCCCGTACAACTGTTCGTGTAGCACGTGCCCCCGCAACCGTCCGCTGCCCCCGGACACTTCTGCGAGCAATTGGGCGTGCACTGCGCACAAGCAGGCCATGTGCAATACTCCGTGCAGTAGACAGAGCCCCCATACGTACAACTCTTGCTGGCGCCCGGCTTGCACTCCCCGGGATTCTCGCACTGGCCCCACGCACTCCAGGTTCCGTCGGAGTTGCAGACCCTCGTCTGCGTGCCGCAATAGCCACACTCCTGCACCGAAACCCCGGAACACGAGACCAACCCGATTGAGAAACGCCGCTCAACCGCCTGACACAGACCGTTCGTGCAACATGCATTGTTAAAGGTTATCGTCCATGAATACTCGCCAGGTCCCAGCACCGAGCTGTTCATCTTGTGGAGACCGGCCAACCCCATAGCCTCATTGAAAACCACCGGACCACTGGCGCTTCCCTTTCTTATCACAAGATAGCTATTAGTCGATATGCTTGAATTCTTCCATTTAAAGCTGATATCTTCGCCCATCTTGTGCGACGACCCGTCGGAAGGCCCCGTGAGCACGGGAAGAGCACAAGCCTTGGCCGAAAACATGTTGGTCAGGAAGCAGCGGGCTCTGGAAGCCTGGCAATAGGAGAAAGACTCCCCCGAAGGCTTGTCGCAGAAGTAGTACGACATGACATTCTCAACAGGCGGGACACTGCCGTCCGGGCACTGAATGCTGCAGGTGGGCGGCCCCTCGAAACATCCAGCGTCGAAAGGCGTGTCGTCACACCCGTCATCGTCCGGTCCCGCCGTCTCGTGTGTGTGGAACAACCCAATCACATGCCCAATCTCATGCGCCGCAGTGTGACCCGGAACCGCCGCTACGTTCCCCTTGGTAACCAGTGCCGTATGAATGCCAACCACGGGCCACGTCCCCATGCCTCCCACTACTCCCGAATCGCTCTTCATCGAATGCACGTACCCAACCACTATGTGACACTCGCCCGGCCAATGCGACTCTGCAAAATGGCGAAGGCCATGCAGCAGGTCGTCGATCTCCGCCGAGCTGTCCGCATCGGTCTGGTCCGGCGTCCCTTGCAGCACCTCCGTCCTCACCACGCTGAACTTGATATGCACCCCCGCTGCATCATAGAACTGCTGAGCCTTTGCCATGTCAGCACTCATCTCCGCTGCCGAAAGGCCATGGCCGTTCTGATCCAGATAGGAGATCAGGCAAACTCTCACCGGAATATCAGTGTAGGGGGCGTAATCCGCCAACTCCTCGGCGGAATCACACTCGCTGAAAGCCACGGGCAGAGCACTAGAATCCGGAGTGAAACCCAGCGGATCACCGCCCGCCACAGCCTTGGTCGCCTCGGTCTGGCAGTTCACGTTGCAGCCGTCGCCGTTCTTGTTGTTCCCATCGTCGCACTGCTCTCCACCATCCAACTGCCCATTGCCACAGTTGGCCGGAATGCACCCGCCCAAGTAGCAGCGCTGGCCTCCCTTACAATCAGCGTCTACCTGGCAACCAGGAGCGATGCATATGCCCGAAAAACAGACCAGCCCAGAATTGCAGGACTCGCCCGGCCCGCACGTACAGGTAAGACATCCCGTGGCCTGTCCAACTGTCTCGTCGCCCCACGAATCGGAGGCCCCCACCACATCCCCCCCCCGAAACCCGCCCATCACCCACCCCCCCCCCTCACACCCCCCCCCACAACCCCTCAGAAAGTCCCCCCGGGCACCACCCGC
>CAZQHM010000051.1:0-33314 GCA_964593355.1 uncultured Myxococcales bacterium
GGGGTCAGTTGCCGGAGTGGGGGCCGAGGGGGGGAGCAGCGGCCGGGCGCTGAGCCAAGGCGACGTTCTGGGGGGTGAGCCAGAGGGGGGGCGTTCAGGTGGCGGCGAGCGTCTGGAGAGGAGGTCCGCCGACGTCGTTGTTGGAAGCCCGCTGGATGTTGGAGAGGGGATGGACGTGGTTGGTCTTGACGCTATTGAAGATGTAGCCAGCGTGGGGTCGGCTGGAGTGGGCGTGGGGGACGGTTCCCCAAGGCAGGGCGTTGACCTTCCGGGGGGAGTTGTGGAATCTGCCGATGCGACGGGCGCAGACGGAAATTCGGGTGAAAGTGGCGGCGATGTGGCTGGAGGCTCCGATACCGAGGGCGGGGTAGTTGAGGCCGAGTGGAAGGTGTTGGCTTTAGAAGCAGCGCGGGCCATGGACGAGGGTCGCTACGAAGAAGCGACGGCGTTGCTGGGAAGGGCCAAGAGGGCGGGCGGTCCGGATTCGGAGTTGAAGCCGATGTTGGCCGAAGCATACAGGAGGGCCCGGGCGCCCCTTGATGCTGAAGGTGAGGCCGCTGTGAAGGCAGCGGAGAAGCGGGAACGGGATGCTGCGAGGAAGAGGGCTGAGGAGGCGAAGCGAAGGGAGGAGGAGTTGCAGCGAAAGGCGGAGGAGGCGAGGCAGAGGGAGGAGGAGTTGCAGCGAAAGGCGGAGGAGGCGAGGCAGAAGGAGGAGGAGTTGCAGCGAAAGGCGGAGGAGGCGAGGCAGAAGGAGGCGGAGCGGCGCAGGCTTGAGGAGTTGCGGCGTCGCGAGGCGGAAGCCGAGGCTAAGAAGCGGGGTGAGGTGGAGGCCAGGGGGCGGGAGGCGATGACAAGGGGGTTAGAGGCGAGGGCCGCAAGGCGGTGGCGGGATTGTGTGAGGGAGTTGGAACTGGCGGTGGGTGCGGGTGTGGCAACGGCAGAGGCGAGAAGGCAGCTTAAATACTGTAAAGAACAGCTAATGTATGAGTAGGGTTGCTGTCTGGATAGTGAAGCGGTTTGAGGTGGGTTGGGGATAACAGGTGGGGGCGAGGACAGCGCTGATGTAACAACCGGTTTGGAGGCGTTCAAATGGGGAGGTGGGTAGTCCCAGTTGTTGCTGTGCTGATTGCTGCCGGAGTGCCCGACAGGGTTTCTGCGGAGGAGTCGGCTTTGGAGGAGCAGGTAAGGCTGGGGGCTCAGCTGGCCAGTGAGGAGAAGTTTTCGGATGCCATCGACGTTTGGGATGGTGTTATGGGGGAGTTGAGCGGGGATCTTTTGGAGCGTGTGCTGGGGTACATGGCCTTGGCTCACAAGCAAGCGGGGAATTATCCGGAGGCGTTGCACTACATGCTCAGGTATGGGGCGACGGTCAGGGGCAAGGCAGACGGGCGCCTGGATGGGTGGGTTAAGGAGTTGGTTGGGGAGTTGGAGGCGGCTTACAGTCGGGTGGAGCTTGTTGCGGACGTTGGTAGCGTGGAGTACATCTTTCCGTGGTCTGGAGGCGGCAAGCGGGAGACGAGGGTTGAGGCGAAGGATGGGCGGTTGGTCTGGTGGTTCAAGCCTGGGGCAGTGGCATGCAGGGCGTCGGCGGCGGGTCATGGCGAGGTAGAGGTGATTGTGGAGGTAGGGAAGCGTCCTGCGACGGAGCCACCATTGCGGCTTGCCGTTGTGTTTCGTGGCCTTGGGGGCGGCTTGCGGGGGGGGCAGGAGAGCGGGCGGGTATTGGAGTGGGTGTTCATAGGCAGCGGGCTTGGGATGGTTGCCTTGGGCGGGCTGCTTCATGGGCTTGCCTATTCGGAGAACGAGGATCTTAAACGAAAATATTCTGATGTTAACCGATTTCCATGTGGTTTAGAGGCAAAGAAGCTTTACGATAAGGAATACGACGATTCAGTATGGTTGAGTAGCATAATGGCCTATTCTCTATATGGGGTAGGGGCATTGGCTGTTCTCACGGGGTTGGTTCTGTGGGATTCGGGGGAGGGGCCAGGGGAGGGGGCCCTGTCATTTGAACCGCTTCTGGTGCCTGGGGGAGCGGGGGCATCAATGGAGTTGGGGTGGTAGCGATGTTACCGAAGTCTGGCTTGTTGGAGAATCGGATGTCGGGAGAGGATGTGCGGCGGAACGAGGCATATGAGCGGCCGTGTAGGGCAGTGTGGGCTTTTGGGGCAGTGGCGGTCGTCTTGGGGAGCCTGTGGGTTTCCGGGTGTATCACGAAGTACGACACCTTTTCGCAGGGTATAGGCGTTGGCGAGTGCGGGAGTGTGTTGGACGTACTGGAGGAGGATTTGGTTGTGGGGGTGGTCTGTGGCGACGTGGTGTGTTCGCCGCTGGAGAGTTGTGTGGAGGAGAAGTGTAGGGTTGTTGGCTGTGGGGATGGGGAGTGTGGTGAGGGGGAGGGGTGTGGGAACTGTCCTGGTGACTGTGGTGGGGAGTGCATCCAGTCGGGGTTTGTGAGGATAGAGCCCGGGACGTTTTGGATGGGCAGTCCTGCGGGTGAGGGCGAGGCGTGCCCTGTGGGCTACGGTGGTGGTGGGTGTGATGGCAGCGGGGCGGGAGAGACGATAGCTGAGGGCCCCATGACTATTCGTGGGGACGAGCCACTGCACCAGGTGACGCTGACCAGGGCCATAGAGATGAAGGCTGCGGAGGTAACGCAGGAGGAGTGGCGCAGAGGGCTTGAGCCGTGGACGGGGTCGGAGTGGAATCCAAGCAACTTCAAGAACTGTGGTGGTTCGTGCCCGGTGGAGCGGGTCTCCTGGTATGATGTTATTGCATTTCTGAATCTGAAATCATTGAGCTCAGGGTTGAAGCCTTGCTATAGTATTGAAGATGTCGTGTGTCGAACTGCAAGTACGGATGTTGGGTCCGATTACTATAAATGCATGAGAAATTCTATGGCGGGTATTGGCTCTGCCAATGTTAGCCTGAACGGAGTTGAATCGGTCTACGATTGTGAGGGTTACAGATTGCCTACGGAAGCCGAGTGGGAGTATGCGGCTCGAGCTGGGCATGACAGCGCCTATTCTGGGGGGTTGGAGATGGATGCGGGGCACTGGGAGTGTGAGGTTCCGTTCGGTTTGACTGAGCTTGGGTGGTATTGCGGAAGCGGAGATGGGAAGAGCAGTGCTGCGGTGGGGGGCAAGGCGGCGAACGATTGGGGTTTGTATGACATGCATGGGAATGTCTGGGAGTGGTGTTGGGACGGGTGGGACGGGTTGCCGTATGAGACTGATGCGGCAACGGATCCCGATGGCCAGGCTGGGTGGAGTGAGCGGGTGGTGCGTGGGGGCTCTTTTGTTGCGAAGGCTCAGGATTTGAGGAGTGGTAACAGGGCCCGCGCTGATCGTCAGGCGTTCAGGGTGGATGTTGGATTCCGGTATTGTAGAACGCTCAAATGGTAGGGGTATTGGCAGTCACGATCTGTTCAGTTTTCGGGAGATTTGAGCAGGAAGCCTGAGATTGTCACTGATATTTGTGTTGTGCTGGGCAGGACTCTTAGAGGCGAGCCGGGGCCCCATACGAGGCCGCTTTGTTGGCTTGAGAAGACCTGGGAGGATTTGGAGCCTTGTCTATTGGCGTCAGCGTTTCGTCCGAAGACCAGGAATGAGGCTTTGAGGTCACTCTTGTCATAGAACTGGACCTTTTGGGCAGGGCCTTCGCCCCACCAGTAGGCAACAACGTCGGTAACGACGAGGTAGTGGCCTTCGGGGACGGTGAAGAGGGTGGACATGTCGGTTGAGGATTCGAAGTCACGGCAGAAGGAGATTATGCCGGCGTGTTTGCCCGGGTCTTCTCTAGAGTCGGCCAGGAGTGGGCCTGGCATGATGAGGAGGGCCATAAGGGCAGCGGGGATGATGATTTGGGAGGCGGGCCACGTGAGAGTTGGTCTGGTGCGTGGGCATCGGTGTTTGGCGGAGGTAGTGTTCGACCCTGGCATGTTGCCTCCTTCTGGTGAAGGTTTGAGATTAGCTGCCGCGTTCAGACCGACGGTTGGTACTGGGTTGGCAACGGCATCATGGGGCCAAGAGACGCTGGTTCAGGGCTCCACAGGGTCAGAATCTTCGCTCAAAGGCGGTTGCTTATCAATGGTTTCGATGAGGGTTTCGATGAGCGTGAGGGCTCTTTGGGCATCTTCGTGGAGTGTGATGATAACGCCGGCACCTTGTGCTGGGACGAAGAGGTTTCCATAGGCAGTGTCGGTGTGGGAGTGAAAGAGTGCAGGGATGCCCTCCTGGTTCAGGACCCCGACGAGGTAGTCACCCTCGATTGCATTGCGGGGGACGTAGGTTCGGGCGAGGGGGTTCTGGGAGAGCTTCTCCAGGTCAGCGGGGGAGTCTTTCCAGATGCTCTTGAGTTCGTCGATTGTAAGTCGTCCCAGGGGCAGCACGTCGTTCTGGATTTCATCGTTCATAGCGGTCTCCTTGGTTAGCCGTTCGGGTTCCAGTATAACAACGTCGGGGACGAGGGGAAGGGCTTTCGTCCCGGGGCGTCGGCATCTATCGGGGGAAGGCGATCTGAGTGTCGACTGGAAGGATGAGATGGTGTAACTTCTCTGGGCGTAAGTACGGCCATGTGGGACCGCCCCGGATTCTGGGTCTGAGCAGCGAGGGAGACAATGACTATGAGGCATGGTGCTGGTGCATTGTTGGCTTTTTTGGCGTTGTTTGGGTGTGGGTCTGGGGGTTCGGGGGATGGGGAGTTGCCCGGTGAGAACGAGGTGGTTGAAGAGCTGGTGTTTGCGAAGGATGGCACGTGGGTTGAGCCGGATCTTGCCGGAGTGGATACAGTTCCCAAGTGGGACATCGGGAACAGGCCCCCCATGTTGGACAAGTTGCCCGGCGCCACGGTGAAGATGGGGGGGAGTGTTGAGGTGGAGTTGGGCGATCATTTTGCTGATCCGGAGTCTGATGATTCGGAGCTTGTTTTGAGCTGGTCTGCCTTGCACGTGGCTGTGGAGCTTGCTGGCCCTTCGAAGCTGAGGCTGATTGGACCGGTGGACTGGAGCGGTGTTGACCTGCTGCAGGTGACGGTGACGGACCCCGAGGGGTTGAGTGACACGGAGCAGATGGCAGTGACTGTGGAGTTTGTGGATGCCCCGGAGCCTGGGGACGTGGTGGTGAAGGATGTGGGTGTCGACGTGGTTGAGCCCGATGTGGTTGAGGAGACGGTATCGGACGCACAGGATGTTGAGCCTCAGTGTGGGCAGGTTCGTTTTGAGTATTCGGGTGGCGGAAACGCTGTATATGTCGCTGGGTCCTTCAACGGATGGTCTGAGAACTCGTGGAAGATGGCCAAGGATGGCGGAGGGGTATGGGTGTACGAGACGGTGCTGGACCCGGGCGAATATCAATACAAATTCGTTGTTGATGGTACTTGGACACACGACGTCTCAAATCCTAACACGGTTCCGGATGGGTATGGTAAGGTAAACAGCCTTCTTGTGGTTCCGGCGTGTAACTGAATTTGGCATTTCGTTCTGAGACAGGAAACAAGGGGTATGGATATGATAAAACTGGCTTTTGCGATTAGCGTCGCTGCGGCTTTTGCGTTATTGGCGGGATGTGGCAGTGCGACGGTGGGGGGGGCTGACGTGGGTGTTACGGGGGGTGACACGTTGGATCTTGGGCTAGAACCTCAGGACGTGCAGGTGGCCGACAATGCCGACGATGTTTTGGAGGAGTCTGACGCCGAGTCTGAGGCCGACGTGGATCCGCAGGCGGGGTTCATCTATGAGTGTGAGACGGGAAAGAGGGAGTCTTGCGTTACGGCGTGTGGTTCGGCGGGGAGCAGGCTTTGTTTGAAGGAGTGGGGGCCCTGTGTCCCGCCGACGGAGTTCTGTGGTAATTGTGCAGACGATGATTGTGATGGCGAGGCCAATGAGGGGTGTCCGCCCAACCCTGAGTGCGGGGTGGTTGTGGAGCCAGAGTGCCCTGTGGCGAAGATCACCGTTGTTGAGGGCACGAGTGTTGATGCTGGGACGACGCTGCATCTTTCGGGGTTGGGGTCGATAGCCCATGGGGGTGCCGAGGTGGTTGTGTGGCGATGGGAGGTTGAGGCGCCGGCGGGTTCAGGCAGCGCTTTTCTGCCTGGGGCCAGTTCGCCGGAGGTGACCTTTGTTCTGGATGTGGCGGGCCAGTACATGTTTTTGTTGGAGGTTGAGGACGATGCCGGGATTGTGAGCTGTGTGAAGGCGGTGTTGGTGGTGACGGCCAAGGTCTATCCGCCGCAGGATCCTGAGGTTGGTTGTGCCGACGGGGAGCGTGAGGGTTTTTTGAGTGTTGACCAATATCCGCAGATAGCCGGCTGTTTTGGGGGGTGGGAGCAGCCCGGGGTGACTCCTGACACTGTGGTTCCGACGTGTGGAAGGCAGGGAGGGGACGATGGGGGGAAGAAGGATGGTCTGGGCTGTTCCAGTGCGGACCTGTGCGCTGAGGGGTGGCATGTTTGTGAAACGTGGAAGGAGGTAGCTGCTAAGTCACCCTCGGGGTGTGTGGGGGCGGTGCCAGCCGATGCGAAGTCTAAGTCGATCTTTTTTGCGGTGCGGCAACCGTCGTTTAACGGGAGCGTTTGTGGGGAGTGGGGGGATGGATTCAACGATGTGTTCGGGTGTGGCAATTTGGGGGCTGGGTTGGGGCCGGACAAGGATTGTGGGCCCTTGGACAGGGTAATTGCGAGCACTCAGCCGAACATCTGCGGTTTCAACGAAGCAGAGCCTCCGCTGGGGCCGTACGAGTGTAAGGGCGGGTCTGACAGCCACTTGAACGAGGGTGCGCTGGTGACGAAGAAGGCGTGTCAGAACTCTTCGTGCAGCTACGACGGTTATCCTGTGGGTGCTTGGGAGAAGGGTGGGGTGCTCTGCTGCAGGGACTGAGGGGGAGGAGAGGCCGGCGAAAGGGTCGGCCGAGGTGGGTGGTGAGCAGTAGGTGGGCTCAGAATCGCCAATACATATCAAAGAATGGCACGATACTCTTCTGGGGAATCATAAAATTGATGCCAGGTATATTGAAGGAACCGTATCCAAGGCCTAGCTCAACATTGAAGGTCGAGCCTGAATAGGCGATTCCGGGGACGAGTTGCATGGTTTGAGGGAAACCCATCTGTGCGATTTCTCCAACGTTGGCATCGGCGTGCACGGTGAGTTTGGTGTAGGGGTCGATCTGATGAGTAGCTGAGGCTGTTGCGGAGGCGTCAATAGAGAGGAGGTGGCGGGTCCTCAGCCAGAGGGCCCACGAGTCGGACATCTTCCAGGTTGCCATGAGGGCCAGTTGGACGTTGGAGTATCCTGCTGCTCCTTGGAGGTCGTTGGCTTCATAGCTGCCTTCGAGTACGACGGGGGTGTAGATGCCTGAGAGGCTGAGTTCCAGGCTATTGCCGAGGCGGTAGGATGCAGTGAGTTCGCTGGGGATGACCCGGAATTTTGCTGGGGCCGCCTCTTTGTTGATGTCTTGGATATCCACGGAAAAGAAGCCGAGTTTCCAGGAGAAGGCCCAGGTGTCGTTGTGCCAGAACCGGACTTTAGCGGCGAGGCTTGGCACTTTGACCAGCCAGGGCCAGATGTAGGAGGAGAGGGTGAGCCAGGAGAATGGGCCGTAGGAGATGTCCCAGACACCGATTTGGAATTCGGACTTCTGGAGGGTGTAAGCGGTGCCGTTGACCAAGGGTGATTCTGGGGTGAAGGCTGGGTAGGCCGGGGTGGGGGTGAGAAGTGTGAGGGTGACGGCCAGGAGGGTAGCTGCGGCAAGGGCTGCGGTGGTTTGGCGGTGGTGAAGTAGGCCGGGGTTATTGCCGGTGGGGTCGGGCCAGGGGTTGGGGTGAGGTGCCGGTTCCTCTGCGGTTCTGTGGCAGTGGGGTGAGTGACGCACCCTTGTATGTCTGTTTGTCGCGCTCATCGGCTTTAGCGTATGCATCACTGTTTTATGCACTCCATCGTAGAAAAATCGCAGAACCAGGTGCCATCGGAAGCTATGAAGCCTTGAGCCGTCTCTTGGGTGAAGAAGAGAAGGTTTCCGTTGGGAGTTGAGAGATTGAATTCGAGTCTCCCATGGCTGATGAGGAGGCGGAAGTCGAAGGCCCCTTTGAGCAGTGGCTCGCCGTCGAGGGTGATGGTGCCGTCGAAGCTGGCGAGGATTGCTTGGGTGGTGGTTGGGGTGGTTGGGCCTTCGGGGGACCAGAAGGAGTCCAGCACTTCCCCGGTGTGGATCTTGACTTCACCGTCTATGAGGAGTTGGCGGCCTTGGGCGAGGTAGCGGCAGTTTTTTGCGGTACCCCAGATGACGGGTTCGATGCCTGTATCGGAGAAGACGAGGGTCAGCTTCACAGAGCCGTTCTGTTCTTGGTCGGGGGGTGCCGAGGCTGTCCACCCGGGGCAGATTCTCACTATTTCGGCGTAGCCATTGCCTTCCACGTCTTGGCCTGCGACTTCGACGGCCAGTTCTTTTTGTTCCAGGGTGGCGGATTCCGAATTGGGGCTGGGGTGCAATGCTTGCTGTTGGCTCTCTTGGGAGGAGCTATCGATGGTGTTGAAGATTGGGGCGAGGCCATCGGCTGCGTTGAAGAGTTCTGCTGCCTGAGAAGCCAGGGCCGTGATGTCTTCGAGGGAGGAGTCTTTGAAGGGGGCTGTGGGGGCTTGATAGCTTTGAAGGAGGGCAGTCATGTCTGGGGGTTTGGGGACATCAGCATCCATGTTGGCGTTCATGCAGGCGGTGAGCGAGACAAGCAGGAAGGGCAGGAGGGTCTTCATTGCAGGGCCTCCTTGGCGGCGACTGCGACGGCATCGAGGAGTGGTTGAGCGGAGAGTTGCGTTCCAACTGCGCCCTTCATCCAGACATCTGGGGCGAGGGCGCCTTGGATGCACATTCGTTCCATCTCCTGGCCGAGGTTTTTGCCTTGGATGAACCGTTCGATTTGGAAGGTAACCAGGAAGCCGAGAGGGTAGTCGGGAAGGTAGAGGCCTGCGTCGATCATGTGGCTGTATATGGCAAGGATGGGGCTATCCTTGACGCCAAACACGGGGGCGTAGTAGCGGTTCCACAGTTCCGTGGCCAGTTGGACCACGGCTTCTTTGAGTTGGGCGGGGGTTGCGTTGGGGTTGGCGTACATCCAGCGCCAGACTTGCATGTCGAGGAGGGCGACGCCTGAGATCTCGTAGGTTGACCAGAAGAGATCGAGGAGGCGGTTAGTTTTCTCCTGTTTGTCCGATGAGGAGGCGCCTCGGCCGAGGAGTTCGAGGTCTCGGGCCTGGAAGAGGAAGGCGAAGGCTTCGGTGAAGGCGGTGTTGGGGACTCCGGCCATGAGGACGTGGTCAACTTTGTTAAGGGATAGGACCTGTTCGACGTTATGCCCAAGCTCATGAATAGCTATGTTGTATCCTTTGTAGTCCATGCCATCGGCCTTAACTCTGGTTCTGAGGTGAGCCGAGTCCGAGCGCATCCCTGCGCCCATGGCGTGGCCGGAGCCTCTGGCGGCGTCCACGGCGATGTGGTTGGCGAGGTAGTCGGCTGTCTGGCTTGAGAAGCCGAGGCTGGTGAGGATTCCGGGGATGGCCTTCTGGAATTCGTCGGCGGTGGGGTAGAGTTGGCGGGTTGCGGCGTCGAGTTCGTCGGCGGAGATGAGGGAGCGGTTTTTGAAGCCATCGAACCAGATGTCAAAAGGCTGGAGGGGACGTCCAAGGCGTTTGGCCACAATCTTCCCTACTGCTGCGGCCTCTTTGGAGGAGACCACTGCGGTGAGCAGTTGTTCGACGCGTTCTTCGGAGAGTTCTCGGTCGATGAGGAAGCGCCGCTGGATGTATGTTGGGTAGTCAGGGGACCAGGGGTCGATTTGTTGTTGGGCGTGGAAGATCTTGAGCAGCGTCTCGTATCTCCGGTCGGGTTCAGGGGTTGCCGGTTCGAATGGCGTGAGGTTGGTGAGGTTACCCTCCTGGTGCGGGGCGACGGTATTGTCAACGGGGTTCCAGTCCAGTTCGCAGCTATTGACGACCTTCTCCGGGATCTCCTGTCTGATAATGCGGTTCATTACTGTAAATATGAGTTGTTGCTTAGGCAGGTTCTTTGCTGGATCGCTGTAGAGTGCACGTATTTCATCACGAAGGCCCCAATGACTGATCAGGCTCATATCTTTTGGAAAAAGCCTGGTGCCAGAAGAATCAACAAGACAACCCATCAAAATATTGTAAGATGATATATAGTCTTCTCCACTGCGAAAGGCCATGGTTTCGGCCTGCCTGAGGGCGCCCGGGATTCGCAGGGAGAGGAGTTTGATCAGTCGAGCGGCGGCCCACTCTTCCCGGGGCAGGGAGGTTCCAAGAGAGGTAAGCTCGTCAAGCGAGCGTCTGGGGAAGTTGAGGAGTGAAGCGAAGGCGACCTTGGTGGTGAAGAGGTCTTCGAGGAGGTGGTCGAAGGGGTCGAGGGAGGCGAGGAGGGAGTCGACGGGGGTTTGGGGGCCGATTTCGAGGTCTGCGGGTTCCCGGAGTCTTCTTGTGAGGGCTACTCGGTGGCCGAAGAGGGCTTCTATTGCCGAATCCATGCGGGCGAGGAGAGTTCTCTTGGCTTCGGTGGTTGGCTGGAACTGTTCCAGGCAGAATCTTTGGAACTCATGGGGTGTGCCGTCGGATTGGCGCCAGAGTCTGGCCACCTGCTGAACGCCGGCTTCCAGCCGTGGGTGGTGTTCCTTGGGCGTGTTCTGTTTGAGTTGCTCCACGGCGGAGGCGATTACGTCATCATCTATAAAATTTTTGTTCATTTGGTCCTTGGCAGACGCATCAATTGAGCACAGAAGCAAAACAATGGCTGATAAAGTTGTTGTTAAACGATTTTCAAAAGTCATAAAAATCTCCTGGTATAACTGGCTATAAGTTCTATTGGGCACAGGTTCCGGTTGCGGAGCAGCCGAAACCTTGTGCGCAGTCCGAATCCTGGGTGCAGGAGGTTCTGCAGGCGGTTCCCTCGGTGTTGCAGGTGTAGGGGCCACATTGGACAGTTGGCGGGGTGACGCATGTACCCGAACCGTTGCAGTAGCTTTGGGGGGTATAGATGCCTTGGGCGCACTTAGCTTGGGCGCAGGGGGTGGTACTGGACCAGAGTCTACAGGCGCCCTGACCGTTACAGGAGCCATCGGTTCCGCAGGTTGATTGTGATTGGGCGGTGCATTGGTTGAGGGGGTCAGAGCCGGCGGCGACTTTGGAGCAGGCACCCGAGCCGTTGCAGGCTGAGCAGAGTCCGCATTCGCCTTCGGGGTCGGTGTTGGCCAGGAAGTTGGTACAGATGCCGGGTTTGGCTTGAGTGTTACATGCGCGGCAGGTGCCCGAGCAGGCGTTATTGCAGCAGACCGAGTCGGCGCAGAAGCCATCTTCGCAGGTTGCGGCCTGTTCGGGCAGGCAGGCCTCTCCGTTCTGGCGAGGAGATGCCTTTATCTTGATGGAGAGAAGGGCTGAGTCTGCGATGAGGGGCTGGTCTGTATCGATGATGAGGAAGTAGGTTCCGGCGTTGAGCATGAGGCGTTCACCGATCTTGGTTTGTTCGTCCCTACCGATTTGAGCTGACGGGGAGCCAGATGCTGAGGCGACCAGTGTTGAACCCGGGCAGTTGTCCGGGGGCGGATCGGCTCTGCGCAGCTCAATTGCGAGTTTTCCGGGGTAGGAGGCGGGCCACTGGTTCATGGTAGCGACACAGGCGATGTTTGAGTCAGTGGCGATTTCGATCATGAAGATGGCGTCGTTGCCTGAACTGGTGAGACCAGCAGGCAGGATATCGTCGGTGAAGTTGGCGAGGTCGATGGATGCGGTCCAGGTTCTGCAGAAGGCGAGAGCGCCATCAGTGGAGCATTGGGAGTAATCTGGAGCTTTCCCGGAGAGCTTAATGTGTGAGTAGTTTTGGCAAAGGCTGGAGCGGATGGTGGGGTCTCCGGCGCAATCGGTGGCAGCGTTGAGTTTCTGTTCTCCTACTGCGGGGTCGCAGATGCAGTCGTCGATGGGGGAGGCCAGGGTGAGGGCCAGCAGGAAGTCTCCGCTGGTTTCTGCTGCCCCGTCGACGACCATCCAGTAGCGAGCGCCGGGTTCGAGGGGCGCCTTCTTGAGGCAAGCGCCGGACTGTCCAGGGTTGCATCCGGAGTTTGTGGTGAGTTGTTGGTCGTTCTGCGAAGCGCCGGTGGCGCATGGTATGGAGGCGCTGCTTTTGCGAAGATAGAGCAGGGGGGCGAACGAGGGGGTGAGGTTTGCGACGGTGATATCAGCGTAAAGCCCTATTTCTCCGGGAGGAACATCGAAGAGGAAGAGGCGGTCGGGGCTGCCCTGGCCCCAGTCGGGAGTGGGTAGGGCGCTGAAGGAGTCGTCTGCTCCGAAGGTTGAGCTTTTAGCGGTCCAGGATTCAAGAGTCGGGATGGTAAGGGCGTCGCCGCAGGAGTTTGCTCCGCAGCACCATGCTGAGTTGCCGCATTGGTCATTGGGCAGGCACTGTTGGGCTGAGCCGGAGGGAAAACCATGTTTGCAGAGGAAGTCAGGTGACGCTATGTCGTCATCGGAGTTGCAATTTGTATGGCACGAGGTAGTGGATTGGCATGTGTAGGGAGAGCAGGGGTTTACTGCTGCGGGCAGGCAGGTCCCGTTGCCATCACAGAAGCGGGCGTAGGAGAGGGTAGCATCACTGCATTCCGCTGCCTTGCACACCGTAGCGCTGCCCCAGAGTCTGCATTGGCCGGCGCCGTTGCAGGTGCCGTCGAAGGAGCATGTACTCGTGGGGTTGGTGGTGCAGTGGTCCATGGGATCGCTGCCTGCTTCCACGGGGGCGCATGCGCCTCCGCCGCTGCATGCGTGGCAGAGGTTGCATTCGCCCTCGGGGTCAGTGGCTTTGGGGTAGGGGGCGCAGAGGCCCGGGGCTTGGGGTGTACTGCAGGACTGGCAGGTACCATCGCAGGCTGACGAGCAGCAGAGTCCGTCGGTGCAGAAGCCTGAGGAACATTGAAGTGGGGAGTCACAGGGGGTTCCGTTGCAGAATCCGCAGTCGGTGGTGCAGTTGGCGCAGGACTCACCGAATTGGATATCGCACTGGCCGTTACCGCAGCAAACCTGACAATCAAGGGGACAAGAGAAGCATGACTCGTCGGCGTCGCAGAATCCATTACCGCACTCTGGCGAGCAGTCTTTTGGGCAGGCCTGGCTGGACTCGTGGAAGCCGCAGATACCGTCTCCGCAGGGGCCGCAGTCGAGGGGGCAGTCCAGGGCATTCTCTTCTGGGGCGCAGAGGCCATCGCCGCATCCAGTGAGGCAGTCTTTGGGGCACGAGGCTATGGACTCGTGTGTGCCGCAGACGCTATCGCCGCAGGGGCCGCAGTCGAGTGGGCAGCCCGTGGGGGTTTCGTAGTTGGCGCAGGTGCCGTCTCCGCAGCTTCCGACGCAGTCAGCGGGGCAGGTGAGGGTTGACTCGTTGGCGCCGCACTGGCCATCTCCGCAGGTATCGGGGCAATCCACGGGGCAGGTCAGGGGGGATTCGCCTGACGAGCAGAGGGCATCGCCGCAGAAGCCATCGCAGTCTTGAGGGCAGTAGGCGGGTCCTTCGGCGGGGCCGCAGACGCCGTCACCGCAGACCGGGCAGTCGTCGAGGCAGGATTCACTGTTCTCGTCTGCTGCGCATACTCCATCACCGCATGAATCGGAGCAGTCTTTGGGGCAGCTTTCGGGTGTTTCGGCATCGCTGCAGATTGAATCTCCGCAGTAGCCGCAGTCGGGTTGACAGTTGGTGGGAGTTTCGCCGGCCTGACACTTTTCGTCGCCGCAGTAGGGAGCAGCGGAGTTGTCCTCTGAATCGTTGGCGTCTTGGATGTCTGCAGTATCTGATGAGGAGTCCTGTGTGTCTCCAATACCGGCATCTGTATCTTGGGGGTTACCATCGGCATTGGAGTCCGGGGTGGGGTCTGCATCGGCTATGTCGTGAAGGTTTTGCAGGTCATGAAGCCCATCCATTGTCCAGGAATCGTAGTTTGAATCACCTGCCGTGGCCTCTTCCGCTGCCTGGTCAGGGTCCATGGAGGGCACCAGTTCGGTTGAACCACTGGAGCAGGCCATAAGGAGCGCACCGGCCAGGATCGAGAAGATGTGGTGGAGTTTCGGCACGGAGTCCTCCTGGGGGCTGGTGGTTCGCAACGGGGCGCAGTCTACACCGCCACGATACCAAGCTCAATTGCGTATTGTAGATTGCGCTCCGTAGCTGCTTTGTCGGGGCGCTTGAGGGAGGGGGGCCGGGGGGCGGGTCTCAGGCGGTTGCGGTCAGGATGACGACGACTCCTGCAACGCCGGCGAGGATTCCGGCGACCCTGGGCGGGGTGAGGGGTTCCCGAAGGAAGAGGAAGGCGAGGATGAAGATGAAGAGGTTGCTGGTCTGGTTGAGGGCGGCGGCGATGGAGGCGTCGGCGAACTTCATCCCAGCGACCCAGACCATCATTGCGAGGTAGCCTCCAACGAAGGCACCGGCCAGGGCGAACTTTCGTCCTCTGGGGTTTTTGAGTGTACCAAGGATGGTCTTGCGGTTTCGGTTGAAGGCCAGCATCACGGCGAGGGTAAGCATTCCTCCGAGCATGCGCATTTCCGAGACCCATACGACGGGGTAGGCTTCGACCTGGGGCTTAACCATGACGATTCCGAAGGCCATGCCGAACATGGAGAGGGTGCCAAGGAGGATGCCAAGTGCGAGCCTCTTAGGCGGGAGTGGCTTGGTGGGTGGCGGACCAGACGTTACAGCGGTTGGGGAGTTCTTGCGCTTCCAGCTGCCGGAGGTGGAAACGATGATACCTGTAAGGATGAGGGCAATGCCGCCCGCTTGTGTAGCGGTGATGGAGTCGCCGAGCATGGCCATGGAGCAGAGGACTACGAAGGGGACGTAGAGGCAGTCAACGATGGCTGTGAGGCTGGCGCCCAGGATGTTGAGGGCTTGGAAGAAGAGTGTATCTGCAGCGGCGATGCCGATGGCCCCGCTGGCGAGGAGGAGGAGGTAGTCTTCAAGGGGCACGTCGGGGGGCAGACCGCCTTCGAGGATGAAGATAGTGGGGATGAACAGGAGGATGGCGACGCTGTTCTTGAAGGAGTTGAGGGCTATGGGGTGGACACTCTCGCCGCTTTTCTTGAAGAAGATGACGGCGACAGCCCAGACAAGGGCGCAAAGCAGAGACAGTAGTTCTCCCAAGGTGCCACCTCATGCACCCCGTAGATGCGGGGATGCTGGCGAGAGCTTATGGCAGAAAGCAGGGGGTAAATCAAACCAATAGTTTGGAGGGTCTCTTGGGGGGGGCCACGGGTGGGGGCAACATTTGGGGGTTGCCCGCGGGGCCGAGGTGTCTACAATGCCATGGTCGCAAAAGGAGGCCGAAGATGGCTCGATTGGATCCTCATTCTTACGCAGATTTGGAGCAGGGCAGGACGAGGGAGATAGCTTGGGAGATTGATGTCTCCTTTGCTGAGAAGGTGATGGAAGGGCGGGTGACGCTGTTTTTGGAGGAGGCAGGGGGAGGCCCACTGGACCTGGATAGCCGGGGATTGGAGATTCTGTCGGTGTGTGACGGTGCGGGGGCTGATTTGCCATACGAGGTGAGCGAGCCCGAGGGGTTTATGGGGAGCAGGCTGCGGCTGGAGCGGTCGACCCCGGCCGATGTCATAACGATTCGGTACCGAACTAGTCCGTCGGCAACGGCGTTGCAGTGGTTGGAGGGGGAGCAGACTTCGGGGGGCCGGTTGCCGTTCATGTTTTCGCAGTGTCAGGCAATTCACGCCCGTTCGATAGTGCCATGCCAGGACACGCCTGCGGCACGATTCTCGTACAGTGCGGAGGTGCGTGTGCCTGGGGATCTTGTTGCGGTGATGGCTGCGGCTCCGGGGGCTTGGGCTGATCTTGGTGATGGCCGCAGGCGGTACTCTTTTGAGATGCCCCAGCGGATTCCCAGTTATCTGCTGGCGCTGGCTGTGGGGAACCTGGTCTCTCGGGACTTGGGTCCTCGCACGAGGGTATATGCGGAGCCCGAGGTCTTGGACGCTGCGTCATGGGAGTTCGAGGGGGCGGAGGATATGCTCAATGCAGCAGAGGAGCTATTTGGTCCTTACCATTGGGATCGATTCGATTTTCTGGTAATGCCGCCGGCCTTTCCGTACGGGGGGATGGAGAATCCCAGGTTGACATTTTTGACGCCGACTCTTCTTGCGGGGGATCGGTCGATGGTGAACGTTTTGGCGCACGAGTTGGCGCATTCTTGGACCGGCAACCTTGTGACCAATGCGACGATGAACGATTTCTGGTTGAACGAGGGGTTTACGGTTTGGGCAGAGCGGCGGATTCTGGAGCGTTTGGAGGGGCGGGAGTTTGCGGCATTGCATGCGGTGTTGGGGTTGAACGGATTGAGGGGGGCGTTGGAGCAGTTTGGGGATGATTCGGTGTGGACGTGGCTTCATACCGACATGAAGGGGGTTGACCCTGACGAGGTCTACTCGCTGGTGCCGTATGAGAAGGGGTTTTTGTTTGTGAGGTTGTTGGAGGATGCGCTTGGCCGAGAGGAATTTGATCGATTTATTAAATCCTACATGGATAAGTTTGCTTTTCAGAGTATCACGACGGAAATGTTCATAGAGTTCTTTGAGGGGAAGTATCCTGGTGTTTTGGAGCAGGTTGGAGCTGAGGGCTGGCTGCACGGTCCTGGGTTACCTGGGAATGCGCCTTTGGCGAGGTCGGAGAGGTTCGAGGGGGTGAGTCGGGCTGTGGCGGGCTTTTTGGAGCGGGGGGAGTCTCCATCGGTGCATGCTGGCGGGTGGCACAGCGAGGAGTGGATTCTGTTTTTGCAGGCGTTGCCGAGGCCTTTGACTGTTGAGCAGTGTGCGTCCTTGGACGGGGAGTTTGGGTTTTCCAAGGCTGGCAACTCGGAGATATTGAGCCACTGGTTGGTTATTGCAATAGGCTCAAATTATGAACCTGCATATGCGTCGGCAGAGAGTTTCTTGAAGAGAGTGGGGCGTGGGAAGTATTTGAAACCGTTGTTCAGGGCGTTGATGGGCAATCCTGGGACGGCGGCGTTAGGGCGTAGGATCTTTGAGGAGGCCAAGGTTGGTTACCATCCCATAGTGCGGGAGGGTCTTGCTGCCTTGGTGGGGGCTGGCTAAACCAGGGGAGTAAGGGGATCTCGGTTCTTAGTCTCGGGTGAGAGCTGGTTTCGGACACCCAATTGGGAGGATTCTGCCATGAGGAGAGTGGTTGTTGGGGGCATTGCGGGGCCCCAGGTACATGCTTGGTCTCTGGGCCTGGGGCTTCTGGCTATGGTGAGTTGTCTCTTGCTGGCTAGTGGGTCAGTGAGGGGGCAGGAGTGTACTTCGGGGATGTGGGTGGAGAGTGAGTTGGGGGTGCTTGTGCGGGGGGTGTCCGAGGGGGGGAGCGTTTACGGGCAGATAGCGGTGAGCGAAGCTGGTGACGGGTATGTTCAGGCGGTGAAGACAAGGAGGACGCCCTCGAGTTTCAAGGTTACGGCAACGGGTAAGCATGGGGGAGAGTGGGTATTTGAGCGGGTGATGGAGGGTACTGTGACGTTTGGGGGAGGAGGGGTATGGTCTTTGGTGGCTGGTGCCGGGATGACGATGGTGGCGGTAGTAGGCGGCAAGCTAGGAGAGCCATTGGAGGCGGTGGGTGAGGCTGGGGTAGTGACATCGGATGATGGCGGCCATTGGGCGTGCACGGCGGCGGTTCCCGGGGGCCAGGCCATGGTGGTGGATGGGGAGCCTGGTGAGGCGTTCGAGGCGGTGACCTCCCCGGTATGGTCACAGGCTGGGGTTGGGCCGGCCTATGTTGCTTTGCTTGGGGGTCGCCAGCGGGTTCTGAACGGCCGCAGGGTTGTGGGTGAGCATGCGGAGGTTTTGTCGGTGCCGGCGTACCTAAGCGGGGCCGGGCAGTTGGTTTACGGGGCGTCGGAGGGAGGTAAGGAGTCGGTGTGGGTTGATGGAGCCAAGGTGTTGGAGGGGGAGGGTCTGGCAGCTTCGTGCCCGGTGTTGGGGGCGGGTGGGTGGTTGTGCGGGGTGAGGCAAGAGGGGGTTTGGTGGGTCTATGTAGCAAGATGTGAGGCAGGTGGTTTATGCTCTGTGGAGCGTGTTGGTGGGTCATCGGAGGGTTTTGTGGATGGCAGCGCTGTTTCGGTTGATGGGAAGAAGTGGGTGTATGGGGTTCGGCGTGGCGGGAGGGTGGAGGTAGAGTATGGGGGTAAGGTTGTGGGAAGTGGGGAGGAGTTGCTGATGAGGCCGGTGTTATCGGCGGATGGTGGGCGGGTAGCGCTGGTGTTGGAGCGGGCTGGGAGGTGGAGTGTGGTGGAGGATGGGGCGCTTGTTGGCGAGTTTGATTCAGTGTCGGGGCTGTCGTTCGGCGGGCTGGAGTCAAGGCTATGGTTTGTGGCGATGGCTGGAGGCAAGGTTGGGCTCTGGTCTGGCGGAAAGGCGCCGGTGGAGTGGGTTGATGCGATGTCAGCGCCGGTGCATTCAACGACTGGTGAGGTTGCGTGGGTGGAGGTTCTGGGAGGGGAGACGAGGATTATGAGGGATGGCAAGGGGAGTGTTGTGGGTATGGAGGATATAGCCGACGGAACGCTCGGGTTTTCGGGGGACGGGACGTTGGTGTTGTTTGGCCGGAGTGGTGGCGGGGCGGTGGCATGGGCGGATGGGTGCATGAGTGAGCCGCTGGAGGGGGTCTCCATTTTGGGTGGCCGGGTCATTGGCCAGAGTCCCTCAGGCCAGCCGTTTATTGTAGGGAGACGGGGGGATAAGATTAAGAAGCTAACGTTTGTCAGGAAGTAGCTCCTCGTTTCCGAACACGATCTGATTTCTAATCCAGACCATTCTGCCCTGGTTCTTGAGTTTAAGGAGTGCCCTGGAGAGGGTTTCGGGCGTGACGTTGATTGCCTGGGCGACCTCCTTCTTGGAGACGGGGAGGGTAATGGTTCTTGCGTTGCCGTAGTGTTGCCTTATCCAGGAGACGAGTCGTTGGGAGGGGTCCTGAGTTGCTCTCTCTTGGAGTTGGGCTGTCATGTAGCGCATCTTGCGAAAGAGTGTGGAGATGAACTCATTGCGGAAGGCCGGTTCGTCGAGGAGGGCCAGGAAGCTGGTGCGGCGGAGGGCGAGCAGGGTGCTGTTGGCGGTAGCGGCGGCGGTGACGGGGTAGGTTGGGGATTCGAAGAGGATGACTTCGGCAAAGATCTCACCGGGTTGAACGGTCTTAATCACGACATCTCTGCCATCGGCGCTTGATTTGTGAAGGCGCATTGCTCCAGTGACAAGCAGGTAGAGGGATTCGCCCGGTTCATCCTGAAAGAAAAGGAATTCTCCACTCTGGATGGCAATGGAGCGGCAGCTTTGTTCCAGCCGATGGATGGATTGATTGGAGAGGCCTGCGAAGAACTGAGTGTTTTTGAGGAGGTCTTGTGTGGTGGGTTTCATTTGGGACTTCCTCCCGCTGCAGAATCTGCTGTGCAATGGCGTACCGTGGTGTTGAGGCTGGTCCGTCGGGTCTGGCTGAGCCTGCTTGCCGGCGCATCGTTCCCACCCTCTACTGAAGAATGGTGCCGAACTTGATCGCGATCAAGGACGAAGGGCGCCTTTGTGGTTAGGTTGAGTGGCGTTGGGGCGATGGGTGCTCCGAGGGAATAGCACTGAGAGGAGAGAGCGATGAAGAGAGATATCATTAAGATTGACGAGTCATTGTGCGACGGGTGTGGGTTGTGTGCCACGGGGTGTCCCGAGGGGGCGATCCAGATTGTAGAGGGGAAGGCGAGGCTGGTTGGCGAGGTGTTGTGCGACGGGCTTGGGGCTTGCATCGGGGAGTGTCCTGTGGGGGCGATAACGGTAGAGACGAGGGAGGCCGAGGCCTACGACGAGCGGCGTGTTCTGGCAAACATTCTTGCTCAGGGGCCGGCCGTATTGGAGGCCCACCTAATGCACCTGATCCACCACGATCAGACGGAGTATCTGGCCATAGCCAGGGCCGAGTTGAGGGCGCTGGGGGTAGCTGATCCGACGGCTGGCGGGGGAGGCGTTGTTGAAGCGGGTGGGTGTGGATGTGGCGGCCATGCGGTTATTGAGCGTACGGTGCCCGTTGTCCCCAGGGTAGTGGACATGGGGGTTAGGCCAACTGGGGGGCACGGAGGAGGCTGCCCGGGCTCCCGGAACGCAATCTTCAGGCGTGAGGAGGTGGCTGCAGTGGGGGCCGTTGGGGCCATTCGTTCGGAACTGACACACTGGCCTGTGCAGCTCCATTTGATGTCACCCCAGGCCCCCCAGTATAGGGAAGCGGACGTCGTACTTGCTGCCGACTGTGCTGCGTTTGCCGCGGGGGATTTCCACGGCCGGTTTTTGCGTGGCAAGGCTCTGGCAATCGCTTGTCCGAAGCTTGATGACGGTCTGGATGTCTACGAGGAGAAGCTGGTTGCGCTGATGGATGGGGCGAGGATCAACACGTTGAGCGTGGTGATTATGGAGGTTCCGTGTTGCAGGGGCCTATTGAAGCTGGCTCAGAGTGCGGCGGCGAGGTCGACGAGGAAGGTGCCAATAAAGACCGTGGTGATCTCCACCTCTGGGGATGTTATTGCTGAGCAGTGGCTCTGATTCAGTGACTTGAACGGATTGTCCCGTCGGGGGCCAGATTTCCTGGTCGGGCCCGTTTGGCCTTTGCACGATGCATTCCTAAACAGATTAGGTTGGGGGTCCTGGGGGAGGGATGCGATCCGCGCTCAGGAGTTGCGCGATTGGGCGATGGGGGCTATTGTTCGGTGCGCTTGCCACTTTGGCGGAACAATGGAGAGGGTAGGGGGTTGGGGAGGTGGGCTGGGGTTTGGGGATATGGTCATGATGTTCAAGCAAGGGAGTCAGGGATAGTAGATGGGTTGCAGGCTAACACGGAGCAGTCATTGGGGCCTTTCGCTGGTTTTGGCGGGGGTTATGTTTGTGGTGTTGTCGATGCCGTCGGGCGTTTTGGCGCAGGTGGACTACCGTGGGTGCGTGGCATCGTGCGGAGAGCGGGTCCCTCCTGTGGACGCGACGGAGAAGAGTTGTGACGCCACCATTCAGCGTATTGCACATGATATTCTTGTTTACAAATCATTCTTGGAAACAACTAAGATCTGTCGAGGCGGATTTATGACGGCTT
The DNA here is from genome assembly GCA_964593355.1 of uncultured Myxococcales bacterium. GTDB lineage: Bacteria > Myxococcota_A > UBA9042 > CAIXZC01 > CAIXZC01 > CAYTWV01. The sequence goes on from CAZQHM010000051.1 coordinate 21,147, forward strand.
GTCGTGAGTGGCAGGCAGCGACTGTGGATGCGCTTGTGAGGATAGCAGACGCTATTGGTGTTACTCCGGCATGTATGACTGTGAAGACCGATGGGTTGATTGAGAATCTCTGGCCGCTTTCCACTGCGAAGGCGTGTAATGGGGATGGGGTTTTCACGGATTTCCACGATTACTTGAGTGGTAGGCAGCAGGAGCAGGTTGTAGCGGATATATCGACGAGGAACTTAAATTATCCATTGGTGGTTCAGTCCATCGAGGGGGTGATGGGGGATACGGTCTATGCGCCGGTCTGCGACGGGATGCGGCCGGTGGGGCTCTATTTCCCTTCGATGGTAGCGATGCACCGGGCATTGTCGGGGCTGGCGGAGTATCAGACGTGTATGTCGCAGTGTCGGAAGCCGACGCGTTTTGAGGAGCGGCTCTATCAATTACCTGACAGGGTAGAGGGTGCGGTGCAGCGGCTGGAGGAGATAAAGGGCGGGTTGAGGGAGGCCGAGGTTGAGCGAGAGGAGCGGCTTCGTGGGGAGGGGCACTTCTCGATTGGTTGTGTGGCGCTGAGGCGTCTTGGGGAGCTGATGGTTGGTGCGGACGACGAGATAGCGGCATTGCGAGAGGCGATTGCGGCAGCGGCGCAGTTGGGTGAGGGGCTTCAGGAGGTGACGGTGGAGGGATTGGAGCAGCGTGTTCAGAGGTTGGAGGAGAGTGTGATGGGGGTGGATTTGGAGCACGAGGTGAAGGATTGTGATGCTGAGACTGCTACGGCGTTGGAGTTGGTGGAGCGTAAGCAGGGGGTAATCAACGAGTTGTCGGGATCCAGTGCTGTGGCGTTGGAGGCACTGGAGCGATTTGGGGCGATGGATGAGAAGCCCGGGGCGTGTGAGAGCACGGCTGACTGTCCTTTGCCTTACCGGTGCAAGGGTGGGAAGTGTTGGACGGCGGTAGATGTTGGGAAGGCACTGCGAGCCTTGCACGATGCTGAGAAGTTGTTGAGGCAGGCCCGTGATGTGGAGTTATTGGGGAAGTCGGGGATGGTGGAGCGAGCGGGTGAGAAGTTGGATTCACTAGAGGTCCGGCTGTCGGAGATTCGTGGTGAGTTGGAGAAGTCGGGGTGGACTGATGCAGCGGGGGCTTGGGCAGAGGAGTACAAGAACGCCCATTTGGTGCGGATGGAGGGTTGGCTGCAGGAGTTGTCGGGCTTGGTTGAGGAGATGGGGGAGTTTGGCGGCGGCCCTGAGAACCGTGAGTGCAGGAGGGCCAAGCGAACTCTGGAGACTTGCATGTCTGACATTCAGAGGAGCAAGGAGGCTTTGGCCAAGTCTGATGCCATAGCAAACGCCAACTGGTTTAAGCTGAAGGTTACGGATGCGGTGACGGCATTCGACGGTTGCAAGGCGGAGGCAGGGGAGCGGCTTGAGCTGTGTGGAGGTGGCGAAGAGGAGGCTGTGGGGGAGACTTGGCAATTGGTTGTTATTGCTGGTGCGGGTTTATTGGTTGTTGTGGTTACTGTGATGGTTTTTCTTTTGGTTCGTCGTCGAAGAGTGGCCGGAGCCGGAAGATAACTTGACAGTCTTCCTGTAAACCGTACAGTCGGTCGAGTCAGCAAGTAGCCCCGTTACCTGACGAAGGGGTCTTCGTGATTGCCGCCGTTCTGCGCCAACCCGGGGGGGACTCTGGTGTGTGTGGGGGGGGGGGCGAGTCTGGCTGTTCAGGGGACAGCGTCAATACTGTTGGTGTGGGGTGTCGCAGTTGAAGGGCGATGTAGACAAACGGATAGCTGGGCAACGGGTGGGGTTCATGGTGGAACAGGGTCGAGAGCTAACGATAGTGGTGGCTGAGGATGAGCCGGTCACTTTGGAGATCCTCATGAGGTCACTGCGCAAGCGAGGTTGGGTGGTCTACGGGGCTTCGGACGGAGAGAAGGCGGAGGCGATGATTTTGGAGCACCGTCCGCAGGTGGCGCTTCTGGATGTTCATTTGCCCTTCAGATCGGGTTTTGAGCTTCTTAAGCTTGCGAAGGAGAAGTTGGGCAGAGAGATCCACGTTGTGATGGTTACGGCTACGGGGCAGGAGTTTGACAGGCAGCGGGCTTTCGAGTTAGGGGCAGACAGCTACGTGGTAAAACCGGTTGACGTGAGGGGGTTGCCGACTCTGATTGAGTCGCTGGTATAGCAACCCAGGTGAGGATATATGGAGCAGTTCTTCCTCGACCTATGGCACAACAAGGTCTATCAGGCCGTGTTGGTGCTCGTGTTCGTGGAGTTGATTCTTTTGGCCACGCAGTCGTTGTGGCTGGTATTCCGGGATATCAGAAGGTCAGTAAAGGAGCGGAGGCAGGAGGCCTTTGAGCGTGAGCTTGGGGAGTCGTTTTTCGATGCGATTCTGGACCCTGAGGAGGGGGAGGTCTGGGTTGCCAAGGCAAAGCGCCACGGGGAGTCGACGGTTCGGGGGTATCTCGAGCCGAGGCTGAGGGTTCTGGCGGGTGATGCTTTGGAGGGTCTCAGTGCGATATACCGGGGCCTTGGCTTGATTGAGCGGGACTTGGCAATGTTGCGGTCGCGGATGTGGCACCGTCGTGTATTGGCCATGCGGCGTCTGGTGTTTGTAGCCGGGGAGCCTGAGCGGTCTGCGCTCTTGGCGACGAGGGGCGATGCTCGTGCGGTGTCATTGTTGGCAGCTCAGGGTTTGGCGCGGATAGGGTCAGGGGACGACGTCGTTGAGGTGTTGCGGGATTTGGAGGTGCCTCGGCGATTGATGGAGCAGCCTGTGTTTGTGTTGTTGAGCAGTTTGAAGCCCCAGCAGTTTGAGCGTGTGGTTGAGGGGTATGAGCAGTTCACGTCGGATTCTATGCGGAAGATAGTCTTGATAGCTGCGGCACGTCGGGGCAAGGTGAGGATAGAGCTTGTTGCTGATGCTGCCCGGTCTGACTCAGTGGAGTTGCGTTTTGGAGCTGCCACGGCGTCGTCGTTCATGTCCTGTCAGCCGTCGGAGGAGATTCTGACGACTCTTCTGGGGGACGAGGTTTCGGAGGTAAGGGCATTAGCAGCGAGGTCTTTGGGGCGACGCAAGGCGCTTGGGGCTTTGCGTTCGCTGGCGAGGGCCACAGGGGACAGCTCTTTTTGGGTAAGGCAGAACGTTGCTGCTGCTTTGGGGAGTCTTGGGGAAGTGGGGAGGTTGGAGTTGGAGCGAATAGTGGAGGAGGCAGAGGACACCTTTGCGGTGGACACTGCGAGGCAGGAGTTGGAGCGGATGCGGGTATTGTCGGCCCGGTCGGCCGGTTGACGGGGGGCAGATGAGCCACTGGCTGGATATCATATTTCTCTCATATTTCCTTGGATATAATAGCCTAAATACCATATTGATGGCATTGGCGGTTGTGGAGATAGTGCGTCGTGGTGCTTCGAGGCTTCCAGAGTTGGACACGGTGGCTCTGTCGGCGGAGAGCACTCCTCCAGTGACGATTATTGCTCCTGCCTTCAATGAAGAGGCGACTATAGTATCAAGCACGAGGGCGTTTCTGCAGTTGGAGTATCCGTCCTTATCGGTTATTGTAGTTAACGATGGGAGTAAGGATAAGACGCTTGAGTTGTTAAGGCAGACTTTCGATCTTGTTCCAGTAAATCAAATAGTTAGAAGGCAGTTGGAGACCAAACAGGTTTTTGGTGTATACCGGAGCAGGGTTGATGAGCGTCTGCTGGTGATCGACAAGGAGAATGGCGGGAAGGCGGATGCCCTGAATGTGGGGTTGAACGCGTCGAGGACCCCGTTGGTGTGTTGTGTGGATTCTGACACCTTGATCGACCGCAAGGCGTTGTTGCGGATGATCGAGCCAATGGTTTATGACGATCGCAATGCGGTAGCGGTTGGGGGGACGATAAGGTTAGCGAACGGCTGCACGGTGAGGGACGGGCAGGTGTTGCGGCAGAGTCTGCCGAAGTCCTGGTTGGCTCGGGTGCAGTTGGTTGAGTACTTGCGTGCATTTCTATTCGGGCGAATGGGTTACAACACCTTTGGTGGTAATGTAATTATATCCGGTGCATTTGGTCTATTTCATCGTGACACTGTGATAGAGGCTGGTGGCTATCAGCCGACGACGGTAGGCGAGGACATGGAGCTTGTGCTGCGGATACACCATAAGATGCGTGCTCAGGGGAGGAGGTACCGGGTTGTGCAGATACCCGAGCCGATCTGTTACACCGAGGCTCCTGAGAACTGGACGTTGCTGTCTCGGCAGAGGGATCGATGGCAGCGAGGGCTGTTGGAGGCGATATGGTTGCACAAGGGCATGCTGCTTCGTCCGAAGTACGGTGTGATAGGGTTGCTGATCATGCCGATATTCCTCTTTTTCGAGGCAATAGGGCCGCTGATAGAATTGGGCGGATACCTATGGTTTGGAGCGAATCTGGTTTTGGGTACAGCGGATCCAAAATTCGCTGTAATGTTTACGTTATCGGCGCTGTTTTGGGGCTTTTTGCTGTCGGTACAGAGTCTGGTACTGGACGACTTGAACACGAACATATACCGGGGCTTTCGGGTCCGCATGGGGTTAGTGGCGGCGGCGTTGCTGGAGAACGTGGGTTATCGTCAGATGACGCTGTTCTTCAGGTTGAAGGGGACCGTGAAGTATCTGGCGGGGGAGAAGGCATGGGGAAAGATGAAGCGAAAGGGGTTTCAGGACGGGGCAAGGTGAAGCGTCACTATGGCCGATGGGCTTTGCTTGCTCTGGCGGGGATGATGATACCGATGCCTGCGGTATGGTGGGCGGCGGTTCCTGACAACGATATCAGGATAAGGGTTATTGACAAGACGGTGCCTCATGCGACGTATCGTGAGCACACTGCGTTGATGTGGGCATTGAACCACTTCAAGGCTGTCCCTGTGGGGTTTGAGCGTCCGTGGCAATCGGACCGGGACTATGTTGGATACACGCCTCCGCGTGAGGGGGAGTCAGCGGGGTCGGGGATTGGGGTGAAGCTGGCGCAGAGCCATCTGGACACGATCGACATGTTGTTTATAGCTGATGCTTATGGGGTGTATAAGGGTGACTATGAGAAAGCCGACGATCTATTTACTCATTTAGATTATAGTGGTCGGATATACGGCGGGTTTTCGGATGAGGAGGCCAATCTGGTAGCGGCGTTTGCGGGAGATGATCGCAGGCATGTGGTGGCGGAGTTCAACACTCTTGGGTCACCGACGTCGGGCAGTGCTCGGGAGACGTTGGGGAGTGTATTGGGGGTGAAGTGGACGGGGTGGACGGGGCGTTATCTGAACGACTTGAATGATTTCACTGAGGTGCCGCATTGGGCTCCCAGGCTGTACCGGCGCCAGACGGGGAAGGAGTGGGAGTATGATGGTCCGGGGCTGTTGTTTGTGCATGAGGACCAGCGGATATTTGTTTTGCGGATGGGCAGCGAGTTTCGGAGGCCGGGGCCGCTGGTGAGGGTATCGGACTCGGCTTCACCGTTGATGGAGGGGGTAGGGGATGGGGTGCCATTTCTGTTTTGGTTTGACGTAGTTGAGCCGAGGGGTGGGACGAGCGTCTTGGCCGAGTTCAAGATAGAGGCAACGGCGGAGGGGCGGCGGGTGATGGAGTCTTTTGGATTGAGGGAGGTCTGGCCTGCGGTGTTGCAGGGGTCAACGGGGCCTTTGCGGTTATACATGGCGGGGGACTTTTCGGACAACGAGTTAGGGCGTGGCCCATATTGGCTCTCCTGGTGGCCAGCGTTGGTGATGTTGGGCAGCACGGGTGACAGCGTACTTGACGGGCGAGCGTTCTTCTTTAGATTTTATGTGCCCCTTATAGGCAATATACTAAAATATGCAGAGGAGCGGATCTGATGTATGTAGACATCCGACTACTGCTGGTTCTGCTGTTGCTGCACCTACCTGCTGCTGCTGGGGGCCAGGAGTTGTGTCCAAGGGCTTCGGCGGCGATGGCTGCGGGTTCATTCAGTGTTGCCGAGGTGGAGGCGCGGGAGTGTTTGCAGGGATCTCCAGGGGACCGTAGCGTTAGGCTGCTATTGGCTCGTTGCCTGGGGTTCCAGGGGAAGTACGAGGAGGCACTGGCGGAGTTGGGTGAGGTTCGTGCTCTATGGCCCGAGGATCTTGAAGGGCTGGTTCTTTATGGCCGGGTGTTGCACTGGAAGGGGGAGTCTGAGAGGGCCTACAGGGTGTTGCGGGCGTTGGCGCCGGAGCAGGTGGATTGGGAGACGGCCATGTTGCTGGGGCAGTTGGCGCTGGTTGGGGATTCGGCGAGTGTAGCGGAGCCTTGGTATTGGGCTGCCTTGGCCCGTGGGGCCCCCAGGGCGATGGTGCTTTTGGCGGTAGCCCGATTAGGGGGTGTTGGCACCGAGGAGGGGCGGGCGCTTTTAAGGGAGGCCTGTGGCGAGGGTGGCGAGGGGAGTGGCGAGGCTTGCAGGGAGTTGGAGCGGGTGGAGGAGGGTAGGCGTGAGGGTGGTCTTGAGGGGAGGTGGTTTGTGGGGATACAACCGGGCTACATGGCGGTATTGGAGCGGCCCGATGCATGGAGTGCGATGCTGTTTGGGGGCTGGAAGGTTGACAAGGTTTGGCAATTGGGGTTGTCAGCGGATTTGAGATCGAGGGATTATGGTGAGGGGATGAAGCGTGACCTGTTCATGCTGGGGACGGCCGCCTGGAAGGGTGGTGAGGGGTGGGGTGTTGATGGTGGGTTGGGGGGGACGGCGATGCGGGTATTCTCGCCGACGCTATCGGTCTATGTGGAGCCGTGGTATAAGTTTTCTAAAAACATAGTGGGGTCGTTGAAACTTTGGCATCTGCAATTTGGTGGAACGCCAGTAGAAGTGGTGTCTCCTCATTTAGATCTATACTTTTGGCGTATGATGCTGGATATAAGATATTACTTGTCGGTATCTGATGGTGCTTTGGGCCATGCGGTGACGGGCAAGCTCCATTTCTTTGCCGATCCTATTCGTGTGTGGGGTGGTGGAGGCACTGGAAACAAGGCCGACTATTTGGATTCACTGGAGCGTGGGTCGGGGTTTTTCTGGTTTGGGACTATTGGGGCGGGCTTCCGTTTGCCGACCCGCACCCACCTGGGCTTGGATTACATCTACAGGGACGAATCAGTTGGGGAACAAACCTACAAGTATCACAATATCTTATTTACTCTTTATCAGTGGTTCTGAGGAGCTGAGAGGCCATTATTAGGGTATGGGTCAGGAGTTCTGGCGCATCATGCCTTCTGCCTCGGGTCTTGGGCGGTTGTTGGCCGGGTCCCAGTATGGGGAGAGGGTTCGAAGTCGGCGGACCACCTCTGGGAAGACCCCGACGATGGTTTCGACGTCCATCATGGTATTGAAGCGGCTGAAGCTGAAGCGTATGGAGCCATGGACTGCGGTGAAGGGGACGTTCATGGCTCGAAGAACGTGAGATGGCTCGAGGGAGCCGGAGGTGCAGGCGGACCCTGACGAGGCGCAAATGCCGTGTTCATCGAGTCCAAAGAGCATTCCTTCTCCTTCGATGAAGTGAACTGAGACGTTGGTGGTATTGGGTAGTCTCTCGGCGTTATGGCCGTTGATTTGGATATAGGGAATGGTCCGTTGCAGTTCGGCTTCGAGGGTGTCTCTAAGGTTTTTGAGGTGTTGGCGTTCTCCTTCGAGGTCTCGGGACAAGGTTTCCAGGGCCTTGGATAGGGCGACTATGTAGGGAACGTTTTCGGTGCCACCCCTACGGTTTCCTTCTTGGTGTCCGCCAATCATGAAGGTTCTGCACGGGGTTCCGCGGCGGATGAAGAGTGCTCCTATGCCTTTTGGGGCGTGGAGTTTGTGACCTGAGAAGGAGAGCATGTCGACGTTGGAGAAGGTACCCCAGAGGTCAATGTCCAGTTTGCCAACGGACTGAGTGGCGTCGGTGTGGAAGAGGATGCTGGGCGAGGTTTCTTTTGTGATCCGTGCGAGGTCTTCAATTGGAAAGACGACTCCGGTTTCATTGTTTGCGTGCATCATAGTCACTAACAAAGTGTCCTTTCTAAGTGCACGTACAAATTCATCAATTCGCAATTGGCCAGAGGAGTCTACACCGATAAAGGAGACCTCGTAGCCATTCCGGGCCATGTCTTTGCAGACTTCAAGGATGGCGGGGTGTTCAACGGCACTGGTGATGATGTGTTTGCGTTCCGGGTGTGCTTTGGCGGCACCCCAGAGGGCGGTGTTATTTGACTCGGTGGCGCAGGATGTGAAGAGGATCTGGTTGGGGTCGCCTCGAACGCCGAGGAACCTGGCGACGGACTTCCTGGCTTCTGCCACGGCCTTTCCCACGTCATGGGCGGGGGCGTACATGGAGGAGGGGTTGTACCAGTTGGTGGTAAGAAAAGGCAGCATGGCCTCCACGGCTTCTGGAAGTGGTGCCGTGGTGGCGTTGTTGTCTGCGTATACTAGGCTCATAGTACCTCCTGATAATGTGACCGAAAAACGATCCAGCCCATGTGCGGTGGGGATTCTGGCTCTTGTGGACCAACAGGGGCCCTTGGACGGTGCTGGTGAGCTTGCTGCTTGGCCAGGCATTTAGAGGGCAATAACCTGAATCTTCTGGTCCACCTTGTCTTTCAGCGTGCGCTCAACCATGAATTTCAGGGTCATCTGAGCACCGGCACAACCTGCGCACGCGCCTCTCAATCGGCAATAGACCAGGGTCTCTTTTATGTCGACGATTTCGATATCACCGCCATCTCGGATCAGTTCGGGCCTGACGTCCCTTTCGATGACCTCTTCCACCCTTTTTGCGAACTGATATGGCGAGAGAGGTGAGGGAGCTTGCGCATCGATATGTGGAGCGCTGGGGGCGGGTGGAACAAGGTCGGAGGTGTCAGCAGAGGTGTTTATGGAGGTGCCTCGAGCGCCCCATTCATCGTCAAGGAGGTCTTGGAGGCCTCCTGGGACATGGTGGCACGAGAGGCAGGCTCCTCCGGCCTTAACGGCGTTAGTGATATCGGGGATGGTGCGAAGCTGAAGTTCGTGGATCTTTCGTCGCAGGAAGGGCTCGGTGACGTTGAAGCACTTACAGACGATTCTTCCGTCATCCTCGTCGTGGGTAGCGATGTGGATGCCATGTTCCTGGAGGTCGACGCCCCGTTTCTGGGCCCAGTTGAAGACCGCTGCTTCGAGGGCTTCAGCGCCCATGACGGAGCAGTGGATTTTCTGGGAAGGCAGCCCTTCGAGGAAGTCAACGATGTCATCGTTGCTGACTTTCAGGGCCTCGATGGGAGAGCATCTGCGGTCTTCGATAATGAAGCAGAGGGCCTCGGATGAGGCGATTGCCGAGGTACAGCCGAAGGTCAGGTACCTGGCCTGGGTGATAATGTCTTTCGATGGGTCGGTGGGGTGCTTCTCGACCTTGAAGGTGAAGCGCATGGCGTCACCGCAGGCGATCGAGCCGTACTCGCCGAAGCCATCGGCGTTTTCAATCTCACCCATATGCGTCCCGGGCTTTCCGTGGACGGCATCCATAAAGAGTTGCTTTGTTCTGTCCGAATAGTTCCAACCCATAAGCGCCTCCAGAGCCAGCGTGCTGTTGGGCAATAGGGCCCTGTGCGGCATGCTGTGTTGCTGCGGTAAAATAGGATTGCAGGGAGGGGATTGTCAACGGGGAGTTTTCCAGCTGAGACGGGGAACGGTCTTAAGGGTCCAAGTCTGGAGCATCCATCGATTACTCGCTACAGCTATTTCTGCCCGGAAGGCTCCCAGCAAGGCATCTATTCCTTTTCACGGAGCTACCTTTAGTGAGCATATTCCCGGTGGGATGTTGGACTATCTGGTAAGGCCGGCTTGGCGTTTGCCCAGGGCATTCCTGTTCAGGATTCAACGCCTCTTTCGCGGAGAAGTCTGTGGACGAAGCCAGCGATGAGGGGTCGGAGTTTTCCCGGGGCGGCGAGTTGTTGGAGATCCTCGGTGGCGAGGCGGGCCAGGACTTTGGGTATATCGTCAAGGGCTGTCATGGGATCACGAACGATGGCCAGGGCTTCGTTTGCCGAGAGTGGGGCCTCTTCTGATAGTTGGCCGGCAGGGTGTTGCACGGGGGTGAGGGGGTGAGGGGTTGTTGGAGCAGGAGCCTTACTGGATGGGGCTGGGTGGTCTTGGGCTTCGCCGTAGGGCGCCTGATGTGAGTGGAGTTGGTCACGGACGTGTTCCTCAAGGTCATGGGGAGCGTCATTTCCCGTGTATGGGGCCATTAGTTCTGCTGAGTCTTGTGGGTGGGGCAGCGCTTCGGGGGCAACAAAGAGGTCGCTGTCTCGGGGGTCGGGGGGAACTGCTCTGGTGGTGGTGTCGCCAAGTGAGAAGGAAGAATCAACCAATCCGTCGGCCTCTTGCTGGACGACCTCTTCGTCTGAGGCTACTTCCCATCCATCATCACTGCCCAGGGCCAGAGCGGAAGTGTGCTGCGGTTCCGCCGGGGCGATCTCCAGGTGGGGCATTGGCTCTTGATGCTGGCTGGCATCTGCAGCGAACACGGTGGCTGCCGCCGATCCAGCGTGCGGTTCCGAGGGCCTGGGCATTGGCGAGTTGGAGGTAGTCTGGGGTGGCACCTGAGCCTGCTTGTTGGAGCCCGTGGTGGCATCGGCGGAGGGAGATTGGGCGGAGGTGTGGGGGGGAGAATCAGGGGTCGGATGGGGCTGTGGCTTGCGTTGGGCGGGGGAGTTAGCGGCGTCATGATTCATGGTTCGGCGCATGCGCTGCTCAGTTTCTCGGGCTCGGTCGTGAAGCCAGCGGGTATCCTCGTTTGAGGGAAGGGAAAGGATGTACCAGTCTCCAGCGGGGGAGGCTTGCAGGACCTTGCCGCCAATGTTGACTCCGGTGCCATCGGGCAGGTTGACGCGCAGCCTGACCCGGTCACCGACAGTGAGTCCGGGGTCGGCGAGGAGGAGGAATCTCATCTCGCGCAGGAAGTTAGAGTAGGCCACGGCGAGGTCGCGTGGTTCGGAGAAGTCAACGATGTAGGTCGGCGTAATCATGTCCCCAATCTTACCCGACTTTGCGGAGTTGGCAATGAGGTCTTGACCTGCTATTATCCGCCGCCATGAAGACGACTTGGAAAAAACGGGCGTTGTCCTATCTGGTGCTGGTTGGGGTGGCGGTGGGGGCCATTTGGTTCATGCAGAAGTCACCTGCGGAGTTGGAGGCTGTTGTAGATCTCACCGGCGTCCGTGTTCAGGGGGGGGCTTCTCTTGCAGAGCTGAGGGTATCGTACAGTTTGGAAGGTGAGTGGGTTTGCTCAACGTTTTATGCCTTCCCTGAGTTCAAGTACCCGTCGGGGCCCCCTGGAAACACGGAGCCTGTGGCTGTGAAGCTGATGCCTGGGATGTACGATCTGGTGCTGGAGATGAAGTACTTCGATGCGAGTGGCGAGGCCGCCGGAGCGGCGGAGAAGCGAAAGATGAGCCTTGACGTGGGTGGGTCTGGGCGGCTGGAGATAAGGGCTGCTCAGGCGGTGCCCTAAGCCACTGTTCATCACTAGTTCTTGCAGATAGGGGTCATTCTGATGTCAATGACGATACAGACAAGCGAAGAACTGAAAAACATCATGATCTACGCCAAGTCATTGGCGAAGCGTAATAATCGTTCCAATAATTCTCTCTATTTCTTGTATTCGATATACATGAACTCACCAAACTACCTTATCGTTATTCTTAAGGACCATGGCATATATCTGGCCAGTGAGCCAGGGCAGAGAGACGACCGAGCTATTAAATATATTAGTCGGTTTGTAAATGATCTTAGGATAAGACGTCACATCTCTCTAGATGAACCTGAAGACGTATTGAAAAGCGTGCATCAGGAGGCTTGTCAGGCGGCCCTTCAAGCAAACATACCCATCGTCAACTCGCTATTTTATATGAAGAGCCTTGTTGAGAGAAAGGACTCAGCGCTGTACCGCGTTTTCCAGGCTATGGAAGTTGATTTATATGCCTTGAAGAACTCCATTTTGCGAAAGATATCGACATTACCCAGGGATCCGGACGCTTTGCGTCGGCATGGTGCGTCGACGCCGGAGAGGCCAACTACTGGGCCCGGTTCCGCCGGTTGGGAGGAGGCTAAGGAGGCGGCACTGAGGGCTGTTAAGGGGAGTTCCAGCGGGGATGGGGAGCGTGGCGGGGAGGGCGAGGTGGATGCGCAGGCCGAGTTCGGGCGTGGT
>CAZQHM010000052.1:0-32416 GCA_964593355.1 uncultured Myxococcales bacterium
AATAACCAGCCAACCACCAAAATTGAAGCCCCGCAGTGCCACCGGGTTGCCATCGGGGTCCACTATGTCATGACCGCTGACCTTCAAGCGGGGCAGTGTGGCCGGAGTCTCCACGGCAGGACGTATTGGCAACTCTTCGGTGTTGGGTTCGCAATAGCCGTGGGTTGGGTCAATTGGTTCACTGCCCGTCTCATCGGGCAGCGCCAAGTCGCCAGGGGCCAGTTCCTCTGTGACAAGATCCTCCGGCGCCGAGGAATCGGTAGAATCAACGCCGGTGTCACTGGTCGGGTTCTTGTTGCCGGAATCACCCCCCGAGCATGACGCTGTAGTGGCGAACACCAAAACAATAAACATAAGTAAACGTTTCATAATCTCCCCCACGGGCAAACCTGGCTGGAGCTTACCCCGAAATGGCAGTCTCTGCCAGTACTTTAGGCTTCCCGGCGGCCAACAAAGGCTGTTGCCAAGCGGCCGCCGCGTGAGTATAGAAGGGGCCACGCCGATAGATGGCGACAATGGAGAGACAAAATGCTGAGAAGACTTATTGCAGTTTCGATCGTGTCGGTAGTGGTTGTGGCCGTCGTCGCTGCCTGCGACGACGATTCCGGAACGGTTAACTCGGGCGTCCCCGCCCTTGCCGGAGAGACGACCAAGCCGGTGAACCAGGTTACCGAGCAGGAGGCCAAGGATTGGTGTGAGTCCTACAAGGTGAAGGCAGCGGCCATGTATGACACCACGACGCAGTGCGAACTGGCAGGTCTCATGGTGGCGATGATGGCTGGGGGCCAAGATATCGCCACGCAGTGCAATGCCGTGAAGGACCAGTGCCTTGCCAACCCTGGGGAATACCTGGAAGGTGGCGACGAACCTACCGATGACCTGGATTGTGACGGGGCCATGACCGAGGATCTCAAGGATTGCGATGCCACCGTGGGCGAGTTCAACGCCTGCTTCGATGCACTAGTCGTCGACGGCCAGAAGGTCATGAACAAGATTTCATGCAACATGAGCATGGAAGACATGATGGCCATGCAGGAGTACTCCGAATTTGGTCCCGAGCAGATCCCGGCCTGCAAGCCTCTCATGGACAAGTGCCCCGAGTTGTTCGAGGGCGAAGAGGATACCGAATATCCCGACGTCATGGAGCAGGATTTCGTTGATTTCGACATGTAGGGCTGTTGGTTTCTGCGTGCCGACGCTTCCCGCCTTGCAGTTCTTCCTGATCAAACTCAGTTGCCTTTAGCGGGTTCCACAGCGGCCGGCGCCTCACGGCTGACAAGCATGGCCCATGTGACTTCGAGCATGGCCCTGACGGCCTCGGGCTTCACCACCTCCATGGTGTCTCGCAGGGCGTGGTAGGGGAAGCCCTTGGGCGGGATGGCCTTGGAACTCATGGCGATGAGTGTTGTGGATGGGATTCCGAAACGGGCGAACTCACCGGCATCGGTAGCGCCCGAGCCCAGGGGCATGGAGAGGATGGACGAGGTGAACCCCAGCTTCTGGGCCATGGCCACGCACTCCCGCCCCATGCTCTTGGAGAGGGGCATGGTTCCATTGATGTCCTTGACGATGAATCGCAGGTCGTCCACTTCATAGACGCTGTCAATATTGAACAGCTCTGTGGGGACGGATGTGAGCCCTTCGAGATGCCTCTTTACGTAGGCCCTGGAGCCCCGCAGGCCCGACTCTTCTCCGTCGAAACTGGCGAAGATGACCCTGGTGTTGCGCAGCTTGAAGTGCCCCTGCTCCCGATGCTCGGCCAGGGCTTTGGCCAGGGCTATGAGGCCTGCCGATGCAACCAGATTGTCCCCGGCGCCGGGTGTGACATCCTTGGAGACCAGGAACCACAAAGAGCCGACGATGGGGATGCCGGCCACCATTATCCAAGGAAGCACCGCGTCATAAAACGGGGTTACTCCGAACAGTTCGAGAATGGCCCATGTGGGGACGGCAGCGATGGCAAGCCAAATGAATACGTTGGCGAAGAGCACATGAATTGGGTAGAGACGAGGGGTCCATTGGAGAAAGCGGAAGACAAAGGCGCTGTCGTGGTGGCCCCCGATGACGACTTGGCGCTTCACCTCCTCGTCGGGCTCTACCGTGGCGATCATGTTGATGCCCTCGACCTTGGGGTAGAGCGGGTCCAGGAACTCTTTGTAAAGGACGAACTGTGCCACGGTAACAACGGCCCCCACCAGAATCAGCCCAGCTGCTGCCCACGGCCAGCCCATGAACAGGGCCGCCGTTGCCAGTATGTAGGTCGATGATTGCCATTTAAGAAAGGCCAGGAAGGGATGCCGGGCAAACTTGAAGGATTCCAACTCTACCTTGTTAACATAGGGTCGGATCTCATCGGCCAGCATACCGGCAGTCTCTCTGCTCTCGGGGGACCCGCTGGGCCGGGGGCCCACCTTGGCCAGGACCGTCGACATTATCCCCAGGGTGTGGGAGACCCACTCACCACTCTTGTGGCGCCAAAGCGAAAACTCCATGAGTGCCTCCAATGGCCAACTGGCCAAATGGTTGAACCAATCGGGTCAAAAATGCAGCATTGCGCCATGGCTGTCAAGGTCGCAAGCGAAATCCGCGCTAAAAGACTGGCAGGTCTGCCCTCGGTTAGGTACATTCCGGCGTTGTTTGAAAATTCGGGGGGTTCTTAGATGAACAGAATGGCATTCTTTGTGCTCGTCTCTCTGGTTTCCCTGGTTGGCTGCGGCGGAAGCGGCACTGGGGCCGACACAGGTTCCGGCCGTGTAGACCTTTGGGGGCTGCAGGATAGCTCTGCAGACCAGTCTGTGACGCCTGACACGATCGTGGACAGTGCGGCGAAGGACGCAGCTGAGACCGATTCGGAGCAACTCTGCGTGGACGGACAGAGAGGGTGCCGGGATGAGAAGCAGGTTGTGAAGTGCACGCTGGGCACTTGGGAATTGGTCACCATCTGCCCTGAAGGGTTCTTCTGCTCGGGTGGCGACTGCATCGAGCCGGAACAGTGCACCCCCGGGGACATTAACGGCTGCAGCTCCATGACCGCCGTGGCCAAATGCAACGAGGCGGGAACAGGTTATGTGCCTTATCCCTGTCCCGGCGGCACCTCTTGCCTGAACAACTCCGGGGTCTGCAGCGAGGCCGTATGCTACCCGGGGCAGGCCAATTGCGTCGACGCAACATACATTCAGCAGTGCAAAGAAGACGGCTCTGGTTGGGCAGAGGCCGAAGCATGCAACAAGGGGCTCACCTGCGTTGGCGGAAAGTGCATCTCTCAGTGCCTCTCCGACCCCAAGTGGAGCAACTCTTACATCGGTTGCGAGTACTGGAGCGTAGACCTCGACCAGTACCACGATCCCTATTCGCCCACTAAGCCCGACGAGGCTAAGCACGGCATCGTCATCGGCAACCCCGGCACGGCACCGGCCATCGTCACCTTCACCTTCCCGGCAGGCGTGGCCTTCATCATTCCCGAGGTGACCATCGAAGCGGGCGAGGCAAAAGCAATACCCTTCCCCAGAATCGACATAGACGGATCCGGCATCTTTGAGAAAGCTGTCAAGATCAACAGCAACCGCCCCATCGTTGTCTATCAGTACAACCCCCTTGACTTCCAGGGCGCCTACTCTGATGACTCCTCCCTGCTGATTCCCGCAGAGATGCTGGGCAAAGAGTACTTCGCCATGACCCTTGGCACATCACCGTTGGAGGCCATGCCCATCATGCCCGCAGCTTCACAGCACGGCTATTTCACCGTGATTGCCGTGGAGGAGGGTGAGACCAAGGTCTCCGTGAAGGTGACCGCAATCGCCGACCATCCAATGGCCATGCCCGGAAACGAGTTCATGAATCCCGGCTCCTACTATGACTTCACGTTGCAGCAGTTCCAGGTGCTGAGCATTCAGGCCGATGGCAGCAAGATGACCACCAAAACCGACTTGACCGGGTCCCACGTCATCGCCGACAAGAAGGTGGCGATGTTCTCGGGCCACGAAGAGGCCGTGGTGAAGGTGCCCGGCTGCGGCGAGGGAGAGCAGAGCAGCGGCTGCTGCGCCGAACACCTTGAAGAGCAGATGTTCCCCGTGGACACGTGGGCTTCCGAATACTTGTGCGTCAAGGCCCCAAGTCGTGGCGACCCCGACAAAGACCTCTGGAGGGTTCTTGCGTCGCAAGCTGGCACCCAGATCACCACAACCCCCCCAATCGAAGGCCTGGACGGCAAGACCCTTGACCAGAAGGGGTCTTGGATTGAGGCGTACAGTGACCAGAGCTTCGTTTTGACGGCCACGGCACCGGTTCAAGTTGCCCAGTATCTGGCAAGTCGAGACTGCACCCAGCAATCCACGGGAGACCCCTCCTTGATCATGATGGTTGCCACCAGCCAGTATCGTCACGACTACGTCTTCCTGGTCCCAAAAGACTACACCAAAGACTATGTCTCCATCGTGCGCAAGGCTGGCGCAGTAGTGACCCTGGACGAAGTTGAGGTGCCCGACTCCTCGTTCAAGCCCGTGGGGAATACCGAGTATGAGTATGCATGGGTTTTGGTTGAGGATGGTCCGCACCACATAGATAGCGACCAGCCTATCGGCGTGTTCCAGTATGGCTATCACAACGCAGCGTCATACGGTCACCCGGCAGGTCTCAACCTTATCAAACAGACCACGAACTGAGCCCGGTACGAAGAGCGGGGCCGTGCGCGGGTCAGTTGCCTGGACGACCCGTTGAGCCCCCTTCTCCGTGGGGCGTCCCGTTTCCGGGGAACGCCGTCGAGGAGCGCCATTGGCAACTCCGCTTGCAGAACGGAAGTTGATCTTCGTGACCGGCAAGGGCGGCGTAGGACGCACCACCGTGGCGTCGGCCCTTGCCCTTGGCCTGGCTGACTCGGGAAAGCGGGTACTGCTGGCCGAGTTGGGGGGCTCCCATGGATGCGGGCCCCTCTTCGGCATAGGGACAACTTACGACTATGAACCGGTTGCTTTGGCCAAGAATCTCTGGCTCTCCCACCTGACGCCGGCACAATGCCTCATGGAGTTCGGAGCCATGCGGCTGCGAGTCCGGGCCCTGGCTGAGGCCGTGTTCAACAACCCTCTGGTCTCGGCCCTCATGGGGCTTGTACCCGGCATGGAAGAGCTTCTGGTCATCGGCAAGCTGGACCACTTGGCTAATCTCGGAGGGAAAGCCCCCGATGGGCGCCCCTACGACCTCATAGTCGTGGATACCCCTCCCACGGGCCAGGGGCTGGGCCTGTTGGCATTGCCCAGGGCCATTCTCTCGGCGGTAAGCACTGGCCCCATTGCCCGTGATGTCGGGAGAATCCGCAGTCTGGTGGAGGACCCTGACCTCACGGGGCTGCTGCTCACTACCACGCCCGAGGAGCTTCCCGTGGATGAACTCCTCGAATACAACGCAGCGCTTCTTGCTCAGGGGTTGCCCGTGGCCGCCGTGGTTGCCAACAAGTGTCTTCCCGTCATCTTCCAACAGCGCGAACTGGAAGTGCTGAACCACTGCATTGCCTCCGCCCGGGCACACCAGAACTTCTCTCAGGACTATGAGACCCTCTCTCTCTGCGTTGGCATCCATGCAATTCAGAAAGCTCAGGAGATGCAACTCATGCGGCTCAAGCAGCGTGTTGCCGTACCCGTCGTTGAACTGCCGGTGATTACTTCGCCCATGAACCATACCTCGGCGTTGCAGAGGCTTGCGGTTACGCTATCGGCCTCTGCCTCCAAGGAGCACCCATGAAGGACTCCCCCCAGCACTACCGCACTCCACATGGCGTCGTTCACGTCAGCAGCGCTGCCATCGAAGCTCAGTGGGTACACCATTTCGCCCTCGACAACGGCTTGCAAGTGCTCCTGTGGCCCGATTCCCAGGCGCCCGTGGTCGCTTACCAGACCTGGTTCAAGGTGGGCAGTGCCGATGAGCAGCCAGGGCGTACAGGCATGGCTCACCTCTTCGAGCACCTGATGTTCAAGGAGACGAAGAATCGCGAGGCTGGCGTGTTTGACAGGCTCCTCGAATCCAACGGCATCGAGACCAACGCCGCTACTTGGCTCGACTGGACCTATTACAAAGAGAGCTTGCCCTCACAGCACCTGGAGCTTGTGATGGAACTCGAAGCGGACCGCATGGAGAACATGCTGCTCTCTCAGGCGCAGCTGGATACGGAGCGAGATGTGGTAATCAACGAGCGGCTACTCCGGGTGGACAATGACCCCGAGGGGCTGGCCTCGGAGCGGCTCTTTCATTTGCACTTCGGTCGGCATCCATATGGACACCCAACAATCGGTTGGATGGATGATATAAAGGCTATAACCATAGAAGATTGCTTTGCCTTCCATAAGAGATATTATGGCCCGGAAAATGCGATTCTTGTGCTTTGTGGTGACTTGGATGTAGGGAACGTGTTGGAGCTGCTCTACAAGTACTACGGCGCCATTCCACGTGGGGCAGGTGGCAGAGTAGCGTCGAGAAGCCGGGTTGCCCTGGCCGGGGGGTGGGAGGTTTTGCATCTTCCGGTCAATATGTCGAAGGTGATGTTGCTCTATCCTGCTCCCAAGGCCAACGAGGGCCAGGCCATGGTGATGCGTGTTGCCGGCGAACTGCTCTGGGGAGCCGAGAGCAGCCTGCTGAGGGAGAGTCTGATTCACCGCCGACAGCTTCTCTACGACATGGGGGCCTACCACGTTGCGCTGAGGCTGGCGGGGGCGTTGGAACTCCAGTTGAACCTGGCCCCTGAAGTGGAGCCCGACGAGGCCCTTGAGACTATGCATCGCACTCTGAAGCGCTTCTTGAAGGCTGGAATTGGTGAGGAGGAGTTGCAGGGGGCCAAGAACAGGGTGGAGATGGCCTACCTGAGATCGCTGCTGCATACGGGCAGCAGAGCAAGAGGATTGGGACACACGGTCACGACCATCGGCGACTGGAGGAGGCTTTCGAAGATGAGGCAGCTTCTGGCGGCCGTCACCGCACCGCAATGCCTGGAGATAGTCAAAACAACTCTGGTTGAATCCAGGCCCACGAGGGTTGACGTCACACCCCAGGCCGAAGGGGGTGCGTTATGAGGCTGTTTCACGTCCCTGGTCCGGCCATGGGCTATGTTACCATCTCATGTTCTTTCGCCGGTGGCTCCTCTTTGGATCCAACGGCTAGAAAGGGGCTGGCCAACGTCACGGCTGAGTTGGCGCTTCGTGGCACTCAGAAGAGCACCAGGCAGCAGCTGGCTCGCCGCTTCGAGTTCCTTGGCTGCTCGCCCTCGGTGGGGGTTGGAGTCGAGAGTGCCAACTTCTCCTTCGATGCGCCCACCCGCTTTCTGCCTGATCTGCTGGAACTGCTCAGCGAGGTCTTCACGCAGCCTGTGTTTCGCCCATCGGAGCTGACCAATCTCAAGAGACAGCTCACAGGGGAGATGGTTGATCTACGGGACAACGACAGTGCGGCGGCAAGCATGTTCTTCGGGCAGGCGCTCTACGCCGGCGACCCCTATGGGCATCCCATCCGTGGCTACGCCGCAACGCTAAACGCTATCACCCCCAAAAACGTAGCAACGTTTCGCTCGGAGCACTATACCCGGCACCGATTGCTGCTTGGGGTGGCAGGCAGCATCTCGGCCAAGGAGGCAGAAGCCCAGGTTGGCTCACTGTTCGAGCATCTGCCCCAAGGGGCCGCAACGCCTCTCCCCATGCTGCCCGATACCACGTGCGAGGGCCTGGACCTCCTCCTGGTGACAAAGGAGGAGAGGAGCCAGGCTCAGGTCATAATCGGCCAGCGGGCAATACCCGGCGACCATCCGCTAATGGTGCCCTTGAGGGTCGCCGTGTTGGGATTTGGCGGCACCTTCACTTCGCCCCTCGTGCGTGAGATTAGAGAGAAGCGGGGCTGGTCCTACGGCGTATCCGCTGGACTCATGGCCGGGCGCCGTGGTGGAAGCTTCAAGATGCGCTTCTCGCCAAAGAACGACGAGGTTGCCCCCGCAATCTCGCTGGCTTTGGAGATGCTCAACGAACTGGTTTACAAAGGGCCCGATGAAGAGACCCTTGCCTTCACCAAGCGGTTTCTTGTGCAGCAGTACCCGTTCATGACCGAGACACCCGTCTCTAGATTGGACCAGATGATGCACGTTGCCGCTACCAATAAGCCATCAGACTATCTGGATACATACTGCGAGCGGGTGCAGGCCGTGGAGGCCGACGCAGCGCTCTTCGCCCTTCGTTCGGTGCTGCTGCCTGCCAGGCAGACCGTGGTGGTATTCGGAGACCCCTCCCTTGAGGAGTCCCTCACCAAGATCCCTGGCATCGCAAGGTTCAGAAAGCTCAACGTCGACTACGACGCCCCCATCGCCCCATCTTGACAGGGCCAGCCTTCACTTGACCATGCTTTGCCGACAGTCCACCATGGACCGGTTCGTTGTTGTTGCATCTCTTCCCGCTGAACGGAGGTCACATATGAGTCCCAGGATAGTTGCGTCCCTGTTTGTGCTCCTGCTTGCGTCACCCGCTCTGGCCCTGACCGACGATGGAGGCGTTGGCACCCTGCGCGACCCCGTGGGCGGCGTGACTGTGCGCTTTGGCGAAGAGGCAGCGGGTCGCATGGTGGCAGAGGGCCAGAAGCTCAAGGCAGGAACTCTGCTTGAGGTTGACTCTCTGGTGCCGGGGGCCGTCGCCCTGGAACTGCCGGGCACCGGAACGCTCTTGCTGGGACCAGGGGCCAGGCTCAAGGCCCACAACGACGGAACCCTGGTTTGGATTGCCGGCCCGTTGGTCGCCAAACCAGCTAAAGGGGCACAGTTGGCTCTCAAGACCTGGGACGGGGCCGCCGCACAGTTCGCCGTGGAGACTCACGCTGATCTTGTTGGAAAAGAGATCCAAAAGCAGCCCAAAGGGTTCCCCTGGGCCGAAGAGTATCTGGCAGGTCGGAACCTTACACCCATGGGAAGGCTCTTCTCCGAGGTCGATGGACACAAGGTAGAACTGGCCCTCGTAAGACACTCGGTGATGGTCGAGATCCGTGATGGGCTGGCCCTGACCACCATCGACAGCACCTACGCCAACAACAGCACCGATGAGTTGGAGGCCATCTTCGAATTCCCGCTTCCTCAGGACGCTGCCATCGCCGATTTCGGCGTCTGGGAGGGAGACCGCCTGGTGCTTGCAGACATAGCGGAGAAATCGCTGGCACGACGTGCCTACCAGACCCTCATGGCAGAGAAGAAGTCGCCAGCCTTGCTCGAAGTTGTGGCTGGAAACCTCTTTAGAACCAGGGTTTACCCGATTTACGCCAGTTCTCAGAAGAAAGTGCGTATCGCATATACACAGTTGCTTCCCCGTACCGCTTCCACTATAAGATATAGTTATCCCCTTGTTTCCGACGCCACGGCATCGGTGCCCCTGGAGGAGCTTCTACTGCGTGTAGTCGTCTCGTCCCAGAGGCGTCTGCTCTCCGCCCGCTCCCTTGACCACCCCGTTGCAGTTGAGCTTTCGGACCATGCCTTGCGCGTCGAGTACTCGGCTAAGAAGGTAACGCCCTCGTCGGACTTCGACCTTCTCATCGAGACTGAGGTGGTCGAGGGAGAGCCGCTTGAATGGACGGGGCACGTAAGGGGGAACGATGGTTACTTCGTTGCCAGCAAGTCGCTCAAGGCCCAGGAGAGTGCCGGGGTGGTCTCTGGTGACGTGCTGCTCTGGCTTGACTCTTCAGCTTCCATGGGTGGAGCATCCAGGAAGAAGCAAAGGGATATTGCCCTGGGCCTGTTGCATGCGCTGCCGGCCAAAGCTCGGTTCCGGCTGGCAATGTGTGACGCTGGCTGCATCTGGATGAGCGAGGCTCCGACCCTGGCCGATGATGCTGGTCGAAAGTTGGCGGCCCAATACATCGACAAGGCCACCTACCTGGGCTGGACCGACCTTGGCGAGTCGTTTTCTCAAGTGCTCAAGGCGGCCACGCCTGAGACGCACATCGTCTACCTCGGCGACGGCATGGAGAGCCGCACGGTACATGACTCGGCAGCGGTGATAGCCGACCTCGCTCGGATCTCGGAAGGGATGAAAGCTAAGCTGAGCACCTTTTCCGTGAGTTCGGCCGCTGACGCCCTGGTCTTGCAGAGCATGGCGTCACACGGCAAAGGTCGCCACTACGATGGCTTAGCCACGGCCACCGAGGCCGTGGCCAGCTTCATCGACGGTGCATCGTGGCCATCCAGGCCCCTGGAGCTGCGGGGAATTGGAGTCTCCCTGGGGGCGGTCTCGGCGACCATTGTTCAGCCCTCCGGCGGTGATGCAATCTACCTCTGGACCGGGCGATTCGAACCTGTGGCGATGGAGGAGGGAGCCAGGGTCCAAGCCCTGGATGAGGCCGGAAATGTGGTGGCCGAGGTTGCCCTGCCCGCGAAGGGAGCCTTGGGGGAGGGGGCGCAAGAGGATGCCTCGATGTTGATGCGATTCTGGGCCCGACGGTATATCGACACGCTCCTCACCGGTGCCCCTTCCGAGGCCACGGTGGCCGAGGTCATCGGGTTGTCGGAAGAGTACGGAGTGCTCTCGCCTTATACCTCATTCATCGTTGTGGACAGTGATCAGGAGCGTAAGCGGTTTGGCATTAAGCGCCTCTTCAGGATGGGCAATGGGGAGCGCTTTTTTGCCAAGGGGCGCAGCGACGCCGAGAAGGAACTGCAGAGCAAAGCAGCGGTTGCGGGGCAGCGGTGGCGGAGGGAACTGGTGGAGCGGCTCTCTGGGAGGTACATGCGTCCGGACAAGCTCTCCAGGCAGTTTCTGGGGCAGGTTGTCTCGAGGGGTGCCTACTGGGAGGGGCCTGTGGACGTTGTCTCCTCAGTGACCCTCACCGGCGGCGCTACTGGATGGGGCCGAGGTGGCGGTGGCCTTTCGGATTTCCGAGCTGATCTTGGCGGAGAGATGGATGGGGCCGGTGGTGATTACGAATACAGGGAGGAGGCCCTTGAACCGGAGTCAGGGGCCTACGACACCGGGGTCGTGCCACCCGAGGAGCCCATGCCCATGCTTGAGCCCTCCTACGACAGCCTCGATGGGCCTCCAATGGTACAGCCAGCGGCGGCATACCCCGTGGGGGATTTCGAAGAGAGCGACAAGTTTGATTCCGCCTCGGGGGAGTTTGCGCCCCTTGGCGAAGCAGAGGCTACGGGGAACGGCCTCTTTTCCGGTGGGGGCCTGGGAGACGAGACCATGGCCCGAGAGATGCCGGCGCAGAAGGCGAAGAGCAGGTTCGCTTCGGGGTATGCCGACTGGTCATTGGACGGTAAGTTCTCAATGGAAGGCTCGGTGTCAGGTGCGGTGGCGTCTCTGGTCCCCGGTCTTTCTGGGCTGGGGCAACCCCAGGACCCGTGGTGGGTAGCCGAGCTGCTTCCCTACCAGATCTACGAGCCAGCACCCCGACCATCGGTGAAGGAGGCAGTGGACTCTGGGCCAACCTGGCCCGAGGAAGTGGTAACACTGCTAGAATCTGCCGGCAGAGCTGCCTGGGCGTCGGAAAACCCCGGAGTCCACGTTGACTTGCGGGTTGAGAACCACGGGGCCTGGAGTGGCGGAATGTACTCCCTGACTACAGGAAGCGTGACCCTGGCCCAGAAGCGCTGGATCACCCGGACTCGGCGAAGCAACTCCCCCGACTACATTCAGTGGAACGACGGGAAACTACGTGGTGCCCTGAACGCTGCCTACATGACAGGACGGGTCAGGGCGTCGGCTCCAGGGGATACACCACCCTGGGACATAGTTGATCGGACGGGGTTGTGGAGCCCGCTCACGAGCCTTGCTTCCACCTTCCAGGCTTCCATTAGGGGTTCGAAAGAGAAGCCCGTTGTGGAGTTGGTTGCCACAGACGGTTCCAAAGCCCGAATGGAGTTGGAGGTAGATGCGGGTCGTTCGCTTGTGGTGGCCGTGAGGAACTATTCCGGCAAGCAGTTGCTCAACACCTACGAGGTGGCTAAGGCCGAACTTATTGGGACCGTTTGGATGCCATCGGCCACTCGCTACTGGGATGAGTCGGGGTACTCCGAAATCATGGAGACCATGTCGTGGAAGCTGCTGGATGCCGAAGGGGTGAAGAACTCGTTTGCAGAGCTGGAGCAGGCCAGGGGGGCCTTCCTGGAGCTTCAGAACACCACGCCATCGGTTCTTGCGGCCCGTGGCCGGAAGGCCAGAGGAGAGGCCACGCTGTCAGACCACTTTGCACTCTTCTCGTGGCACAGCAACGCTCAGCGTTTCGACGAGGCTCTGACTGAACTGGGGGCCATGGAGAGTATTGCCAAGGGTAAGGTGGCCATTTCGTGGCTTCGGCTGGCCACGTTCGGGCAGGCCCGTCGGCATGACGAAGTGCTGCCGCTCATGGAGAAGCTTGTTGCTCACGAGACTGGGACGGGACGCAGCCCATCCCTTCACGTGGGCACCTACCTCTACCGAACGGCGTCAGGGATTCTACGGGGCAAGCCACTGGTGGAATTTGCCTCATGGCTCAAGCCCTTCTACGTTGCCGCTGTCCCTCCCGAAAGAGGAGAAGTTGCATTTCGTGAAGTGATGATTTCCGCCTATGAGACCGCTTCTATGCGTCATGAGGCCCGGGCACTGCGCCACGAGACAGCTCGGGACTTCCCCGATGAGCCCTACGCCCAAACGGGCTACGCCTGGTCTTTGTCCCAGGAGGGGCGCAGCGATGAGGCGCTGGACTGGTTGGAGGCATCCATCAAGCACTTCGAGGGCCGAAAGAGTCAACAGGAGACCCTGCTAACCACTCGCTTGGATATCTACCAGAACCGTTGGGATGGAGAGGGGCTGCTCAAGGCGGCCCGACGTTGGATGGAGACGGCAGACTCGGAGAGCAGCCAGGCCTATGGAAGATACTTGGCCTCGCTTGAGGCCTCTGGCCAAGGTGAAGAGGCGAAGAGGGTTGCCGGAACCTGGATGAGTGAAGCGTTGGCGCTGAAGGAGGTGCCGACCGGGGTTACCGCGGGCAAGCTCCAGGCAGCGGTGAACATGGCTCTTGGTTATGGGTACATATACAGCTACGGCAGGGTGGTCAAAGAGTTGGCGCCCAAGGTAGCCCAGGTGGCCCACCGAGCGGCAGTGGAAGAGGGATGGCAGCGATACGCCGGGCAAACCCGGCGACATGCCGAATTCAGCGCATCAAAGGAGGGCAGGGAGCTACGTGAACGTCTCTGGAAGCATCTGGCTGGTGCAGCCGACAGCTACTCATGGGAGCGTCTCTACGGCATCGTAGAGGTTATCTCCGACCTCAAGGCGTTGACGGCGGAGGAGCGGCAGAGTGTGTTGAAGCTGGCGCAGGGTGGGGTTGCCAAGCTATATGGGGCGGCCAGGGGCGACTTGCAGTGGTTCCATGCGCTGGTCAACCTTGTGGCCGCCAATTCGGCCGAGCTCAGGGGGCCATATCTGGATACCGTCAGGAGCCTGCATAAGGCGATGTCGGGCGAAGAGTTGGCCGATGCCCGTGAGCAGTTCTTTTATACTCTTGTTGGTGGCAGGCCACGCATAGAGGACATGGAGGAGGCCCGGTCGTTGCTTCCTATGGTTGGAGCGAGGCTTGAGGGAACAGACCGTCTCTCGTCTCGGCTGGCAGCGGTGGAGCGCCTCTCGATGGCTTGGGAGCTTGCTGGGGCTCAGGAATGCCTGAAGGGCGCCGGCGGTGAAAACCGCAAGGCTCGGGCCGGGCAACGAAGTAAGTGTGACCGGCAGGGACGGCTGGATGCGGCCAAAGCCATGGCCAACAAGGAGGGGATGCCCGAGGAGATAGCGGCCCTGATGCGGCTGCGTGAGCTTGCGCTTCGGGTTGGCCTTGGTCAGCAACTCTCCGAGGCCCTGGCGGAAGGTACTCTGCTGATGGCGCAAAAGTCGGGTGCCAGGAAGCAGGCGTTCGACGAGGCTCTTATCTGGTTGGAGAGCGCCGCCAATATTGCGGCGGCTGCGGCAGTCCGTTCGGGTGACCCGGCATCGGTTGCCAAGGTAGTCGAGCTCATGAAGGCCGCTGCATCTGACGCTGCTACGGAGGAGGAGGAGTTGGCCTGGAGGGTGGAGATCATCGGGCTTCTCCTTGCATCCGGGGAGATGGAGACTCTGGAGAAGTTCCTCGTGGAGTTGGAGAAGGGGGGCCCTGGGGGCGTTAGCTGGTCTGCGGTTCGTGCGGGCATACGGGCCGAGCGCGGGGACGCCTCCGGGGCGTTGAAGCTGCTGGAGCAGGCCTCCGATACTCCCTTGGATGCTGCCGGAGCAAAGCTCCTGCGCTCCTTGTCCCAAGCCATGCCTGACGCTGCGGCGGGGCAGAAGGGGCGGATTCAGAAGAGCCTCTCCCAACTCTCTGAGTGGGACTTGCAGAACAGAATAGGCGTGGAAGTGGCAAGGCTTCAGAGAGAGGGTGGGAATGCAAGGGCCAGCGACGAATTGGTGGCTCTGTTCAAGGCCCTCTTCAAGGCGGCACCCTATCCATCCAATTACGCTTACCAGGCAGGCACGGCGTTCAACGCCACGCAGGATGGCCGCTTGCTTGTCACTCTGCTTGAGGCTCTGCCGGGCATGACAGCCCAGGAGGCGTCCCAGTTTGTCACGAACCTTCAGTATCAGTTCCGAAGCATCCAGACCGAGGCAGCGCTGGAGCAGGTGATGAAGGAGGTAAGTGCGGCGCTCAAGGGGGCCAGCGACGATGGTGCGAAGCGCCGTATCAACGGGATGCTGATGTCACTGGACGTGGTTGGCCTGGCTGTCTCCGGGCATTTCGACGACTACAAGGGCCGGCTGCTCAAGCGCATGGAGGTGGCCACAGCGGGGGTCTCAGATGCCGGAGAAGCGGCGGGCCTCGTTGCCCTGCTCTATGGCCTTGGAGGTCTTGAGGACGAGGAGTTGGAGGCCAAGCGTGTTGCTGTGGCCAAAGGGCTGCTGAGCCTGGGCGCCCCAGCTTCACCTCTTCGGCTCGAGATGGCCGTGAACGTCGCAAATATGCACTACGGGGACAAAGCATCCCAAGAGGGTGTGATGCTGCTTATGACCGAGCTGGCGTCGAGGCTGGAGGCAACAGGGTACTACCTGGATTACGGAGAGTATTCTGCTCTGGACACCCTTGTGGCAATAGCTCGCACCCAGCCAGCAATGACGGACCTGGAACTCTACCTGGCCAAGATGGAAGAGAAGGCCCCCTCCTATGTGAAAGGTGCCATCGCAGCACGGTTCATCAGGCTTGCGGGACAGGCAGTCGCTTATGGTTTTGCCCTCTCGCCTGGAAGTGGTCAAGAACTGGTGAAGGCAGTTTTCAAGGTCGCTACGGAGCGTCTTGCTGATGCCAACAGTCAGGTGGTCTCATGGCTTATGGCCGAGACCTCACAGGCCGTTCGGTCTGCGGTGTACCGCGGGATTCGGACACCCAAGGAATTGGGCCAGTTTCTCGAGTTCCTGGAAGCCAGCGTTCTGCCTGTTGCCGGTGAGCGCTGGTACGAGGTGCTGGGTGCTGCCGCTGCAATGGTGGCTGATGTCCAATCAAAGGTGGATGCCCTGCGCTATGTTCTGAAGTTGAGGGCCAAGGTGCCCACCTTCCGACCCTACTACGAGTCGGGCCTCATGGGCTCGGTGGGGTATCAGCTGGACCAGTGGGTGCGTGGAGAGACTCTGCCCAAGGATGTGGAGAAGCAACTCCTGGACCTGCTGCTGGCGGAGACTTCCAAAGAACTGGAGACGGGGCGCACTAACAACCGTTGGGTAGTGATGCAGATGGACGGGGGCGCCTTTGTTGCCAAGCACAAGGATGCCTTTGTCAAAGCGGCCCGTGACGCAGCGGAGCTGGTGCTGGAGTGCTCCTCCTGCACACTCTTCGTTGCGGCCTTCGTGGAGCACGACCTGGCGCGGCCCGTTGATGCGGCCCAGATACTGGCCAAGGCCCACGCCAGGCAGCCCTTGGAGCCTTACGCCCTGGAGCAGTTGATTCGACTCTGGAACAGCACCGGGGCGTCTGCCAAGGCCCTTCAGGCGGCCCGCCAGCTTATGGTGGCCTATCCAAAACTGCTCAACCCGAGAACTCAGTACATTGTTGCGGCGCTGAAGACTGGTAAAAGCAAAGATGCAGCGAAGGTTCTACGAGAGACCGTGGCCGACTGGAAGCGCCGTGGCGCTTGGAATCACGAGGTGGCGGCGGTCTTGGCTCACGCCGTGAGCCAGGGCCCACTCTGGAACGAGGCCGTTGCTCTCTTCGGAGAGTCTATCTCTCTGCTCAGCGAGGCTGGGGGAGGGCCGTGGCTCATGGCTAACCGCCTCTATGGCCGAGCTGACGCCCACACCAGTGGTGCTAAGTACAAGCCGGCTCTGGACGATATCCTGGCGGCGCTCAGCGCCTGCCCAAGCTGCGCTGCCAGCAACGGTCAGCGTGCAGAGGATAAGGTCAGGTCTCTGATGGAGATTCACCCGTCCCTGCCGGAGCTCATGGCTCAGATTCGGAAGGACGAGGCGCAATCGGGGCTGGTATCACCCATGCTGCACCGCATCGCTGCCCAGGTCTTCACCGGTCGCAGGGACTGGACCGCCGCCATCGATGAGTTCTCGCAGGCAGTGGAAGCACGGCCTACCGACAGCATCACCTGGGGCGCTTTCATCGACATGTTGTGGGAGAGCGGGCAGCAGGCTTCTGTGCCAGACTGGGGCATGGCCGCTATGATGTCAGGAGCCAGACTGCAGCCCGATACCGTGAAGATCATCTCACAAGCCCTCACTGAGGTCAGGGAGCATGAGAAGGCATTCCGTTGCTTGACAACAATTGTAGAGTGGGCCCCCGACAGTGCTTCAGCAAGAAGCAGACTTGCGGCAATGCTCGATGCCAAGACGAAGATGGAAGAGGTGGTGAACCAGTGGGCCATGGCAGTCAAGCTGGCCCCCAAAGATGGTGCCCTTGCGCTCTCTTATGCCAATGCCCTTATTCAGGCCGGGCAGAAGCAGAAGGCTGGTGATTTCCTTCGCAGCTTGTTGGGCGAGAAGTGGGTTGGAGGGCAGTTGAGGGTGCAGCTTGAAGAGTTGCTCAAGACGCTCAAGTAAGCCGGCCGATTAGCGGGGCAGGTTCCCGATTGAACGGGAGCCCCGTTACTGATCAAGTAGCCATTGGGGCATAGAATCGGCAAAGAGCAGTCCCTCGGCAGTAGGCACCAGGCGCCCATCAATCAGTTGAGCCAGTCCCATTTGGGCCAGACGTTGAGCGTTGCTCAGGAACTGCTGCGCCTGAACCTCTGGTCGGTCCAGGATTTTGCTCAGGGGTAAGCCGTCGGCGCAGCGCATTGCCAGCATGATCAGTTCGGTCAATTCTTCTGATGGCGTGAGGGTCTCCAGGAACTCCAGTGCGCTCTTGCCCTTCTTCACGGCGTCGAGCCATGCTTCGTCGTTGCCGATGTTGGCCCAGCGGCGAACTCCGTCGAAGGAGTGGGCCCCAGGGCCAAGTCCCAGGTAGGGCTCTCGGGCCCAGTAGGCCAGGTTGTGGAGGCAGCGCTGGCCTGTTGTGGAGGCTGCGGAGGAGACTTCGTAGAGGTCCCAGCCCAAGCGGCGGAAGAAGTCATGGACGCTTCGCACAAGGTCGGCTTGGGCCTCTTCGTCGGGCAATACCACAAGACCCTGCCGGGTGCTTCTTCCCAGAGGAGTCTCGGGTTCGGCGGAGAGCAGGTAGGCCGAGATATGGGAGGCGCCCAGTTCGGCCAGGGTCTGGGCCTCTTGGAACCAGTGGATGAGTTCTTGGCCTGGCACGCCGTAGATTAGGTCCACGCTGGTGCGGAAGCCAAGAGAGGCAGAATGACGCACCACGCGAAGCGCGTCATTCGCGTCATGAAGGCGTCCCAGAAAGGAGAGAGTCTGCTCATTCAGCGACTGGACACCAATAGAGAGACGATTGATTCCGGCGGCCCGATAGAACTCCAGGTCCCAGGGACCGACAGTGCCGGGGTTAGCCTCCATGGAAACTTCGGCGCCGGGAAGCCAGGAGGAGGAGAGCGGGAGCGAATCCAACAATCGCTTTACCCGATGAGGTCCCAGAAGGGTAGGGGTGCCACCCCCAAGGAACAGGGTCTCTACTCCATTCCACTGGAATGTTGAGCGCCCGGCCTCCAGCAGCAAGGTGTCGACGTAGCAGTCAAGCTGGTCCTGAGTAGGTTGTGGCCTGGAGTAGAAGGCGCAGTAGTGGCACTTCTTGAGGCAGTATGGCACGTGAATGTAGATGTGGCTCATGGCGGTGGCAACCACTCTCCGGTTGGGAGTATTGCCCATCAGTCCTTGTCGGACTTTGTGCGCAGCACCGCCAGGAAGGCCCGCTGCGGGATCTCAACGGAACCGAACTGGCGCATCTTCTTCTTTCCTTCCTTCTGCTTCTCGAGGAGCTTCCGCTTTCGCGTAATGTCGCCGCCATAGCACTTCGCCGTGACATCCTTTCGGTAGGCCGGGATGGTCTCTCGGGCGATGATCTTGCCTCCGATGGCTCCTTGAATTGGGATGGGGAACTGATGGCGGGGGATCTCGTCCACCAGGCGCTCGCATATCTCTCTGGCCCGGCTGTAGGCCCGGTCCTTGTGGAGCAGCATAGCAAGAGCGTCAACATCCTCGCCGTTGACCTTGATGGCCAACAGCACAAGCTGGGATGGCCTGAAGCCGATGAATCCGTAATCAAACGAGCCGTATCCCTGTGTCACCGACTTCAGCTGGTCGTAGAAGTCGTAAACCACCTCGGCCAGGGGCAGTTCGACCCTCAATTCCACCCTCTTCTCGCCCACGTAGCTGTGCCGGAGGTTGGTGCCTCGCCTCTCCATGCAGAGCTTCATGACGGCCCCAAGGTAGTGGTCGGGCATGATCATGGTGGCATCGATGAACGGCTCTTCGGCCATCTGGATCTCAACGGGATCCGGGTAGGCCGAGGGGTTCTCAAGGAGGATCACATCGCCGGTCTTCAGCGTTATGCGGTACTGCACCGAGGGGGCCGTGATGATGAGGTCGATGTTGAACTCACGGCTGATTCGCTCCTGGGTTATGTCGGCGTGGAGCAGCCCAAGGAAGCCGCAACGGTAGCCGAACCCCAGGGCCGAAGAAGACTCCTTCTGAAAGTGGAGGGAGGCATCATTCAGCTTGAGCTTGGCCAGGGCCTGGCCAAGCGGTTCGAAGTCATCGCCGCTAACAGGGTATAAGGAAGAGAAGACCACGGGCTTGGACTCCATGAATCCACGCAACGGCTCTTCGGCGGGATTCTCGTCCAGCGTAAGTGTGTCGCCCGTCGGAGTATCCGAGACAGTTCTGATGCCGGCAATGATGTATCCCACCTCTCCCGTCTTCAGGACGTTCACAGCCTTTCTTTCAGGCCTGAACTGTCCCACCTCTTCTATCTTGAAGGCTTTGCCCGAAGACATGACCCGCAGCATCTGTCCGGCGGTCATGGAGCCGTCCATCATGCGGGTGTAAATCACGGTGCCTCGGAAGGCATCGTACTTCGAGTCGAAAATCAGGGCTCTGGCGGGCCCATCGACATTGCCGCCGGGCGACGGGATTCTCTTCACCACGGCTTCCAGTAACTCGGGTATTCCCAGACCAGCTTTGGCAGAGCAGAGCAGCGCTTCCTCAGGATCCATGGCCAATTCACGGTCTATCTGCGCCTTCACCCGATCCACATTCGCTGCCACCATGTCAATCTTGTTGATGACCGGAATAACCGTGAGGTCCAGTTCCAGGGCCTTGAAGTAATGAGCCAGTGTCTGGGCCTGTATTCCCTGGCTGGCATCGATGACCAGCAGGGCACCTTCGCAACCCGACAGGGCTCGGCTTACTTCGTAGGAGAAGTCCACGTGGCCGGGAGTATCGATGAGGTTGAGGTGGTACTCCTGGCCATCCTTCGCCCGGTACTTCATGGCAACGGCAGATGACTTGATTGTGATGCCCCGCTCCCGTTCCAGGTCCATGGAGTCGAGAAGCTGCTCTCGGAACTCCCGCTCGGTGATGGTTCCAGTCTCCATGAGCAGTCGGTCAGAGAGAGTCGTCTTTCCGTGGTCGATGTGAGCGATAATTGAGAAGTTTCTAATGTGATTCACGAGTACTCACCCCTTTTGGCGGGCGCATATCAGCACGAGAACGCCCTCACGTCAAGGGAAGTAGCGTCGGCGCGGCCCAAGCTGGGAAGTGGCGGCGCTGAGCAGGGGCCCGGCGGACCAGAGCGAGACCCAGGATTCGAGTCAGCGGTGCTCGGCTGCTCATCCCGCTTGACACGAGGGGCCCAGTGGGCGAAATTCTCCCCGCCATTGTGAAAGGAGGAGTTCACATGAACAAGTTGCTATTGGTTGTTGCTGCCGGTTGGCTGACCCTTGGGTGCGCCAAGGATGCACCCAAGGCTGAGCCGCCTAAGGCCGAGGCGCCCAAACAGGCTCAGGCCAAAGACCCCGTTAAGGGCGCTGAGATGGTTGAGGTCTCTCTGGACAAGGCGTCGGTGGAGTCCAAGAACGCTGAGGCCACCAAGCTTCAAGCCGAGGAGCAGAAGGCCAAACCCACTGAAGAGGCCAAACCCGCTGAAGAGGCCAAGCCTGCTGAAGAGGCCAAGCCTGCCGAAGAGGCCAAGCCTGCTGAAGAGGCCAAACCCGCTGAAGAGGCCAAGCCCGCTGAAGAGGCCAAGCCTGCCGATGAACCCAAGCCTGCCGATGAGGCGGCCAATGATGGAGGAAAGATCGTGGAGACTGCATCCGGACTGAAGTATGAAGATGTCGTAGTTGGCACTGGCGCCAGCCCCGTGGCCGGCAAGCCTGTTGTGGTGCACTACCGAGGAACGCTCACCGACGGAAAGAAGTTCGACGCTTCTTACGACCGTAACCAGCCCTTCACGTTTGTCATCGGCGTTGGCCAGGTGATCAAGGGTTGGGACGAGGGCGTAATGTCCATGAAGGTTGGCGGAAAGCGCAAGCTGACCATTCCGCCGGAACTTGGCTACGGAGCCAGGGGCGCAGGCGGCGTGATTCCCCCCAATGCAACGCTGATCTTTGATGTTGAATTGCTGGAAGTGAAGTAAGTCCCGACGTGCCGGCTCTCAGCTAATCCCCACAGAGTCTCTGCTTATCTCAGTTCCATGAGTTGCTGTCCCATTCTGACCTTGCTGCCTTGATCAGCGGTGGGGGCAAAGCGCCGCTCTGTGAGCAATACCACCGTGGAGCCGATGTGGAAGATTCCCAATTCTGCCCCTTTGGAGAGGGGGATGGGCCTGCTGAACAGGTCTGCCTTGGGAAGTCTGGTCTTTCCATTGGTTTCAAGACTGGAGAAGGCAAGGCTCACTCGGCCAACGATGGTAGCGGCGACCATGACGACGCAAACCCTGCCGTGGGGCGTCTCGAGGTGAATGGAGATTCTTTCATTAGCAACGAAGAGGTTCTTCAGCAGCTTCGTGACGAAGGGCTGAACCGAGTAGAGTGCCCCGGGCGAGTAGCGGGCCGAGACCACAGAACCGGGCATAGGCGAGTGGACTCTGTGGTAATCTGCTGGGCTGAGGTAGATGGTGGCGAAGGAGCCCTTTGTGTATTTCCTGGCCTCCACCGGGTCGTCAAGCAGTTCAGCAATAGAGTAGGTCTGTCCTTTGACCTGTTCGATGAATCCTTGCTCCACGTTGCCCCAGTTGTGGAAGAGGCCATCGGCGGGGCTGACGAGGACGTTTTCCCTGGGGTCCACGGGGCGGGCACCGGGTTTCAGTTCGCGGGCGAAGAAGTCCCCGAACGAGCGGTACTCTTCCACTCCCCGGGCAGCATCCTGCATGTCCACGCCGAACGCCTTGATGTATGCCTGAATGGCCGGCTTGAGCAAAGAAGAGGGGAAGTCTGTGCACGCCATGCGGCCTGCAATGCTGCTGGTGGTAGAGAAATCCAGCAGCTTTGAGAGCTTTCTGGCATCCAAGGAGACCTTATTGCTGAGAACCATCACCGCACCTCCTTCAGGAGATTCTCCTACCAGAGTGGCGCACTTGTCTATCAAAGAGTTCCAGTCTTCGGTTCAACGCTTCCAGGTCCGAAGAGCAGGGGCCATCGGGGCCGAACTGCTCGACGCACATGGAGGAGAGGCAGGTTCCGACCACAGCGGCGAAGTGCATGGCCTCTGGGGAGAGGTCATCGAGGCGGGCCAGGGTGCCGGCCATACCACCAGCGTAGGTGTCTCCCGCACCCGTTGGGTCCTTCACTTCGGGGAGGACAAGGGCTGGAACAGAGAAGACCTCGTCGCCAACGAATAGCACGGAGCCATGTTCGCCCTTCTTGAGGACCACAACCTTTGGGCCCATGGCCCGAATGGCGGCTGCGGCGCGGAAGGCGTCTCGGAAGCCCGTGAGTTCGAAGGCTTCGCTGTCATTGAGGAAGAAGGTGTGGACTCTTGCCAGCAGCCTGACGAGGCTCTCTTTCTTGCCCGTGATCCAGAAGTTCATGGAGTCCAGGCCAACCCACTTGGGGTTGTTGACCTGGTCCAGGACCAAGTGCTGGAGGTCGGGGTCGATGTTGGCGAGGAATATGTACGGGGCGTCTCGGTACTCGGCGGGGATTTCGGGGCTGAACTGTGCGAAGACGTTGAGGTGGGTGAAGAGCGTTGTGCGCTCCTTCAGGTGCTCGTCGTATCGCCCGCCCCACCGGAAGGTGAGCCCTTCAGTGCGCTTAAGGCCTGTGAGATCTATGCCACGGTGCTCCATGCGCTGCCAGTCGGACTTCTTGAAGTCGTCCCCTACCACGGCCACTACGCCCGTGTGTACCAGCAGTTCGGAAGCTAGCGAAAAGTGAGTTGCGGAACCGCCAAGTACTTCGGCGATGGTCTCCCACGGCGTCTCCACATGGTCGTAGGCTACCGAACCGACTACCACGAGCTTGGGCTCCATGACTGAACTCCTTGTTGCAGGATCGAGAAACGGGAAATCAGGCCAAGAGAAACTCCAGCCGCTGCATGGCCTCCTTGCTGCGGGAGCCCTCGGCGGTGATAACTGCCGTCGCAAGGGCATCGGCGCAGTGGCATCCGCCATCCATGGAGAGATTCTCCGCCAAATGGATGAGGGTGTCTCTGGACCGGGCAACGTTCTTCTGCATCACGGCAACAACCTGATCCACAGTGACAGACTCATGGTCGGGGTGCCAACAGTCGTAGTCTGTGGCCAGGGCCAGGGTGCAGTAGCAGAGCCGGGCTTCCCGGGCAAGCTTGGCCTCGGGCATGGCAGTCATGCCGATGAGGTGAGCACCCCAGGACCGGTGCAGGTTGGACTCTGCCCTTGTAGAGAAGGCGGGGCCTTCCATGCAAACCAGCGTTCCGCCAACGTGAACCGTAGCCCCGCTCTTTCGGGCGGCATCAACGACCAGCCGGCTGAGGCATGGGCAGTAGGGATCGCCGAATGCAACGTGGCCCACCAGGCCATCACCAAAGAAGGTGTTGGGCCGGACGCCAGTTGTTCTGTCGATGAGCTGGTCGGGAATCACAAGATCCCCGGGGACAATCTCTTCTCGCAAACTGCCCACTGCCGAGACGCTGAGAACTGCTTGAGCCCCGAGGGTCTTGAGCGCCCAGATGTTGGCCCGGTAGTTCACCTCGGAGGGGGTCTTGACGTGACCGCGCCCGTGTCTGGCAAGGAAGAGGCATCGCATCTCCCCGATGGAGCCTACCACGACAGGCGAGGAGGGGGCGCCATAAGGCGTCTCAACCTCGACCTCCCGCTCAACAACTATCTCGGGCACGCCGTACAGGCCGCTACCACCGATAATGCCCAGGACGAACTTGGCGCTATCGCTCATGATAGACTCCGCGTTGTGCTACCACTCAACTACTGGTGGCGAGTCGAGCCTGAAGACCCGACTCTCGTTATCGAGGAGGGTTCTCATATACTTGGGAAGGCAGAAGAGTCGCTGGTGGGTCTGGCCATCGTAGAAGCGGAGCAACGAAGTGTCGACCCGCTTCTCCAGAATCGCATCAACTCTGGCGACATCCAGCTCAGGAAGCGGTGCGTGGGCCGCAAGAGCATACCCCCACTCCGAACCAAAGCCGGGGATGGTTGTGACGTAGGGCCTGACGTGAGGGAAGACCTGCCTGATGGTGTTCACCGTTGTGGTCCACAGCGAGGGAGCATGAATCGCTGCCGCATCACTCTGGAAGCCCACCACGGCGCCGGGGGCGAGAATCCGCGTCAAATCCTGGTAAAACTCCGTAGTGAACAGGTAGTAAGCCGGAGTTCCGGGAGAAGGCTCCGAGAGGTCGACGATTACCACGTCGAACTGCTCCTGACTCTCCTTGACGAACTTGGCAGCATCCTGCACGTAGAGCCTGGTCTTGGGATGGTCGAAAGCACCCTGATGGTAGGTGGGCAAATGCTCTTTGCAGATGCTCACCAACTCACCGTCGATGTCGACCATGACAGCATCAGTAACGCACTTGTGACGAAGAATCTCACGCAGGCAGGCCCCCTCTCCGCCGCCAATCACCAGAGCTTTGCGAGGCTCGGCGCAGGCGACCATGGCAGGGTGTACCAGCGACTCATGATAGACAAACTCGTCCATCTCGAGGCTCTGTACTCGGCCGTCAAGGGTGAGAATCTTGCCGAAGCGCGGCGTGGCCAGAACCGTTACGTTTTGAAACTCCGTCTTCCGGGTCAAAATCGTCTCGGATATCTGATGAACCATGCCGTCGGTGTCCGACGCTACAAAATCATAAAGCCAAAGGTGGGAATCAAAGAGAGGCACCGCGACCCTCCTGAATACTCAAGAAGCACGAAGCTGACTTCGTTCTGTCATCCATGATGCCACGTTTAACTTCAACGTAGGTGTTCATGGTTGCGCCGAACTTGTCGATGCAATACTTCACGGCCTTGCCGGGCATAGCCTCGTCGCCGCAAGTAAACACGTCAAGCGCAGCGTATCCCAACTCAGGCCACGTATGGATCGTGAGATGGGATTCTGCTATCACAACGACTCCAGAGACGCCATGGGGACTAAAGGTGTGAAAAGCAGAGGTCACAATCGTGGCCCCGGCCGTTTCCGCCGCCTCCAATAACGTTCTTTCAACGTAGTTGCGATCATTCAGGTTCTGGAAGGGACATCCAGACAGCTCTAACAGAAAATGAGTACCCAGGGTGTGCATTCCACATCTCCCCTCAGGTTGGGGGGCTTACGCCCAGCTCCACAACAACTTCCCAGATTTGACCAAGCATCAGTCATCTCCAAATGGGTTCACTGCATGCACGGAACGCCTGCCCAGGCGGGGGGTCCGTACGAGCGGCGGAACTTAATCAACCCCCCCCCGAAATGCAACAAAAAAAGACCCCCCGGGGGGAGAAACTTGAGGGGGGCTCCCCGCATCGGCCATACAGGCTTCTCACCCGCATTGCTGCGGGGCCGGAACACGATCAGTGCATGCGCAAAAAGGCGCACGAAATGGGGGCGGTGGATACCCCCGTTCCCCCGGAACTTTCCCATCTGTACCAATTGAGCAATTATCACACTATGCGGCCCGCCTTAGGTGTTGCGTAGGCGCTGCCTCTCGTCAGCATCAACGTCTCTTCACCGATACGGGCAACCGAAGAACCGGTGTGGCTTCAATGGTGGCCGAGTAGGTCGCTGCACGCTGCTGCGCCCAGGGGAGGAAAACTTCATCTCCTTCCCACCACTCCAGCACGGCCTTGAAACGGGCGGTCTCTTCATGGGTCAGGCGGAATCGGGCCCTGAAGGTGTGGGTGGCAAGGCTCCACTCAACGCCACCGGAAGGGCCGCCGGCCCCCAGGCCTATTGCCAACTCGTCGAAGGCCTTGTCCCCGGAACCCGAGAGGAGAGCCCGATGCTCTTCGCCGCTGGCAGCATCCACGGCGCTGCCAATAGTGGCCGACGCATCGATTTCAAATGTGGCATCGGGAACAGGGAACGGGGCAGCGGCCAGCACAAGCGCTATCCCCAACTTCTCCTCAGAGCCAGAAGCGCCTTCGGCCTGTACGGCAATATCCTTTGGCTGGCCGCTGGCGTCTATCCTGAACCTTACGTAGAAGCGGCCCCCCTCCACTTCGTGCCGTCGTGCGAAGTCTGCCTTGGCCGCCTCAAGCCTCCGGACAACGGAGCCCACGAAGTCGGTTCCTACGTCCCAGCGCACCTCGGTAATCTCATACCGCCCCGGGGCATCCACGGGAGGCTGCGGGGGAAGCCGCGGCTCTGAAGGTACCGGCAACTCCTCAACCAACGGGCCAGCGGCGTTGGACGTTCCAGAGCTTGTCTCCCCTTCGTCGTTGCGGCCGCGGCTACGACCCCCGGTGCCCTCGGCCGATGCACTCGCCGAATCTCTCTGCCGGGAGCTACTACCCGCAGGAGATACCATCGTTTCCTCCACAGCTCGACCCAGAGGCACGCTGTGGGGAGCGACCCTGACCTCGGCGGGTGCGGAACTCTCAACAGCCTGAAACAGCAGCGGTGGTATCGGTATGGGGCGGTTCTCTTCCGGTAGAGCCGTGGTGGGCTGGGGCATCGAAGGGGGGGGGCCCGGGGGGGGGCCCGGGGGGGGCGCTCCCCACAGAAGCTCCGCCGAAGGAGGGTGGGAAGGACTCTCCCACGGTGACCAGACGGCTACGAACACCATTGCCAATGCAAGATGGAACGCCACGGCGACTGCTAGTGGCAGGGCCCAACGTGAACGAAGCTCCGGCAAGAACGCTCCACCAAATAGGCACTGGCGGGCCAGCCCATTCCAGCCCCGTGAACTGCAATATAAGTGCTACCAAACGGTGCGCAGCGTCAAGAGCATTGGCTGGCTGTTTTGGAAGGGAGCCGCTGCCAATGGGGCCAGCGGTGCACATTAATACTGTTAACGGCAGGGCGCCGATGACCGCCTACCTTCAGGCGGTCGAAATGCTACGCCCACAGCCGAAAAACCGTGGTGTGGAAATTGACCGTGGGCATGGCCACGTGCTACCATGCCCGGCGGCAGAACCTGTAGACTGGGGGCCTCCATTGCGAACACACCTATTTGCGACGTTTCTGATTCTGTCCCACCTTTTTATGGTGGTTCCGTACGCCAGTGCCAATGACAAGGAGGTCGACGGCCTCATCGCCGACCTTGCCACGCCCGACAAGGGTGCGTCGGCGCTGCAGGCCCTCGAAGCAAAGGGCAAGAAGGCTGTCAAGAACATCCGCACAGCGCTCGAGGCTGGCCAACTGGCCCCAGACGTGGAGCGCCAGCTTGTAGGTCTGCTGGGAAGACTTGGCGGACCAGGCATCAAAACCATCGTTGCACTCCTTGGAAGTGCAGCGGGGGGCGAGGCGGTCGTGGAGAACCTCTCGCTGATACCCGCGGATGGCGATGTCGAGGCAGCTCTGTTCGCTCGGTTCAGGGACGTGGATGGGGTGGCAGGGAGACAGGCGGTGCTAGGTTGGCTGGAAGAGAAGGCAGGCCGTCAGCCACTTCTGGATTTTCTGACCCAGCAACTCTCCGTGGCGGACACAGAGCTCAGAGCAAGGATTGCACTGCTTGTGGCCGTTCGGGGCGGGGCCGCTCTGGCACCTCAGCTTCTGGAAGAGTTGAGGGCCGCCGAATCGGCACGCACCGATGCTAACCTGCACCAGCGCCTGGGTCTCATTGAAACCCTGGGATGGATTGCAGCCAAGTATCCCTCGGAGGTGGGCAGGATACTTCCTACTATCGTTCAGGCTCTGGGCAACGCCGATGAACAGGCCGCTTGCGTTGAGGCCCTGGTTCGCGTCGGTGGGAAAGCCAGCAGCGCATTGCTCATGGTGCTCAAGGCAGGTGATACCGCCCGGGCGGCCCCTGCTATGGAAGCGCTCCTCTCCATCGGTCGCGAGGCGGCCCCGGAAGTGGTGGCCCTGCTGGAAGCCAGGCACCCCAAGATTCGAGAGTTGGCCCATCAGTTCCTGAGCTTCTACCAGGACCCGGCCATTCTTCCCCTGCTGAAAGCGTTGTACGGCCGCAGCAAGCCCGAAGAGAGGGCCAGCCTCCTCAAAATCATCAGCCTCTACAACACCGCCGATGCCTGGTCCCTGGTCATGGACGCAGCGGCCGACGACAACGTTCAGGTGCGTCTTGAGGCCGTCAAGAGCCTTGGTCTCACTACTACGGTAGCGTCGGTCCCCGTGCTTCTTGCTAGAGCACAGGAGGACGCCGAACTTCC
Source organism: uncultured Myxococcales bacterium (assembly GCA_964593355.1). Classification (GTDB taxonomy): domain Bacteria; phylum Myxococcota_A; class UBA9042; order CAIXZC01; family CAIXZC01; genus CAYTWV01. The sequence goes on from CAZQHM010000052.1 coordinate 28,117, forward strand.
AGTGCGCATGGCCGCTATTGCTTCTCTCTTCCGCCGTGGAGAGGGGGCAGCGGTGGCAGCGTTTACTCGAATGGTGGAGTACGAAAAAGGGGACGTGAGGGTAGCCCTCCTGGACGCCCTGGCCTGGATGGGTGGCCCCGGCGAAGTGAAGGTCGTTGCGGAACAGCTTCGGCATAGACAGTCAGAGGTGGCTTCGGCCGCCGAAAGGGCCCTTTGGAACATCACCAACCTCACAGGCCAGAAGTCCGCCGACGAGTGGGCAAGGTTGGTCAGGGGCATCTTCGCCTCCCAAGAGGTTGAGGAGGGGGCGGAGCTTAAGGTGAAGACCATTCAGGTTGCGGGAACCGATTTTGAATATGGTGAGGTGGGAACTGGTTCGCCTCTTCTGGTTCTGCTTCCATCGGCCGAGCTTAATAGAACGGTAGTTCCAAAGGCATATGCTTTGCTTGCAAAAGAGTATAAGGTTTTTCTTGTGCCGTTCCCTGGCTGCTGGCAGAGCAAGAGAGGAAACATATCATCGTGTATGACCAGAGCAGCAAAGATGCTCGACGTGCTATTGTCGACGGTTGCCTCCAAGAAGAAGGTGCCGGTGGTGGCAACGGGCGTTGCAGGGCTTGCTGCTGTGGCCCTTTATCAGGCTAATCCTGGGGCAGTCAGCCATCTGGTCTGGGCCAACCCGGTCTTCCCCAGAAGGTATCACCTGGAGATGGTCTGGCGACGCAGCCTGGAGACTTTAGATGCCCGATGGAGAGAAGAACTCGCAGCCCTTGATGCCAGGGCTGGTGATTTCGAGCCCACTGCCATGAGCGTTTATCGCAGCCGCATCGAAGGGGCTGCAGCGGGCTCCTCCGGTGGCGCCATGCTGGCCCATCCTTACTATGGCGCCCATTGGCTGCTGCGAGAAGTCGACATCCCCTACGAAGACACTTCTATGGAGGTGGCGCTTGCCAACGTGACGGTGCCGATGTTGCTCGTGGTTGGTGGGGAAGACTTCATGAAGGATAGTGGGGTGGAGCCATTCAGAGCCTTCGCTAGAATTCACAGGAACGTGGCCGTAGCTACCATCGACGAGAGCGTTCGCCTGACAGCCTATGAACAGCCCCTCATCTTTGCCTCAACGGCACAGCGATTCATTACAGGGTACGACCTGAGGCGGGCCGTCATTTCTGCGGGGCCCCTGAGGTCGACTTCCGTCATTGTCATGAGTGATATGGGGGTGGAGCCCCCGGCCATTCTCACATCGGGGCCGTCTGTGGTTCCAGAGGGGGTGCCTCCTGTGGATGGCACGGGAGAGGCTGAACCTTCCGGTGGTGTTGGTGGCGGAGCAGCCCTGGTGGTTGGGCCGGCAGGACCGAGTGGACCAGATCTTGAAGGCCCCGTTGACGGGAAAGATCCTGTTGCGCAGCAGGGGAACCCTGATGCCTCCCAGGGTGGCGTCGCCACTGGAGGCCAGGAGACGAAGAGTGGCGTGGATGGTTCTAAAGACCCCGGCGGAACCGAGACTGCGGCAGTGGAGCAGGGCCAGTCGGGTGGTTCCGGGGAGCCAGGACCTGGGGAAGGGGAGCCGCTGCTTGACCTGACTTCCATGGGAAGCAGTTCCAACACAGGGTCCGCTGGCATCGTGGAGATCCAATCGTCGGGAACTTCCTGGGACTGGCTGGGATGGACCCTGGTCGGGGTGGGCGGCGCTGCTCTTGGCGCCGGGCTCTATTTCACCCTCCAGGCCATGGACCAGGCCGACCAGGCCAACGGACTGGACCCCTTCCAGCCCAACTACTCAAGCGCCTTTGACTCGAAGTACGCCGATGCCCAGAACCAAGCCATGATCAGCTTGGTTGGGTACGGAGTCGGAGCGCTGGCCGTGCTGGCCGGGCTCGACATACTCATCGGATGGCCCGTTCCTGTTGGTGGTGGTGGTGAACAGGGCCTGGTCTTTGCCCCAACGCTGCTCCCCGGCGGAGGGGCCGGTTTCGTCGTTGGTGGAGCGTTGCCGTAAGCCAGAAACTTGGAGGGCTGCCTGTGTACCTCAATAGATTAGTTATCGGTGTGGTAAGCTTTAGTATGTTAATGGCTGGCTGCATCGCCAAGGTTGAGAAGAAGATCCCGGTATATCTCGACAGCGCTGGTGAAGATCTGCCTTCGGGTCAAGATACTACCGACCTTGACGCTTCGGAGGCGGACATCCAGGAGTTGGAACTTGGCCCGGAGACCTCCAGCGAGGTTGAGCAAGAACTGGTACCGGTGGAGTCCGTGACCGTTGGGACCGAGGGCGGGTCTTTCTTGCTGGAAGGTGGAGTAGAACTGGTGATTCCACCTGGTGCCGTGGCCGGAGATGCCGTTACCATCGAGGCTCTTGCCGTTCCCGCTGCATTGCCCCCCGAAGGACTTGAGCCCATCACCGCAATCTGGACCATGGAGCCATCAGGTACCACTTTTGCGAAGCCAATCGTGGTGGGGCTGCCTCGACTTCCCGGCGACGTTGCAGCGGAAAAGTGGCCCAAACTCAAGGGCTACGTGGGCGATGCCGACACTTTTGATGACGCAGAATTGGTGCCCGCCTGGGCTGGCCCCGATGATACCGTGGTTTACATCAGGACGAACCACTTCAGCCTCGTGGTCGCAGGTTTCGGAGAGGTCTCCACAGGACCCGTGTGTGGCGAGGTGGAGTTGTGCAACGGCCTCGATGACGATTGCGATGGCACCACCGACGAAGATGTGGACGTATCAACAGCTCCCTGCCTGACCCTTGGGGTCTGCCAAGGGGCTGTGGTGGCCACTTGCCTCGAGGGGGCCTGGCAGTGCGACTACTCCCTGGTCGAGGATTACGAACAGTTTGAAGAGTCCTGCGATGGCAAGGATAACGACTGTGACGGCTCTGTGGATGAGGCCCTCTTTGGACAGGTTGGAGTTGACCTCCCCGATGAGATCTGCCCTACCCAGGGCGTTTGCTCCACAACCAAACCCGACGCTGTCTGTGCCGCAGGTGCGTGGTACTGTGACTTCAGGTCCGTCGATGGCTATCAGGGGGTCCTGGAGTTCGCCTGCGACGGCAAGGACAACAACTGCGATGGCACCGTGGACGAAGCAACGTGCCAAGGGTTCGAGCCCTGCACCGATAACGACGTCTGTGTCTCGGGCCTGTGTGTGAAACCGCTCGGTGAGGCCACAGCCAAATTCTGCACCTTCCATCCGGCCTCTTGCCTCGTGAAAGAGGGAGAAGTACTCAGCGAAGTGGGCAACGAAGCCACAACCTGCGTTGGCGATACTAGTGTTGCCATATGCCAGAGCGGCTTGTGGTCCCCGTCATCAGAGTGCTCCCAGGCCTTCCCCGGCACCTTCAAGTGCCTCCCCGATACCGGAGCCTGTACCTCGGGCTGCGAGTTCGATGAAGACTGCATTGATGACGGCGACAAGTGCAATGGCGTACCCCACTGCGTTGACGGTGAGTGTGAACTGAACCAGGCTTCTGTGGTGGTTTGCCCGGGGACCGACTGCCTCATGCCCGTCTGCGATCCGGCAACGGGCCTCTGCTCCACCACCTTCAAGAACGAAAGCGGACCCTGTGACGACGGCGATAAGTGCACCGTGGTTGGCATGTGCGTCACCGGAGTATGCACCGGCCAGAATCCCGTGGACTGCAATGACCAGAACCCCTGTACCGTTGACTCCTGTGACGAGGAGACCGGAGCATGCATTAATGACCCGGCACCCATGGTTAATACCCAATGCGACGATGGCTTCAACTGCACCCTCGATGACAAGTGCTCCCCAACAGGAGTTTGCCAGGGTACCACCAACAGCTGTGATGACGAAAACCAGTGCACGGCCGACTCCTGTCTCGAAGCCACTGGACTCTGCTCCAACGTCTCCTCGGTAATGGAGGGGGTTGGCTGCGAAGACAATAACGGCTGCACCCTCAATGATACCTGCCTCAGCGGACAGTGTCTGGGCCTACCCAAACAGTGCGCAGACACCAATGATTGCACTACTGATTCATGCGATACGATCACAGGAGACTGTGTTGCGACACCGATACAAGTAGGTTCGAACTGCGCATATCCTAATAACTCCCCCGGGGCCCTTAACCCCTGCACTCCAAACGGTGTGTGTGACCAAGATGGCGTCTGCCAACCCGGCGCAGACCTCTGCGAGTGCCGCAACGATGCTGACTGTGAGGTCCAAGACAATGGCAACCTCTGTGACGGCATATATCGCTGCAATCTCCTTGTGACGCCATACCAATGCTACTACGACGGAACTACTGTAATTACATGCCCCACCGAGAACGACACTCAGTGCA
>CAZQHM010000053.1:0-31958 GCA_964593355.1 uncultured Myxococcales bacterium
GGACGAAGTCCGCTGCGGTGGGGATTCGGCAGGCGACGGGAGTTAACCTGTTCGGTGCTCTAGCTACACCGCCGGAACTACAGCGCAGTAGCAGGGCCACGGCAAACACTCCCAAAGGTCTCATGGTTCGTTTCCCTTTTTTGTTGTGGGCAGCGAAGTGAGCGATGGGTCCCAAACTTCCAGTTGCTTGAACCACCTCCTGCTGAAGCCTCGGTCTCTGGTCAGTAGACGGTCGGCGGTCTGGTTGGCGTGGGCAGCGATCAAGAAGTCGGCCACCAGTTGGTGGCGTGGCCCTCCGGCCCGTCGGTACTCTCTCCATGCGGTGCCGGCTTGGAGGCTGGCTGCCATGGTCAACTCGCCGTATTCAACCCCAAGGTCCTTCATCGCCGCCGCAGCGGCGGTCTCAGTTGGGAAGTGGGCGGCCACTTCAGCGAAAACGATGCCGCAGGCCAGCAACTGCCCCTGCGTAATGGCCTCACGCAGAGCATTGGCCGACCGAATCCCGTGTACTGGATCCGCCAGGAAGATGTCCAGCAAGACGCTGGTGTCCACCGCCGTTATCATTCCTGGTCCCCGTCACGCAGCCTGGCTAAGGCCTCATCCGTGGAGAGCCCCGTTCCTGCCAGTAGCCCAAAGGCCAGCGCCACCGGGTCCTGCTCCACAACCTTCTCGAATACAAGCCGGCCATCTTCCTCCGATACACGCAGCACCGTTCCACGACTGATGCCAAGCCTGCGCCTGAGCCTACCTGGTATGGTCACCTGGCCCTTTTCGGATACCGTCGTCTTCATGGTCTCCCCCCCCTTGTCACATCGTAAGGGTAGGAAATCCAACGGCCAATGTAAAGCAAAGTCTGCCTACGCCCGACCCCCGAACAGCGGGGCCAGGTTCCCAAGCAGGTCGTCGGGTTCTGGGGCCTCTATCCTCAAACCTGCTGATGTCCACGGGTGCGGCAGTTGCAGCCACGCTGCGTGGAGGGCCAGGCGGGCTATGCCGTGCTGTTGGGCGAACTGCCGGTTCAGGTCGGGCCTGCCGTAGTTCGAGTCGCCAATCACAGGGTGGCCTATGTGCTTCATGTGGCGTCGAATCTGGTGCAGCCGCCCCGTGACCGGTCTTACCTCCACCAACGACACTGCCCTGGGCTCCACCTCGGCCGTGGCCAACCTGCGGAAGTGCGAGAGCGCAGGAACCCGGGGCACATCCGCCCCTCCCTCCTTCTGCGGAATCGGGTGGTCTATCGTCCCCTCCGCCGGTGGCCTTCCTCGCACAAGGACGATGTACCCCTTCTCAACCAGGCGCTGCTCGCCGTGCAGTAACTCCTGCAGCGTTCGAGCCTCCTGAGACCCCCTGGCAAATAGCACCACCCCGCTGGCGCCACGGTCCAGCCGGCTCAAAGGGTGAGCAACCTCGCTCCCCGTGAGCTGCTGAACCAGGTCCACCAGAGTCACGTCGTCCTTCGCCCAGCCACGATGCACCGCCAGCCCCGAAGGCTTGTTGACGGCCAGCATCCACTGGTCTTCGTAGAGTATTTTCAGGTCTTTAGATTCAAGCATTAAAGAAAGCTAGTTCTTGATGGCCTTGAAATGCCCTGTGAAGAGCTCCGAAGCAGACATACCAAGCTCCAAGCTTCCCTCCCATGTGCCTTCGAGATAATCGGCAACCCCATCATAATCGTCATCTGCAAAGTCGCCTTTACCATCGGTAATGAAGGATACTGGCATCGAATATGAGTCGATGAATGCCTCCAGCTCAAGGAGCCAGGCATCCCTGCTTGCAAGGCAGAACTCCACCAACTGCGCCGGCGTCAGCCCAATCTCCGTAAGCTCCACTGCCAAATCAACGGCCAACCCTGCGCAATCTATCTTCTCGTCTGCCCACATGGCAAGGTCGGGTTGCCCAAATATCTCCGGCATGACAAGTTCCTTCATGATGATATTTGCTATATGTCCAAGATCCCCATCAACTGTATGCTTATGAATGACAACCTTTGTTTCCAATAGGTTTGCTAACCAGTCCACACAGGGCTTCTGGCCCCCAAGCACCGATATGGGCAGGTCACGCTTCTGGCACGGGAGGTCCGTTGGAGAACAGCCGTAGGTCCAGTACACCGTCAGAGTGTCCAGCTCTGCTGTCAGGGAAAGCGAATTCTCAACGGTGTCAATAGCCACTGCCGAGCCATCGCCGCTGAACTCAATGGTCTCAAACAGCTTGTCCAAATCGGGGTCGGGGGACGGCGGGCCAAATACTTCCGGCGCCAACTGGTCGGAGACCGCTGCCTGCAAGGCGGCCAAGAACTCCTGGAACTGCTCGTCGGAGAGGCTCTCTCCCAGTGTCGCCGTGACCTCAGCGGAAATGCCCGAGACCAGCGCCAAGCCGTAGTCACTCATAAGCATCCAATAGATATCCAACATCTCTATAAGCAAAGTAATTACTGATTGAGGTAAATAATACGTCGTCGTGTATCTGTAAGACCCCTGCCACTCCGACAGCGGCGGGGGTACTATCGTCTCGCACCCGTCACCAGCGTAAGCCTCATCATAGGCCTCCACCTCACTGATGTCCCCCAGGTCCGGGTCTAGTGTCTCCGCCAAATCCTGCGTTAAAATGTCTGATGGCAGGTCAAGGTAGAGGTCCAGCGGCCACGGTTGCGATGTCTCAGGCTCCATAGCTGCGTCGCTGGTATCTGCCGTTGACTGCGTCTCCACCAAGTCTGATTCGCTCTCCGAATCGAAACATCCCCACGTGACAAACATCAACCCCAAAATCACAATGCCAACATCTGCCTTCATTTGAGCACCTCCGGAGCTAGACCATCAACTGGACCACGGTACGCTGAACATGGGCAGTCGTCAATATGTTGGAGGAATAATTCTCTTGCTCAAATTGGGGAAAGGGTGCCGTGTTAGACGTATTGGGGCAATGATGCACAACGGGCCATTGGGGAGCGGGGCCATGGCGCAGCGACTCGGCGCCCGCACCCTGGCCCTCACCCGGCCCTCACCCGGCCCTCACCCGGCCCTCACCCGGCCCTTTCGGGCCGACCTCTCCCGGGGCGGGAGAGGTGATTGGAAGCGATTGCCCTGCCGACTTCCCTTCTGGCCCTTGTCCTCGGGCGCGTAAATGGATAACATCGGTCCCGCAAACCTAAGAGGGAGACGGAAATGAGACTGGGTGTTTTTGCGGTTCTCTTTGCAGCATTCTTCGCCTTCTCTTGCGCACACTCCACCAAGCGCAGCGGCTCTTCGGGCACTACCACCAAGAAGGCGCTTACCGAGAAGTCCACTGAACCTAAGAGAAGCACGCCCAAGCTGAGGGGCGGTACAGGCAGCACTGTCACCAAGAAGGAGAGCGCTCCGGCGGCGCCGGCGGTGAAGAAGGTGTCGTTCGGTGTGGATGAAGGGGTGGTATTCTCGTCGGGGCAGATAGTGAAGGATGGCTCCGGGCTCAAGGTGGACCTCATCGCCTACAAGCATGGGTCGGGCATCGATCTTAAGTCGGGTAGGGTGGGAACCTCAAACAAGCCCCTGCGCTCCATGGGCAAGAAGAGCTTCGATAGCCTGGGGGCCGTTCCCTGCGATACCCCATCCTCAACTGCCTACATGTCCCTGCCCCAGAGCGGCTATGCCTTCACCGTGGCCGGCAATAAGAGCGATGGATTCTACAAGGTGCGGGTCGTCTCCGTCAGCGGAACCAAAGTTACCGTGGAATACGCTAAGTGCCAGTAGGATATTGGGCTTAGCCGTGCTGATTTCTGAGAGCCAGTGCCTTGCAGACAAGCACGTAAAAGGCGTTGGAGAGGCGGTTCATGCCATGGAGCAGCGCGTCACGATTTGACGCAGAGAGATGAGAGGCGCCACCAAAAGCGCTGTCAGCCTCAATCTCCACTTGGCGGCATGTTGCCCTGAGCCGGTTCAAGGCGCTCACCGCCGGCCCCATGGAGGCGTCGGGAAGCACCCAGCCCACCCCCAGGTACTTCGCCGTGTTGTGCGAAATCCGGTGCAACTCATCGGCGGTAAGACCTCCGATTGAGAGCTTGGGCATAGGGCGGCCCGTAACTTCGGCGGCCATAATGGAACGCAGGTATGAAAGCACCTCGTCGAGATCCGCGACGATGGTAGAGAGCCCGTCGGCCTTGCAAGCCACGCCAGCATCGATTACCTGGGCCTGAAGCAGGTCAAGCTGGCCCCGGAACCTTATGGCAGGGTGATTCTTGCGCACCAGCGACTGGTTGCTGAAGAGGTGCGTGTATCCCGCAGGCTTGCTCTCAAGCTCCATGCCCGAATCCAGGATGCGGAAGGGTGCCGAGGTTGCCCCTGGTCGCTGGAAGGGCTTCCCGAATTTCTCTGCAATTTCGTGGACGCTCTGCTCGGGGGTCAATCGCACCGGCGCTCCGGCAGTCTCCAGTACCGTCTGCTGAAACGCCGCCGCAGCGGCCTCCACCGCCGGCACGTCGCCAACCAGCAGCCCTCCGGCAAAGTTCGTCTCCGATGGAGGGGCGTAGAAAACCTTCATCTCCACGTCCGCTGCCTTCAAAGCCGCATCCAGCCCCAGAATCGCCTCGATGGGAGGGGCGATGAGGTAGGCCATGGCCGTCCCCTCTTCTACACCTGCCAACTTCGAGAGGTATCGCCCCACCGATGGGATGACGTGGGGGAAAAAGGCCAGAGTGCTCTCCTCGTTGGCCGAGAAGAACCAAGCCTTGGACTCAAGGTACGCTACCGAGGCCCGCAGTCCGCTGCTCACCGTGTCTGGGTCCTGGGCCGCAAGAATGCCGATGACCTCGCCCGAGAGGGGCCCCGACGCATGATTGGCGCCGGCGTAAAAGCTCTTGGCGTAGACAACATCCACTTGTGCTGCTTTGGTCGCCTCGTCCAGGGCCGTGTAGAGCGCATCGTCGCTGGAGCAGGTAATGATACCCACCGAGTTGTGCTGCTGGCCAAGGCCCAACTGGGCTTTCAACTGCTCATCAACCATGGGGATGAGCCGCAGCGCCAGAACTTGAGGTTTAAGCGGCTCTAAGATCATGGTGCCAACTCCACGCCCGTGCGCTTCTGCTCCATGGCCTTGCGCACAAGAGCTGCGATGTGCCGCACCGCATCTTCGGGCTTCAGGCCCCCGGCGTGAATGTTGGAGACCATGCTGCGCTTGGACTCGTTGAAGTCCTTCACATCCACCCATGTGACGTAGCATCCCATAGACTCGGCGCTCTTGAGCCCCGGACGCTCGCCGCAGATGGTCACCAGCAGTTGGGCCTTGAGAAGGTGCGCCACTTCGTCTCCGCAAGCCACCCGCCCGTTTCTAATGAAGAACGTCGTGCCCGTTCTGTAACCCGCTTTGTTGAACTCCTGAATTAGCCCCGGTACCACAAGCGGCGCGTTCACCGATATGGCCGTGGCGCTCAGGCCGTCCATGACCACAAGCTGAATCTGAGGCGACCTGGCCCCCTGCTGCGTAACAACTGCCCTGGATTGGTCGCTGAGCTTGCGGCCCAGGTCCGGGCGCAGCAGAAACTCCCTCTTGTCCGAAGCCGCAGAGCTCAACTCCACGGCACCTATGGCCGCCAAGGCCGATTGCTCTACGGGCGAGACAACGGCGTCTCGGGCAGCGGCGTGGTCTGCCAGGAAGTGGAGGAGGGTCTCGGTGCGGTAGCGGGGACCGGCGCGCCCAACGCCCAGCCTGGCGGGCGTCTTGGCCAGATAGAATCCCCGATCGCCCTTTGGACGCCAATTCTTCAGCGCCGGAGGCTGCGCCGCCGGAGCACCCAGCCATGCGGCCGTTTTTGCCGCCAGAGCAGCATCAATTCCCGGCGCCTGAGACTTCCACGAAGCGTCGGGACGTGACGATGAACCCTGCGCAGCCTGAGTTGAGCGCCCGCGAGGCTTGGCCGGCTCATTCCCCGAATCTACTTCGGAAACCAGCAGCGCCCGTACCAGCTCTTCAATGGTCTTGTCGTCGATCACAGGAACACCCTCATATCACCGGCCGAAGAGGTCAGCCGACCCTTCTCCATGAAGCCCATCTTCTCCATCCACGCCTCGAACTCCGGCGTGGGACGCAGCCCCAGCAGTTCCCTGAGAGCCGCGTTGTCGTGGAAACTGGTGGACTGGTAGTTGAGCATGACGTCGTCGCCCATGGGCAGACCCATGAAGAAATTGCACCCCGCCGAGGCTAGCAGCACCGCCAGATTCTCCAAATCGTTCTGGTCGGCCTCCATGTGGTTCGTGTAACAGACGTCGCACCCCATGGGCAAGCCATGCATCTTTCCCATGAAGTGGTCCTCAAGGCCGGCTCTGGCTACCTGCTTGCCGTCGTAGAGGTACTCGGGGCCGATGAAGCCCACCACCGTGTTCACCATGAAGGGCTTGAAGTGTCTGGCGAACCCATAACAGCGCGCCTCCATCACCACCTGGTCTGCCCCGTGATGCCCGCCCGACGACAACTCGCTGCCTTGTCCCGTCTCGAAATAGAGAAGGTTGGGGCCCGGTGCTGTGCCCTTCTCGGCAATCATGGCCTGGGCCTCTTCGATTAGTACCCTGGTGATGCCAAAGGCAGAGTTCGACATCTCGCTGCCCGCTATGCTCTGGAAAAGGACGTCCATGGGCGCACCCCGGCGCAGCGCCTCCATCTGAGTGGTCACGTGGGCCAGGCAGCAGTGCTGGGTGGGCACACCCCAAGAGCGGGTGAAGTCGTGAAGGATGTCAAGCACCGCCCGAACAGCGTCGGGGTTGTCCATGACCGGATTCACGCCGATGAGCGCGTCGCCGCTACCAAAGGAGAGCCCCTCCATGGCCGATGCGAGAATACCGTGGGGGTCGTCGGTTGTGTGATTTGGCTGCAGCCTCACCGAGTGGCGGCCCCGCAAGCCCAAGGTGGTGTTGGCGTGGGTAACCACACGAATCTTGGCGGCCGCTCGAATCAGATCGAGGTTGCTCATGATCTTGGCTATGGCGGCGATGCACTCGCTGGTGAGGCAGCGGCCAAAGGCCAGGAGGTCTTCTCCGGAGGTGTCGGGGCCAAGGCAGTACTCTCGGGCCTGGGCCACGCTCCAGTCTCGAATACGGCCGAACCCCTCCTTGTCCAGGTCCTCTTCGATGAGGCGGGTAACCTCGTCCTGCTCGAAGGGAACTGCCGGGTTCTCCCTGATGTACCAGAGCGGAAGCTGCGACAGCACCTGTTTGGCAGCAACACGCTCGAGGGAGTTCGAGGCAGCGACGCCGGCGAGGAGATCGCCGGAGCGGAGTTCGTTGGCCTTCCCCATGACCGTCTTGAGGTCGGGGAAACTGAAAGTTCTGTTTCGTATAGAAGCCACAAGTTTCATGGCCGGAGCCTAGCAGATGGCCGCGCCGGGCGTCAAGGGCGGGCTTGGCCGATTTGACGAAAGTAATACTTGAGTCGAAGGCCTGTGAATCACATATTGGAGCAGGCTTCGGGGCTCTCGACCGAATGGTCCTTGATACCCGACGTTTTGAGTGACAGATTGAGCCAGCCGCGGAGTTGGAAGCGGCTGTGGGTGGTTAGGGGGTGGTCGCTACACAGGCATCTCTATTCCCAACCCCGGCAAGTTGAGCGCAGTTGTGGCAGGTGTCGGTTTAAGCGAAACCGGTCGATGCTTCGTGTGATATGGCATTCTGGAGCTTTTCTTTGTTCCCCTTCGGAGGTTGATTATGGTGACTGAGTATCTGGTGAAAGTAGCGCTGCTTGGGGCCGAGTGGGTTCTCTACGCTCTGATTATTCTCTCCGCCATTTCTGTGGCCTTCATCATCGAGCGAGTGCTTGTGGTCAAGAGGACGGGCAAGGTTCTTCAGGCCATTGAAGACCGTTCCCTGGGGCTGCCTGGTTGCGAGAAGTTGAAGTGCGAGAACAGCACCGAGATGAAGCTGCTTGCGCTGGTCAAGGAGACGGCGGAGAAGACCGGCACCGAGAACATGGAGCTGCTGCAAGGGCAGTTGGAGGGCATCGTTGGCCGCTACCGGCGTCATCTGGAGCGCTACACGGCGTTCTTGGGAACGCTGGGGAACAACGCACCCTTTTTGGGACTGCTTGGAACGTGCATCGGCGTTATCGACGCCTTCTTCCAACTGGGCGTGAACGTCGACGGCGGCGCGGGTGCAGTTATGGCCGGCATCTCCGAGGCGCTTGTGGCCACCGCCACGGGTATCGCCGTGGCTCTGCCTGCCGTTGTTGCCTACAACTTTATTTCGAAGGCAGCGGATCAGGCCGTTGAGCGCTTCGTTCAGCTTGCCTGGACGGTGGTGCGCGGGGGCAAGATATGAGCGACAAGACTCTAGGTGGAAAGAAGGACAAGCTTATCACCGGCATAAATATTACGCCGATGGTGGATATTATGCTTGTGCTTCTGATTATTTTTATGGTTACCGCCACAACCATAGTCAAGGGTAGCATTGATATGAAGCTGCCCAAAGCATCCACGGCAGAATCGGCGTCGAAGAGCCCGGTTGTGGTGGGTGTGGACAAGGACGGCGGATACCTTGTTGAGGGCAACCCCGCTTCTGAGGAGGAGCTTGTTGCCTACTTGAAGGCCAACGTCGAGCAGGATCCCGAGGTGGAAGCGGTGATAACCGGGGACGAGCGTGTGGCCTACGGTCGAATTATGAAGCTGATAAATATCGTTAAAAAGAACGGAATTGTTAACTTCTCCGCTGCTGTAGAGAAAAAGGAAGAGTAGTGAAACGGCGCGTTTTATGGATTGGGGTAGGGCTATCGCTGGCTCTGCATGTGGGTTTCGGCATCTTCATGCTGACTATCAAGCCAGAGGAGCAGCCGGAGCGCATTGCGGTTGCCATTAAGATGGTAGAGAAGCGCAAGGAGGAGAAGCGTGCGGAGGTGAAGCAGGAAGAGAAGAAGCCTGAACCTCCCAAGAAGATTGAAGATACCAGTCCCAAGCCGGTGCCCAAAGAGGAGCCTCCCAAGGTTGAGGAGAAGAAGCCCGAGCCGCCCAAGCCCGAGCCTCCCAAGGTTGAGGAGAAGAAACCCGAGCCTCCCAAGCCCGAGCCTCCCAAGCCCGAGGTGAAGCCAGAGCAGCCAAAGCCTCCGGCGCAGCCTCCTGTGCCAGCTTCGAAGATTGTGAAGAAGAAGCCCGGGGCCAAGAAGCCCAAGGGCGACAAGCCGCCCAAGCGGGGGATTCCAATCGACACCGATTATACAGCGGACGGCGGTGGAGCCGACGGTGGTGGCGACGGTGTTGCAGTGGAGGTTGGGGAGGACTACTACGGTGGTGATGAAGCCCAGGAGATGCCAGAAATAACCCTCGAGGGAGAGTCTCTCGGGCCCGCTGACACTGGGGAAGGCGATGGGGGTGACGGCTCGGACAGGGCCTTGAAGCCGGAGCTCGAGACCGGCCCCGGAGGCCCCGGCGGTGGTCCTGGCGGTGGTCCTGGCGGCGACGGCACCGGCGATGGCCAGCGGCGAATTGCCAAGCCGAAGCCCAAGACCGAATCTGTGGCCAAGGTCTCTCGTGAGGCCAAGGTGAAGAAGCAGGTGCGGGTTGACTATCCCGATGAGCTTCGCACCCTTGAGATTCAGGGTCGTGTCCGCCTGGAACTGGTGGTGGACGAGAACGGCAAAGTCATCTACGTGGCCGTGAAGAAGGGGCTGCACCCGGATCTCGATGCCCTGGCCGAAAAGGCAGCATGGAACCTGGAATTTGAGCCTGCGATTAAAGATGATTTGCCTGTAAAGACTACGATTCCATATACGTTTACCTTCGTCCTGGAGTAGCCATGAAAAGCATCGCACCGATAATGGCCCTGTTGTTGGCCGTTGGTTGGTCTTCCGCCGCGTCGGCCCAAGAGGAGCCCACGGCCAAAGAAGCGGCTGGGACCACGGCAGAACAAGAGAAGGTGCCGCCCGACGCCGCAGGGGAAGAACAGAAGGCGAAGCCTGATGCTGGACGGCAACAGAAGAAGGCTCCGCCTGATGCTGGAGCGGACGACGGTAAGGCGCCGCCTGATGCTGGACGGCAAGAGAAGAAGGCTCCGGCCGACGCAGGGGCGGAGCAGGAGAAGAAGCCCGTGGTGGTAGCCCCGAAGCTCACGAACTTCGTCAATGCGGTCTACCCTCCCGAGCCTCTTGCTCAGGGCATCGAGTCCAAGGTGTTGCTCAAGCTGGAGTTGGATGCCACGGGTAAGGTGACCAAGGTCGAGGTGTTGGAGCCCGCAGGCCAGGGCTTTGATGAGGCAGCGGTGGAAGCGGCCAAGGGCTTCACCTTTGAGCCGGCAACAGCAGATGGGACCCCCATTCCCGTGCGGATTCAGTTTGTCTACCACTTCAGAATCGAGAAGAAAGAGGTCAAGACCGAGGTCGGCCAGGTAATTGAGGGCCAGATCAAAGAGAAGGGCGTCGGCCTTCCTGTTATCGGGGCCGAAATCTCCGTGTCCGAGTTGGGCGTGAACATCACCACCGACGCCAAAGGGAGGTTCCAACTGCGTGGCATCGAGCCGGGGAGCTATACTCTGGTAGTAACGAATCCGGAATTCAAGCGCCTGGATACTCCCGTGGAGGTCCAGGAGGGGAAGACACTGCAGATTACCCTTCTTCTTGAGCCCACCTTGGACAACCCTTACGAGACGGTGGTTGTGGGCAAGCGGGAAGAGAGTGTAGTCACGAAGTATGTGCTGGAGCAGCGCACCCTGGAGACGGTGCCGGGGACTTTCGGCGACCCTGTGAGGGTTGTGGAGACGCTGCCTGGTGTTGCACGGGCTCCTTTCGGGGTGGGCATTCTGGTAATCCGTGGGGCGCAGCCCAACGAATCCAAGGTCTTCATCGACGGGGTGCAGGTCCCGCTGCTTTACCACTTCCTGGGCGGGCCCTCGGTGCTCAACGCCAACTTCCTTGACTCCATCGGCTACTTCCCGGGCAACTTCCCCACAAGGTACGGCCTGGCTTCGGGCGGTGTCATCGAGGTGAACACCAAGAGTGATGACGTCGAGCAGTGGGGCGGCGAGGCCGATTTGAACCTGCTCAACGTGGGGCTCTACCTGGAAGGGCCCATTACGGATGATCTCTTCTTCATGGTAGGGGCCCGGCGCTCTTACGTCGATGCGGTGGTTCTCGCTGCGCTGAAGATTGCTGGAGAGGAAGGCACGAGCATTGCTCCCTATTACTACGACTATCAGGCTGATCTGGAGTATAGAATTGACCCTAGTAACAAATTTAAACTATTCTTTTTCGGCAGCTATGACGCATTGGAATTGGTAACTACGGACGAGAGGCAGGATTTGGACCTGCAGCTTAGCACTAGTACGCAGTTCATGAGATTGGTGCCGGCCTGGCTCCATGTGGGAGATGGATACAGCCTCGAAGTGAAGCCCTACTTCGGTTGGGACAGCTTCGGCGTAGAGTCCCCCGGTGTTAACCTCTTTATCGATTCGCTGGTCTTCGGCGGGCGCTCGGAGTTGAAGCTGCGGGCAGCGGATTGGTTGGATATTACAACGGGAATAGATGCCATCTACTCTATGGCCACGTTGACCGGCGAGGTTCCCACGTTCAACGATTACTACATACCTGGCGGCGAAATAACCGCTACGGGCTTGGATAAGCTCAACGTGCAACGGCGGGAACTGGACCTTGCCGATTGGGACCTTGGTCTCTACGGCGAGTTCAAGTTCAAGCCGGTGAAGCGGCTGGAGCTGACCCCGGGCATGCGATTCGACGTAGGCCAGTATTCTGGGCAGACCAATCTGGCCTGGGACCCGAGGCTGGTGGTGAAGTACGGCTTCACGGACTGGTTTGCCCTCAAGGGTGGTGTGGGCAAGTTCACCCAGGAGCCCGACTTCGGGGCCAGAAACGAAGAGTACGGCAACCCCGACGTGACCCCCTCCTGGGCCATGCACTACTCGGGCGGCGTTGAGATGGAGATTGCCGAGATGTTCACCCTGGACGTGTCTGGCTTCTTCGTCAGGCGCTACGACCTCATTGTGCAGAGCAACAGACAGGTGGTCACGGACACGGGTCTCAAATCGGTGCGCTTTGAGAACAACGGCGAGGGCCAATCATACGGCATGGAGGCCATCCTTAAATATAAGGCAACCAAGCGCCTCTTCGGCTGGGTGGCCTACACCCTCTCCAGAAGTGAGCTGTGGGGCTTCCTGGTGAATCCCGAGGATAGGGACTCGCCCATCAGCCCCGACCAGGTCTTCCCAAATCAGTTCGACCAGACCCACATCCTCAGCGTGGTCTCTTCGGTGAAGCTGGGGCGTGGCTGGGAAACGGGTCTCAGGCTTCGATACGTCAGCGGCAATCCGACCACGCCCATAGAGCAGGGCGTCTTCGTGGGCGACACCGGCGTTTACACCAGCCGCTCGGGTAAGTACCTGGGCAGCAGGTTGCCCAACTTCTTCCAGATCGACTTCCGCATGGAGAAACAGTGGACCTTCGAGACCTGGGCTCTGACCTTCTATCTGGATATCCAGAACGTGAGCAACCACGCGAACACCGAATTTCAGACTTACGACTATCGATTCAGAGACAGTTGGGACGTGCCGGGAATACCATTTTTCCCCAGCTTCGGTCTCAACGGGAGGTTCTAGACATGGCCACAAGAACTTCTCTAAAATCAGTTTCCCATCGTACTGTGTTTGATTGGCAATCACCCAGAGCATATTTGGTACAGCTTGCCCTGATTCTGGTTGCCCTTGGGGCAGGGGCCTGCTCGCCGGGGTTTGATGACATTACGGACATCAAAGACCTGCGCGTAATAGGTGTGCAAGCCAGTCCACCGCAGCTTCTCATAAATCTGACCCCCGACCAATTGATCTCCGCTGTGACCGAGTTCCGACCGCCCACGGTGGTTGACCAGGCTGTGGACTTCTCCGTGACCATGCTCATCGTCGACCCACGAGAGGGCGCCGATCAGGTCAAGGTCACCCTCGAAGCCTGCGTCCTTGGTGGCGATAAGCGCTGCCGCGATGACCTCCCATCGGTTCAGATTGCCGACAAGTGGGTGCCCCTTGGCGAGTCCACATTCGTCGGTACCCTGACCCCCGAACTCATCAACGCTGCCATGGAGTACGACGCCATCAAGGGGGTCTTCGGCGCCGCAATCTGGCTCAATGGCGAAGTCACCGATGGCGTTACCACCGAGGCCTTCTTGAAGACATTTATCGTCATGCCAGACTACACGGGGCAGCAAGAGCAGAATACCAACCCCACCTTCGACGTGCTCATGGGCGATGAGGATGCCGAGGTGCCGCTGGAACTCAACGCCGACGGCATGCTCGATGTCAAGGCAGGGGAGAAGGTGCGCCTCTTGCCCGTAATCCCCGAGGACCAGCACCAGAAGTTCGTGGTCTTCACTTTCACTCAGGACCAGGAGAACCCCACGGGCAACATCGAGGAGAAGACCGAAGAGATGACCCTTCGCTACTTCGCCTCTTGTGGCTCGCTCTCAACAGATTTCAAGTCGGAGCAGGTGGTCATCTTCTGGGAAAAGGGCGACCCCGACGAAGATAAGGACCTCTCCGTGGAGTGGAGCGCCCCCAAAGAGCCCCAGGAGTGCATCATCTGGATGCTGCTGGAAGATGGCCGCGGCGGCACAAATTGGCTTGAACTGCCCGTCTCCGTCATATAAGAAGACCTCCCCGGCAACTCGTACCAGATAGCGTGAGGTAACAATATGCTCAGGGTAAGCGCAGCGGTGTGTCTGTCGTTGGTGGTGTTTGGCCAGGCGTGCCGAGAGGCCGAGAACGACACTCAAGATACCTCCTCGGCAGACCAATCTGCTCCTGCCGACCTTCTGGCCGACCTCACCCTCGACGTCGCCGGACCCGATGGTTCTGGGGATACCCTCGAAGACGGCCAGGATTGGCTGGCCCCTGATGCCGACGCCAATTTCCCCGATGCACAGCCCGACATGCAGGACCTGGAGAGCATCGATGGGGTCCAGCCACCGGATACCACGGACGTCACCGGCGACAACGGTGAGGAGACTGTGACTCCTGCACAATACGACATCCCGGGCTTTCAAGCAGCGGTGGCAGACCAGAATTCTGAGTACATTCAGGGATTTCTGGCATGGTACTCGGGCCCCATCTGTGACCAGCAGCAGTGTCTGGTGCTCTCCTCGGTGCCTTTCTTCGGGGACGTGGCCATTCGAGGCTGCTTCAACGGGTGGCAGGATGGGACCATAATGGCCCCCGTGCCCCAGCAGCAGGGCTACTACTACCATGTCTTCCCCGCATCGGCCTTTCAGGGGAAATGCGAGTATCGCCTTTATTATGACGAGACTTGGAATGATGATTTGAGCAATCCGTATATTGCCTTCTCGGATCTGTCGATAAATAATGCAATATATAAGACCGGCCATTCCAGGCTTGCCCGAGTTCGGGCTATATATTCAACTGCCCTTGACAATTATCGTGATGTCTTTGTATATCTACCTGCTGACGCCTTTAGTAACACAAATCTGAAGTTCCCAGTGATGTATATGCAGGACGGGTTCAACGTCTTTGCCAACCCCATGGCCCCCTTCGGGTCGTGGGACGTTGACGTCAGCATGGACAAACTGATCAGCGATGGCGACGTGCCGCCCATGATCATCGTGGGCATCGACACATCAGACCGGCTCAACGAGTATCTCTACTGCACCCTGAGCGCCAACATCGGGGGCACGGGCATCATTGTGGACCCCAAACTGGATGGCTACCTGAACTTCGTGGCCGAAGAGCTAATCCCCCTCATCGAGTCCCGCTTTCCGGCCCTTTCGGGGCGAGAGAGCCGTGGAATGGGTGGCTCATCTTTGGGCGGAATCTCCTCCATGTACATGGCATGGAAGCGGCCCGACCTCTTTGGCAAAGTGGCAAGCTTTTCGGGCAGCTATTGGATTGGTTTGGACGAGGACAGCGTGAAGGGCGACGGGGGAGTCTCGTTCTTGACGGTGCTTTCGGAAACTCCTCCTCAACCGTCTCACACGGGCCTTAAGATCTACCTGGACTCGGGCAGTTCAGGGGGCAGCGGCAGCGTCTACGAGGCCGACGCCCGGGTTTACACCGATTGGGTCAGGAATGCGCTGATTCGATACGGGTGGGCTAATCGCCCCGAGTGGGACACCGATGGAGACATCTTCACGCCGCCGGCGGATCTGGCCATCGACACGCAGGTATCTCAGGTGCCCACCTTGTACTGGTCTGCCTCCACGCCGGCACTCTTTGCCAATGCTGACGAGTACCTTCGCCCCGACCTCTCGCTGCTGCACCTCGTGGGTGAAGGGCACATGCACAACGAAGAGGCCTGGCGCCTGAGGTTCCCCGCTGCAATGAAGTTCTTGTGGAATTGACCCGGGCTTACTTGCGTGCCCTGGCTTCGAGGAATCTCTCAAGAAGCAGTTGCTCGTCTTTGCCCAGCTTGGTGAACCGGATGCCCATCTCTTTGGGGTCTTCCTCGTGGATCCAGACGACCTCGCCTTCGATCTCGATGGACTGGTTGAAGTCGGGGAAGTTGATGGCAAGAAAGACCGGTGTGCCAACCTCTTCGATGGTGGGCGTTCTGATGCTGATTCCACCCAGGCTGATGTTCTCGATGTGGTGGAAGAGCAGCACCTCAGACCCGGTGAAGTCAACCAAGGCATCGGTTTCAATACGGGCGAAGCGGCGCCCACCTCGTTGCGTGTCCATCGAAGGCCCCCTTGTGGTCCCCGGTTCGGGGTTGGCACTGAGTCGTCAGTCACGTTGTGTCCGACTTTGGATCTAGCACGTTGAGGGCTGAGAGTAAAGAATTGGTGCACGGCGCCCGCGGGAGGAGTATAAGAGCCGCGGCTGTGGGAGTGCCCCAACGTGGGTTACTGGGGTTCGCAGCCACAGGCGCGTTGTGTCGCCCCGTTTTACGCCGTCGGCGTTTGGAGGAAACATATGGTTTCTGGAGCACCGGTAAGACTGGTTTGGATGCTGCTTGCGTTGATGTGTGTGCCCTCCACCGTGGAGGCGCAGGGTAGGGGAGCTGGAAAAGGGCCCTTGGGGATTACCGTCTTCGTCAACAGCGATACCGAAGAGGCGCTGCCTCTGTTCAGGACCCTGGAGACTGTGGTTGGGCTCTTTCCGAAGCAGCTCACTTTGACCATGGGGCTGCTCAGCGAGGCCTACGGTGAAGAGCCAGAGGCCGTACTCGCTGCCCGAAAGAGGGGCGACACGCTGCTCATTTGCGCTCTGGACAAGATGAAATCGCCGGCACTGTTCCTGCGATTTGTGAATTGCCTCTCCAGCGAGACTACCAGCTTCGACGTTGGTCTGGCCATCTGCTACGAGGCCGTAGCGCCCGGGAAGGGTGTGGTCGACGCAGTGGAGAAGTGCCGTTCCGGGGAAGAGGGCAACAAGCTTCACGAGCAGGCCGTGAAACTGGCCGATGAGGCCGGGTTCTCTGCGGTTCCTGCCGTGATCATAGGCGAAGAGCCTGTGCGGCTGCCGGCACGCAGTGTTAAAGTGGCCAGGCAGATATGCGCCAAGATGGCCAAGCCTGCCCCTGTTTGCGCACGCATCCCCAAACCCAAAACGATTAAGGTGGTGCTGCTGAGCGACAAACGCTGCACCTCCCCGGAACTCAACTGCAATCCCGAGTTCGTCGACGAGGTCCTGACCATCCTCGAATCGCAGATCTTCACCGACGGCATGGAGCTTCAGCGCCTTGACTACTCGGATCCCGAGGGGCGCTCCACCTACCAGAAAGAGAAAATCGAGAAGCTGCCTGCGTTCCTGGTGGAGAAGGCCGTGGAGGATGAGACCGAGGTCATGGCCAAGATCAGCCGCTTCCTCAAGGCCACGGCATCAGGCGCATGGTTCTACCTCAACGCAGGCCAGACCTACGACCCAACCAAAGAGCTTTGCGACAACGAACTGGACGACAACGGCGACGGTCTCATTGACTGTGCCGACCCCACTTGCACAAAATCCCTGGAGTGCAGAGAAGAGAGTCGCGGCCTCGTCGAACTGTTCATCATGTCCTACTGCCCCTATGGAGCGTTGGCCGTAAACGAAGTGAAGCGGCTGAAAGAGGCCTTCGGGGACGACATCAAGATCCGGGTTCGTTACGTCATGCAGCGTGAAGGTGACGCACTCAGGTCGCTGCACGGCGACGAAGAGACCTTCGAGAACGCCAGGCAGATGTGCATCGCAAAGGATTACCCTGCTGCACTCTACAACTACCTCTGGTGTCTCTACGGCGAGAACGAAGATGGCGGCGGCGAGGCCTGTGCCAAGCGCAATGCCATCGACTATGAAGCCGTGAGCAAATGCGCCCAGAGTGACGAAACCAAGCAGGCACTGTTCGCCGAAGCCGAGGCTTGCGATGCCCTGGACATCAGCGCCAGCCCGACCTGGATTGTCCACGGCAAGGTGAAGTTCAACAGCGTCGATGCCGCCGAGGTGGCACAGTATCTATGCACTCGCTCTTTTGATGTGCCCGGTTGCAAGAAAGAACTGCCCAAAAAAGACGGGCAACCGGAAGGCTCATGCAACTGAACATCGGCATCTGATTTTTTCAACGCCCCGCGGGGCCAGTATTGTCTGGAAAGGAAGACCCATGACCCAGTTGGAATTCGCCCGGCGCAACGAGGTTACGCCGGAAATGGAAGCCGTTGCCCTTGAAGAGGGCATGCCCGTACAGGAAGTGGTTGCAGGGCTCGTTGCCGGGACCCTCGTGGTGCCTGCCAACAGAAACCACCCTGGCCTGACACCCAAAGCTGTGGGCAAAGGTACTACCGTCAAAGTCAACGCCAACATCGGAACCTCGCCGCTCAGAGTCGATATGGCCGTAGAGCAGCGCAAACTCTCCGAGTCGCTGCGAGGCGGTGCCGATGCGGTCATGGACCTCTCCACCGGCGGCGATATCGACGCAATCCGGGGCGAGATCCTTGCCAAATGCCCGGTGCCTCTGGGCACGGTGCCGCTCTATCAGGTTGCTAAAGAGGTTGGTGGAAGGCTCAATATGTCCATGTCCAAATACATGGATGTGCTTACACGCCAGGGCGAGCAGGGGGTTGACTTCATCACCATTCACGCCGGCGTTACCAGACGGGTGAAGCCCCACCTGGAGCGTCGCCTCATGAAGTCGGTGAGCCGTGGCGGAGCACTGCTGCTCTCATGGATGACCCATCACAACAAAGAGAACTTCCTCTACGAGAACTTTGATGAAGTGCTGGGCCTGGCCCGCCACTACGATATGACCTTGAGCCTTGGCGACGGCATGCGCCCGGGCTGCCTTCACGACGCTACCGACGGCGCACAGCTTGAAGAACTGCGCACCCTTGGCGAACTGCAGATTCGGGCCATGGAAGCGGGCGTGCAAGTAATGATAGAGGGACCTGGCCATATTCCATATAATGAAATTCAGAAAAACATAGAGTTGGAAAAGACTATTTGCAACAATGCTCCCTTCTACGTTCTTGGACCTCTGCCCACGGACATTGCTGCAGGCTATGACCACATCGCATGCGCCATTGGCGGTGCTCTCGCTGCCTTCTCTGGCGCCGATTTCTTGTGCTACGTGACCCCCAAAGAGCACATTGGTCTGCCCGACCCCGATGATGTCTACCAGGGCGTCATCGTGACCAAGCTGGCGGCCCATATCGCTGACGTGGCCAGAGGCAACAAGCGGGCAATCGAGCGAAACCTTGAGATGGCCAGGGCCCGCCTTGCCGTGGACTGGCCCGGCATGCAGAAGGCGTCGCTGGACCCAGCCAACTTCGCCCGCATCCGCCGTGAGGAGTGCGAGCGAAACTCCAGCCTCATCGAAGACAAGTTCTGCTCTATGTGTGGAGACTTCTGCGTGTTTGAACAAAAACTGGACCTTAACCAGGAATGAACCAGTGAAGGTCACCACCGACCCAGCCACAATACTCAGTAGGAGTCTTGCCCGGGCAGTGCTGCTGACGCTTCTGCTCCCTGCTGCTCTCTCGTGCGGTTCGGGGCAGGAGAGCGACAGTAGGGCCCGCAGCGGAAGGCTCGCTCCCAGCCCCGTGCCGGAAGGCTCGCCTGAGTTTCTGGCCAAGCGTTGGCTGGAGGGGCGTTCCACCATGTGCATGACCAACAGCGACTGTCACACGAACCTGTGTGACCGCAGCACAGTGCTCTGGGCCACGGAAGAACCGGGGCTGTGTGTCTCGCTCTTCAGGGCCCGGGCGCGGTGGCAGAGGCTCGTGGTGGCTGAATCCATCAGCGAGATGGTAGCCCAACGTCCAGATCTGCAAGATTCCGTCTGGGAACTGCTGCTTCAGAGGTGGCCAACCTTAACCGAGCCGGACCAGCTTGAGGGCGCATTGGTGTTGGCCAGAAAGCTTGGAGGCCCTCGTGCTCAAGAGTTTTTGGAGGAGGCTATGGGCAGCGGGTCAAGCGACGTGGCGATTCATGCAGGCATCTCGGCGGGAAAGCTTTCGCTGGCTTCGGGCTTCGCAGCCGTCGCCGATGCCTCGGCCTCTCCTATGCCGGTCCTGAGGCTCCATGCTGCCTGGGCGGCGGGGGCACTCTGTACTCCAGAGTCGGTCTCTGTGCTGGATGACCTGGCTGAGGACGTTCACCCCGCAGTGAAGCAGGGGGCGCTGCTGGCCCTTGCCAACTGCACATCTGCCGAGGCGCGCTCATTGCGACAGAGACTCTCCACAGAGTACTCGCAGGATCCTCAAGAAGCCGAGCCGGGGACCTGGTGGCTGCTGGGCGCAAGAAAGAGCCGCTGACAGCGAGTTCCGCCAGTCCCGCGTGTACCCACAACACTCTCATTGTCGTGGATGATGTGCCTCTGCCGGGGATCTCCTCAGGTGAGACCCTGTTCGTGGGGCAGCCTGTCTTGGGCCGCACGGAAGTAGTGCGAGGGTGAGTAGGAGAGGAAGTTGGAGACCCGACTGGTGTAGGTGCATGCGTATTGTTCCACCTGCTCTCCGAAGACGCTGTGAATCGTCCCCTCCTTGAAGAGCCAGCCCCACCTTTCATTGGTCGCCTTGCGGATTATATTGTCCGTGGCATGGATTGCGTCCTCGGCACGCCGCAGCTCCTTGCGCAGTTCGGCCACGTTTCGTTCTGCCAGCGCTGCCAAAGCCCGAACCCTCTCGGGAGGGCTCAGGCTTGGGCTCTTGGAGAGGTCGTCGAAGTTCAGGAGGCTGGTCAGCAGCCTCTGCTGGTAGTTGAGCTGAATCTCCAGTGACTCACGGCGCCTGAACAACCGGTAGTACTTGTTCATGTCCTCCCGCACCGCCTCCAGCGCCTCCAGCTCGGGCTCCATCTCCGGGATAATCATGCAGGTGCGCCACGTGCTGGAGCGCTTGGACCTCAGAATGTCGCCGTAGATATGGTCTCCCACGTAGAGCGTCCGCTCGCCGGGCGTCCCCAGAATCTTCTGCAAGGCTTTGAGGTTTCCTTTCCTGAAGACCTTGTGGCGAATCTCCTCGGGGGCATCGCTCTCGGGCACCATAGGATTGCGGCCCGAGAAGAAGAGGGGCTTCTGCGCATCGACCACAATGACCTCGAAGAAATCGCTCCAGTGCGGGTAGGTCTCGGAGAGACCGTTTAGTAGGTATGACAAAATAGAGTTTGTGTATTCCCACCCGGAATTTGTCACCAGAAATAGTTTCTTGTTGTTTGCAAGAAAGTTTTCGAAAGTCAGTATTATATCTGGATCTTTCTTGATGTACCGTTCTGGGTTAGACATGACAACACTCTTGAGGCTGTTGTCTCGGTGAATCTGGTCGATGGCGTTCCTGATGGACTGGAAGGCTGTCTCATAGTTCTTGGGTGTGCCCTTGCCCACGGAATCCAGGAAGTCGACCATCTGTGCGAAGGTGTTGGCTTCGGGCAGGGCAAACAGGGTATCGATGAGAAAGTAGGAGGGGCGGGAGAGGTGGATGACCTTCTGGCGGTAGGTCTCGTTGCGCTTTTCGATGTCGATGAGCCTGGTGCCGTGGGTGACCCTGGAGACATGGCGATGTCTGTCCATCTTAAAGAGGTTCCCGTTAACCATATCAATAACGAGGCCTCGGATGGCGAAGTCGTTGTCGAAGGTGAACTGCTTCACCGTGGGCGGAAAGCCGAAGGAGTCTACCAGCCGTTGTAGAGCCAGATCGAAGGCCAGGTGGTCAAACTCCTGGGTGTAGACGGCGATGGTGTAGTCCATGTCGAAGCCGACGGCCTGGGTCTTCGACATACGCAGGTTTCGATTGCAGAACACTTGCCGACTATAACGAATTGTCCCGGGCTTGAAGAGATTGAGTATCTGAGTAAAGGCGTCAACTGCCACTTTATCTGTTCTGGGGGTCATTAGTTCTCCTACAGGGCCTCTCAGGGGTTCATGGGTCAAGATCGCCCGGGCTCAGGGGGGCTACGATAGCACAAGCCTCTCGTGAAGCAAGCGGCCTCAATGCCCGGACTTGCCGGCAAAGAAGGCGTCGACCACTTTGTGCAGAGTCTGGGCGCCCCACTTCAGGCCCTCCACGGGGCAGCGTTCGTTGGCGGCGTGGAAGAGGTCGAAGTAGCGGAGGGTCTGGGGCATGAGGATGGGGGTGAAGCCCAGGTAGCGGGTGCCCAGGGTGCTGTAGACCGAGCCGTTTGTGTGTCCTGGTGTAAGGGTCGGAACAACAATGGACTCGGGGGCCATGGTAGCCACAACCCGTTCGATGCTTTTCATGAGCGGGTTGTCCGGGCTGGTCGAGTGGCCGTATCGCAGCAGCAGCGGTTCAACCACAACGTCGGGGCCCAGCCAGCGCTGCACCTCTTGCAGCAGGACCTGGGGGTCTTGTCCCGGCAGAACTCTGCCGTCGATGAGCACTTGTGACGAGTCGGGCACCACGTTGACGGCCGAGCCGCAGTGAATGGTTGTTGGCTGCACGGTGGGGCGCACCATGGGGGCGAAGGTGTGCCGGGAATCCCCCATCATTCTGAGCCAGAAGGGAGCATCCACGCCACCGCTTGCCACCCGCTTCAGAGCAAAAGAAGCCAGCGGTCCGACGTTCTGGGCCAGGCCCCGCAGGGTCGAAGCCGCTGCTGGATGGACCCAGATGGGGAATCTCATGGAGGCCACCTTGTTTATCAACTCTGCAGTCTGGTGCACAACGGTGCGGCTACCGGCCATGCTGCCGTGGCCGGCCCTGCCTTTGACCGTGGCCTTCATCCAGCAGATGCCACGTTCGGCCACCTGCACCGGCACGACGCACCGGCCATTGACCCAGAAGGTCATTCCGCCCACCTCGCCCAGGGCATAGTCGTTCTTCACCCAGTGGGGGTGGGCGTTTGCCAGCCACTGGGCGCCTGCCTCAGAGCCGGCCTCTTCGTCGGCGGTGCAGCAGAGGGTCAAGTTGCCGCCGGGCTTCAGCCCCGCAGTAGCGTAGGCCCGGAAAAGGGCCAGCGACATGGCGGTCATGGCTTTCATGTCCAGAGCGCCACGGCCCCAAATGAAGCCATCCTTCACGGCCCCGGAGAGCGGCGGCATCTTCCAGCCGCTCTCATCAGCCCCTACGGTGTCCAGGTGAGAGTCCAGCATGAGCGAAGGGGCTCTTCCGGCCCCCTCCAGGCGTGCCAGCAGGTTGGTCCGACCTGGGGTCTTCTCCAGCAGCTGCGCCTCCACCCCCACTTGCCCCAGCTTCTCCTTCACGAAGAGCGCTGCAACCCGTTCATTTCCCGGTGGGTTTCGCGTGTCGATGCGCACAAGCTGTTCAAGCAGCTCAGCCGCCTCGTTCTCCAGCCGCTCAATATCTATGGTAGGTTGTTGCACGAAGCCTCCCGCACGCACGAATCCCACTCACCCTACATCGAAACGCCGCCAATGCTCAAGCTTGCCCTGCCCCCCTGCGGGCGCAAACCCCCTGCAGGCGCGCTGGCCC
Source organism: uncultured Myxococcales bacterium (assembly GCA_964593355.1). Lineage (GTDB taxonomy): Bacteria > Myxococcota_A > UBA9042 > CAIXZC01 > CAIXZC01 > CAYTWV01. The sequence continues at coordinate 22,808 of CAZQHM010000053.1, forward strand.
TTCAAAAGAATTGCCCCTCGCACCCTTCGATTGTAGGATACGCAGAGATGAACTGCGGCCATCGTGGGCCGACGCTGCACGACATGAAAGGGTGATCCCATATGCGCCAACGCCACCTGTTGCTGTTCCTGCTGTTGGCTCTCTGGTCGAATCCGGTGCTGGGCCAGGGGTTCAGAGAAGCGGAGATGGAGTTCTCTCGGGGCAAGTTGCTCTACGAGATGCGTGACTATTCCAGGGCGGCAGAATCACTTGGCAAGGCATGGAGCATTGTGCCGGACAACAAGTATCTGCCACTGCTTGCCCTCTCGCATCAGGCATTGGGCAATTCTGAGAAAGCCCTGGTCTTCGGAGAGATGTATCTTGAGAGGCTCTCCGGGGAGCCGGACCCCGACGTCGCCTCCATGGTGGGCGAACTGCGTGACACCTTCGCCCGCGGTAAGGCCCGATTCGTCGTGGACGTGGTGCCCACAGGGGGGATGCTGAAGCTCCTGCCCGAGGGCGGTAAGCCGTCGGAGGAGGTTGTCACCACAACTCCGCACATTCGCTACCTTCCCGAAGGCGACTGGAGCATCGAGTATGCGAAAGTTGGTTTTCAGGCTCAGAAGCAAAAAGTCTCCCTGGGCTCCGGCGAGCCCGTGGCGGTGCGCGTGGAGTTGGCCAGAGAGAAGGGCAAAGCCGAAGTGCGCATCGTCGCCAACGTTGAGGGCGCCAGGGTTCGCATGGACGGCGTGGAAGTTGGTACCGTGCCATTCAAGGCGCTGGTGGAGGGGGGCGACCACCTCTTTCAGGTCTGGGCTCCCGACCATATTGAGTGGACCGGCGTTGTTGACGCCGTTCCCGGCAAAGTCGTTGATGTTGCGGCCAACCTGGCCAAGGCCCAGGGGCGGGTGCCCGAGTTCCCCCGCTACGATCTTACGGTGGAAGGGGGCGGTGGGCCGTCAATGTCGGTCTTCGGCTGGGTTATTATGGGCCTTGGGGTTGCCGGTGGCGGCGTTGCTGGCTATTTCTTCTATGATATGTACGCGACGAACGACGAACTGGTGCTGCTGCCCGAAGGCGACCCGGGGATTCCTGCCCTTGAGCAGAAAGTCTACGACAATTGGCTCTATGGCATGATCAGCGGAGGCGCCGCCGGGGCGCTGGTGCTGGGAGGGCTATTGATGGTTCTGCTGGACGATGGCGACGAGGATGAACCGGCCGCCATCGAACTGCTCACCATGCAGCCCCTGGGAATCCCGGGCGGCTTTGGTGTGGACGCATCCTGGGTGTTTTAAACGCCCGGCCCGATATCTCGGCCAGCCGCCCGGTCCGGTGGCAGGGTCGGGAGTGAACGTCACTGGTTTTGGAAGCTGGCCCAATGGGCCGGCCGCCGGTTCGGTGCTGTTGTTTTCACAATCTATCTGTTTTGGGGGGTTCCATGAGAACGCGTCTCGTCCGATTGGCCGCTTTGCTGGTGGCGCTGATGATGGCAGGGTGCCCCCCTGCGACCAGGCCCAAGGTCACCGAAGAGGATACCAAGGTTGAAGATGCACAGGAGACGGATCTCACAGAGACCGTCACCAACCCCTGCGGCGATATCAACGTGGAGTGTCCAAACAAGGGCATCTGCGCAGGCAAAGTCTTGCCGGTGTGCAAAGACGGTGCGTGGAAATGTGAATTTGCTGCTGTCAAGGACTATGCCGAAGAAGACGAGACATGCGATGGCCTAGATAATGACTGCGACGGGATCCCAGATACGGAAGAAACATTCTCCAAGGTCAGCATTGCTGATATGTGTGAGGCAGCGAAATATGGTGTTTGCGCCGAAGCCGGCGAAAATGACATCAAGGTCGCTTGTGTAGAAGATGGTGGTAAGTTCGAGTTTCAGTGTGACTATTCGAAAGTTCTAGATTACGTTGAGGACGAGAGATATTCGACTGCCTCGGGGAATGTCTACTGTGACGGTCTGGACAACGACTGTGATGACGAAATCGACGAATTCTACGAATACAGAGCCGGGCTCTCCGTGGCCGAGTTCGAGGCGGCCCAGTTTGGCCCCTGTCCCTCCTTCGAAGGCGTATGCCTGATAGACCAGGTTGAGGGTCAGCCCCAAGTCCCGTGGGCGGTGAGCGGCGACGTCATGTTCCGCTGCAAGGAGGGGGTCTTCGAATGCTCCATGGACCAGATTGAAGACTACGAGGCCAAGGAGCAGACCTGCGACAAGCTGGACAACGACTGTGACGGCAAGGTGGACGAAGACCTTGGCGCTGAGAACAGCACCTGCCTCAGCCAGGGTGTGTGCAAGGACGTCGTGAAGGCACACTGCATAGAGGGAGAGTGGGTCTGCGACTACACGGATGTGCTCAAACTTGGAGCATTTCAATATGTAGCGCCCGACGAGTGCGTAGGCAACCCCGACCCGCTGTGTGGCGCCGAACTTATGTGCGATGGCCTCGATAATGACTGCGATGGCAAGGCCGACGAGGGGCTCTCCTGGCCCTACTACCCCGACGACTGCACCGATGGAATCGACAACGACGGTAACGGCAGCAAGGACTGCGAGGACCCGTTGTGTGCCCAGTACCACGAGAGCTGCCAAGGCTCACAGCCCCCGGTCTTCACCGACTGCCCCGTGACCGTTGAGAAAATAATCAAGGGCCAGAAGCTTAAGTTTGCTGTGGTGGACGCCTTTGGCCTGCCCCTCCTGCCCGGCGTCTGCGCTCGGGACGGCACCACGGGAGTCTCCAAGGTTAGAACCAAGTGCACCCCGGTGCTTGTGGGCGACGAAGTGGTGGATACCACCTGGAAATGCAACTACGACGACGTCCCCGGGTACGTCCCCGAGGAGTCCTATGCTGCCACGGGCGAAGCCTGGATTTGTGACGGCCTGGACAACGACTGCGATGGCGATATCGATGACCCGGGCGAGATCATCGTTACCGACGACCTATCCGTTACCACATGCCGCTTCCTCGGCGAGTGTGCAAACAACGCCGCTGCTTACTGCAACTCTGCAGGAGTTCGACCAGGCCAGTGGACCTGCGAGTACAACGTGGGCGGCAAGAGCACCGTAGAGGTCCCCCAAACGTGCAACCCCGATGGCTCCAGCTGCCTCTGGGAAGAGCTTGCTTGCGATGGCCTGGACAACGACTGCGACGGCCTGAGCGATGAACTGCTCGATGGCCGGGGCCTGGAAGTGGAAACGGCCTGTGGCCCCATTATGGGCAAGGGGGTCTGTCTCGCCGAGTTGCTGGATACCAAGTGCGTAACCGTGCGCCCCGGCGAGAGGGCCTTTGTTTGTGACCTGGATGACGTTCCGTTGTATGCCCCTGTGGAGGACGGCAACCTTCTGTTATGCGACTCGAAGGACAATGATTGCGATGATTTGATTGATGAAGGGATAGTTGCGAGCGATCCGTCGGATATTGAGCAGTATACCATAGGCTGCATGTACAAGGGGGTCTGCGCTACAGGCACGGTTTGCGCATGCCAGGGAGGAGCCTGGATCGCCAACTATTCCCAGGTGCCCTTCTTCGGAGCAGGGTACAACTTCAAACCGGCCCTCTCTGAAACCTACGTCGAAGTGGCCTGCGATGGCAAAGACAACGACTGCGACGGCCTCGTCGACGAGGCGCTGGATGTGGACCTTGAAGCTGCAGGTCAACACAATCCAAAGCTCAAGAGCGGATGTCCACTCAAGGGCGTATGCCAAAATACTATCAAGTGGGGATGCCAGGATGGTGGCTGGTTCTGCGACACCACAGCAGTTATCGACTACGAATCGGTAGAAACTAAATGCGATACCAAAGACAATGACTGCGATGGTCTCGTGGATGAGAACCTTACTGCGATAGGCCCCTCGGGAGCCAACTGCAAGAACAAAGGCGTCTGCGCAGGCCCCGGCGTCTCGGCAACGTGCCAGAACGGTCTCTACCTCTGCTACTATGATGGCGTTCAGCACTATCAGGATGGCAAAGAGACCATCTGCGACGGCAGGGATAACGATTGCGACGGTGAGACCGACGAGGAACTGGACTGGGTGCAGAGCCTGGCCTGTAATCGCAAGGGCGTGTGCGAGTCCGAGATGCTGGAAGCTCTTTGCCTGGGAGCCTCGGGCTGGCAGTGCCTCTACTCCCTGCTGCCTGACTATCAGCCAGACCCTGAGAACCGATGCGACCAGAAAGATAACGACTGTGACGGCTTGGTGGATGAGGCAGCATGTAATGTTTGTCAGCAGTGCAGTTCAATGACAAACTGCATTTCTGGTGTCTGCAATACATCGCCTCTTGGTGATAAGAAATTCTGCAGCAGCAGCAGTTCTACTTGCATCTACGTTGACCCCTACACAGGCCTTTGCACCACCGCTGCCGACGGAGCTACGGTGTGCGGCACTACTACGAAGCCCTACTTGTGTGCCGCCGGCACATGGTATGGGAATATTCCTCAATGCTCCGGCCTGACCCCCATATGCCTTGCGGGCCAGTGCAAGACCTGCGTGCCCAACACGCAGCGCTGCGACGGCAATAGCATCTCAAAGTGCAGTGCTGACGGCTCTCAGTGGGTGCTCCAAGGCTCCTGTACCTCCAACGAAGTCTGCCTGGGCCAGGGTGTATGCGTGACCAATGCCGAGATCCTGGTCTCGCCCACGCCGGCCGCCACGCAGTCCATGGATAACTCTCCCAAGGTTGCCGGCAGGAAGACGGGCGGTTTCGTGGTTGTCTACGAGACCGACAGGGCTACCGGAGGCGACACCACGGACATCGTCATGAGACTCTACAACGCCAACATGCAGGCCGTCGGCGGTGAGGTGTTGGTCAACAGCGACACTGGCGGCTTCCAGGGTGCGCCTGACGTTGCTGCAAGCTACGCTGATACCGGCGGGTTCATCGTTGTCTGGGAATCCCTAGACCAGGATGGAGACTCGTGGGGCGTCTATGGCCAGCGGTTCAACGATACCGGCGGAAAGGTGGGCGACGAGTTCCTGGTGAACACCACAACGCTGCTGGACCAGAAGCGACCCTCTGTTACCGTGGCAGCGGATGGCAGCTTCGTGGTTGGTTGGGAGTCTGGGGCAGGGGCCGATACGGACTCCTATGGCGTCTATGCCAGACGGTTCGATAAGAACGGAGTCCCCCTTGGTGATGAGTTCGTCCTCAACACCACCATGACGAACCTCCAGACCAACGTCGAACTGGCTACCAGAGCCTCATCGGGCTTCGCTGCTGTCTGGTCCTCGGCTAATCAGGATGGAAACAACTACGCCGCAATTGCGCAGTACTTCAACTCGACGATGACCAAGGTGGGAGTGGAGTTCATGCTCAACACCTACTTCGTCGATGCGCAGCGTAACCCCGTGGTGGGAGGCTTCACCGGTGAGCGGGCGGGCTACTCTGCCGTTGCCTGGGAGTCCAACCAGCAGGACGGCTTCGGCGCCGGCGTCTTCCTGCAGTACTACGGCACGGCCGGCGATCCGCTGCTGGTAACCGGCGAGCGTCAGGTCAACACTGTAACCCTGGGTAATCAGCGGGATCCCGCCCTGGCCGTTTTGGACAACAACGTCGTTGCGGTGGTCTGGGAGTCGGTGAATCTTACTGGTGAGTCCGCAGGGTCCCTTGGCGTCGCCGCCAGACTCTTCGATGCCACGGCTCAGCCCCTCAATACCAACGAGTGGCTGGTCAACCAGACCACGGCCAATGAGCAGAACAATCCCGACGTGGCCATGGTTGGCGATAAGGGTTACGTGGTGGTCTGGAGTTCATATCAGACCATCCCTCCATCCCTTTCGATCTTCGCCAGAGTCTTCAAAGCTCCGTAGCAAACTGGCCTCCAGTCGCTTTCTGTGCCGCACGCTGTTGACGCGGGCGAGCGATCAATCTATCGTACCGGGTCTGGATGTCTGCGTTCATTTACCTGGAGGATAGACCTATGAAAGTCTTGGGAACCCTGACCGCTCTCCTCTGCCTTGCGGCGTGGCCGGCGATGGCCGCCGACCCTTTGAAGTTCTCCGACCCGTCTGGTGACGACAAGGGCAATGGTAAGTATGAGTACCCATCCCACTCCGACTACAAGCCCGGCTCCTTCGACATGACCGGCGTTGAGGTCAAGGATAAGGGCGACTCGGTAGAGTTCAGCGTCACCTTCAAGAACCAGGTGGACGACGTCTGGAGCAGCAAGACCTGGAGCCCGCCGGGCCAGGGCTTCTCCCTTCAGTTCGTTCAAATATACCTGGACCTGGACAAGAAGCCCGGATCGGGTTTCACCGACTCTCTGCCCGGAATAAACGTCCTCTTCGCCGCAGCATCTGCCTGGGACAAGGTGGTTCTCATCAGCCCCCAGCCCGTAAGCAGGGTCAAGGCCGAGGTCAGCGCCAAGGCTTCGAAGATGGCCAAGGCCGTCATTGTGCCCAAATCGGTGACCGTCAAGGGCAAGACCCTCGCCGTCACTGTGCCCAAGAGCGATCTCCCCGGCGATATCCGCTCCTGGGGCTATCAGGTGGTTGTGCAGAGCAACGAAGGCTACCCCGATGCCCCCGACCTGCTCACCCGTGATGTGAACGAAGTTGCCGGCGAACACCGGTTCGGCGGTGGAAGTGACTGGGACTGCGACCCCCACGCCATCGACATTCTTGCTGGCGAGGCCAAAGGCGCTTCCTCTGAGAAGGAGGCCCAGTACAAAGCCCTGAAGTTCGAGCCGTGCTCTGGCTCCGATGCCAAGCCCACGGCCGTAGTCCCCATGATCTATCCCAAGTAGCAGGCTGGCTTCCGCCTCACTGTGGAGGCGGGGCGCCCCGTTGCGGGAAGTGTCTCCCCGAGCCCTTCCAGCACATTTTCAAGGAGTGATCCATGAACCGAATGGTCCTTTGGACGGTTATCGGCGCTGCGCTGGTGAACACTCTGGCAGTACCCTCGGCGTCGGCTCAGGCGCCCAAGAGCGAGAAATCCAAGGTTGAGATCGATGCCAGGATCTACACCAAGTGGCTCTACCGCAACGATGACACGCAGGGGGTGTTGTGGCTCGGCAATCCCTTCTGGCCCGACGACATCGCCGGCAACAACGGCGTCGCATCGGAGGTCGAACTTATCTTCAAGGGCCAGCCCAGCAAGTGGGTCAAGGCAGGCTTCCGCCTCCAGAGCCGCTTCGGCGGCATGTGGCAAGACTGGTGGGAGAGCGGCGAAGCAAAACCCGGCTACCAGGGCGAACATAATACCTCGGGGGACTCGCTGGGCATGAACAGGGCTCAGTACGTCAAGTTCAGAGGCTTTCACGTCCACATCAAGCCCGATGTCAAGTTCGTCGACTGGATCAAAGTCGGCGCCACGGACTTGAGCATGTTCAACCCCTGGACTATCGGCAAGATCAGATACATCGACCGTGATAACGCCCGGGCCGTCACCTTCCAGGGCGGTCTGGCCGACTACGGGCTCAGCTATTTCGGCGGTGCCATCGCACTGCCCAAGCTCTGGGTGGGGCCCGGATGGTCCACGGGCATCGGCGACGACAAGCTCGACGATCCATACATCAGCCAGGACTGGGCCTACGCCCTGAAGATCGACTACGAGTTCCCCGGTGCCATGGACTGGCTCAAGGCTACCCTGGTGGGCTCCTATACCCGTGACGTCGAGTTCGACCCCTGGGACCCCGACGCCAAAGGAAGCCTAACCGCCGGCTGCGTGGACGAACTGGGCGCCGCTATTCCCAACTGCACAGAAGACCACGCCGTTGCTACCTATCCCCGCTACCGAAACGCCGTGGCCACCGCCGAGTTCACCGCTCAGCCTGGCGATGTCCTCTATGCCAACCTGCTGGTGGGATACTCCCACGCCGACACCGGCGAACGCTTCGTTACCAACGGCGTCGCAGAGAACGGCGGCATGTTCCCCGTCATCTACGGCGATGCCGATGACTATGCAGTTCAGGCCAGGGTCACCGTAACCGACCCCTTCGACGTGGGCGTCTCGTTCAAGGCCGAGTACTTCAACATCGGCCCCGACTGGACCTCCGTCTTCGCCACCAGGCGTGAGGCCGACGTCCTGCTCACCGACGGCTTCATCTCGGGCGGACAGCTTCCTACCCTCAACCTTGCCAATGAGTTCGTCGACTTCGATGAGCCCTGGTTCGAAAGCTGCGTGGGCTGGCACGGCGGTACCCTCATCGCCCTCTACCAGAACGCCGGCCTGGAGGCATCCCTGGAAGGCACCTTCCTCTCCTACAACACCAACATGCAGCGCCGTGACGTCGATACCCGCTATCCCACCTTCCTCTACTCCGAAGGCTACACCGACACCGACCTCTACGACTACGCCAACGTCACCGACCGCGGCAGAGACCCCAGAAGCGTCTACAAGCGAGACCAGGACAGGCAGACCATCATCGCAGTTGGCAAGCTGGCCTACGTCATGCCCTTCGGCCTCAAGCTCGAAGGCAAGTTCAAGTTCATCCAGGATGATGACTGGCGCCAGATCTACCATCGAGACTCTGAAGGCGATGATGTCCGCCCCCGGAAGCTCAACGCCGGAGACGACTATCTCGGCAGCATATACCAGGCACGCTTCGAAGCCTCTATGCCCGTCACCGAGACCATCACCGTTGCCCTGGGCAGTCAGTACGACTACTGGGACGAGCAGAACCGAAGCGGAGACCCCAGCGGCGGTTACGGTGACTACACCACGAACAAAGTGAAGGGCTTCATGAAGTGGACCTACCGCTGGGGCGGCGCCTCTGCCGGCTATGTCCTCGAATACGTGCACAAGGACCAGGACCGACCCGACTCGCTCAACCTCAAGGACCAACTCTGGGACGTCTGGCGTTCCAAAGCGACCCTTGAAGTTGCGTGGTAAAGGGGGCAAACATGAAGACCGGAACAAAATCTATCATCGCCATCGTCGCAGCGCTCACCGTAGCGCACTCCTGTGGCTTCGATTCCCCCGTGCTCAACTCCTTAACCGAGCTGGGCCCGGATTATGTGCAGAAGGCAGCAGCGTATGAGCTGTATGGACAGGCTTTTGGCCTCCCCGGAGGCCAGGTTGAGCTCTTCTCGCCCAATGGCGCAGCGCTGCCTCAGTTCTCAGTGGCCGCCGACTCTGCGGGCGTCTTCCGAATGACCTTCCCGGGAACCACCGAGTACCGAAACGTGCTGGTGCAAGTCACGCAGGGGGTCACCAGGCTCTGGGGT
>CAZQHM010000054.1:0-31521 GCA_964593355.1 uncultured Myxococcales bacterium
CGAGATCGGGGTGGACCAGGGCCCGTTGGGCTGGAAGGTCTACAGGGTCGTCCAATCCCTATACGGCGTACCCGTCCGCAACTCTGACATGGTCTTCCATGTGGATCAGAATGGAGCGATTCGCTACTTCCACGGGAACTTCTACCCAGACTACCTGGCCCAGCCTCTTCACTATGTCATGGAGTATGACGAAGCTCTGGCAAAGGCAAATGCCAGCTTATCGAAGGGCGAGGAGGTTCAGGGACTTGTGTTACAGTATGTAGACACTTCCATATCTATGGATGGTCCACCTGCCATTAAGCCGATGTGGCTTGTATATTCCAACGGCCGTGTGTTGAAGATGGATGGTGTTACCGGACTCCTCGCGGGAGAGGAACAACTGGATGCCATGGCATTTCAGGCGGAACGCATTAACGTAGATAACTACAAGGCCCTCGCTGGCACCACAAGCATGACTGCGCCTGTCTATTTGGCCTTGGCTATGATATATACAAAGTTTTCCCAATGGGGCTGGGATGGTTACGATGGAAATGGTTCCGTTATGAGGGTTTATGATAACTATTGCCTGTGCACTGGTACTAATAATGATGAGTGCTTTAGCCCAACAAACCAATGCGATTGTCACAACCTCGGCGCCTATCCCTCTTGTTTTAGTATTACCGATGGGAGAGTGGAGCCACAACTGGCATTCTGGTATTCTGGCAGTGACGCGTATAATTTCCAATCTCAAAGCCCCGCCTTGGGATCTGGCCCATTTGGGGCCGGAGTAGTTGTGGGAGCGAACAACTCCACCCTGGATGTTCTAGCTCACGAGTTCGGTCATGGGTTCAACCAGGCAACTTCTCAGCTCATCTATCAGTATGAGCCAGGTGCCTTGGCTGAGGGTTTTGCCGACTGCTTTGCAGCGATGGTGGATACGGCAAACTGGACACTCTTTGAATCAACCGGCTTTTCTTCCTACCATGGCACCGGTGCAATAAGGTCTTTGGAGGACCCAAATTCTATAGATTTAGTCGCACCGGGATATGTGTCCCAGTCAAACATCTGCTCACAAGCGTATGGACATTATGGAACGGCTGCATCGCACTATTTGCAGCGTGCGTCATGCAGTAAGGATGAAGATTACGGATGTGTGCATGAAGACTCCGGGCTCATAGCAAAGGCCTGTTGGTTGCTGGGGAATTCAGCTACGAATACATTTAGCGGGGTAACCGTTCAAGGCCAGGGCCGGGCGGCCACTGGTTATGTTTTTCACTACGCTCAGCGTTCGTTCTTGACTTCAACCTCCCTCTTCTCTGACGCCAGAGCCGCTCTGACTTCTGCGGCACTGCTTTACGACAATTCACAAAACGACACAAACTTCACCATGACCATACAGACAGACAACGCAATGGACGCAGTAGGTATCTGGGCTCATAATGGCAATATCGCCGGAAGTCTGCGCAGCCGGACGAAGTATCCGGTGGCGCCTATTGAGCAGCCTTATGGGACCGGAACTCGTCGTTTCGTGTTCTACCGTCATGAGGATGGCAGCAATTCGAGGCTGAAGTACTTGAGGTTTGCCCAGGGTTTAGGTTGGGCCCGATTGGAGTTACCGACACAGATTCCAATGAGAGAGGTCCCGCCGGTAACCCTGGAAGCAGTAACATCGGGAGGAGTAGTGGAAAACTCAGTAATATACCCGAAATCTGATTGGTCACTCACAAGGGTCAGGATCCGCAACGGTGTGGTGCTGAATCCCGCTTCCACCGAGAACCTGTCTATTTCGGCTTCAAAACAGGTGGGAGGCGTTTCGGCAGGTGGCCTCAATTACGGAATTGCACATATAAACGATAGAAACGACCGATTAATGATAACATACTTGACACGCTCAACTATTGACTCTAACCTGTCGAAGCACTCTACCATCACGGTCGTCGTGGATACCAGCCCCCAATCCTACCTGTATCCGCTTTCTGGTGTTTCTTTGACAAGGGGCGACGGCAGAGTCTGGCTTGCCTATCGTCAAAGGGAAGACATTGGCAGCGGACAGTATGCTCCGGGTCCCCTTTGTGTTACCCATATCTCAGAAACGGAATTCGCATGGAACTACTCGGGCTCCCGAGTCTGGGCGGAGCCAACGTGTTTTGATGCCCCCGTCTGTTATGGTGGCTCCTTTGATGCAATCATCGAAGATGCACTGCGAGGACCGCTGTTGTACTCATACGCCCCTAACGGTCAGGCGGAGAGGAGGTACTACCTTGGCTACACTCAGCTGCGGAACAGATGGTCGAAACGACCAGTTATATACTCTTTTACATGGGATAACTCAACACAAACCATCTCAAATCCAACTCGGCCTGTGATGTTGCCATACGAAACTGGCGATGTGCACTGTAAGTATGTTAACAGCCTTGGAGAGCCTCAGGTGTGCACTGCATATACTGGCATGATCGGAAGTGTCCTGGTGGACTCTGAGAACAATTTGCGCCTTTACTATATCGACTCTGAGTACTTTTTAGGTCTCGACCCTCAGCCGGGACCATTGGACTTAGGCAATTTCATATCGGAGTTGATGAAAAATGGATACTAAACAAGTGGCCACGGCGGCCCTGGTGGCCGCCGTTACACTGTTGGCCTCCTGCGGGGCATCGATTGGAGGGCGTGAGCTTTCTGTAGATGGAGCCGATGCAATGCGTGAGTTGGCGGATTCGATGGAACAGGAAACTGCCGATGAATTGACCAGAAGGCCGATGGACATAATTGCTGAATTGCACGATTGGGATACTGGTATTCCGGAGGTGCTGGAGAAGGATGTTCCCCTTGATGTCGGTGATGTCGAAACCGATCCTAGCTATCATCTCGGTAACGTTGAGCCGCCGAAGGGCGCTAATGTGGGCATCTGCAGTTCGTATGGTCCAAAACCGCTCCCGCTTCAGAGCCGGCTGTTTGCTATTCCATATTTACTCAGATATATGCCTGACGGTGTAACTCTGCGAGTGGGCTTGGCGTGGCTTAACGGATACGACGCATTTTTCTATTATGGAGACTATTCTGGCGGTCCTATCAATCAAATAGAGCATAATTGTTGGCTTCCGGTAGATGGAGTGCTGCCGTCTGGCTTGGTCTACTACGACATTAACACTCTTACCGACGAAGCCGAATTCTTGGGGGAAATTGTCGTCACACCTGCGACCGTAGCGAACATAAGAGGGCTGTGGCCCGAGCGTAATGAATATCTCAATGATTTAGCTCACTTCGGCACCCTGTCGGACTGTGTATCGACCTTGAATGGGTTTGGACTGTGTGCGGCTGTTGGAAACAAGGAGTACTTCCTACCAATGTGCCAACATCAGTCCCCGTGTAACATTATGGAGCCATGTGATACGCCGGTGTGTCAATATGACCCAATCCAATGTATGAGGGGATGCAATGAACATGGGCCCTCTCCCGAGCAGATCCTGCCTGGTGAAGTTGGATTTGTTGATGTGGAACAGAAGAGGTTGCACCTTCTGCTGGTCAGGGATATCTCGACAGGTAAGGAAGGGACAATCCCTCTTACCGTGGCGGGAGATCTGATCCCAAGGGCACAGGCGGTTAGAAGCGGATGTGTGGTGGAGGAGGACTACAAACGGCCGCCCCACTATGTGCTCGGAAACCATAGGCCCTTCTATAAGCTTGGGAGGGGGCACGATGAAGACCCCATGTTAACAAGCGAAGCGATGCTGGGCCTAGGGTTCGTCTACTCATTGGAAGAGTACCTGGCCTCACCGCCCAATGAGCCGCTGGTTCCAAAGAGCGTCTGGAGCCAGGATGTGGCGTATCGAGACCCCTTCTACCCAGAATCAGGGGCAATATTCCTCCCAATCACTTGGTCTCCAATGGCTATAGTAAATGATGACATTGGCAAAGCCGTAGATCTGCATGATACGTATGGCAGTGCGACAAGCTTGCATGGGTGGAATGCATCGGGTAGTTGGTATGTGTTTGGAGATATGTTGTGGTATGCTAACGGTTATGGTCGACGTGTGGCTTGCAGTACAGACCCCGCCGATGGTATGTGCCAGGGTCCGACTTGCTTCATGCTGAACTCAAGCCTGCTCTCGGGCAACATGACCACCATTGTCTCGGAGACACTACAGGCCAGTGAGGCTGAACTGCTTATGGAGGAGAATGAAGTATGGGAAATGTATGGAACCGAGATACTACGATTTTCGTTGCAGTATCATTCCGTCATGACTGCAGAGGAAGTGTTGGAGACCTACGCTGGGCTTGTTGCCAACAATGTCCAGCCGGGGCAGCAGGCCTGCCGTTATGAGTTCATGTTATCTCTGCCGCTTCTAGACTATCCTTACTGAGGATGGGTGAAGAGTTGGGGACGGAGGGATGGCGAGAGACGCGAGAGACGCGAGGGACGAGGGGCGAGAGCGGCTCTACTATACGGACCCGTCGGGTTACGTTTCTGAACTGGTCAAGCATGGTTACTAGGATTCCAGCAATGTTCGGGCGTTGGCTACCAGCAGCGTGTCTGCTGGTAGCCTGCGGTTCGCCCAAGTCGGATGTCGCGCCCCAGGATACCTCTGGGGCCGACGTCCAGGATGTGGACAAGGTGTCCGATGTGGCTCGACCGGACACCAGCATGGACACGGAGGTCACGGAGACCGAAGTCAAGAAGGACAGTATCGACAAAGAAACCGACAGTCAAACCGAGGGGTACCATCTTGCTGGGGTTGAAGTCCAGCGAGACGAAGAGGTTCGATTTCCACACAACAAACTATATCAAGGTGGAGAGCGAGAATGGCCATCACAGGCGCGACTATTTGCACTGCCGTTCGGCATGCGTCTTCTTAGTGATGGCGCAACTATAAGGATCGGTGTGCTTTGGTTTAACGGATTTGGTGCATATATCTACAATAAATCTACGAAGTATAACATGGTCTTCGGCCCGTATTACTGCCAAGACCCAGTCGATGGGCTTCTGCCTAGCGGAGTTGTGTACTATGACCTGAATACTCAAACAGAGCAAGTCTCTTTTGTTGGTGAAACGGTATTTACTCTCTGGACTGCGGAGTCAATGCGTCACGGCTTTCCCAGGGCCATGGAAACCTACGGAGCACTTGGACCCCATGGGTCCCAGGAGAAGTGCTTCTTCATGGAAGGAGGCTGGCAGACTTGTATTGAGCAGTGGGGGACGGCAATTACAGTTGGACCGAAAGAGTACGTGCTACCCATGTGCCGAAATACTTGGACGCAAGAGATGGGCCCCCCTCCTTCGTTCGCGATGGTTCCGGGGCGAGGCCGGGGCTGCAATGAGAGAGAGGCGACGGCACTCAAGTCTGACGGTCACGAGTCTGGCTTTGTTGACACCGGCACCAAACTGCTGCATCTCCTTTTTGCCAGAGAACTGGCAACGGGGGAGGAGGCCACCATTCCTCTCCCACTCGACAGTAATTTGATTACCAGGGAGGAGGCACTTGTCAGTGGCTGTGTCCAGGGCGCCAACAATACCGGAGACTTCGCCTATGATTGTGGGCCGGGCACCCCATTTTCTGGTTTGTTCCGGGCATGTGAGTGGGCTTCATATACCACATCCTGTGCATGTGTCTTGCCTGTGGTATTTGCATCTCCAATAGAGTATCAGACGTACTTAGGTGATACGTGCGAGTCAGTCATACCGCAGAGAAGTGCCCGAAGGGATGCTGCATATCTCTTACCTAACCATGGAGATGGCGGCGCCATACTGTTTACAGCTGTTCCACAGATTCTAGTCTTAGAACTGACAAATCAGGGTGTTGATGTCCTGCCATTTCATCCCCTACCTGACGACCGTTGCGGCTGGAACCCTGTTGGCAGCTGGTATGTGCGCGGTCATAGTGCGAACGATACAATTCATCCAATAGGTTCATATCCGATTTGGGTTCAGGGCGATGATGGCCAGTTGAGACGTGGCAACCCGCAAGCCTGCTATACTTGGGATAACACCTTGGTTGAAGGTGGTAAGATTAAATGTGGCATTACAGTGGAAGAAGTCGGTGGCAAGCGAGTGCTTGGATATGCTCTAAATAAAGATACAGATTGGACTATGGCTGACATATGTATTACGTATGATGTAGATGCTGCCTATTCGTTGTATCCAGCGTGCAATTCTGAGGAGTATGGCGTGATACCGGTTGTTGGACCGGGAGATTATATGCCGTGAAGCGTCTTTCGTGAGGTATTAGCGGATCGAGATACATGGGTAGTCGTGAAGCATGACCGCTAGTATTTGGAGGCTACGTTATGGAATCAATTATTGTTGCATGCCTTTTCCCTGTCTTGGTCTGGGGGTGTTCCACCAGCATATCCGGCAGTTACCAAATTCCTTGGATGGACAGATGGTGGTATGTATTTTCCCACCCGCTTCGTGCCACAGAACACTCCGAGCCTAAGCCAAGGCGAATTGAGGAGCGGCAGCGGAGCAATGGGTTCCCTGGATGGGGAGTTTTATCTATTCTATTATGACGCTATCGGTAAAATCAACCATCAGAGGAAGAGAGGTTATTAGGCGATGAAAGGGAAACGGATTGGAGATACACACTGGCTTCTGCTGGTGTTGGCGGTGATTTCGGTGACCGGTTGCGGCACCAAGGGGCAGAACTCTTTGGCTGATTCCGGTGGCGACCTAATGGCGCCAGACGTGGCTCGGCTGGAGGTCGTGGATGACCTGGGCCGACCTGACGTACCGCCAGCAGGCAACGATGCGGACTCAACCAAGCTTGACGACATCGTGGACATCTTGCCCACGGAGATCCCGTTGCATGATGTTGATACTGTGGAAGTGCCTGACGTCCCGCTGCCTGACACCGACATCAGCGATGTTGACTCCAATCCGTTTCCCGACGAGCCCCTTTTGTGTGGATACCAGTTGAAGGAGG
Organism: uncultured Myxococcales bacterium; assembly: GCA_964593355.1. Classification (GTDB taxonomy): domain Bacteria; phylum Myxococcota_A; class UBA9042; order CAIXZC01; family CAIXZC01; genus CAYTWV01. The sequence goes on from CAZQHM010000054.1 coordinate 6,894, forward strand.
GGGAGTACGCCTACTACAACCCCGAGCACAAGCAAGAGGGACTGAAGAATCCGAGCGTCACTACCGGCTCGGCGGACTGCGTCTTCTATTTCCCAAAGCGAATGTGGCTACTGCCAGACGGGAAGACTCTGCGACTGGCTGTACTATGGCTGAACGGGGTGGGTGTTTCAATCGGCGACGCTGGCGGGGCTGTTCTTCCTCAACACGCCTACTCTACGTATTGCTGGAACCCAGTCAAGACAGTATTGCCTACTGGATTTGTCTACTGGGATGTGAATACGGAAACCCAGGAGGTCACTTTCCTTAGTGAGACAGTATTTGCCTCTACCGACTACATTGCATTACTTGACGGACACCCCTTCGATTTGGTAACGGGCGAATCTCCTCCTGGCAGTTTTGTCAAACCGCCGATGAAGGTGCCTGTTGGCGAGGATACCTATGAGTTCTCCCCTTGCCCGTATGAGAGTGGCCAGCGGTGCGGACAGGATAGCTATCCTGGCACTGGCGGGATGGATCCAGAGTGGGAAGCTCACGCGCTGATGGGCGCTGTCGATCCCCCCAGTAAATCGGTGCAATTACACTTCGACATCATCTTCTCTCGGCGAGAGATTTGGTCGTTGCGCCGGTTTGGGCCTAAGAGGGAGTTCAAAGGGGTGGTTCCGCTCCCCGTGTCGGTTCACCAGTTACCCAAGGAAAAGATCTTGCGCAGTGGATGCGCTTGTGAACAGGCTGTCCCTGCAGTGACCTGGAGTTGTTCGAAGGATGGCCCGTACATTTGCGGTCTGTCCAAGTTGGTGGAGCCTCCCCACGAATACTGCCGTTGCAGCGGTGGTGGCAAGTTGGAGGAGATGCCACCGCCGGAGGATCAAATCGAGCGGCCATACGAACGGGTATACTTCACACCCTTCGAGGGTGAAAACGGCCTGTTCACATTCTTCCGTAGAGGTCCTGATTTTGAATGGGTTCAGTTCAGCAATGTTGATTGGCCCCAATGTCAGCAAGACGGAACTGGAACGCTGGACTCCTGGCCCGCCCTGGATGCAGAGGACCAAATGCTTTGGCGGACCCAATATGACTACGCCTCATGTCAGTTCCCTGAGCAATGTGCCGGCTATGTCAGTTCGTATACTCCAAGCCCGGACTGGCCTTTCTGGACGTACTATTTACCCTGTTATATGAAAAACAGCAACCTATGTAGTGGTGCTAATACGTGTATTGAAAAGCTTGGTGTTGATTGGTCTTTTCAGGGGCTCGTGAGTTTCCGCACGTCTAGACAAGTATTTGAACCTGATTCGTACCCAGATGCAACTCTTTTTATCTCAATGACCGGGTTAGACCCCAGGGTCCCCTGCGATTTGGAAATCCGCTACTCTGTTCCTCTTTGGGACTGGTGACGTTGGTCCAGGAGGCCGGGAGTTCGGTTTCCCGGCCTTCTCGGGGGGCTTCGATGCAATCGGTAAGATCAACCATCAGCGGAAGAGAGGTTATTAGGCCATGAAAGGGAAACGGATTGGAGATACACACTGGCTTCTGCTGGTGTTGGCGGCGATTGCGGTGACCGGTTGCGGTACCAAGGGGCAGAGCTCTTTGGCTGATTCCGGGGAGGATCTTTCCGTTGCGCGACGAGCCCATCTTGTGTGGATACCAGTTCAAGGAGGGGGAGTATCCTTACCATAACCCCAACCACCTGCAAGAAGGACTTAAATCATATTATGATAAAAATCTGCTGGCAGACAGAGTCGCCTACTATCTGACCGGTTCTTAACCGTTCAGACAAGCCCCATCGACCGTAACTACTGCCGTATGACTGCGTCGACGTTCTGGCCGATTCTTGTGACTGTGGAGACTACAGCGCCCATGACGGCGCCGCTGGATGCGAAGGCCAGGAGGGTCATGCCGTTGCATAGGCCCACGGACATGGCCATTCCGTCTCCGCGCTCAACGAGGACCTTGGAGACCGGGCTCTCTATGGAGGCGATGAAGTCGGAGAAGGCGGTGGTCAGGGACTCGGCGTCCTGTATGGCTCGTGACATGGGGCCCATGGCACTGGAGACCACCTCGCCGGCAGCGTTTACCACCAATGCGCCTGCCAACCATGGGCTCTTCTCCACGGCAAGAGCCAACTGCTCCTGGATGAGGCCGCTCAGGTTGGTCTCCGGAGCCGGCGGGGTCTGGGCGTCGGCCTCGGCAGCGCGCTGTTCGTCGCGAATCTTCAGGGTCTGCAGCAGAGCCAGGTGAAGCTCAACATCGATGGTCTTCTTAGTGGGCGAGTCGCTGACGTCGAAGGAGAAGCTGGCTTCCTGAAGGTCCACCAGCGGGACCAGCGCATCCAGCCCCTCGTAAGCACCGCACTCGGCGTGCACCAGGCTGCCTTGCTGGTAATGGAGCCTGGCAGCAAGATCACCACCGCTGGAGATTGAGAGGCAGCCGCTGCGGCGCCCCTGGTGAGGGAACTGGATGAGATCGATGATGCCTATATCTTTCAATGTTCCGACTAAAGCCATCGCTGCCCCCGTATATCCTTCTGTAAATAGCTAAACTGAGAACTGTCGAACAATGATCCTGGCGACCTCTCGAATGGTCTCCATTACTCCGGTACCCTGCGTGGCAACGGCCTCGAAGACCGGAATCTGTCGCTCCAGTGCCACCTCACGCTCAAGGCAGCCCACCTCGAGGGCCCCGGAGACGTCTCGCTTGTTGTATTGCAGTACGAGGGGGAAAGTCTTCAAGTCTTTTCCGTGCTCCCGAAGATTGCCAAGCATGCCCTGAAAGCTCTCGACGTTCTTCTCCAGCATGTGAGGCTGCGAATCGGCAACGAAGACCACGCCGTCAGCCCCATCCAGAATGAGCTTGCGGCTGGCCTCGTACTGTATCTGCCCCGGCACGGTGAAGAGGTTGAATCGAAGAGAGAAGCCTCCCACCTTGCCAAGCTCAAGGGGCAGGAAATCGAAGAAGAGGGTCCTCTCCCCCGCCGTGTCCAGCGTCACCATCTCACTCCTGGCGTTCTCCTTCAAGCTGCCGAAGACCCTTATAAGGTTCGTGGTCTTCCCGCCCATGCCGGGGCCGAAGTAGACTATCTTAAACGCTAGCTCGCGATCTGAATAATTTATATACGGCATATTATGCCTTCTTGGCGCTAAATATCATATCCACGAGTGCCAAGGCATATTCCTTGAACTCAGGAGCAGCGAGATCCGGGCGCTTCTCTTCGCCGGGCTCCGGAGCGGCCAGGATGGCGATCATGGCGTCACCAGCCTTCTGCGCCTCCATTCTGACTTTCCCTATCCTTTGGTGATTTTCGAATACGATCACCATCATAATAGAGTCGTTGATTAGAGATATGTGAATGTTTCTGGTCTTGCCCTGCTGAAGTAGGATTGAGAACTGTTTCTCTCCCACCATGGTGGCCACAGCTCTGGTGGCCGAAAACATGCCGGCTACCAGGGCGGCCAGAGCCGTCGTGTTGAGGTAGGAGACGTCCCCGGCGCTCACCATGTTGTAGCCCTCTTTTGTGACGAGGACGGCGGTCATGGCTCCCGAGTTGGCGATAAGCTCATCAAGAATTGGCAAGGAATTGTCTTTCGTAAGTTTCACTTATGCTCCTTGGCGTTATTGGGCGCTGCTGCGGCCCGTTCTAAATTTATTTAAATCAGCGACTATCAGTCGCATGAACGAGATTGTGGTTTCTAGTATCTGGTCCACTGCGCTGCCCTTCGATAGCACCACTGACACGAATGAGAGCGCATCTGTGGCTTCCAGCCCCGATTCAACAAAGAGCGGTTCGAAGCTGACTATGGCATAGATCCCTGCGGCCGCTTCGAACCGAACCACTCTCAGTGGAGAGGGCTCAAGGGGCAGCATCGCATCCTTGAGGGGTTTGATGAGGCCAGAGTAGCGGCTTCCAAGGGATGCGATGTCAACGTCCTCAGACACGAGGCTGGAGACAACCTTGCCCTGAGCGTCGAAGACCCCCAGTCCCCTGAAGCCCTCGGTGGCGGAGAGTTGACCAAGCAGTTCCCTGGCCTTCTCTGCAGCGGAGCGCTCATCGGCGTGGTCAAGGGCGGATGCTACTGGTTCTGTGGCGGCCGAAGGCTCAGGCAGCGCATCGGGCTCCAGCAGATGATCCTCGGGCTGCGCCAGGAGGGGAGCCTGGTCCAGCGGGGCGGCCAACTGCTGCTCGCCGGGCTGTTGGGGTTGGTTTTCGATTTCGAGTTGGGCTATGAACTCGTCAGCGCCGCCAGTCTTCTGGTCCCCAGGGTGTTGGGGTTTGTTTTCGATTTCGAGCTGAGCGATGAACTCGTCAGCGCCGCCAGTCTTCTGGTCCCCGGGCTGTTGTGGTTGGTTTTCGATTGCGAGCTGAGCGATGAACTCGTCAGCGCTGCCAGGCTGCTGGTCTCCGGGCTGTTGGGGTTGGTTTTCGATTTCGAGCTGAGCGATGAACTCGTCAGCGCTGCCAGGCTGCTGGTCTCCGGGCTGTTGGGGTTGGTTTTCGATTTCGAGCTGAGCTATGAACTCGTCGGCGCTGCCAGGCCGCTGGTCTCCGGGCTGTTGGGGTTGGTTTTCGATTTCGAGTTGGGCTATGAACTCGTCAGCGCTGCCAGGCTGCTGGTCCCCGGGCTGTTGGGCCGGAGGGGCAACGGCTGGTGGAAGGGGTGGGGCAACGGGTTTGGCAACGGGCGTGGCAACGGGTTTGGCAACGGGTTTGGCAACGGGTGGGGCAACGGGTTTGGCAACGGGCGTGGCAAGGGGTGGGGCAACGGGTTTGGCAACGGGTTTGGCAACGGGTTGGGCAACAGCTGGTGGAAGTGGTGGGGCAACAGGGGGGGGCCCAGGGGGGGCAAGGGGTGTGGCAACGGGGTTGGCAACCGGTGTGGCAACGGGGTTGGCAACCGGTGGGGCAACCGGTGGGGCAACCGGTGGGGCCCACGTTCCGGCCATGACGTTCATGATGGCCTGCTGGTGTAGCTGTGCCACGAGGCGCCTCTTCTGTCCTGCCGCACCCTCGTCGCAATCTTCGAACAGCTCTTTGAACACTACCCCGTCAACAGCTACCTGGCACCGGATCCTGGGCTTTTCGTCTCTGATTTCGAACCCTGTGGCAATATGGTAGGTCCGTCCCCGGTGTTTGAGTGAGTGTGCCAGTCCGGCCAGAGGCCGCACCGGGGCGGCAGTGCCCGGGTGTGACGTTGGAGTCAAGTGGCTCTTGTAGCTAATCATTGCTCAACCTATTGACTACTTCCTTCTCCAGGGCGGCGTTGAAGCTGGGGTAGACCACCTGGACCGAGCGGTTGCCCACGACCCCTTTCATGGTGAATCGCCCTTCGGAGATTATCTTGTAGAAGGGGCGAGCGAACTCGAAGTACTCCAGGCGATTGCCCGAGGCAAACCGGTCGACCTCGTTGCGTTGCACCTCGCCGTCCAGGCGATACTCCTTAATGGAGACACCGTCCAGACACTCTTCCAATGTGGTAATCGCTTCTATCTTCATACTAACTTTCCTATCTCTCGAATTGCCTTGATAAGGAGTTCCAGCTCATCAACGGTGGTGAACCTGGAGAAGCTGACCCTTATTGTGCCCTGGGGGTAAGTCCCAAGAGTACTGTGCAGCAATGGTGCGCAATGCAACCCGGTGCGCACGAGGCAACCGAACGAGTTTTCGAGGACATATCCAAGATCCCGCACATCCCAACCTTTGACGGTGAAGCTGGCAATGCCGGAGGGGTTGTAGCCTGCAGCGTACCACCTGATAGAGGGGCAGTCCGCCAGCCTTTCGCGGAGAGTGGCAACGAGGCCGTTGAGGTGCTCGGACGCTTTGGCCGGGCCAAAGGAGCGAAGTTCTCTGCAGGCAGCGGTGAGGCCCGCCATTCCAGCGTCATTGGGTACACCGGGCTCGTACCTGAGTGGCAGTGCCTTGGGCATCTCCTGCAACTCACTGAGGATCCCTGTGCCGCCAACAAGCCAGGGGGCGGGCGAGAGATCGGAGCCGAGGACGAAACCACCTACACCGCCGGGACCACCAAGGCCTTTGTGGCCAGCGAACACAACAGCGGCCAGAGGCATCTCGTCCAGGAGCACGGGGGTAGAGCCAGAGAACTGAGCCGCATCGATGACCAGGGGGACGCCCCGTCGGGCGCATTGGCTGTATATGGCTTTCAGATCCTGGACGTACCCTGTAACGTTGCTGGTGTGGTTCAGCACCACCAGGCTTGTATCACTGCAGATGGACCGCCCAACCAGTTCTGGGTCCACTGCTCCCAATTCGCCGCAGCGCAGGCATGTGACCTGCGCACTGTTTGACCATGCGGCCAACTGGAGGGGCCTCAGGACGGAGTTGTGCTCTGCCTGGGAAGTGATGATATGGGAACCCGGTCGGATTAGACCGTTTATTAGCATATTGAGGCTGGCTGTCGCACCAGATGTCAAAATGACTCTCTCCGGCTTAGTGCTGCCGAAGAACGAAGCGATGTGTTCTCTGCACTCCCAGAAGGGGGCAACTTCGGCCCCGGCCTCTCGATAGGGGGTATGGGGAATAGAAGAGAGACATTTGGCTACAGCATCTGCAACAGCTGGTGGCTTGGGGTAGCTTGTTGCAGCATTATTAAAGTAATGCAAAACTGAGCTCCATCAAATACCTAGGCAAAGGGGGCGTTCACTACTGTGCGAAACGCCGCCGCCTTCCCTGCACTGCCGTCTGTCGGTAAGAAATCGACGGGCAGCGGTGCGGGGCCAGCGGCGGCGTATGAAGAGCTACTTCTTCTCTACAACGAACTCACCGTAGGGGCCCCCAGACTCCAGACCTTGGGTCTGTGCGCACTCGAAGGTGTGCATGCCGTTGGGATAGGGCGCTGCGAAGGCCAACTCCATAAATGCCTTGCTGACCCCACGAATCATGAACGCCCTGTTGCTGCCTGGCGCTCCGTCGGCTTCGTAGTAGTCCTGGGCTCGGACGACCATGCGCTCGCCTTCCTTGACCTGAACGATTCCGGACTTGGCCCAGCCCCAGGCTGTGAAGACGGCGTAAGCGCCTCGAAGCACGTCCTTGGCACCCTCGGTTACCATGGGGGTGACAACAGACTGAAACTCGTTGGACGTGATGATGCCGTAGCCTGTGTGGTAGCCGCACTCATAGGCGCAGTTGATCAGGTCGGCCTCGAGTTCGGCTTTGGCCGACTCCGGGACCATGGCCATCATGCGCTCGGAGAAGTTGTTCCAGAAGGCGGTGGGAAGCTGGTTCACCATTACGTTGAAGCCTTCAATCAACCCATTAGAGTCACCGGTGAAATGCAATTTAGCTAGATCCTTTACTACTGTATCCCTCTGTACCGTCATTGTCGTATCTCCATCAATGTTCCGGGCTATTTGCAAACTACGGAAAACTTGCTCTCAGGATCGCCTTTGGCAATGCTGGCCGTCTCGGTAACCTGATAACTGCGAGCAGGTTTGCCGTGGGCAGCAGCGAAAGCAGCGGCGAGGAATCCGCAAGTGACGTAGTTCACGGGAAGCTGTGAGGGACCGAACTTCTTGAGCCAACCCTGGTCGACGTGCGAGCGCTGGAGGGTAGCCTCTCCGCCCGACGCGTCGCCCTTCATGTTGACCAGGCCCATGCCCATGGCTGAGTAGTACTCAGTGCAGGCAGCGAGGCGACTGGCGGGATCAGCCAGGTTGTTCTTCTGAATGCCGGCATCGAAGAGGGGACGGAAGGCGTCTTCCGCGCTCTCGGTGAGGATCTTGTTGCCACCCATGGCAGCGTACTTATGAGCCGTCTTCTGCGTCAAAGTAATGTAGTGATGGCAGTGGAGCACAGAATTGATGCCATCCATGTAGTGACGATAGTTGGTGCTGTCGAAAGTGAAATCGATCTTCATGAGTAACCCTTATAATAAAGTGTCGATTCGTTTAGTAGAACTTAGCAACGTCGCCGAGCAACCCCTTGACCTTGTGGCGGATAACACCGAGGGTCTTGTTGTCGGGGCAGATTGCGGCGGCGATGGCGTCGCCCACGGGCTGGCAGATGATCATGGCGCCGGCGTACTCCACCGTGATGGTGGTGGTGGGGATGACGTTGAGGTCTCTGCCCATGTCTTCCACGCCTTTGTAGACCAGGGCCACGGAGGCGCCCAAAGCGTCCTGGTCAACGCGACCGGGGTTGCCGGCGACGTCGAGGACGAAGCCGTCTCGACCGACGATGGCGATAGCCTGCAAACCGGGAATCTCAAGGAATTTCTGAAGAACTTCTGCCGATGTAACCATAAAAGACCTCCTTCTCGCTCCCACACAATGCGGGAGGGGCTTAGGCCCAGCCGTTGCGGGCCACTTCCGCGTTTCGTTCCTGCTGCCTGATTCCAGCGGGCAGGTTTAACGCACCGCGGCGAACCTTAGAGTGTGCGACGGCGACCAGCGATCTCCTCGGGGCCAGAATTCGAATTCGGCCGAACTAATCGGTCGGTGAAGCCTTGCCGCTCCGACCTGTCACGGCCCAACGGCCACAGCCAAATCCGGCGCCGTTACGCATTAATACGCTCTTAAAAACCCAAGCCCATGGCTGGTTGTGCCCGGCGTAGTAACGCAGATCGCAGCACAATTCAGCAGAGGCCCATTCTGTAGGGGAAAGCGCCTACACGCCCCACGATCTGTTATAGTTTTCGGGAAGTTGCAGGCGCTGCAGCTCTGGAAAGAGCCAGCTGTTCGGCCCTTCACGGACATCCCGAAGGAATTGTGAGTAAAAGCTTCGGCTAGGGTCTCGTGACTAAAGCTTCAATAACGCCTTAGAGCGGACTGGAGAGGCGGCCAATCGTGCAGCCTTTTGGGGCTGGTGCACAGGTCAGGAGGCAGCGTCTGTCAGTTTGTCAAGGGGAATTCCCGTGGGCAGAAGCGAAAGCCATCCCAACACGATCGATGGTGATCGTAGCGGCCCGGAAACGACGGTGCCAGCCGGGCCTGCAGTTTGAGTACCAGGGTGCGTCATCACCGGTTGAATCCGACCAGCGCACAGCGTATAAGGACATGGCCACGTTTTTGGAGAGCGGCCCATGAGTCTTCCCCCGAACCTGTCCGTCGTCATCCCTGCCTACAACGAGGCCGAAAGGCTGCCCGCTACTCTTACCAGAGTCAGGGAGTATCTGGACCGGAATGCTCGAGGATACGAGGTTGTGGTGGTCAACGACGGCAGCACCGATGCTACCGCTGAGGTGGTGGAGGAACTGGCCTTGACGTGGCCAGAACTGCGCCTGCTGAACAATCCAGGGAATCGGGGCAAAGGATTCAGCGTGCGCAACGGCGTGCTGAACTCCCGGGGTGACCTGGTGCTCTTTTCTGATGCGGACCTCTCTACACCTATTGAGGAGTTGGAGAAGCTGGTTCCGAAGCTTGACGAATTCCAGGTTGTCATAGGCAGCAGAGGGGTGAAGGAGGCAGACATTCAGGTTCGCCAGCCGGCCCATCGGGAGCTGCTGGGCCGGGCCTTCAACCTCGCTTTTCAAGCCCTCTTGTTGCCCGGCATCAGGGACTCTCAGTGTGGCTTTAAACTCTTTTGTCGCAGTGCAGCAATGAGCAGTTTCGGCCGTGCAACCATCGATGGATTCGGCTTCGACGGAGAGGTGCTTTACATCGCCAGGAGGCTTGGGTTCGCAATTTGCGAGGTACCCGTGGTCTGGCGAAACGACGAACGTTCCAAGGTCAGTGCCATCAAGGACGGTACCAGGATGCTCTCCGACCTGGTGACGACGCGGATTCGTCACCGGAAGGTCCGAAGGTAGTACCGCATGCGTTGGGGGGGCGGGATTCTGGGCATGGGTGCAGCGGGGGACCCCGTTGGTTGGCTGAGCAGCAAGGTCATCGGTGCTGGCAGGGTGGCGCTTTTCGGCGTGATTCTGTTCTGCTATATGTACTTTTTGCCTTATGTTCCAAGCCTCAATAATCCTAATGAAAACACCAGAATATATTTAACTCAGTCGATTGTGGAGCATGGTTCTATTGCTATCGGCTGGAAGGAGATGAGAAGCAAGCGCTCTGCCACCTACCGAGACATTCGGGGCAAGGCCAGCAAGTCGGCCTTCGTCAACGATACGGCCATTGTGTGCAGCGATGAGGACTACGAGCCTCCACACTGCACAGGGCCCCTGTTCGCTGCCAAAGCCCCCGGCAGTTCGCTGCTTGCCGTGCCCGCCTATGCGGTTCTCAGCTTGATGGGTGCGGACGAGGCTTCGTTGAACCACCCCGGGTTGGTGTGGCTGCTGCGGCTTTGGGGCATAGTGCTCCCGGCGTTCGGCTTTGCCGTGGCTTTCTTCTTCTTTGTGAGGCGGTGGCGTGGCGACGAGCTGGTAGCGCATATGGCAACCTTCGGCCTGGCGCTGGGCACCATGGCCTTCCCATACGGCGTGATGGTAGCGGGCCACTATCTCCAAGGGGCAAGCCTATGCGGCGCCTTCATGCTGCTCTATGCAGTTCGCCACTGGGGGTTCCGCGCCCATTGGCTCTTTGTGTCGGGAGTTCTTGCCGGCCTGGCTGTGCTCTTTGACTACCCCGCTGCCATGGCCGTGATCCTCATGGGGGTGTGGGTGCTGTTGTTCGTTCGGCCTCTTCGCAGCATTGTGCTCTTTGTCGCGGGCGGTGCGGGGCCGGCGCTCTTCCATGCCTGGTATCATTGGGCCGCATTCGGAAGCCCTGTGCGCACGGGCCACCACTTTTTGGAGACGGCTCACAATCGTGCTTCGCAGGCGTCGGGGTTCCTGGGAATCGAGTCGCCTACCATGGAGAATCTGGGGGATACCTTCTTCAGCTCCGACGTTGGCCTGTTCTTCATCTCGCCATGGCTATTCTTGGGCGCCGTTGGCCTGGTGGTGTGGCTCTTCTCCAGGATAGATAGGAAGGAGGCCGTTCTGGGTGTAGTGCTGGTGCTGGCCTACACCATGTTCGTGATCTCGCTTGGCGAGTGGCGCACGATGCTGGGGTGGACCATTGGCCCGCGGTACATGGCTCCTACGGTGCCGTTTCTGGCGCTGGGGGCCGCATTGGCCTTGAGCACCATGCGAGGCAGGCTTTGGGGCGTGCCCCTGGCGCTCTCTGCGGGGTTGATTCTTCTCTCTGTTGCGCTGGTCACGGTTAGCACTATTACCTATCCCCAGTTCAATCCGGCGTTCGTGAATCCCATATTCGAGTGCGGATGGGCTCTCTTCGACCAGGACGTGGTCTCTTTGAGCCTGGGTACTTTGGTGGGCCTTGACCGAAGCGGTTCGTTGACCCTCTTCCTCGTGCCGCTTGTCGGATATGCGGCGCTGCTGGTTGGCAGGGTCGCTCTTGACGGGCTCTCGATGAGGCGTCTGACCCATGCGCTTGTGCTCTTGGGCCGGGCGGTGCTGACGACGGCACTGGTGCTGGGGTTGCTGAGTTATGGTAGGGCCCAGCCTGGCACCGAGGAGCCTTTGTCGAAGAAGCTGCTGGAGCGGGCGAAGAAGGGAACCCTCTGGTACGAGAAGGACAAGAGATTCAAATCCAAAGAGTAAGGAAGCCGGCACCGGAGGCGTGCTTTGCACGTCGAGGAGGCCGGCCCTTGCGCAACGGAGTCCCGCTGGTTCTCGGTGTTTGGCAAAGAACAGGGTCAGATGGGAAGTCGAGGGGCCGGCGGACAAGGCGGGGGAGGAAGCCGGCACCGGAGGCGTGCTTTGCACGTCGAGGAGGCCGGCCCTTGCGTACCGCAGTCCCGCTGGTTCTCGGTGTTTGGCAAAGAACAGGGTCAGATGGGAAGTCGAGGGGCCGGCGGACAAGGCGGGCGAGGAAGCCGGCACCGGAGGCGTGCTTTGCACGTCGAGGAGGCCGGCCCTTGCCCAACGCAGTCCCCCGGCCCCTCGACGCACCAGATGACCCTGTTTAGCGTCCTCGGCCCATGCAACACTTGAAGCTTCGCTCTGCGCTCCTCAGGGACTCGCCGTCGAAGTCATCCTTGTCAGCGTTGCTGTTCTTGTTTGCGTAGAGGGCGTAGTTGTCTCTGACGATGTTCCCAATCCAGGCGCCTTCGCCCATGTCAAGGAAGGGATTGCCCTGGGTCTTCCAGACGATGGACCACTCTTCGTAGGTGCAGATATGTGCGCCCTTCTGGTAGCAAGCTGCCTGTGCATCCACATAGTTCTTGGGCTGCTTGAACTCCAGAGAGACGCATAGATTGGTTGTGGCGAGTTTGAAGCCAGCGGGGCAATCGTTCATGGATACCATACCGTTTAGAAAGACGAACTGGTTAGGCTCCATGCCTGCGTTTATGTACCAGGTGCCGTCTTGGACGGTGTAGTTCCCTATGGAGAAGGTGCCGGGCTTGACCTCGGAGGCGTTGTGGGCATGGCTTGCGGGGGCTACGCCGGCCAGTTTGGAGTAGTCGATTGCAGCGGCGGGGGAGATATCCTCGTTGGTGATGGAGAGGTTGGCGATGTCGGCGCTGGTGACAGAGCCGTTAAGAATCTCGGCGGTGCCCACAGAGTTGGTCTGCAGCATCAGGGAAGATACCGAGTCGGCTTCGCCTGCCCTAACATAGCGTGGGTCGCAGGTGGCGAAGATCTCTTGTGCTGAGTCGAAGGACCAGCCCCTGACCCAATCCTCGACCATCGTCTTATTGACGGAGAAGGCGTTGCCCACCATCTTCATGGCTTCGCCGGGCAGGTAGGTGGTGTTGCTGTCTGGCCCGCAGGTGACGGTGCCGTTTTCGTGAATGGCCACGAGTTTCTCGTTGGGGGGGCAAGAGCCCTTCACTCTGGCCTGCACGGCGGCAAGGTCCACGCTGAACGCACCGGCTTCCAGGAGCAGACCCTCGGATGCGGTATAGGTTGTGTCTATGTCGTCGCTGCATTCCCAGGCGTCGGCTTCGGGGGAGAGTTTCAGCAACTGCCCCGGGGCGCAGTCGCCTGCTGCCAGATGTTCCGGAGTTATTGCTCTGGTAGCGACCTCTTGGCCGCTGACGCAGGAGGTGCACTGGAGGTCGAGGGCAGCGCCGCTCTTGGAGTTCGACGCTGCGAAGGGGAAGGAGATCTCCTCGGAGTCTACGCATCCTGAGCATTGCAGGTCCGGTGCGAAACCCAGAAGGGTGTTGGCGCTGGCAGCATGGTGGGCGAAGACGGAGGAGGATGCCTCTTCGGCCCAATCGGCGTTCTTGGCGTAGGCGCTCTCTTGTGCGACGGCACACTCTTGTGAGAAGGCGCTCTCTTGTGCGTGGGCAGCGTTTTGGGCGTAGGCGCTCTCTTGTGAGAAGGCGCTCTCTTGTGCGTAGGCGGAGTCTTGTGAGTAGATGGAGTAGCCCACGGAGGTGAGCGGGACTCGTGGCAGTTCGCTGCCGCTATCGACGGCGACGCCTACCCAAAGGCCGTCGTAGTCGGAGAACCACTGGGTGGCCAGAGGCGAATCGGCGCCCAGCAGCACTTGGAACACTCCATCGTTGAGGGGGACATCGAGCCACACCTTGGACCAGAGCGGCTGGCCCTGGGTTGGCCCGGTGTAGAGTCCCAGCGTCAGGTCCACGGGGCCGGTGACCGGCGCCCCGGCGAGGTTCGTGAGGCGCCCCTCGACGGCGATAGTGGACTTGCCGTCAGCGTGCGCCAGCGTCGGCAGGGTGGCGAGGACCAAGGTGAGGCAAACAGTCTGAAGTGTCGTCATGGTTCTGTTCATTGTTATCTCCCTAATAAATAGTGGACCAAGTTAGTTGAAGACCGGCGCTGTTATCGTTGGTAAAACCGACAGGGGCCGATACTCGGAGTTGCAAACGATACTGGCCCTGGCTTATTACAGCAGCGTGTCCCACGGGGCTGACGGAGAGGGCGGTGGCAGGGCAGCCTTCGTCGAAGAGGCCGTTGCAGTTATCATCGATGGCGTTGCAGAGTTCGGGGGAGAGGTGGTTGAGGGCCGGGTCCAGGGGGGCGCAGTCCTGGTCATCGAGCACACCATCGGAGTCATCGTCGGGGTCAACGCAATCGGCAAGGTGGTCGCCGTCGGTATCTGGGAAGCCTTCGTCGACCAGGCCGTTGCAGTTATCGTCCAGGCCGTTGCATGACTCTTTCTGGCCGAAGAAGATGGCCGGGTCGAGGGGGCGGCAGTCGGTAGTGTTCGGGTCACCGTCGCCATCGGCGTCGGGATCGGTGCAGTCGGCCACGCCGTCGTTATCTGAGTCGGGGAAGCTCTCGTCCGCGAGGCCGTTGCAGTTGTTGTCGAGGCCGTCGCAGAGTTCGGCGGCGGGTGTGGTGCCGACGCAGGTGGTGCCGGCCTCGCCCAGGCATTGGGTTGTTCCCGGGCACGAGCCGTGCTGGTTGGTGACCAGGCACTGCTGGGCCACGAGGCCTTCGTCGATCTTGCCGTCGCAGTCGTCGTCCAGGCCGTTGCAGCTCTCTTGGGCTGGCACTTGGGCGTTGCACTGTTGCCAGCCCAGGGCGCCCTGGCAGGTTTCTGTGCCCGTGCAGGTGCCGAACTGATTGGAGAGCGAGCATTGCCTGCTCTTCCCGTTCAGCGTGGGAGAGCAGTCACAGCTGCCTGTTACGGGAATGCATTGTTTTCCTATCTCGAGGTCGTTAGGATCACGTATTGTTTTGCATGCGAAGTCCGGGGGGCACTGCTGACCGGCAGAGCAGTCCAGGGCGCAGAAGGTGCCCATAGCGCCAATGGGCAGGCACATGTCGCCGGGGAAACCGCAGTCCGAGTCTTCGTCGCAGGGCTCACACAACCTTATAGTTGCGGGGATGCATGCGAAGAGATAGTCCGGGGCGGTATCGGGGAGCATTTGGCAGCGCCAGCTGGCTGGGCACTCTTCTTTGCAGGCCTGGGTGCATACGGACTGAGTTTCGGAGAGGGCCAGGCAGATACCGCTGAAGCAGTCGGAGTTATCGAGGCAGCTAGCGCCGAAGTCCTCGACGTACTGCCCGGCCTGGCACCCCTGGCACTCGATGGTGAGGTCGCCCTGTGGCCGGTAGTCGTAGCCGGGCCGAAGGTCGTGGTCCGTGGTGAAGGTGAGTTCTTCCTCGGCCAGCAGATCGAATTCCAGGTTGTCGTCGGGGCCGGTCTGGTGGGCTCCGAGTGAATCAGAGGCAAGGGGGTCGTGGTCTCCGAGGACCTCTTGCTCCTGGCAAGCTGCATAGAGCAGCAGGGTGAGCCCGATTGCGAGTACCTCTTGGTGTCGTTTCATAGCACCTCCCGAAAAAAGTCGAGGCTGAAGCGCTGTTTCGAGCGTGTCGTAGCTCGCTGCGAGCGCCGGCCCACGGTTATGGGGTTAGCTGGGGCTGTGCACAGGTCCGGGGCATCCACCACTGGAAGCATGACGACGGGAGGCACCTGCGCACTGCCCACGCCCCCTTGTGTCGCTTGGGCTTTGCGCTTCAAGTGAAAAAAGTGTGTTGACCCTGTCCCAGCGCCCATGTATCTGGTTCCAAGGTGCGGCGGTGGAGAGCTCCGCGTGCGGCTGAGGAATCGGTGAGTTGGAATGAGCCTGTTCGTATTGCTCGGTGTTGCCTTCGGCCTTGCCATGGATGCCTTTGCGGTGGCCATAGCCTCGTCGGTGCTGCTGGGCAAGGTTTCGGGGCGCCAGACATTTCGGCTGGCCTTTCATTTTGGGCTGTTCCAGTTCTTGATGCCGGTTATCGGGTGGCTTGCGGGAAGCACTGTCGAGGCACAGATTCGGGACTATGACCACTGGGTGGCCTTCGGGCTTCTGGCGGTGGTGGGAGGCCGGGCAATCTGGGGGGCTCTGTTTCCCGGGGATGACGACGACGTTGAGTCGGGCGACCCAACGAAGGGTCTGTCTCTTATAGTGTTGTCTGTGGCCACCAGTATTGACGCATTAGCGGTAGGAATTTCCTTTTCTTTGCTTGTTAGCAATATTATCTACCCAGCGCTAATCATTGGGGTTGTTGCTGCGGGCATGACGGTGTTGGGGTTGCGTCTGGGGGAGCGTCTGGGGGCCAGGTTCGGAAGGAAGATGGAGTTTGTTGGCGGACTGGTGCTTGTGCTCATCGGGGTCAAGATCCTTGTGGAGCATTTATCTGCGGGGTAATTGCTATTTACGCTTATACATTAACGGGTGGCGTACTACATGAGTGACGAGCGAGACGATGGAACGGGGGAATCCAGCGGTTCCACTGGGCATATGAGACGCAAGCGCTACTCGGGCACCCATCCCCGGCGTTTTCACGAGAAGTACAAGGAGTTGGCTCCGGAGCGGTATCCCGAGACTGTGCAGAGGGTACTGGAGTCGGGCAAGACTCCTGCGGGCACCCATCGGTCGATAATGGTTCAGGAGATTCTGGACGTTCTCTCTCCGTGTCCGGGTTCAAGGGCTGTGGATTGTACTTTGGGATGGGGCGGCCACAGCGTGGAGTTGTTGTCGAGGATGATGCCCGGGGGGCACCTTCTGGGGCTTGACTGCGACCCCTTGGAGTTGCCCCGGACGGAGGCGAGGCTGCGTGGGATGGGGTACGACGCCGGCTGTTTCACGGCGGTGAGGACTAACTTCGCCGGGCTCTCTAAGGCGGTGATGGGTTTGGGTTGGGACGGTGCCGACATGATTCTTGCCGACCTTGGGGTTTCATCCATGCAGATTGACAATCCGGAGCGGGGCTTTTCGGTGAAGCATCGAGGTCCGCTTGACATGCGTATGAACCCGAACAAGGGCATTTCGGCGTGGGAGTTGGTATTGGGGGCGAGCGCCCAGAAGTTGGGGGCGTTGCTTCTTGAGAACTCCGACGAACCGCACTGGGAGCCTTTAGGAGAGCGTCTGGCCGGGCGTCGATTCGGCACGACCATGGACCTTGCCAAGGCAGTTCAAGCGGCGTTGCCGGGTGTGGCTGAGGAGGAGTTGAAGCTGACAATCCGGCGTACTTTTCAAGCGCTGCGGATAGCGGTGAACGACGAGTTTGGGGTATTGGACTCCATGTTGGCGCAGCTTCCTTTTTCGTTGCGTGCTGGGGGGCGAGTGGCGATTCTAACGTTCCACTCGGGTGAGGACCGGAGGGTGAAGCGTGCGTTCCGAGACGGCCTGGCATTGGGGCACTACGCTGCCATTGCCAAGGAGGTAGTGAGAGCCACTCCCGAGGAGCGAAGAGCGAACCCCCGGTCGAAATCGGCGAAGCTGCGGTGGGCCGTAGCGCCGCGGTAGTGCGTTACGAAGCGCCGATGCGCCGCGGTGTCGAGCGGAGCCCCGGCGTCTCGCGGAGCCCCCGGCGTCTCGCCGGGGGGCAGCTTCACGAAGCGTAGGTGCGCCCCGGTGTCGAGCGGAGCCCCGGCGTCCCGCCGGGGTACTGCGTCACGAAGCGCCGATGCGCCCCGGTGTTGCGGAGCCCCCGGCGTCTCGCGGAGCCCCCGGCGTCTCGCCGGGGGTACTGCGTCACGCCGTCGTATTACGTTTCGTCGACGAAGGAGCCACGCGGACCCCCGGCGTCCCTACGCCCTATAGGTTTTTCGATCGGCGTCGGAAGCCGAGGCTTATCAGAATTCCGGCTACGATGAGCAGTGCGGCGAGGGGGGTGTGGTTCGACGAGGGTGTTGAGGCGCAGTCGCTGGTTGTATCTTCTTCGCAGACGCCGGACACGCAACTGTAGCCCGAGGGGCAGGTGGGGCAGAAGCCGCCGCAGCCGTCGCTTTCGCCATTACATTTAAGAGTACAGTTGGGCGTGCAGGTTGTGGTGCAGACCTGATTTAGGCAGCTCTGGCCGGTGGTGCATACTTTGCAGTCCTGGCCGGACTTCCCGCACATGTCGGTCCAGGTACCGGGCATGCAGAAGCCGTTGCTGCAGCATCCTTCGCAGGCGGGGTTACTGGAGCAGGTGCCGCCGCAGCCGTCGCTGGCAGTTGGGCATTTGTTGGCGCAGTTGGGGGTGCAGACGGTTTTGCACTGCTGGTCGAGGCACTGCTCACCGGCGATGCAGACTTTGCAGGCAGCGCCGGACTTACCGCAAGCTACGGCGGAGGTTCCGCCCATGCAGGTTCCATTGACGTCGCAGCAGCCATCGCAGGGCGGGTTGGGGGAGCAGGTACCGCCGCATCCATCGGGTCCTGTGGGGCACTTGCCGGTGCAGTCGGGGACGCAGGGTTCCTGGCAGGTGTTGTTCTGGCAGAGTTCCGGGGATACGCAAGCAGCGCAGGTTTGGCCGTTGAGGCCGCAGGCAGCATTGGTTGTGCCGGCAAGGCATGTACCTTGGGCATCGCAGCAGCCGACGCAGGGGGCGTTGTTGGAGCAGGTTCCGCCGCATCCGTCGCTGGCGCTCTGGCATTTGCCGTCGCAGGAGGGGGTGCAGCAGGTGCCGTCGGGCATGCACTTCTGGTTGGCCCCGCATGTGCCGCATGTGCCGCCGCAGCCGTCGTCGCCGCACTGTTTGCCTGTGCACTGCTTCTCGCAGGGGATGTCGGTGCAGGTTCTCTCTTTGCAGGACTGGTCAGGGCCGCAGCTTGCGCAGGTGCCACCCACCTTGCCACAGGCTGCGATGCTGGTTCCGGGCTGGCACGAGAAATCTGCAGCGCAGCAACCGTTGCAGTCGCTGGTTGTGCAAGCCGAGCCGCAGCCGTTATCGGCACCTTGGCACTTACCGGTGCAGTCGGGGGTGCAGCCGCACAGTCCGCCGGCGCAGAGTGAGCCTCCGCTGCAGACCTGGCAGGGGGCACCGTCTTTGCCGCAGGCGTCCTGAGTGTTTCCGAAGAGGCAAATGGGTCCGGTGACCTGGTCCTGGCAGCATCCGGTGCACTTGTTTTCGGCGCAGAGACCGCCGCATCCGTCGGCAGCGCCGGCGCACTTATCGTCGCATTGGGGGGTACAGGGGCTGTTGCTGCAGATCTGGCCTTGGCAGGTCAGGGGGGCAGCGCAGGTTTGGCAGGCCAGGCCGGCCTTGCCGCAGAAGTCGTTGAAGGTGCCGGGTTTGCATACTTTATCGTCTGTGCAGCAGCCCGTACACTCTGGTACTTTCGTACAAATATTTCCACATCCATCGCTGCCTCCAACGCACTTGTCGTCGCAGTTGGGTTTGCAGCAAACGTTGCCTTCCAGGCAGAGTTCGCCCTCGCCGCAGCAGTTTTCGCCGCAGGGTAGAACGCAGGGGACATCGGGCGGGGCGTCGGTGGCGGCATCGACGCCGGCTGTGTCCGTGTTGCCCAAGTCCTGGGTGCCTGAGTCGAAGGGGTTCCAGTTGGGGTCGGTGTAGTCCTCGTCGGAGGTGGTGCCGCTGGAGCCGCAGCCTGCGGGTGCGAAAAGCATGAGAATCAATGAGAAACTGAGCACACAGGAAGAGATGAGTCTGCGCATGGTCGAACTCCTTCCCCCGAAAACAAGCGAGGCTTCGGGCCGCTGCTGTACAAGCGCTCACAGCACGGCACATGACCACATACGGGCGGAGGATACTGTCACGAATGAGGCTTTGTCAACAAAGGGTGAGGAGTTGGGCGCTGTTCCCGAAACGGCGATCAAATGGATTCTGTTCTGTCCTTGCTATCTCGGCTCGTCATGGCCAGGCAGTTCGGCGACGGCGACGGCGACGTCAACCCGCCGTCGCTAGCGCTTTGGCGGGACTACGGCCACGAAATGCCCCCGGTGGAAGTCCCACTCCTCGGCTACGGATCCGCACCCGACGAGTTGGGCGCGCATCCGCTCTTGCGAGCGTTGCGCGGGTGGGGCCGCAGCCGGTAAGTTGCAGGTCAGCGGTGGGGGCGTGGGGGGCACATGAGGGGGGACCAATAGGGGGGGGCCTCGGGGAAGGGGCGGATTTCCTGGGCGGGCGTCGACCACTGGGGGGAGGTGCGGGCGATGGTCAGGACGATTTGGCGCATGGCTTCGGGCTTGACTTTGTACCAGGCAGCGGTGAGTTGGGGGGCTCGTGGGCCCAGCACTTCGAAGCCGCCGCCGGAGAAGCGGCGGTTGGGGTTGGTGCTTTGGGAGACCAGTTCGACTCCTGGCACCGATGGGATCCATTGGCACCATGGGTGAATTTCGTAGGGCTCGTTAACCATGAAACAGTTGTGACCCAGATACATAACCACGTCTCTATTCATCGCGGCCAAAGACCTTGCATGTTCACGAAATTTCAGCACTCTAACGCTCTTTCCTTGGAGCATTGCCAGTGAAGAAATAAACTGATCTGCTTTGTAGCGTTCTTCAATGCTTGTTCCTTCGCAGGGACTGCCGTTGACCCAGATTGGGAAGTCTGGGACCACGATGAGTTCGGTCTTTCTGACCTGGTCGACCATGGAACTAACGAATTTGTATTCATGCTGCAGGTTGTGCATGGTATCGGTGTAGAGTGCGCGATGAGTTATTAGTGGTGACACGGCCAGCGCCAGCGCCACCAGCAAACCAACGGGTCTGGCCCAGGAGTGGTTCGGGGAGCTGAGAGCGAAGATGACTTTCAGAGCCCCGGCGGCTACCAGGGCGGCCAGGAGGCCAGCCAGGGGCATGTGGTACCGGAACGATTCTAGTATTACGTTACCCGTGGCTCTGTTGAATATCACGGAGTCAAAGCTGAAGATACACAATGCGAGAATAAACGATATAAAACCCGATTTTGATCGATTCCTGGAGCTAAAAAAGAAGAAGGACGCGATGATGAGCAGGAACATGAAGAAAGGGAAGCCGCCGGGGGAATTGAAGAAGCCCAGGGTGGGGGTAGGAAGCAGTCCATAGAAGGTAATGAAGGGATAGTCGGGGTGAACCTGGCCTTGTGCAACCAGGGATATGGCCCCCTGGTTGAGGTTGAGCATGTTCTTGAGGAGCCTGTAGGCCAGCCAGAGCATGAGGAGGTTCCAGGTCCAGCGTGCGGGTCTGGCGATGGGGTCGTTCCCGTGGGCCAGCTTGTCCAGGAGCAGGGCGCCGATGCCGATGGCGGTCATGAGGCTGAGGGAGTGGATGAAGAAGCCAAGCAGCTCATCGACCTGGCCGGGGTCGGAGTTGGCTCTCATCAGCATAACGAAGGGGATGACCAGCAGCGTTCCGGCAAGGGCCGTGGGCCAGTAGCGGGCCAGCATTTGCAGGTTGCCGTATCGTGCGGCGATAAGGGCGAGGGCCAGCACGACGAACACGGCCAGGGCCGGGCCTTCGCCCCGCACCTGGACGAAGAGCAGCATACACAGCACGAAGGCCGCTGCTGTGAGGGGCCTGTAGCTGCGGGTGATGAGGACGAACATTGCCAATGCGCTGGTGACAAGCAGGGCAGCGGTGGGCTCTGAGGCGACGCCGTTGGCGAAGAGTATGGCGGGGGGGAAGCAGGCGTAGATGAGTCCTGCGAGGATACCTCCCCAGGGGCTGTTGGTGAGCATTCGGCCCAGGCCGTAGACGGGCAGGGTTGTGAGGGCGGCGGTGGTCACGGTGATGCCCCAAGCCACATCGAGAGAGGGGCCGGTGACTTTGAAGACCAGCCAGTAGAGCATGCGGTGGGCGCTTCCGGCGACGCCCAGGAGTTTGTCAAGGCCGTCTCGGTGAAGGAGCATAATGTCTCGCAGGAGGGTAAAGTCGCCATAGCCGGAGATCATGGGGAGGCGTTCGCTGCTGGCGAGCCTGATGATGGCGGCGGCGACGGCCAGCCCCACGGCAATGAGGGCATCGGTGCGGTGGCGGTTGGCCCACCAACTGCCCCACAAGGCAAGTGAGAGCAGCAGGGCTATCCAACAGCCCGCTTCGAGCACATTTACCGTCCATACCAGAGAAAACGACATCCTATATTCTACCCTATTCTTGGGCTATATATTTCGACTCTATTGCCGACTTGAGCTATCTAATGGTCCCACGGCTTGGAGACTAGGCACTGCCGGCATTGCCTGCTAGCGATTCTTGCGGCCAAATGGGAACCCGGTCCAGCCACGAAGGAACCACTTTCTATGCTGGACGGCAAGGAAATTCCCGACGCCGGCGAAGTATGGCTTCATGGAGCGGCTTGCGCTGGCTGCAACCTGTTGTGGGGTACTGCCGACAATCCGTGCGAATTCTTCTGCGGAATCGGGCAGGTGAGTCTCTTCGCGCTCGAGAATCTCCAGTGCTTCTGCCCGGGTCATCTTCCCGCTACGAATCTTCTGGGATAGCTTGATGGGCAAAGTGCTGAAGCCGTACCGTTGTGCTGTGAGCCAGTAGGCTACCTCATGGCCTTTGCAGTCGAAGTGTTCGTGGCCCAGGCTGACGCCCAGTTCACGCTCCAGCTCGGCCTGAATCTGCTCTTCATCCCAGAGCATGTAATCGGGCAGGTTGATGACCTGATGCTTTCCAGAGGCGGCATCCAGGATGTAGTCTCGGATGGGGTTTGGTCCCCAGTGCTCCTCAAAGCGACTCTTGCCGAAGCCATCGTTGACGACGTTGAAGAAGAAGAATGGGTTCATGCCATCGGGGCCGTTGGCGTCGTCCCGCTTGGAGAGGCCGAAGATGAGCAGGGGAATCTGGTGCTCTCGTGCGCAGCGATGTGCCCCGATGAGGTATGGAATAACGCATGCTCCGCAGAAGTTTCCGGTTTTTTCCATAAAGTGCCGGACTAGTTCGTGTTGGAAAGGCAGTGTTTCCATGATGTGGGTAATGCCCAGCTTATCTTTGGCTATCTCTATGTTCCTTAAAGCCTCGGCATCCATCAAGCCATTGTCGTAGGTGTAGCTCAGCACTGACACGTCGTAGTGCTTCTTGACCCAATAAAGCACATAGAGAGAATCTTTACCGCCACTGATGGGAATCATGAGATGAAACTTCCCGGTTGCGGAGCCGATAGCCTTTTTGATAATCTTGTCAAGCTCCTTAAGTGACTTATCTTGCAGCTCTTTTGATGCCAGCCATTTACTCCAGCGCCTTTCAAAGGCACGGCACAGGTCGCAGACTCCCTGGTCGTCGAAGGTGAGTCCTGGCCACGTAGCTGGGGTTACGCAGCGGCTGCATCTTTGGACTGTCATGGTTTGACCTCCTAGGAGCGTGATTGTGCAATATTTTTAGCAAGTTTTGAGGCAGAATCAAAGGACATTCTATAGCACTCATCCATGTTCAGGTAATCGAATCGTCCTTGCCGACCGAGGGTGACGAGGCCATTAATGGAGTCAACGAAGGCAAGGACGACGGAGCGTGCGAGTTGGAAGCCCATGTCGTAGACGGGGTAGGCGTGTTCTTCGCTTCGCACCCAGCTACGGCCGAAGGCTTCGGGCTTGAGTCCTGGCACCACGCTCTGCAGGTGCTGCTTTGTTATGCGCACCAGTTCACGCTCGGGTGCGGCCCACCACTCATCACCGGGCTGGGCGGAGATTTCTGCGCAGACTACGGTTCGGTTTGGTCCGTAGGCCATGGGTACGATATTGCTGAACTCCGACAGTCTATTAAATAGTAGATGCGGGGACTGAAAGTAGGTCCACTGAGTTTTATGCAGCCATGGCCGATGAATCTCCACAAAAACGTAAATCAGCGAACGATATTTGAGTAAGGCAGCATTGGAGCGGACGTGGTCGGGTATGTCACCAGAGAGTCTGGTGACCAGTTCAGGCAGGGGGATGCTGGATGCGACGATGGGCATTGAGGAGTTGTTGGCGTGGAGGGTTTCGGGGTTATGGCCGGCTTTGCGGAGGGTGACGGAGCGGACTGCACCGCTGCGCACCTCGATGGATTCCAGGCAGGTCTCGGTTTGCGGCGTGACCATGGGGCTCATCTGGGAGGCGATGCCAGCAAAGAGGCTGTCTAGGCCCTCTTTGCCCGTGAGTTGTCCCACGGGGAAGGTTGGATGGGGGTGTTCGACCTTTCTGGGCCTGTAGAAGGGGAAGAGTCTTTGGAGCAGGTCGTTTCGGGAGGGCATCGGCACGCGGCGGCGGGCCCATTCGCCCGAGATCTGTTTGGGGTCCATGCCCAGCACTTTGGCCGTGTAGTCTTTGAAGAAGAGGGAGTAGAAGGAGCGGCCGAACGCGGAGGCCACCACGGCATCAAAGGAGTCTTCGGTTTGGCGGCCTGCCAGGTGGAGTCGTTGGGATTCCAATCGGGCAGCGGCGGCGCTGAGGACGACTTGGGCGAGTTTCCGGGGGCCAAGGGCCGGGAGCAGTTCGCGGGTGCGCAGGGGGAAGGCGAGGTAGCGGTCCAAGAAGTGGAGTGCCGAGGTTGTGGTGACCACGAGGCAATCGTCGCCCATGAGGTGTTTCATCTCGAGGAGTGTAGGGCGCAGCTCATCAGTTGAGGCGTGCAGGAGGTGAACTCCTGGGTGAAGCCGGACGCCATCCTCTTGCCACACGGCGGACATGCCGCCCATCTGGCTGCGTTTTTCGAGTAGCCGGGCGGTTACGCCGCTTCGGGCGAGGCCAAGAGCGAAGGCCATGCCACTAATTCCGCCGCCAAAGACCAGCACTTGGGGCCACGGTGTCGGCGTGGTTCCTTTAAGCATCTTCCAATGCCCCCTTCAAAGCAGCAACAACGTATTTTTGTTGCCTACTCGTAAGTGTATGGTAGAGGGGCAAAGAAATAGTAGATGCGCCAATGTGCTCAGCGATGGGGAATGACCCGGGTTGGTAGCCGAAGCGTTCTCGGTAGTAGGTCATGAGGTGTATGGGGCGGTAGTTGACTGCCACCCCAACGCCCCGGGCCTGGAGTCCGGCAAGCACGGCGTCACGCTTTTGGGGGGGCACCAGCACGGTGAAGAGGTGGTGTGCCGAGAGGGTCTCCGGAGTCACCTGCATGAGGGTTACTTCGTCAAGT
>CAZQHM010000055.1:0-10223 GCA_964593355.1 uncultured Myxococcales bacterium
CGTGGAGGTTGCGGCAGTGGGGGCCTCGGTTGAGTTGCCGGCGGTTGAGGGTGCGGGGGAGCGGCCCGAGGATGGGTCTCGTGGGCGAGGCGGGATGAGGTCCGACGTGAGTGCTGGTGACGTGGCGAGTTACGGCGTGGCGGGGGCCGATGTAACGGGGGTGCAGTCTGGGGGAGCCACGGGGGCCCAGCGGGTTTCTGACCAGGATTCTCTGGGTCTTCACGAAGCGGACGAGCGTCTTGGCAGTGAATCCCAGAGTCAGCGGCAGTTACTGTGGCGTCCGGTGAAATCGGCAGCGCGGTTGGGCATAAGCTGGCACAGGATGATAGAGAGTGGGGCGAGGGGTGCTGTGGAGAGTGCGCAACGGTTGGCGGTGGAGCAGAAGAGGGCAGCGGAGCAGCGGCCCACGCACACGCAGCTGACGGTCTTGCCAACCAATGCGAGGGTGTCGGTGGACGGCGTGGACATGGGAGGAGTGCCTGCTCTGGTGACGTTGACACCGGGGCAGAGCCGCAGCGTGGTTGTTGGTGCTCCCGGGTACAAGGAGCAGCGCTTCTCCATGAGTCATCCGGGCCCTCGCAAGTTGCACAAGAACCTGGAGGCGGAGGGGTTGGGCAAGTTGGCGCTGCGGTACTTTCCTGCCAACGGAACCCTGACCATTGACGGGAGGGTGGTGGCCGGTCAGAATGGGTTGAACATCGTTGAGATGGAGCTTCCTACGGGTGCCCACACGATTCGCATAGTTCACGAGGGCAGGGAGACCGTCAAGACCGTCATCATCGAGAAGGATCGTCCATGGCGGGGAACGATATCGGTGGAATAGGGCAACCGCAGGGCACCAGGACCATTTGTCTGCGGACAGAAATCGAGCACATAAGAGTTCCCAAGCTACAAGTGGAGGTGGTCAAGGGGCCTGAGAAGGGTCTTGAGATGCTTTGGGACGATGTTGTTCTGCGTGCGGGTGGTGCTCCGGACAACGAGCTGGTGCTCTCTGACCCGACGGTTTCCAGGCACCATGCAAGGATAGACGTGACGGTTGATGGCTACCGGTTGAGGGATCTTGAATCCAAGAACGGGGTTGTGCTGGACGGAATCAAAGTGCGGGATGCCTATCTGCCCGGCGGTTGTCGTGTCTCTCTTGGCGACACGGTTTTGAGGGTCAAGCCGGTTCGTGAGCTTGTGGATCTGGAGTTGGCCAAAGGGAGCGCCCTCGGTGGCATGGTTGGGGCGTCGCCTCAGATGCGAAAGCTCTTTGCGCTGATCCAGCGGGTGGCGGGGAGCGAGGCCACGGTGCTCATCGAGGCAGAGAGCGGCACGGGCAAGGAGCTTGTGGCCCGGGCGATTCACGACATTTCTCTGCGCGGCGCCGGGCCTTTCGAGGTAGTGGATTGTTCGGCCATTCCCGAGTCGATTCTGGAGAGCGAGTTGTTCGGGCACATGAAGGGGGCCTTTACGGGAGCGGTGGCTTCCAGGAAGGGGCTTGTGGAGAGTGCGTCGGGCGGCACCATCTTTCTTGACGAGATAGGCGAGCTGCCACTGGCGGTTCAGGGGAAGATTCTGAGGCTTATCGAGCGTCGGGAGATAAGGCCCGTGGGGGCCGACTCGTTCCGCACGGTGGATGTGCGGATTGTGGCGGCTACGAACCGAACGTTACGGGAGGAGGTAGGAGGAGGCCGATTCAGGGAGGATCTCTTCTATAGGTTGAATGTTGTTCGTTTGTCGGTGCCTCCTTTGCGGCACCGGCTTGAGGACTTGCCGCTGCTGGCGGACCATTTTCTGGCGGAGTTTTCCCAGCGTGACAAGCGAGTGTACAGCATGCCTCATGCGCTGCTTTCCCGCCTGATGACCTACGATTTTCCGGGCAACGTTCGTGAGCTTCGAAATCTGCTGGAGCAGGGCTGTCTTCTGCCCGAGCTGGTTGAACCGGAGTTGAGCCTGCCTCGAGTGGGGAGTGGTGGCAGCGGGGCTTCGGGCACGGGGCTGGACATCGAGTCTCTGTTGGCTTACCCCTACAAGGATGCTAAGGAGCAGCTTGTATCAATATTTGAGGAGCGGTATTGGAACGTGCTGCTTGAGCGCTGCTCGGGGAACATCTCCGAAGCGGCGAGGCAGGGGGGACTTCATCGCAAGTCGTTGGAGTATCTCATGAGGAAGTGGCGGGAGAGGGGCTCGGGGTGAGGGCCACTGCCTTCCGACTAATGCCATTAGACGCACGGCACCACACTGCAGCGCATGATACATCACTAATACACTGTACTGGATATGGTGATTTGAGACTATTGAAGACTATCTGATCAGGTTACTGAGCGGGTTTCTCTTCGACGGCTGCGGGGGCGGCAGGAGCTGCGGGGGCGGCAGGAGCGGCAGGAGCGGCGGCGCCTTCAGCGGCAGGAGCGGCAGGAGCGGCGCCTTCAACTGCGGGAGCTGCGGGGGCTGCGGGCTTATTGATGCCGAGGATCTGCTGCGCCCTCTTGGCTACCTTGTCGTTTTCGTCCTTGGCGGCCTCTTCGAGGAGGGCCTTTACTTCGGGCATTTCTCTAGCTGAGGCGAGGTAGGAGACGGCGGTGAGGCGTACATACTCCTTGTCCTTGGTGGCCAGGGCTTCTTTGAATGCGCCGAGGGACTCTTCTTTTTTGTCGAGGTGAAGGAGGCCGAGGGCGGCATCGAGCTTCACGTGGACCTGCTGGGCGCCCATAGCTTTGCGGAAGAACTCTTCTGCTTCGGGCTCATAGGTGTACTTGCCATCCTGGAGGCCCTTGAAGAAGGCTCTGCGGAGGGCGACGCCCTGGGAGAGCAGTTCTTCGAGTTTGGGCTGGGTGAACTCTTTTTCGCCCCACTGATAGAGGAGGATGACGGCTTCGCTGCGGACGGCGAGGTCCTGGGCATCGGCGAGGGACTTGAGGGGGGCTACGAGGGCCTCTCTGGGCTTGTTGCCGAGGGCTCTGATGGCAGTGGCCTTTTCGTAGGGTTCGGCGGTTTCGGCCGTGATGATGTCTTGGAGTTTCTTCTCATCCTCAGGGGAGGAGGAGCGGCCGAGCTTATAGATTTCTGATATTCGATCTCTTCTCTTGCTGAGTTCGTCCTGGGGGTTGGGGGGGATTTCGGCCTTGGGCTGGGCGGGTTTTTCTTCCACGACGGGCTGGGCGGGCTGTTCTTCTTTGGCGGGCTCTAGCGCCGGCTCGACTTTCTTCTCTTCTACGGGGGCCGGTTCTTCGACCTTAGGTTCTTCGACCTTAGGCTCTTCGGCCTTGGGTGGCGGCACTTCTTTCTTCTCAGCGGCCGCCTGGGCGGGTGCTTCGGCCTTCTTGGGCTCTTCCTTCTTTTCTCCACATCCCACGCCTACGGCGAAGGCCAGTACTGGTACCAACAGAAACTTCTTCATGATTTCTCCTCCGGCGACAGTGCAACTAAACATGATTCCGTCACAGAGCCCGGCGCACCGTGGCAAGCAGCCCCTGAGGTGTGTCGGGTCTCGGGTAAAATAACCCACCGGGGCCGATTTGCAAACGGATTCCGTGCGGGCGCTTGTCAAAAGCCACTTGTGCGGGCTAATATTCCCGCCGTCGATGAGGACAACGAGGTGACGGCGGATGCCGCAATTCGATGAGATAACGCTTGGCGTAGTGACCCGTGGACGGAAGAGCTCGGCGATTATCGTTGCTCTCTCTTTTATGGTTCATTTTCTTCTACTTGACGATTCTCACGGTGAGTTCCGCGGCGGGATTCTGAGTGTGATTGCCATGCCGTTCTGGCAGGCGCTACCGACGGTGGGATGGCGGCTTTTCCACGCCAGCATCATGGCCATGGCGGCCCTGGTGTTTTTCATATACCTGCACCGGTTGACGGGGCAGCGGTGGATGGGCGTGGTAGGGGCGTTGGTTTTGACGATGAACCCTCTGGTGCTAGCTGCGGCGTATCCCAGCGAGGGTTCGGTGGTGTTATTGGCGGCGACGGGGGTGTTGGCCGCATCCATAGCGAGGCCTGGGCGGCCTTTCGTGGTTGGGCTGCTGAGCGGGTTGTGTCTGGCGGTAGCGCCGTGCACGTTGCCGTTGATGCCGGTGTTGATAGGGGTGGGGCTGCTTGGGCCGAGGGTGACCGGCGAGGCGAGTCTATCTGTTCGGGCGACGCTGTTGTCGTCGTTGTGGAGTTTGTTGGGGCTGTTGCTGGTTGCGGTGCCGGCGTTGGCCGTGCGGTTTGGGCTATTGGCACCTCCGGCGAATCTGGCGGATGAGTTTATGGGCGGGTTCGGGCTATTGAGCGGCAAGTGTTTGACATTGGCTTTCGCCTCGTTTGCGGACAACTGGCTGCCGGTTCGGGCATTGGGGGATGCTTTTCCACAGTTCCTGATGGTGCCGCTGGTTGTTGTACGGTCCATGGGGGTGTTGCTCACGGTGATAGGGGTGATGGGGGTTGGGGCTGCATGGCGCAAGATGCGGCGTTTTTCTTTCGTGATGCTTGCCTGGTTTGCGGTGGGGTACTTGGTGTTGGTGAGCACCAACGGGTTCGGGTTTGGGGAGATGTCGGGTTTGATGGTATTGGTGCCGCCTATGACCTTCTTCGTGGTGATGGGGCTGGACCGGTTCAGCCAGGTTGGGTCGTTGAAGGGCAACGTTGTTGTGCTGTTGCTCTCGGCGGTGGCGCTGGTTGTTGCGTTGAAGATCACATACTACCTGGATTTCGATGCTGCGGTGCGTCAGCCTGCCATTGAGTTGGCTGAGAAGAGCTGCTATTCGACCGAGCGGATGGGCTTTGGCCAGGCTGGTGCGGAGCTCTGTGCCGAACTGCCTGAGAGTAGTGGGGTGGAGGTGAGCGTGGCACAAGACTTGGGTGATCCCCGAGGTGTGGCCGACGCTGTTGAGAAGGAGTGCCATTTGAAGGCCAAAGGGGTGTTGACCCGTGGTAATCTTCTTCCATCGCTCTATCTGGTTCCCGAGGGTACTGGGGCGAGGGTTATGCGGTCATTACGTGGGGAGTGGGAGTAAATTGCTCGAAGGGGCTCCGGAGGGGGCGGGGCTCAAGACCAGTCCTAAGGGGTAAGGACCGGCAGGGAACAGGGGCAAGGAGAACGATTGGAGGCATTCTCCCGGGGGTGACGACCCACCGAAGAAGCATGGTGCCCCGCTCCGGAGCTCCCTTCGACGAAGCAAAAAACACCACAAGGGTCGGGTAATTCCGGATTTCGGCAGCGGGGCGTCGGAATGTGCCAGATTCAGGGAAGTGTGACTGTGGCAAAGAGGTCTTCGATGGTCTCAGCGCGCCGAATCTGCGTTATGGAACCGTCTGTTTTCAAAAGGTATTCAGCGTGTCTGGTGTGGCCGTTGTAGTTATGTCCCATGGCATAGGCGTGGGCGCCGCAGTTGTGAATAGCCACGATGTCACCGGGGGCGCACTTGGGCAGGAGGCGGTCTTTGGCGAACTGGTCACTGTTCTCGCAGACGCGGCCCACGACAGAGACGCTCTCCAGTTCTTTGGAGCGGTTGAGCACGGAGATATGGTGGTAGGCGCCGTAGATTGAGGGACGGGGCATGTCATTGGCGTTGGCGTCGATGCCGACGAACTTCTTGTAGCCCTCCTTGATGACCTGGACTTGGCTCACGAGCCAGCCAGCACCGGCACCGATGAAGCGGCCCGGTTCGGCCATGAGTCGAGGCGGGGCGATACCAAGCTTGGGACATTTGTTGGCCACGACCTTGGCGATGCCCCGTGCGAGCATGGCGAGGTCGAGGCATCGTTCGTCGGGGCGGTAGGGGACGCCGAATCCGCCGCCGATGTTCATGAAGGAGATCTCGATTCCGGTCTCTCGTTTGATGTTGGCTGCGATTTCCAGTTGTCTCTCCACGACCACGGCGAAGTAGCGTTCGTCGAGGACGTTGGAGCCGGTCATCATGTGCATGCCGAATGTGGTAGCGCCGGCTTCCCGGGCCAAGGCGTAGGCTTGGGGTGCCAGTTCATGGGGCACGCCGAATTTTGCGTCGGGGCCTGCCAGCACGAGGCTCTCCATGCTGCCTTGGCCTAGCCCCGGGTTGATTCTGAAGGAGATCTGTTTGGGGAAGCCGATTTTCTTGGTGAGCGGGATGAGGGAGATGTCGTCGAGGTTGAGCAGCAGGCCTGCCTCCAGTGCGGCCCGGAACTCGTTCTCCAGGCTGTAGTTGCCGATGTACATGCCTCGGGCCCCCAGCTTGCCGGCCAGCCAGGCCTCGGAGAGGCTGGAGCAGTCGAAGCCGTATCCCTCGTCCATGATGATCTTGAGCAGGTGGGGGTTGGGGTTGGCCTTCACGGCGTAAAGGGGGTCGAAGTCGGGGAAGTGTTTGATGAATGCATCGGCGAGGCGGCGGCAGTTGTGCCTGAGGCGTTTCTCTTCATACAGAAAGAAGGGGGTTGGCAGGCTCTGGCAGGCCTCGACGATTTTGGCTCTGGGGATGTATGTGACTTCGGGGTTCATGGTTTCTCCTTTCCTTTAAAAATGGGGGTTCATGCCGGATTGGGGAAGAACTCCTGGTGCAGCAGGCGGACGGTGCGTTCGCACTGCTGGTCGTCCACCACGAGGCTGAGGTTGATTCTGAGGTCGCCCATGGAGAGCATCCTTACCTGGATTCCCTCCTCATGAAGGGAGTGGAAGACTCTGGCCAGGACGTCGTGTGAGTTGTCCAGTTCGGTGCCCACGAGGCAGATTATGCTTTGGCCCTCCAGGGCGTGCACCTCGCCGAAGGGGCGAAGATCGGCCAGGAGGTCGGCCAGTTGGTTGAGGGGCTGTTCCACGCTGAGGGAGACGCTTACCTCCGAGGTAGCTACCAGGTCGATGCTGACCTGATGGGCAGCGAAGACGGCGCCAACTTTGGCGATGTATCCGTGGGCGAAGAGCATGAGGGGGGTGGCGAGGCGGATGATGGCGACGCTCTTCTTATAGGATATGCTCTTGAAGGGTGCAGCGGAGTTGACGCTGGTGCGAACCACGGCGGTGCCCGGCCCGTGGGGGTTGAAGGTGTTCAGGATTCTCAGGGGGACACCCGATCGCAACGCTGGGGCGACGCTGTGGGGGTGGAGCACTTTGGCGCCGAAGTGGGCTAGTTCGGCAATTTCGTCGAAGCCAATGGTCTGGAGCAGGAAGGCCTCGGGCACCACCTTGGGGTTGGTGGAGAGGACACCGTCCACGTCGGTCCAGATCTCCACCACGTCGGCCTGCACCGCTGCCCCCACGAGGGCCGCGCAGAAGTCTGAGTATCCTCTGCCCACGGCCTGCATGATGCCGTTGCGGGTTGGTCCGAAGAACCCGGTGAGGACGGGTATTCCTGGCGCTGCCGATTCCAGAGCGCTCCTGAAGCATGCCTGTACGTGCAGCCAGTACTGTTCGGGATCGGCCTCTTTGCGACGCTCGATGACGGCGTCCAGAGGCAGATAGGTAGCCTGTAGCCCGGATTTGGTAAGGGCAGCGGCGAGGATGATGGCGGAGAGCTTCTCACCCACGGCCAGCACGATGTCTTTGGAGCGGCACGAGAGCTCCCGCACTACGGCGATGGCTTCCAGGAAGACCCGGAGTCGGAAGAGTTCATCCACGATGCGTTCGCCTGGCCGGTGCGAATGTTCTTCGTGCGTGAGCTTCTTGAGCGTCTCCAAGTGACTCTCTTGAATGGCCTGGATGATGGATGCTACCTCCTGCACGTCTCCGTCCACCGCTGCCTGGGATGCTGCCAGGAGGCGGTTGGTGACGCCGGCCATGGCAGACACCACGACCAGAGGGTTACGTCCCTGGGAGTGGGCTTTGGCCACCAGGGGCACCACGCAGTTGCCGATGGTGTGTGCGCTGCCCATGGATGTTCCGCCGAATTTCATCACGATCATTGTTGTGGCTCCGGTTGTGGTGTGGCCGGTGCGCCTTGAGGAGCGGGGGGGCCACCTGACCCCCTCAAACCGGACAAACACCCAAACGTGGAGCGGTCGGTAACACAGAATTGGCTCCGAGGGAAGCGATAATGGCAGTCACTGCCCGAAATGACGCGGTGTGCAATGACGTGGGGGGCCTCGGGCGATTGATTCACGGTTCGATGGCGTATAGTATTGGCGGCGAACGTGGGGTTTTGAACGAAAGTGGAGGGAGAAGTGGAACTGCTGGAGCTTATCAAGAGTCGCCGGAGCATTCGTCGGTTTTCGCCCACGCCCATTGCCAAGGAGATGGTTGAGGCGATTTTGGAGGCGGCTATGAGTGCGCCGTCGGCGGTGAACAAGCAGCCGTGGCATTTTCTGGTGATTGAGCGGAGGGATTTGCTGGACCGCATTCCGGAGATTCACCCCCATGCGAAGATGGTGAAGGAGGCGACGCTGGCCATTCTGGTCATTGGCGATCCGACGTTGGAGCACGCTCCGGGGTATCACCTGCTGGATTGTGCGGCGGCGGTGCAGAATGCGTTGTTGGCAGCGCACTCCATGGGATTGGGGGCGGTGTGGGTTGGGGTGCAGCCCAGGCCCGAGAGGGTGGAGGCATTGCGGAAGATGTTTGCCGTGCCGGAGCATCTGGTGCCCTTTGCGTTGATTCCTATGGGGTATCCCGCAGAGGAACTGCCTCCTGGGCAGCGATACAAGGCAGAGCGGGTGCATTGGAACACGTTCTGAGGCGTTTCTGTGGGCAGTGAGTATCGGGTGTTGGGGGGATTATGAGAGGATCAAGGAGGGGCTTTCATGGGTTTGAAGAAGACTGACTACACGCAGGGTTTTTTCGGTTTGCTTGGCAACACGCCTCTCGTCAAGCTGGAGAGTTTGTCGCAGCTTACGGGGTGCACGATTCTTGGCAAGGCGGAGTTCATGAACCCCGGCGGCAGCGTGAAGGATAGGGCCGCCAAGGCAATCATTGAGAAGGCCGAGGCGGAGGGGAAGCTCAAGAAGGGTGGCACGGTGGTGGAGGGAACTCCGGGCAACACGGGGATTTCGCTGGCGCAGATATGTAACGTGAAGGGGTATCGTTGCATCATCGTGATGCCCGAGAACACCTCGGCGGACAAGGTCGAGGTTCTGAGGGAGCTGGAGGCTCAGGTGAGGCTGGTGGCGCCCAGCCGCTACGGTCGTCCGGGCAACTATGCCGAGACGGCGAAGAAGTTGGCCGATGGAATTCCTGGCGGGGTCTTTGCGAATCAGTTTGAGAATCTGGCCAACTTCGAGGCGCATTTCACGACCACGGGGCCGGAGATATGGAAGCAGACGGGGGGCATGGTGGACGGTTTTGTGTGCGGAGCGGGGACGGGGGGTACTCTGGCCGGTGTGTCGGCCTTTCTTAAGAAGCGGAAGCGTGATTGCCAGACGTGGCTGGCGGATCCTCAGGGGTCAGCGTTGTGGGGGATAGTGAACAAGTCCCCCGATTCGGTGGACGGGCGGTCCATGGTTCATGGGGTGGGGAATCTGGTGAAGACGGCGAATTTCGCCAAGGCGAAGCTGGATGGTGCCATGCGGATTTCGAATCAGGAGGTTATAGAGATGGCCTACCACCTGATGAGGAACGAGGGGCTCTTTCTGGGCTCGAGCTCTGCGCTGAACTGCATAGGGGCGGTGCGGCTGGCCCGCAAGCTTGGTTTTGGGAAGGTGATTGTGACGGTGTTGTGTGACAGCGGGGTGCGCTACATAAGCACTCTCTACCATCCCCGCTGGCAGGAGGAGCACGGTTTGGTTCCTCGAGCCCGCACGCTGGACTTCATCAAGGACGAGTAGGGCGAAATCGCTCGGTTGACTTCCGGCCCACGATGACATAAACAGTCCCACGGAGGTGCCACGGTTCCGGTGGGCCGCCTGGTCTTCAAAACCAGTGAGGGGCTGAGCAAAGGTCCCGGGTGGGTTCGACTCCCATGCGCCTCCGCCACACAACATCGCTGCGCAGCTGGAGCAGCGATGTTGGAAGATTCGCAGCGTCGTTGTTGGTCGATTTGGGGAGGGGTCGGAATGGCATCAAAACCAATCATATTCATGCCATAATACATATCGCAGGGCGGACCGATGTGTCCATAATCACGTTCGTGCCATGATACGCGCCGTAGGGGCGGACCGATGTGTCCGCCCGGTCCGAAACCGGATGATGTTTACATATTCCCAACGACGATATTGCGGACACCGGGCGAACACCGGGCGGACGTTCAATATGACCAACGGGTGGACACCGGGCGGACAATGGGTGGACGTTCAATATGACCAACGGGTGGGCAACGGGCGGACAATGGGTGGACGTTCAATATGACCAACGGGTG
>CAZQHM010000055.1:10323-31018 GCA_964593355.1 uncultured Myxococcales bacterium
CAACGGGTGGGCAACGGGCGGACAATGGGTGGACGTTCAATATGACCAACGGGTGGGCAACGGGCGAACAACGGGTGGACGTTCAA
Organism: uncultured Myxococcales bacterium; assembly: GCA_964593355.1. Classification (GTDB taxonomy): domain Bacteria; phylum Myxococcota_A; class UBA9042; order CAIXZC01; family CAIXZC01; genus CAYTWV01. The sequence continues at coordinate 10,410 of CAZQHM010000055.1, forward strand.
TATGACCAACGGGTGGGCAACGGGCGGACGTTCAATATGACCAACGGGTGACCAACGGGCGGACACATCGGTCCGCCCCTACGGGGATATGGTGGACACCGGGCGGACAACGGGTGGACGTTCAATATGACCAACGGGTGGGCAACGGGCGGACGTTCAATATGACCAACGGGTGACCAACGGGCGGACACATCGGTCCGCCCCTACGGGGACATTGCGGACACCGGGTGGGCAACGGGCGGCCCCGTATTCCGGGCAACGGGGGAACACCGGGCGGACACGGCGGTCGTTGGGATTCCCTTTGACATTGGGATTTCCTTGGGCTAAAAGCGAACTCAGAATTCGCTTTTGCTGGGGGATGGCATGGCCCAGTACCGAAAGGATGAGGTTCAGGCAGCGATTCAGAAAGCGGCGCTCTGGTTGTTCGCACATCGGGGGTACCAGGAGGCGACGCTGGCGGATATCGCAGCCGGGGCAGGGGTCTCCACGGGGAACGTCTATCGCTACTACTCGGGGAAGGAGGCTCTCTATGAGGCCCTTGTTCCCCCTGCACTGGTGGAGCGCTTTACTGGGCTTCTGCATAGCCGGATGGATGCCCTGAAGGGGGTCGCTGATGCGACTGCCTTGGACCATGGGGCTCCGTTTCATGTCTTTGCCGAGGAGCTTCTGGAGTTCTGCATCGCCAACAGGCTGGCCGTTGTGACCCTGCTGGCCGGCTCAAAAGGTACCCGCAACCATGGATTTGCCGAGAGCCTCGTGGTGGACCTTACGGAGCGGGCCATTGGCCATTTCCGAGAGTTGAGGCCGGGCCTGCGGGTCACCAAGAGTCATCGATTCACCTTGGCCCAGGTATATGGGGCGTTTCTGGCGACCAATACCCGCCTGCTGCTGGAATTCGATTCGCCAAAGGCGCTCAGGGAGGCCATCTTGCGCTACTCGGCCTATCATCTGGCGGGCCTGAAGGCGCTCTTCGAAGCTGTGAGCTGATTACCGACGGGGAACCATGGTGGTTCTGCCGGCGGATGCGGTTCTTTGCAGTAAAAGCGAATAATATGTTCATTTTTGCCCCAGGTTGGGGCTCAGGCCCTTTGATGGGCGGGAGGGATTTCTATGAGTCAAAGGTCTTGTGATTCGAATCGAATTCTGGTGTTGGGGGCCACGGGCACAGTGGGCAGCATGGTAGCCCGATTGTTGCTGCAGCGCGGCAGCGACGTGGTGGCGGCCAGCCGGCGCCCAGACACGTGGGCGTTGCCGGGGGCAGAGTGGGTCTCCTTCGACTACGAGGCTCCGGGGACCTTTGCTGGTGCGGTAGCCGACGTCCAATCGATGTTCATGGTGGTGCGTCCCGGCGACGATGCGCCGCAGGCTACGGCAATTCCCATGTTGGAGGAGGCACGAAGGGCGGGGGTTGGCAAGGTGGTGCTGCTCTCGGCCATGGGGGCGGAGCGTCGTCCGGAGTTTGGGCTGCGTATTCTGGAGAGATACATAGAGGAGAGCGGTTTTCGGTTTGTGCATCTGCGGCCCAACTGGTTCATGCAGTTGTTCACGGCGGGGCCGCTTCACCACGACCTAATGACCACGGGGGCCCTGCATCTCCCCGCCGGCGATGCGGCCATCAGCTACATCGATGCAGCGGACATCGCTCAAGTAGCTGCCCGGGTATTGACCACGGCGGAGTACGACGGCCAAGGCCTTACGTTGACGGGGCCAGAGCCCATCAGCCATGCACAACTGACCGGCGAGCTATCTGCTTTTACCGGTAGGATATTTCGGTACGTAGCACTGTCGGAGGAGCAAGCCCGTGCCGGTCTGGCCTCTGGCGGTTTCTCAGAGGCCAGGATAGAGCGGCTGATTCAGTTCTACCGTCTGGTTCGAACGGGGGTGTGTGCCCCCACAAGCGACGCTACCCAACGTGTGACCGGGGCCCCGGCAGCTACCTGGCAGCAGTTTGTGCAGCGGAATCTGGCAGCGTTTCTCTGAGCGGGAAGTGTGTGGTGAACCGACCCTTCGCCGCTGTTTGGTTGCGTTCGGTCTTTGTAGCCTAAGTGCGGAAGTGAGTGGGATGTGGGAGGGGGCAGGGGGAGGGCTGTCGCATATCTGGCACACAAGATGCAAGTAGACCGGTTTGGTACGGATTGTTGCCATGAGTGTGGTCCCGTACTTCACACCACTGACCGTGGTGTGGAAAGATGCTACACGCTATCCACAGGTCGAACGCAGGTTTTGGGAGGGAGCGATGAGGAAGGAAGCAGGAGAATGGTTGCCAAGTTTAAGACTGGGTGGGGCCTGGGCCCTCTCGGCGTTACTGGCTTTGGCAGTGGCTGGTGGTTGCGACGCCGACTCCGACGAAGCCGATGCCGGAATCAAGGATGCGGTAGTTGATTCCGGGGGAGATGCCAGCGTCGAGGTGGCTGCTGGGGACGAAGCCGACGACCTATCGTTGGTGGCCCCTGACACTGAGGTTGAACGGGACGGAGACGTTGGTGGTGACGGTTGCGATGCAAAGCAGGTGGACACCGCTGTTGAGGAGGTGAGCGTGGTACCCGAGGATCCCTTCCTGGTTGCAGCGCAGCTCAAGGTGGATGCATTCAGGGCACTCTGCAAGGAATTGGAGGTACCGGACAGCTTGCGAAGGGAGACGGGGGATGGGCCGTTGAAGGATGCAGGCAGCTTTGACCCGAATACATTCCTCAGCGTACTGGACAGGATCAGTATGGAAGATGGCTGGGTGCTGGACTACATATACACTTATCGGTCTGATCTGGGAGGATATCCAAGCCTCGTAGCCCGGGCCGCATCAAGTCCACCTTGCCAACAAGACCCCGCTGCCCTATGCGTTACCGAGGAGGTATGGGGCCATCTGGTTGTGGAGCCAGGCAAGGAGGGGCTGTTCCAGGTGCTGGTGCTGCGGGTGATGGGCGAACAGTTCTACAGGCACTGGCACTTCTCACAGGACTACCGGCTGGTGCTTACGCAACAGGCATTGGATGCCTGGAAGAGCGAGCAGTTGCAGGCCGTTGATGTCGAAATGAAGGAGGCGTTCCAACTTGGTACGGAGGCCTTGGTCGTGCATGCATCGGCGGAGATGACAGAAACTGGTCTGGTGATCGACCACGTGAGGGTAGGCTGGAACTCGGAGCCCTTCCGGGGAATCACGGAGGTGGCCGCCGACGCACCCCACGAATTGGTCGGCCACAATAGCGCCGAGACCGGCCCACTGATTGATTGTTTCTGGTGCGTTACGCCTTGATGGCCCCGCCTCCCCTTCACGGGACCGCTTCCGAAGAGGGCTCATCCCCCTCTTCCAGCTCCATGCTTGGGGCCTTGGCCTGCTCAGAACACTACCGATGCTCCGCCGAAGTAGGACTGCTCGCCTAGGGGTGAGGCTTCGGCGTAGAGCCCCCAGCTGTCGAAGAAGAGGCTCAGGCCGCCGCCTATCTGGTAGTGGTAGATGTCGGTACCGGTTGCCGGCTCGTCCTCACCGCCGAACCAGAGTGCCGGGCCCCCGAAGACCCTGGCGTGTACGTAAGGCGAGAAGCGCTGCCAGAGCAGCCAGCCAGCCCTGGCTCCCAGGCGCGCATCGATGGCTACCCAGGTGTTGGACCCTTCGCCTCTGAGTTCCGTGCTACTCCAACTGCCCGCCAGTGAGGTGCTGAGGTCCACGAAGGGGCGCCAGACCTGACTTGTCAAGGCGCGCCAGTTTGCCGTGATATTCACGAGGGCTCCTGGAAGGAAGTCGTGCTGCTCGCCTCCCGAACCCAATGTCCCCGCAATTATGGCCCCGAGACCCGCCCGGAAAGACCAACTGCCACCGGTCAGCCATGTGGCCCCTGCGCTCACGGTGTGCTGAGTAATGTCCATCTCGAAGCGGTCGTCGAACCTCAACCTTGAGCTGTAGTAACCATACCCAGCATCCAGCACCATGCCGCCTTTGTTTGGCGCCTTCGAAGGCCGCTGGTCTGCACTGAGTTCGTCTGAGCTATCCAACATTCCTCTGCATGGTGGGGGCTGACCGCCCGGCGGTGGTACCCCTCAGGCATAGCCCGTTGATGGAAGAGCCATGGTCGAAACGGCCAGTAGCAAAGCGACAATGGGCAACGAGTTATTGTGCATTTCCAACCTCCTGGCCAAGGATGGGCACCGCAGGGCCGTGTGGCCAGAGCGGAAAAGCGCCCCACGTTGCTGGTTGGTTTTGGGTTGTTGGTAGTGGGTAGCTCGGGCAGGGAAGGGGTTCCATATCCGTTTTTCGCTGACCCCTTGACCGCCCAGAGATGGGGCTTCATAATTGCCCGAGCAAAACGGGCCAGAGCCTCCGTCTTGGGCGTGGCCACTTCACTGGGAATCGAACAGTCCTGCAGAACAATATGGGAGGGCAAAGATGAGTAGCAGAACTCTGCTGGCCGCTGTACTGGGTTTGATGTTGGCAGCACCAATCTACACGGCACAGGCGCAAGGCAAGGGCCCTGAAGGGGGCAAGAAGGTCAAGAAGGAGAAGGTGACTGGGGTAGCGGCGGGCGAGGAGGATGTTGCAGCCGAGGAAGAGGGCAAGGCGAAAGGCAAGGGTAAGCCCGACGACAAGGGTAAGCCCGACGACAAAGGCAAGCCCGACGACAAGGGCAAGCCTGACGACAAGGGCAAGCCCGACGACAAGGGCAAGCCTGACGACAAGGGTAAGCCCGACGAAAAAGGTAAGCCCGACGACAAGGGCAAGCCTGACGACAAGGGTAAGCCCGACGACAAGGGCAAGCCTGACGACAAGGGCAAGCCTGACGACAAGGGTAAGCCTGACGACAAGGGCAAGCCTGACGACAAGGTTAAGCCTGACGACACACGTGGGGACCATGGTGGCCGGGACAAGATGCCGGCGGGACTGGCTAAGGCTAAGGCCGAGAGACTGAAGGCAGAAGAGCTCAAACATGTAGAACGTATGGCCAAGATTGACCGCCTGGAGCAACTGGCAACCGAATCCGGTGACCAGCAACTCCTGGCCAAGGTGGCCGTGCTGCGGGAAAAAGAGACCATCCGGCATGAACGTACACTCAAGTCTATTGGCAAGATGGGCGGGAAAAAGCATGATCGAGTGGACCCTGAGCCTGAGCCAGAACCCGAGCCTGAGCCAGAACCCGAGCCAAGGCCCGACCCAGAAGGGGAGCCCGAGACCGAGCGCGAAACTGGGTCCGAGCCAGCATCCGAGCCCAAGCCAGAAACGGAGGTGAGGAGATGAAATACCTCAATGCTGCGATTATGGTCATGTTCGCTTTTTCTGTAATTTCGTGTAGTAAGACCGATAATCAGCAGGTTCCGAAGGGCGAAAAGGCTCCGGAGTCAGCCACGGCCTCTCCGCAGAAGCAGGCTGGGCCTCCGGAAGTCCAGAAGCCCCAATCGGACCCTGGCACCACTGCTCAGGCCGAGCAGGGAAAGCCAGCCGATGCGGGCGCCTTGACTGCAAACCCCATCGAAGAGCAGGAGGGTGCACAGCCGGAGGGTTTCGGGATCCCGGCGCCGCTACTCTCACCTGAGGAGCGTGAGGTGGCCCGGAAGGCCGCTCAAGCCATAGCGGCAGAGCAGATAACCGCCACCAACGTTGGGGCCCAGGCTGAGGCTATGGCCAGGGAGATAGAGAAAGAGCTGGAGGAGCTAGCTCCTGCGGCCGACTGAGTCCGTTGACGTCGTCCAGTATCGTCGTCCAGTATCGTCGTCCAGGACCAACCGTCGACGGCTACGCTTCTTGGCCAAGGCTTCGTCGTTCAAGCTGTCAACCCACCTTCGCTATCGCTTCGGCCGGACTACGGCTACGAAATGCCTCTGGTGGAGGTTCCGGTCCCCAGGCAACGGATCCTCGCCTTTTTGCGAAGGTGGCCTTGCCCTGTGAACTATCCAGTGCTACAAGGGCCACAAGTTCTAATCTGTAAGCTGCTGGGCTGTGGAGGCTTGTGATGTTGTCGAAGTTCGTTCCCCCTCAGGTGACCGTGGTGCTATGCCTGATGGTTCTTCTCTTAGCGTGCTCGGGGAAATCCGGTGGTTCTGAAGAGGGGCTAGACGGCAGGTTGGATGGGCTTACAGATTCTGGTCCTGGCATGGAAGTTGACGCTGTTGTCCCCGAGGTAATCGACCCCGACGCCCCCGTGGGGCTCAACGCCAGCGTCTCTGTGGGTGTGGACGACCAGGGCGTTGTGCACCTCTTCGCCGACAACGACGAGGACCTCTTCTTTGCTCAGGGCTACGTTGTAGCGACGCACCGGTTATACAGCATCGATGTGTTCCGGCGACGGGCCACGGGACGTATGGCTCAGTGGCGGGGCGAGTCCTGGCTTGGGGCCGACAAGCTCATGCGCACTTTGGGCTTCACGCAGATAGGGGTTCGCAACCTGGCTCATCTGCGGGATACCTCGCCGGCGGACTACCGCCTCATGCGAGCCTACGTGGCCGGCGTGAACCGCAGAATCCAGGAGATCGCCTCCGGGGCCGCACCCTTGCCGGCGGAGTACGCATCTATGGGTTCCGATTACCAGCCCGAGCCATTTCTTGACCAGGATGTCACGGCCATGGGGGCGCTGCTGGTCTTCGGTTTTGGGGCCCAGATGGAGTTCGAGATTCTTGCTACCGCCGTGCTTGCCCTCATGGACGACGGCGAACTGCTGCCTGCCTACGAGCCTGGCCTGCCCGTCTTCATTATGGAGTCCGGGCTGGAGCAGGCCCATGCTGCGATGCAAACGCCGGCCGGAAAGCAGAGCCGTCGCACGGCGACCTCCGTGCCTCTGACTGCTGAATGGGAAGAGGACCTGAGGCGCTTCCTGAAGGCCGTGGCTGTTTGGAACCAAGCCGTGGCCCCGGCGCAAGGAAGCAACAATTGGGTGGTGAGCGGTCAGCATACAGACAATGGCCGGCCGATTTTGGCAAGTGATCCTCATGTGGGCTATTCCAGCCCCAACGACCTCTTCTTGATGCACATCAACTCCGCTGCCGAGCGAGGAACTATGGACGTTGCCGGGTGGGCCTTTCCGGGCATCCCCGGGATTCAGATGGGGCACAACCGACACCTGGCCTGGGCGCCCACGGTGAACTTCGCCGACGTGGCAGACTCGTGGATGGTTGAGGTGAAGGATGGCAAGGCGAACGTCGGGGGCACCTGGGTCGAAATTGAATCCCGGACCGAGACCATCCTTGTGAGAGATTCGGAGGGTCTTGAGCGGCCTGAGCCGTTCACCGTATCTGTGGTGCCCGGCTTTGGCGTCATGCTGCCTGACGAGGTTCTTCCCGTGCCCACCTTCTTGTTGGGCAAGGGGTCGCTGCTTGTGAATTGGGTTGGGTTCGACAGTCCCGACAGTCTGACGCTCTACAACAACTTCAACAGGGCTCGTAACCTTGAGGAGTTCGACGAAGCGGCATTAGGGCAGCGTCTTGGCATTATGAATTGGATAGGGGCGTCGGCGGAGGGGTGGCGTTATCGGGCGCACGGGTTGGTTCCGGACCGTGGACCGGCCAATGGGCGTCCTGCCGCCTGGCTTGTTATGGATGGAAGTGACCCGGCCACCTTCTGGACCGGCAAGTGGCTTGACCCCGAGCGGACTCCGCACGCACCGGGCGATCGCCCCTACCTTGCCACGGCCAACAACGACCCGTGGGGCCACAGCCTGGACGGGAACCCCGGCAACGACGAGTTCTATTACGGGGCGTACTACCTTCCCGGATTCCGGGCCCACGCCATAGAGAAGGGGTTGCAGGCAGCGGTGGAGAAGGGCGGGGTTGAGGCCGAGGCTATGCAGCGTTTGCAGATGGATTCACACAGCACGCTGGCCGAGGTGTTGCTTCCCTATCTCCAGGAGGCGGTGGATGCCATGGAGACGGAGCCTCAGTTGGCGCAGTACAAAGAGGAGCAGGGTCTAGTGGAGGCAGCGGGCAGGCTGCTGAGTTGGGACAGAGAGGCCCGCCGTGCAAGCCATGAAGCAGCGCTGTTCAGGGTCTGGTATGCCTACGTGGCGAGGGAGACGCTGGGAGACGAGATGAAGCTGGCGTTTGACGGCATGGAGGGGGCCCAGGCCATTATTCTGGCCCGCTTCGTCGTGAACACGCTGCGTCAGCAGATACCCGAATTGATGGATGTCTCACGCAGCGAGCTGATGTTACGCTCTCTGAGCAAGGCTGTGGCCGCTGTTGAGGAGCGGGGAGGGGCTCAATACACCTTCGGCGATCTGGTCAGGGCGCTCTTCTCTCCGGTGACGGGGGAGGCGCCTCTACCTGTTCCAAAGGATGGAGATGATGGGGCGGTAAGCGTAACGCAGTGTGCCATGTGGGCCGATGGGAAGCTGTTGGAGCACTGCAACTCTCCAGTGGGGGCTGTCTTCCGGGCCGTGTACACATTCGATGCCAATGGAACGCCCAGCGCCAGCTACAACATGCCGGAGGGCAATGCCAGTACAACGGAAAAATGGGTGGAGGGCCAGTACCAGTTGCTGGCCTTCCCGGCCACCAGGGATGAGTTGCCCATGAAGGAAGAGTATTCGATTGAGCCATGATGCAGAGAAGATAATAATAAATAAAGTGGAAGCTGGTTGAGCCGCTATCGCTATCCTCTGAATAGCGATTCCAAATATTTTAGTAGCAGCCCCTCGTCATTTTATTGATGATAAGCTTGTTGTAGCACTGCTTACCAGAGGGGCAGTCACTGTCGTCACAGCACACCTTGCATGCACCATCAGAGCAACAGTGATGGCCTTCTTTGCACGGTGCCCAATTGGCAGCACATATTAAAAGGGCGTCGCAACAGCTGCCGCAGCTTCCAGCAATATTGCATACGGAATATGAACCGAAAAGAAGATCTCCAATACCCCCTTCACCACCGCAGTGAGCCGGCAGCGCAACCACATCCCCGGAGATGGTGCCATTGCTGCAGTAGTCGGGGTTCGTGCATTCGTTGCCATCGCTAACGAGGCCTTGGGAGTCATCTTTGCCGTAGATGTCGCACGTTCCGTTTCCGTCGCAGTGTCCGTTCTTGCCGCATCCTCCCACGGCTGTAGGAGAGCCGCAGTCGTCTTTGGGGTCTTGGCCATGGGGCACATTGACGCAGACGTTTGCCCCGGCGCACTGGCGGCACGCTGTGCAGCTTGGAGGAGATGTGTCTTTGCCCGAGACGCCCAGGCATTGGCCGGCGGAGTTGCACTCGGCGCAGAAGCCACATTTGTAGCCCGAGGTTCTGTTGGACCAGGAGGTTTTGCTCTTTGTGATGTCACAGACCTGGCACGGGTTGTCGGGGTTGGCGGCGCCGTTGGCGATGCAGGTGGAGACGCCGAGAATATCGATGGAGCAGGCGTTGGCCACGTTCATGAGGCTGTAGCAGCCGAATTCACCACAGCGATCTTCGGAGCAGGCGTTCTCATCGGCACAGAGCGAGTGTTCGTTGTACCAGTCGGTCTGTATGGCAGATGGGTTACAGACCTTGCAGCGGAGGTCGATGGATGGGGCAGCGGTGCACTTGCACTCATAGGGGGAGGTGCAGGTGCCCGAGGCCCAGCCGGCTGTGGCGCACGACTGGTTGCAGTTGGCCTCCTGGCATACAGCGGGGATGGTCGGCCTGCATTCACAAGCGTCATAGTAAATGCAAGTACCGCTCCAACCAAGACCCATCTTAGCACAAGAAAGCTGGCATGTTGACTCCATGCAGATCCCGGCATACCACACACTCATATAGCAGCGCCAGTCATCATAGCATGTTCCGTTTATTGTGAATGTATCATATCTGCATTTGTCTTGTTGACACTTCGGAGGTGTTTCTGCCTCAGGAAGGCTGCAGACGCAGTGGTTTTCGGGTGTGCAGGAGGCAACGGAGAGGCCTTGGTTGGTGCAGACGGTGGAGCATTTCGCAGGGTCACACACGAAGGGAGTCACCTCGTCGGTGAGGGCATCACCAGACTGGTAGCACTGGCCATCGATGAGGCATCTGAAGGGTCTGACGGGGTTGGTGCAGGCGCCGGTAGTTGGGTTGCAGAGGTCTTCGGTGCACTCGAGCTGGTCATCGCAGGTGTATTCGTAGGGCAAGCAGGTTCCGTTGGGTTGGCAGGTGCTCTTTGAGCACTTGTTGGCATCATCGCAAGGAGCGCCCGATGTTATGACTTCGGCGCAGTAGCGTTGGTCTGCGCTTCCTTGGAGGCATTTCCATTCTCGGCAGGTGGATGGTGCTGCTGCGCAGTCTTGGTCTACGGCGCAGTTGCCCACGTAGCAGACGCCGTCGGCACCGCAGAATCGTCCTTCCCCGCAGGGGTTTTCGGCGCTGCATGCGACGCAAGCATTGGCTTTGCAGAGGTGGCTTGGGCAGAGGCCTTGTTCTGTGGCCTTGGTGCACTCTCCGGTCTTGCAGGTGTTTGTTCCTCCCAGGTCGCACACTTGGCCTTGGGGGCACTCCTGGTGTTCCTGGCACTCCCGGCACCAGTAGTTATCGCACACCAGGCCCAGGAGGCAGGGCTTATCGACGTCACACTGAACCTCGGTGCAGAAGCCTTCCACGCAGGAGAAGCTGGCTCCGTAGGCAGCGGTGCACTGCGTGTTGTCTGCGCAGGAGGTGCACCAGCGGTCGGCTCCGCAGACCTGTTTGAAGCCGCAGGGAGTATCTGGGTTGCAGCCTGGATCGCACTTTCCTCCTGTGCAGATGAGGTCATCGAGGCCGTATTCGATTCGGCATCGGGAGTCTTCCTGGTGGTCGACGCAGGGGCGGCACTGGAAGGGGGCCGCCACGACGCCGGCGATGGTCTGACCGGCCTCGGAGGCTGTGCTGCAGAGCCCCTTGTTAACGGAACCGCAGTCGGTGGTTGAGATGCAGTTGCCCTGGACGCAGGCTCCTTGGGCAGTGCACATCCATCCGGCACCGAAGCGGCCGATGCACTCGGCGTGGGTGCCCTGGGCTGTTGAGACGCATCCTCGGCAGACGTGGTCGTGGCCGCAGACGGGGACCTCCACAGGGCAGTCGTTGTCGCTCTGGCAGCTTCCCTGGGCACAGACGCCATCGAAGCACATGAATCCGGCGCCGTAGGCCATAGAGTCAAGGCAGCGGAGGGTGCTTTCGCAGGGTTCACACAAGAATGTTTCGGGGTTGCACACCTGGCCCACCAGCATACATTCGCCATCGGATTCGCAGGTAACTGGTTGGCAGCGGTTATCGATGCACTCGAAGTGGCTGGCGTATTGGGTCTTACACTGGTCGTTATTGATACATGCTACGCATTCTCCGCTTATGCAGAGGGCTCCCATGCACTGTTCCGCCTTGGAGCAGGGGCCGCAGGTGCCACTTACGCAGGCTTGGGTAGCGGGGCAGTGGTCTGCCTTGCTGCATGGGCCGCAGGTGCCCTGGTGGCACCCCTCGCCTTCTCGGCACTCTTCGCCCTCAGCGCATGGGCCGCAGGTGCCGTCAACGCAGCCGGAGCCTTCGCTGCAGTGGTCGGCCTCCTGGCAGGGACCGCAGATGCCCTCGACGCAACCTTCGCCGGTGGCGCACCTCTCAAGGAGGTTTTCCAGGGTACATTGGGGTTCCAGGGAGTCGCAGATGTTGTCAGTGCCCGGTCCGTTGTCGGAGAAGGTTCCATCGGGCAGAAGGTCGCCGATGGCGGTGTCTGGAGCCACAGTGTCGTCGGGCGTGCCATCTCCAGCAATGGTCTCAGTTTGGTTCACGTCGGAGCGGCCGGGGTCTTCCATGGAGCAAACACAACTGCCCGATGCGCAGGACCAGAATGGTTTCCCTTCGGCGGTGCAGAGGGCCTCGCATGCAGAGTCGAGGCACTGGCCCGAACCGTTGCCACCGGAGTCCAGCATTGAGCAGCTATGGGGGACAAGAAACAGAGCCAGGAGAAGCAACTGAAGAGAGAGTCTCATTACGCAACCTCAATAATGTCTAATCCGAATCGGACTGAGAGGATGGTCGGACTGCTGAGTCTCCAGGCTCAAGCTCCGTCAGCGAGAAGCCCAGATGCACACCCTGCTGGTCCTGCCAGCCGAGCTGGTTCCAGCTCTACGCCCACACCCGACATGCACTTTTCAATTCGGATGGCGGCAGTATCCGCAGGCGCTCAGGCCTTGTCAAGATGGAGAAGCGCCCAACAATCCTAAAATAAAATGGCAGAAAACGTTGGTTTCTGACCGAACTGGGCGTCTGGCCCTACAACCTGTATACGGTCTTCAAAATAGCGCTATGGGGTGCTACCGAAGAGGGCACAGACATGTCCTACTTGCTTTCTATGGTAAAGTCTGCCTCGGCCTGTGGTGAATCCAGATAGTGAGCAAAGGGCTGGGAAAGGCCGAGTACCCTCTGGATCAGGGGCAAGGAGTATTGCTGGACAATAACGAACTGGCGGGAGCGTTCGATGAGTAGTTCGTCGTCGCTCATCCAGCCAAGCCAGACTTTGTGGTCGGTGAAGGCCGAGTGGTTTCCGCCCTGGATTATGATCTTCCATGCGGGGGATTGCCACTTGTTGTAGAGGCCGGTGGCGTAGCTGTTAGGCGGGCTTTGGCGGTCCCCCGTGGCGCCGAAGATGACGATGGGCTTGGGATAAACGATGCTGGAGTTGACCTGAGCGAGGTAGATGATGCCGGCGACATTGTTGAGTTGGCTCCAGGCCTTCTCGATGCGGTCACCGCCTTTGGAGTGTCCCACCATGACCACACCGGCGGATGTGTCGAGGGTGGGGGCGGCAATGGGGCCGTCGAAAGCCTGGGCCGGTGTGTTGGCCAGGGCGGCGATCTGGTCCTCGTCGGAGGTGTCGGGCATGATGGAGACTATGCCCCAGGTCGCGAGGTGACGGCCCAGGTACTCGTAGTTCAGAGGGTTTGCACCGTCACCGTGGCAGATGATGGCCACGGGGAATGGGCCTTGGGCCAAGGGCCTGCGGACGCCACCACACTGGGCGGGGTAGAAGAGGCGGCCTGCCCCTTGAACCTGGAAGTCGACGAATCCAGCGGCGAATGGCCCTGGGTCGGCAGGATGATTCGCTGTCAGGGGCCACGGCGGGGGGTCACTGGCGCCGCAAGGGACAACTCCGGAGGGACCGGGAACCAGGGGGTAGGGCGAGAGCGCAATGCCGCTCTTGCCTGAGACCTGCACCGTGCCGCTTGCATCGGCGGGGACGTTGGCGATGATTCGGTTCTCGTCGATTTGCAGGCCGCTAAGCTGCTTCGCTCCTGCCATTACTTTAATGCTGTAGTCGGTGAAGAGGCCCGAGTAGAACCCCTCGCCATCGATGACCAGGCGGTCACCCGGGGCAGCGATGCGGGGTTCGAAGCCGTACATGGTGGGGATGCCTGTCAGTGCGTTGGCCTTGCGCTCGCATAGTCCGGTAGCGATGTTGCATGCGTGTTCGGGGGGGCAGGCGTCGCTTCTGAAACAGTACTCTTCGAGCACAGCGAGGTCTGGCACTGCGAGGTCCGTGGCGGAGAGGTCTGGAGCGTCTATAGTTTCCAGGGCATCCGATGCGGATATATCAAGAATTTCAGTCAGTTCAGCGGGACCAACGGCATCTGGGACGTCAGGTGTCGGTGCGATGTCCAAGGTATCGGAGGTGGCGATGTCGTAGGAGTCTTCTTCCCCTGAGGTGTCGACCAGGTCCAGGGAGTCTGGCGCGGCCAGGAGATCCTCTGAGGCAGTGCTGCCAGAGCACGACACGAGCATCAGAAGAAGTAGAGAAACGGCGGAACGCAAAGCGGTTGTTGGCATGAGGCCCTCCATCCACGTGGAAGGTACACGGGAAGGGGCGGGTAGTACAGTCTGGTTGGTGGGGAAGTTTTTGTTCGGAGCGGATTCCCGCGTTTCTTGATGCGATTCAGGTGAGCCCCGTGGGCGCTGGGGCCGGATTCAGGGGGAAGTTGTAGGGGGGCGCGGGTTGGGGTAGAATCGGCCTTCGCTTTGGAGGTGCAGAATGCATTGTCGTGGATGGTTGTGGCTTGTCTCGCCGCTGGTTATGGTGGCTTGTTCGGGCAGCGGTGGGGGCGTGGTTGGGGTAGATGGTGCTGGGGATGTCGGGGCCACGGAGGGGGTGGTGGAGGTGTTGGACGGCACTTCAACGGAGTTGTTGGATGATGCCTCCGATGCCTCGGAGTTGACGGAGCTTCCCTACCAGGAGTTGGCGGACCTGGGGGAGACGAACGATGCGGGTGACACCCTGGAGGATACGGACGCGCGTCCTGACTGGACGGATGCCCACGATGGCGTTGAGGATACCGGCGAGACCGTAGAGTGCCAGCCGTTGGACTGTATGCTAGCTTGCCCCTTTGGCTTCGTGGAGGACGATAATGGTTGTCCTATCTGCGAGTGTGTGAAGTGTGCCGACGATGGACAGTGTGGCCCACTGCTGCCTTTCTGCTCCACGCCGCGGTGCATGGAGGATGGGACCTGTCAGTGCAACTGCGAAGAGTATGAGAGCACGTGGATGACCTGCCAGAGTGGCACGAAGGTGCCGGTTTGCCAGTGCACGCTTGCCGGGTACCACTGCATACCCGATGCACACCTTCAGTGCGCTGAGCACTGCAAGCCTGGGCACTCGTGGCAGGCGCTGTGCGCTGACATGGTGACGCCCTTCGCCAAGTGCTCCTGCGAACAGCCTCTTTGCAAGCCGGTATGCGGCACGGGACCCGAAGAAGCTGAGGGGTGGGTTGACTCTTGCAACGGACAGTGGCTGCTGCTGGAGGAGTGCGGGCCGTGCGAATCTTACTGCGCCGCTCCTCCAGAGGGAAAGGAGGGGTTCTACAGCGGCTGCACGGGGGAACTGATTCAGGAAATTCCGTGCGCACCTGTGGCAAAGTGCCAGACGGAGCCTGAAAAATGCCAGGACAGTCTCTGTACCTTTGGGCAGAGCCAGCAGCTTGGATGCCCCGGGGGCACAAGCGTGGAGACCTGCTGGTGCACGCCCCCATGTGAGCCCGTGTGCCTCTTTGAGGGTAGCAAGAGCGAAGGCTGGTACGACGGCTGCAGCGAGGAGCTCATCACCTGGGAAGAGTGCAGCGGCTGCACCGTTTCTTGCGACATGGTAGGCAGCAAGTCTGAGGGCTGGTACTCGTCCTGCTCGGGGTTGGTGACATGGACGGTGTGTTCCATGGGGACGTGGGAATGCGATCCTATGCTAGCCGCACAATGTGGCACCGACGTTCAGTGCACTGGGCAAGGCGGGACCGTGGCGATGTTCGGGGCAGAATTCGGCATCTGCTGCCCCGGTCTGGTGGCCCTTGCCGACATGGGTGTTGAAGATGGCACCTGTGTGGCGGGGAGCTCCGGCGTCTTCACCTGCGCCCCGTGCGGAGATGGTAGCTGTACTGCCCCTGAGAACAAGTGCAACTGCCCTGAGGACTGCGGCCAGACCCTGTTGCCGGCGCTGGGCGATGTATGTGTAGCGGGTGTTGGATGCGGTGAAGGATGGATCTGTCTTACCTGGGGTGGTGGAGTAGATGGCGTCTGCAGCGTCGTCTGTGATCCGCTGTTGCAGGATGAGTCGCAGTGCGGGCCGGACTATGAGTGTGTTCCGGTGCAGGACCACCAGGCGCCGGGCTTCTGCCTTGCCAAGTGCGACCCCGTCGCCGAGGGCTCGTGCCCCCAGGGGCTGGCCTGCGGCGCCT
Source organism: uncultured Myxococcales bacterium (assembly GCA_964593355.1). Taxonomy (GTDB): domain Bacteria; phylum Myxococcota_A; class UBA9042; order CAIXZC01; family CAIXZC01; genus CAYTWV01. The sequence goes on from CAZQHM010000055.1 coordinate 25,995, forward strand.
ATTTGATTCCGGGGCAGGCATTGTCCCCCACTTGTGGGGTGTGGCCTGAATGTGACCCGGTGGCCCAATCGGGCTGCGGGATGGAGCAGTGTCATCTCTCCAAGGGATTTGTGTACTGCGGCGTTCCTGGGTCTGGGGCGGATGGGACGCCATGTTCTGCAGACAAGTTATGCGAACCGGGCCTCACTTGCGGCTTCAATAATTACTGTATGCCATCCTGTTCCTCTGATGATCAGTGTATAGAACTGCCAGAGTACTACGAGTTCTGTATGAAGCAGGCAGGGGCGGAGTACGGTCACTGCATGGTGTATTTATTCTAGTGTCTTAAGACGTAGCGTTCTGATTTCTGATGTGGCTGATCGATATATTTCACTTACTTCCTTTAGACTCATCAGCTTCCACGGCTCCTTGAATGTGCTGCCGTTCTTCGTAAAAAGTATGTCTCCAGCTATGTATATTGCTGTGTGTGATGGAACTCCTTCGTCATCGAGAAAAACTATCATGTCTCCGAACATTCGCGCGGTGCCCGTCACGTCCTCGTAATTCTTATCTATATGTTTTTTACTATTAATAGGATCTCGCAGGCGAATGTCTGGGACGGAGTTGAAGAAATTCAACGACGTCCAGTGGCAGTTGAAGCTCTCGTCGCCCGGTTCGGAATAGGTAAAGGCCAGCTTTCTGGGGAGTTGCGGCAAGAAGTGCACGACGTCAATCTCACCGCCTCCCTTGCTCTGCTGCAAGGACTCCATGAGTGAGCGCAGGGCTTTGTTTCTCTGCCCCCTGTCCCACCACTTGACCATTGCGTCAATGTCGCTGTTCTTGTCGATTTGCAGCGAGACCAACAGGGCTGGGCTACTGTGAAGGAGCCTGGTCAGTCGACGTTGCTCCGCTGCCGACGGGACGCTTGAGCAGACTGCTTCGAAGTCCGATAGAAGGTAGAACCCGGGTCTCTCCCAGAGCACCTTTTCAATCAGTTTTGAAGTTGATGAGGAGATCTTTGGAGATTTGAGCCACTCGTCGATGTCATCCTTGGCTCGAAGGAGAGGCAACATGATGTAGGGGTTATCCTGGAACTGCCCCAGCCAACTGTAAAGGCGTGTCCGGATGTGCTTTGGGAGCTCCAGTAGAGTCTCCAGGTCGGGGGAGATGGAGCAGAGCCCCTGGTTCTTGTCGCAAACCATGTAGCCCAGGAGGCGCTGTTCCATGCCGCCCTCTAGCCCTAGACCTCTGATGAACTCTGTTAACTGTTCTTTCGATGTATTCCTGAAAATCCACACAGGAAGATCGAAACAAGATATAAGTTCAGCATAACGATCTGGTGGTTCGATATGAAGTTGTCTGACAATTAGCCTGCCCCAGGGCCCGTCGACCACCTTGGTGCCGGGCTGCATTGCAGCATCCAGTGGGCTATATGCCACGGTAGCGGGTGGAGCGTCTGCAGCAGGGGGTGCCGATTCTCGTGGCGTACCCGGTGGGCCGGGCTGTGCTGCTTCGGCTTGAGCAGCGGAGGATGGGGGCAAAGCGGGGGGCTGAGCCACCTCGGGACGAACTTCGGCGGGGGGGGCGGCGACATGGACGGCTGGCTCTTCCACCTGCCCAGGTTGTTGCACCAGCAGGACGAAGAGCCCGGCGGCAACCCCCATGACTCCCAAGGCCAGTGCAGCTATCACGGCCACCTTTCCGCTCTGAGCACCAGATGCTCTGCAAAAACCCTTCTTCCGCAACGGCTTTTCTTCCACGGCCTACCCCTCGATAATCGACGCCGCCATCCTAACCACTGCACTGTTCAGCAGACGTGCTGAAATACTTCACTGTCTATCAGGTATCACCTGCTGGTTTGCAGGCAGCGGGACTATGGGGCACAGGATGAACATGTGGTTGCCCCAAGTCAATAGTGGTTAATGGGCGCCTCGCTGTCAGCGCTTCCGCCCATGGTCGGGCGACCGATTGGAGCTCCGGGGCGTAGTTCTGGGTGGATGTGTTTGGGGCCCACGGGGGGCTGTTTCTTGATCTGCCTCCAAGCCGTTCCTATACTGAGCGGGCTTAGGGGGGTGCTATGAACGGAAAAGGTAGAACGGGCAAAGACAAGCTGCTCTCTCTTCACGTGGGGGAGATGGCCAGGGATGCCGTGGACAAGTTTCTGGAGGAGCTTGACAATCGGGTGGAGAGAGATGTTCAGAACCGGCTCAAGCACCTGGGCGCATCTGCTCAGCAGGAGCGGGTTCCCAAGGGTATAGAGCCGGCTAAGTGTGGTACTGTGCTGGCTTCTGAGGATATTTCCCGGGAACTGCTGCCCGTCTTCAAGCAGCACTTCCAGGATGCCCTGAATGCAAGGTCCAGCGGTGATCTGACCAGTGCGCTGTGGCACTTCGGGTGCTGTGTTCGTTTGCGAGTCCCCGCTGCTTACCAGAAGATAGCTGCTCGGGAATATAATAAGACCAAAACCATGCTATCAGAGTAGGTTTTCACAGGTTCTGCAAGTTTATATCTGAACAAAGTCAAGAATATAGCGCAAATCCCATGTTGGCCGGCTTGACAGGCGGGCTGTGATGCGTTAGGGTCCGCCAGTCTGATTCTGTTGGAGGATACTTATGAACTACAAGGTCAAGGATATGGGGCTTGCCGAGCAGGGCAAGCTGAAGGTTGAGGCAGCGGAGTCCCGCATGCCCGTACTGATGCACCTGCGGAAGCAGTTTGCGGAGACGAAGCCTCTGGCGGGGCATCGCATCGCCGGGTGTCTCCACTGCACCAAAGAGACAGCTGTTCTAGTCAGGACGCTGGTTGCTGCCGGAGCAGAAGTGAGCTGGAGCGGCTGCAACCCGCTCTCCACCCAGGATGATATCGCTGCGGCCCTTGCTGCTGATGGGATCCCCATCTATGCCTGGCACGGCATGAGCGTCGAGGACTTCTACTGGGCCATCGAGAAGACTCTGGAGTTCAAGCCTACGCTTACTCTTGATGACGGAGCCGACCTCATCTTCACCATCCACACGAAGCACCCGGAACTTTGCGAGGGGGTCTTCGGCGGCACGGAAGAGACCACCACGGGCGTGCACCGGCTCAGGGCGATGGGCAAGGATGGAGCGCTGAAGTATCCGGTGTTGGCAGTGAACGATGCTGAGACCAAGTGGGACTTCGACAACGTGTATGGCACGGGTCAGTCTTCCCTTGACGGCATTCTTCGCACCACGGCGATTCTTCTTGCAGGCAAGGTCTTTGTGGTGGCCGGTTACGGTCACTGCGGCCGAGGCTGCGCCATGCGCGCCAGGGGTATGGGATGCCGAGTGGTGGTAACCGAGGTTGACCCCATCCAGGCCCTCAAGGCTCACCTTGACGGTTTTGAAGTTATGAAGATGGATGATGCTGCTGCGCTGGGCGACATCTTCATCACGGCCACTGGTGTCAAGGATGTGCTGCGTCAGAACCACTTCGCTGCCATGAAGGATGGCGCTGTGGTCTGCAACACCGGCCATTACGATGTTGAGATCAACATCCCCGAGTTGCAGAAGATTGCCAAGTCGGTTCGGCTCATCCGGACGGGCAACCAGGAATACAAGCTGGCTGACGGAAGACGCATTCACCTTCTGGTTGAGGGTCGTCTTGTGAACCTTGCTGGCGCCGAGGGTCATCCTTCCGAGGTTATGGACATGTCCTTTGCCAACCAGGCACTTGGGCTCATCCGAATGGCCCGTGAAGGGCGCTCTCTATCCCCCAACGTCTACGACATCACCAAGGAGCAGGACCAGGAGCTGGCGGCTCTGAAGCTGGAGCTCCTTAACCTTAAAATAGATGCTCTCACCGAGGAGCAGAAGGCCTACATGACTGACTACTCCGCCGGAACCTAAAACAGGGTCATGTCAACCAGCGATCATCCCCGGATGCGGCGTCGGGCGTCGAATGCCGTGCTCGGCGTACGGAAGTACGCCTGCGCCGTCATTTGCGACGCCCTCCTTGCCTCCGGGGCGCTTGCTGGCCGACACGACCCTGTTTGTCACCTTCTGGGCGAATAGGACATGGCTGGCCGACACGACCCTGTTTGTCCGCCTCTGGGCGAATTCACGATATCGATCGAGATATGTGAGCGGCCGTGTGATAGTAAGTGTTAGTACAAGTATGTCATGAATAAATCAGACAAATTAATTGTGTTGATATGGGCTGGTTGGAGAGCTGGTTATCTAATCTTGCCGCTGTCTATGAGGCAGCAGATGGCTCTGGTGTAGACCTCGGCCTTCAGCAGGGGGTCAAGCTCTTTGCCTGTGTTTAGCTTGCCGAAGTCGGCGAAGGAGAGCTTCTCTTCTTCAAGCACCTTGGTGAAGAGTTTCGCCTGGTCCTCATCGTTAAGGGCTACGGCGTTGGCCATGTTGCAGAGGATTTTGACTTTGGCCCTGGTGAAGGCTGCCAATTGCGGATTCTGGAGTCGCTGCTGGAGGTCGGCGAGGTTCTCTGCATTGAGGCGTCCGGCGAGGAAGGGCTTTGTGGCCTCGCTCAGCCAGCTTGCCATTTCATCTCCCAGCGGGTCTCCCGTTGATTCGGCCATGGCTTTGGCCCGTTTGGTGTCGCCCTCCATGAGCCCAAGCTCTGTGAGTTCGGCTTTGGACATCATAGAGAGTGGCCTGCCGCGCCATCCGGCCTGAAGGTGGGCGTGTATTGCTCTTTCGGCCTCGCCTCTCGGGGTTCCGTCGGCCACGAGGCATCCCCTTCCAAGGGCCAACTCGTCGACGGTTGGCAGAGGCTCAAGGATAGGTTTCTTCGGGGCAAGCAGATCGGGCTCATGTACGGCGTGGTCAGCGGAGCTCTCCACATCGGGCTGTTGCGAGATGTCGGTTTTGGGTGCTGCTGCAACTTCTTGGGCCTTAACATCGGCAGCATGAGCTGGGTCTGCCTGCTGTATCGCTGAGACATCGGGAGTTTCGTCGGCGGGCTTCGGGGCAACCTCCGGCTTCTTCTCTGTGGCGGCCGGGGTCTCTTTTCCCTTCTCTTCTGGGGTTTCCAGTAGAACCAGGGCAGCGGCTCCGCCTCCGGCA
>CAZQHM010000056.1:0-30330 GCA_964593355.1 uncultured Myxococcales bacterium
GCGGTTGATTCGGGCTTTTTGGACGGGGAGGATTCGGGCCAAGCGGACTCGGACGATTCGGACTCTTTGGTCTTGGAGGTTTGGGACCATTGGGATTTGGGGGGGATGCTGTTGCTTGACATTTGGGGGTGGGGGGCCTTAGAGGTTAAGGGCCTTTTGGGGTTGTATTGAGTGGACCTTACCGTGGGGGTACGATATGTCGATTGGACGTTTGGCCGGGTTTTGGCGGCTTATGGGATTGGCGGCGCTATGTGCGGGGATTTGGGGATGTGGCGGCGGCGGCGGGGGGTCTGGGGGGGGCGAGCCTTTGCCTCGGCCGGTGGTAAGTGGGGCAGCGGAGAGCTTTGTTGTAATTGGGGTGGGGGAGGTTTGGGAATACACGGTGATGGTTAAAGATAGTAGTGGTGGGGCTCATGAGGACTACACCATCGAGTGGGTGCACAATATAGGTAGTGCCGACGGCGAGGTGGTTCTGAGCAGCCCGGCAGCGGGGCAGGAGCGGCTTAGCTTTACCCCTGTGCGCGAGGGAGACTTTTCGGTGCAGGCACGGGTAGTGGGCCGGCTGGTGGAGGGGGAGGATCCGGCGGACAAGAGCGCCGAGACGGCCCCGCTTACGGTGGCGGCCAGGGGCGGGCCGTGCAGTCGAATCGTGGCCAATCTGGCCGAGGTCAGCCTCTTGGTGGGCGAAAAGCGGCCCCTTACCTTCGACACCCTTGCCAACCTGCACTCCAGCCAGAGCGATGCCAAACTCAAGTACGCTGCGTCGCACCAGCAGGTAGCCGTCACCGTGCAGGATGGTGATGTGGCCGCATGGTCCGATGGGGTCCTTGAAGGGTTGAAATTGGGCAGCACCAAGCTCACTGTGGTTGCGGGGGAGGTGGAGACATCCATTCCCGTTACGGTGGTGGAGGGGAGTCTTGCTGCGCCCGGGGATGGACGGGTCAGGATGATCACTCGGCCCGCACTGCCCGTGGGCTCCAACACCGGGTCGTTGCCTCAGTGGCCCCGCTCGCTGGATTCTCGCATGGCCCTGGACAGCAAGGGCTATCCACACGTGGTTCTGCAGCCCTTCCCCGGAGTCCCCAGCCTAGGCGAAGGTACGTTTGGAAGGCTGCTGGTGGCACACTGGACCGGAAGCGGCTTCGGCACTACTGCCCTGGGGCCCTGGTGGGAGACCATCCAGGAGCCCAGGCTGGCGGTCGATTCCGGAGATAAGCTATGGGTAGCCTTCCTCACGGGCCAGTACCCGGGCGCATGGGTGGCCGATAGGGCAGCGGAGGGGGTGACTGGGGGTTGGAGGGTGAGACCGCTTCCCGGTGGCCGTGATGCCGATAACCCGGCGGCAGTGGTGCCGGCCTCTGTGCAGAGCGAGGGGGTGGATGTCAAAGGGGCCGTGGCGATTTCGTCGGATGGCAGCAAGACCTACGTGGCCTACAGCGTGTTCCATGCCTTAGAATCGCAGTTGACCACGGGCACGCAGTGTGTGCGAAAGCTGCGGTTGGCTATAGTTGATAATGTTGGTATTGATTTTCAAGATATTGCAGAGGAGCTCTATACCGTGGCAAGCACGGCGCCCCAGGCCTGCGTGGCGGGTCTCGAGGAGGTGCGAATCTCCAAGGTAACCATGCTTCCCCCCAACTTCTCTTCGACCTTGCCGCGTATCAGCGCACTTACTGGGTTGAATACAAATAGGAAACTGTATTACTTCGACTGGAACGGCACCACGTGGAACTCGGTGGCCTCGGTGGACCCCAAGGTCATGGAGCCCGAGCATATCGACCGGGCCGTGCCCCTGGACTTCACCATCGCCGGCGAGGGCAAAACCACGGCGTTGCCCGGGGTGTGGGTCTCCAACCGAAATGTTCAGAAGAGCGAGATGTGGTTCTGGCCCATGAATCTCCCTCGGGAGCAGCGCTGGACCAGCTTCTTCCCGCAGGTTGCCGGGGGTGCGGTGGCACTCTTCTCGTTTATGGTGGGAGAGGATACTTACCTTGGCAACGTTGGGCTGTCGTTTCTTGCCCGGATAGACCGTCTGGGGCGGCTGTTGTTTGAGGAGCCCATGTGGCCTCTGCTGGTTGAGGGTGAGGATGCGGCGGCGATGCGAGAGCGCCCCATATCGGCCTTCTGGGCCCAGGAGCTTCCCGAGGCGTGCGACGAGTGCCGGCCTGCGGGGCGGATGTGGGCCGCATGGCACATGAGCGACGGGGTGGACCTGGCCTCGGTGACCTTCCCCGAGCAGGGGGGCGGCCCGCTTGCCGAGGCGAGGGGAGCGCTGTTCGCCGATACCCCCGCCCAGCCCAGAATACTGCTGCCTCCCACCATCGTTCAGGATGAGAGCCGCTTTGTGGTAGTGCAGCTTGAAGATGCTTCCGGAAGTGGCCAGAAGGTCACCCAGTTGTGGCGGTCGCAGGGCCCGGGGTTCAAGTTCGAGCACATGACTACCGACGGCGACTTGGCCAACTGGGCCATGGCCCCGGTTGAGTCCACGGATGCCTACTACGCCGTCTCGTCGGCGGACGACACCATGGTGCTGCTGCGTTCCAAGGACGAGGGCGAGACCTGGACCGACTTCCTTTCGGCGCCCTGCACCGGGAAGGTTGTGGCATCGAGGCTGCTGAAGGGTGGCCAGTGGGTAGCGGTCTGCGCGCCCACGGAGCAGGGGGATACCAGACCGTTCCAGAGCACCTTCCTGGGCAAGCTCATGTCCGGCGTCCAGTTTAAGGATTTGGGCGGTCCTCCCGAGGGGCTGGAGGGGCCAGGGGCCACCCTTGGCACCTCTGTGGGCATTGTGGAGTCCGATGCGGATTTTGCGCTGGTGATTCCGGTGCGGGGTCCCGGGGTGGGCAACGGCGTGCTGGTGCGGCGTTTTGACCTGTCGGGCAATCTTGTCAGCGAGGCCGTGTCGCCGTTGGAAGCGCCCTTCATCCCGTCCACGGTGGTGCAGACCTCCAACGGGACTCTCGTGGGGGTAGGGGCAGGGCTTAGCAATGGCGATTACCAATATGCCGTTGTGCGTTCCACCGACGACTTCAAGACCCAGACCGTGCGTTACCAGGACTGGACCGGTCTTGCGGGGGCGCCATTGCAGCTGCAGTACGACAAGGACTTAAACACCATATATCTCTTCGACGGTTTGCGAGGTCCCGGTGATAGCGTCCGTGCAACGGTGCGGCGCAGCAACGATCACGGCGAGACGTGGCAGGAGGTTCCCGACCTGCTTCGCCCGTGGGGCGGGGCCATGCAGCGGGTCAACTTCGTGGTGGCCGATGGCGACAAGTGGCTGATTTTCCTGGAAGACAACGCCTCGTTGAGGGGGTGGCAGGAGACCGACGACTTCGACGACCTGTTCCAGGGTGCAGCGATTAACAACGTTTCTATGCCAAAGGGCGAACTAATATATATGCGACTGGCATTATAGGTAAGGCGAGGGTTGATTGGGGCCCTGTTCGGGTCAGGCCGCTGGCCCGATTGAGGGCTGGGAGACTCTTGCCTGGCGGCCCTTCGGGTACGGTTCCCGAACCGGGGAGCAAATGGGCTCTGTCACGCTGCTAGACAGTTCGGCGACCCTCCTTCGCCAAGGCTTCGGAGGGCAAGCTGGCGACCCTCCTTCGCCAAGGCTTCGGCGGGGCAAGCTGTCAACCCGCCCTTGGCGGGACTACGGCCACGAAAGGCGCACGCTGGACGTCTATCGCCACGGCAACGGATCCGCACCCCCCTGGCTTCTGCCCCTGTTGACCTGCCGGGTTTTGGGGCGTACTCTGGCACTCAGAATCGTTTATGGAGGTGTCTTCCGAATGAGACGTGAGCTGGTTATCAATTGGGCCGAGGGTCACGAGCGGGTCAAGGCGGCAATCGGGGAGAAGGTCAAGAATCCTTTTGAGATAATGGACAGTGAGAAGGGTTGGAGCTATGTAACGTTCTATGAAGTTACGGCAGATCCAGCGAGTGTTCTGTATAACGTTGGCAGGTTGGAGGAAGCGGCTAGTAAGAATGGATACTTCTTGCCATGGGAGATAATGAGGGAGCACAACAAGGTTGTTGTGACGGCCTATTCGGATATGCCGAGTCCGTCGGCGCAGCTTTACGGGTTGCACTCTTTGTTGCTGGCCTACGAGCAGCAATACAAGTCAACGGACAAGCACCCGTTGAACGGGTTTTACGGCAAGATGGGCGGCTTCTACGACCGTCCCGAGAAGGGTCGGGTGCTTGTGATTTACGCTCCGTGCGATGAGGCGCTGCTAGAGGTTATGTCGGCCATGGAGGGGTTGGTGGCGAAGGTTTCGGTGCCTGGTGTGCGTTTCGAGATGCATCTGGCCAACGGCCTGAGCGCCATTCCGCGCCTGTTGCAGGGCTTTGACGACCCTGAGTATCGTCAGTCGGGAAGCCCCTACTACCGCATTACGGATCCCAACAAGTTTGGGCTGCTGCTGGAGCAGGCGAAGAACGACTACCACCACTATCTCTTCATGCGCGACATCCGAGCCTGAGCTGAGCGATGAAGAGGGGGGGGATTGCCCCTGGCTTCATTGCACCACCACCGACCACCATTACCGCCCTGGGGCTGGCCCGCGAAAAGAGCGATAAGGCCTCCGATATTTCTTGCCACGGCCTTTTGGTGCGCTAGATTAGGCCCCTTGCCTTTCCGGAGGGGTGATGGCAGCTAGAGGGGACACGGCAGCTTATCTGAAGCGATTTCTGTTTCTGTATGCCTTCGGCGTGGTGCTGGCATTACAGTTAACCAGTATAATGGAGTTCATCGGCAGTTTTAGTATTCCATGGGTGGTCAGGACTTTTGCTGTTAGTGTTGGGTTCCCCTGTCTTTTCGTTTTCATGGGGCGCCGCTTCTTCCCTGTGGGGAAGCCGTCCCTCGGGATCAAGGTGTGGGGGCTCAATACGCTGGCGCTGTTCGGGTTCTGGGCGGGGGGCTACTTTGTGGTGGGCTCGCTGTCATACCACGGCGACTTCCATTCTATGGGGATCGCCCTTGACGAGGCGATTCCCTTTGCGCCGGACTGGGTTTTTATCTATCTTACAGTTTATGCCTTTTTCCTGATGCCGCTTTTCTATATTGATGACATGAAGGAGCTGATTGTTCTGGATGGGGCTCAGATAATAACTCTTAGCATAAGCTATACCACGTTTATCGTTTTCCCCGTGGCCTTCGACCGTCCTCCCGTAGCGCCGTCGGATTTCAGCACATGGACGCTCTCGCTGGTGCATGCTCAGGATCCTGCCTGGAACTGTTTTCCTTCGACGCACTGCGCCACGTGTACCGTTGCTGCTTTGGGGCTGATCAGGGCGAACAAGAAGTTTGCCTGGTGGGCCATTCCTTCGACGCTGGCGATTTGTGTCTCCACGGTGATGACGAAGCAGCATTTTGTTCTTGATGCCCTGGTTGGTGTCCTTTTGGGTTGTGGGACATTTCTAATAGTAAACCATGTTGTGCGCCATACCAACTTGGGTAAGAGCCTCACGGAGAGGCTGCAGTGGCTTGGGCGCACGCTAACCGGTGAGGTGTGATGTGATCGAGCGTAGCGGAATCCTTGTTGAGAGTCAGTTTCCATTCAAGACGGCTTCTGAGGCCATGGGAAAGGAGATGGCCGGCTTCACCAAGGAGGATGTGAAGAAGTTCATCTACGACAACGGCTTTGAGATGCTCAACTTCCGGTTTGTGGCCGGGGATGGGCGACTCAAGACCTTCAGCTTCGTTACGCACGACAAGAAGCACATAGACCGGGTGCTTTCTGCGGGGAGCGAGTTGACGGTTCGTCGTTGTTTCCCGGGATGGATCCGGGGCGCAGCGACCTCTACGTTGTGCCGAGGTTCAGTCGGGTGTGGGTGAATCCTTTCTCTCCGGTGCCTGCGGTTGACATCATGTGCTCCTTCTTTAACCACCAGGGTGAGCCGTTGCCGCACGCCCCGGCGGAGGTTGTCTCCCGTGCCCACCGTGCCTTGAAGGAGACCACGGGGCTGACAATGGAGGCGCTGGCCGAGCTTGAGTACTACGTGATAGCTGCGCCCTACGCCCTCTACCCTGCGGTAGCCCAGCGTGGTTATGGCGAGTCTGGTCCGTTCACCCGTTGGGAGCAGATGCGCATGGAGGCCATGACGCTGCTTGGTCGCATGGGGTACAAGATCAAATACGGTCACGGCGAGGTTGGGCAGGTTCCAGATCAGGGCAGCGAGTATGAGCAGCACGAGATTGAGTTTGGGTTGATGTCCCCCGAGGACAGTGCCGATTCGATAGTGGTTGCCAGGTGGGTGCTCAGGATGCTCTCCAGGCGCTACAACGCCGTGGTTACTTACGCTCCCAAGCTGGTGCACGGCCACGCAGGCAGTGGCATGCACATCCACGCACGGTTGCTGAAGGATGGCAAGAGCGTCATGACCCGTGGCGGCGAGCTTACGGAAGAGTCCATGAAGATGATAGCGGGCTACCTGGACATGGCCCCGTCGCTTACGGCCTTTGGAAACACCACGCCGGTATCGTATCTGAGGCTTGTGCCCAACCAGGAGGCTCCGGTGTATGTCTGCTGGGGCGACCGCAACCGTTCGGCGCTGATTCGTGTGCCGCTGGGGTGGAACAACGTGCCCAACATGAGCGCCTACATGAACCCGCAGGACCCATCGGCCAAGACGCCCGGCGAAGATGTCCAGACGGTGGAACTGCGCAGCCCCGACGGCTCGGCGGACTCGCATCTCATTCAGGCCGGGTTACTGGTGGCAGCACGGCACGGCTTCGAGCGGGCGGGCGCAGTGCAGTTTGCCAAAGAGCGGTATGTGGACAAGAACATCTTCAAAGAGGGCTCCGAGGATGTCCGTGACAAGCTGGCACAGCTGCCTGGCTGCTGCTCCGACTCTGCCGAAGCGTTGTTGGCCATGAGGCACGTTTACGAGGAGCATGATGTCTTTGCGCCTTACGCCATCGACCGCATCGCCAAGAGGCTGAAGGACTGCCGAGACCGGGAGATGAACATCCGGAACCTGGACTTCAACGCTCTGAACGAAGTTATCCGAGAGTATCTGCACTGCGCGTAGGGTGCCCCCCTTCCCCTTCGGGGACTCCCCCCGAAATGGGGGGAGGGTGCCCCCCTCCCCCTTCGGGGACTCCCCCGAGTTGTTATACTTTAAATAGGAAGTTGATTATATCGCCGTCTTTTACTTGGTACTCTTTGCCTTCCAGGCGCATGGTGCCGTTGCGTTTGGCGGAGGGTAGGGAGCCAACCTTGATGAAGTCGTCGTAGGCGACGGTTTCGGCTCTTATGAAGCCTCGCTGGATATCGGAGTGGACCTTGCCTGCTGCCACTGGGGCCACGCTGTTTCGGCGGACGGGCCAGGCGCGAACTTCGTCTTCGCCCACGGTGAAGAAGCTGACCAGGTTCATGGATGCGTAGATGGCGCGGATGAGGGTTTGGGGGGCACCTGGGCCCATGCCGAGGCTTGAGAGCATCTCCTGCTGCTCGTCGTCGCCTAGTTTGGCGATTTCGGCTTCGAGCCTTGCGCAGAGGGTCACGCACTCGCAGCCCATCTCTTTCACCTTCTGCTCAACCTCGGCGATTTCGCTGGTGCCCAGGAGTTCTTCGCCGATATTCAGGGCTACCACAAGGTCTTTGAGGGTGAGGAGGTTATAGGGCACCAGAAGTCTTCTTTCGCCCTCGTCGAGGCTTGTCTCCGAGGCGAACTTACCTTCTTCCAGGAGTTTGTGAAGGCGGTCCATGAGCAGGCGTTCCTGGGATGTATTGTCACCGGTTTTCTTGAATGATTCCAGGCGTTTTTCAACCAGCATGAGGTCGGTGAGAATCATCTCGTCACGGGCCTCAGCGACGTCTGCGACGAGGCTTGAGGTGGTGACATCGAAGCCTTTGGCGACGTAGACGAGCACTTCGTATTGGCGCAGGGCGTTGAGGGACTCTTTGAGGCCATCGGAGGGGTGGTCATCGAGGACCATCTCCACGGTACTGTAGATGGTCTTCTTGGGCTTGAAGATGGCGGAGAGCTTATCGATGCGCTCGTCCTTGACGGGGATGGTGGTGACCGACTTTCTACCCACGGGGATGGGTTCTCCGTCGGGCCCCATGAGGGCTTCCATGAGGGTCTTTCTTCCGCTTCCTACTCTTCCGAACAGTCCTGTGCGCATGATGATCTCTCCAAATTCAGGCGGTGGGGATAGTAGTACCCTCGGCGTCATTTTGGAACCGGAAAGCGAGGATGATTGCCAGTGGCGGGGTGCAGGATTGGTTACAGGAGGCCTATTTGGGCTTACAGGGGTCGGTGTTGGGGGTGCAGGTCTCCACGAGGGAGTCCATGGGATCGATGCCTTCGAGGTTGTGCAGGTCGGTCTCCTGCACGGCGTTGAGGTAGCCTTCGAACTCGTAGGAGTCGGCAGTGCCGTCGTCGTCGGAGTCAAAGAGGGGGCAGATGCCGGCGGTGTTCATGAACCAGTGGAAGTTCACTTCGCTGAGGCCGGGGACGAGCATGCAGAGGTCCGTAGCCTCCTCTTCGCTGATGGCGCCTTTGAGTCTGACGTTTGAGATGCTCATGCCGTCTTCGGCGAACTTGCCCGAGCCCGTGACCCCGAAGATGTAGAAGGGCTTCGAGACCGTGGGGGCCATGATGCTCAAGGCGATTGGCTCTTCAATGAAGAACTCGCACCCCTTCATTTTGACCTCGAAGGTAGAGGGCTCCAAGGCGTAGGTGTAGCTAACGGGGGTGACGTTACCGTCGCCGTCAGTGGCCACCTGGGCCTTGGCCGAGGTCATGGCCATGGTGAGTTTGCCGGTAGCCTTGTCGTGTTCGGTGATTCTCATGAGCAGGACGAGGTCGTAGGTAGAGATGTCTTTGGCCCAAACTGGGTTGACGAGGTCCGTGGGTTTGATGCCAAGCAGTTTTGTCACCCTAAAGGAGGCTCCACCGCTGAAGTCCAGGTCCGAGCAAGGGCCAGTGGCAATGTTGTCCGTGCCGGCCGTTCCATCGGCAGCATCGTCCGAGGTCTTGACGTCCTCGGTTGTCTTGCTGTCACCACTGCTGTCGCTAGAATCACAGCCAAAGGCCACCAGGCCCACCACAAGCGCCGCACGCACCAATCTTCGCATTGTGCCCTCCCAAACGGGGTTGATGTTGAGGTGAAAGTTACAGTGGCAGCAAGGTAAGAACAAGCGGAATCTCGCCAGAAGTCCGAAAGGTCCGAATAGTCTGAGTCCGAAAGGTCCGAATAGTCCGAGTCCGAAAGGTCCGAATAGTCCGAGTCCGAAAGGTCCGAATAGTCCGAGTCCGAAAGGTCCGAATAGTCCGACTACCCCCACTTACCCTTAGACATATGTCCCGCCAGCTCAGCCTTCACGCTGCGGCTGAGTTCATCGGCCATGAGCAGGGCCTTCTCGAAGATAGCCACGCAGCCGGGGTCGAGGTTTTCGTCGATTCCTTCGAGGCAGATGGCCTGAATTTCGTTGAAGTGAGCCAGGAGGTCCATGTGGAGTTCGTTGGTGACCCGGCTCTTCTCGACCTTGCCAGTGGCCTCGTCGTCGAGCTTCTGGAATTTCTCTTTGGGTGCGTTGCACTTGGGGCATCTGTCCGGAGCTTCCTCGCCCTCGAAAATGTAACCGCAGACACTGCATTTAAACATCTGAACCACCTCCATAGTTGTCCTGGCGCCAGTGTTTCCCAACGGGGGTCGCAAGTCAAAGGCAAAGTTTCGATTCGGTTGGATTCGTTGCGGGTTGAGCGGCCCCCGTTGGGCGCCGGAAACATCCGCCTTGACACACCGCGTCACGACACTATACTGGCCGAAATCACCCGTTTTTCGGGAAGTAGTATGGAGGTTCTCGATGAAGGACAAGATCAAGAAGAACGTGAACGACGTTGTGACCAAGACGGCCGACGGAATTGAGAAGGCCACGGCAGTTATAGCCGACCTGAACAAGCAGGGCACCGAGGTGGTGCGTGGCGTGATCAACAAGGGGCATGAGATTGGGACCAGCATGAGCAAGCCGATTCAGGATGCCATTGTCTCCACGGCTCAGTCGCTGAAGGTGCCGGCCCAGATGGTCGAGACGCCCATCGAAGTCGTGAACAAGGTGCGTGAAGTTGCCAGGGAAGGCGCCATGAAGACCCTCGACACTGTGAACACCGCCATCGACATGGGTGCCAAGCAGGTCGAGACCGCCACCCAGATGGCCAAGGCCGTGACGAAGAACGAGCCATAACCACTGCTCATCGTTCTCGCCCCAATCCCTCGCCGGCTCTCTTCTGTACCACTGCCAATCATTCTCGCCCCAATCTCTCTGTGCTCCTGCCATGCCCCTCTATGCTCCTGCCCTGCCCTCCTTCCTCCTGCCCCGCTCCACCAAGTGCTAAGTACCAACAACCAACAACCAACATATGTGGCAATTGACAAGGCCGGTGCTTTCTGCTATAGGTCAGCGGTTCGCTTTGTGCGACCGTCCAAAATAGGGAGGGCATCCATGGCGCCTGCCAATCTGCTCAGGAGATGGGCTTTCATAGTGCTGTTGACCTTTGCTGCCGGCTGCTCGGGCGGTGTTGTTGGAGAGAGTTGTGAGGGCGACGGGTGTAGCGACACGGGGGGAGTGGACTCCAAGGCGGACCAGAAGGGCGGTGATTCTATCGAGGACTACCGGCCCGACTTCGGCATCGACACCAAGAAGGACAATACCCAGTGGGACGGCATACCCGAGGTTGGCGAGATCTTCGACCTTGGCCCTCTGCCTGGCGGCTTCGGCGAGCCTTGCGAATCCAATGCCGACTGTGATTCCAGCATTTGCCTCACGACGGTATATGGAAAGCTCTGCACGGTGACCTGCATCGAGGAGTGTGACGCTGGCTGGGCCTGCGAGTATGTGGACTATGCCGGCTCCGACGCAATGTGGGTTTGCATACCCCCCAAGAGCTCGGCGTGCCGACCCTGTCAGAAGGACTCGGAGTGCACCGCTGTTGCGGGTGAGGCAGCACGATGTGTGGCTTATGGTCCTCAGGGACGCTTCTGTGCGGTGGAGTGTGAGGATGAGTGTGCGTTTGGCTTTGACTGCCGAGATCTGGAGGACCTTGCCGGGACGGCCTTCAAAGGGTGTGCGGCACAAGACGATGTGTGTCCCTGCTGGCCGGGCTTCGTGGGGCTGAAGACAGAGTGCTTTGTGGAGAACGAACACGGGCGATGCACGGGTGTTGCCAGTTGCTCGCCCTTCGGGTGGGAGACTTGCACCGCCAAGACCCCTGCGGAAGAGGTTTGCAACGGGTTGGACGACAACTGCTCGGAAGGTGTGGACGAGGGCTTCGGCCTTTTGACCTGCGGCCTTGGAGTATGCCAGAACTCGGTGCAGGGATGCGCCGATGGCAAGCCCGGCCTCTGCGACCCCTTCAAAGGCGCAGGCCCCGAGAAGTGCAATGGCTTCGACGACGATTGCAACGGCGAAACCGACGAATACTGGCCCGAGAAGGGGCAACCCTGCGATGGCCCGGACCTGGACAAGTGCCCCAACGGCGTCTTCGGGTGCAGTGACCTGCAGAATGCCCTGGTCTGCATGCATGACGATGTGGACAACCCCGAAGTCTGCGATGGCCAGGACAACGACTGCGACGGGGAGATCGACGAGGAGTCGGACCTGGGCACCCAGACCTGCGGTCTCGGCATCTGCGCCAGAACCGAGCCTGTGTGCCAGGATGGTCAGCTTGTGGAGTGCGACCCCCTCCTGGGAGCTCAGCCGTCGGACCTGCCCGACATCGGTTTTGAGGACTCCAACTGTGATGGTGTAGATGGCAGCGCCGACCCCCAACTCTCTATCTTCGTGGACGCATCCTCAGGCAACGACTCCTTCCCGGGTACCATGAATCAACCCAAGCGCACCATCACCGCTGCCCTCGATGCGGCCCAGGCTGGCGGCCAGAAGTACGTTCTGGTCTCCTTGGGCACATACAATGAAACCATCAATCTTAAAAATGGCATCAACATCTATGGATTGTACGATAAAGCAGCGGGTTGGAGCAGAAAATCTGAAAACACCACGCAAATTCATGGAGGAACCAAGGCTGTTATCGCTAATGGCCTCACTGAACATGTGATTCTTCAGGGGCTCTCCATTAAGGCGGATTCCGCGGTTACACCGGGCGAGAGTTCTTACGGTGTTTTTGCCACTAACAGTAAGGTAACCCTTGAGATTTGCGAAGTTCGAGCGGGCAACGGTGGCCCGGGAGCCAGCGGAGCGGCTGGTGCGGCAGGCAGCAACGGCTCGTCGGGTAACGCGGGCAACTCGGGTTGCGAGTACGATTGTGATTGTCCCTTCGGCATATGTTTCTGTGGCAGTTGTCAGAGGCCCCTGGGTGGTGGCGGCGGGGCTTCGCCTTGCGGCTCCCTTGGAGGCAAAGGGGGCGACGGCGGATTCTCGGGCCAGGGAGGCGTTGCCGGTGCTGCAGGAAGCGGCACGGGCGCCGGCTCTGGAGGGGCCGGAGGTTCAGGCAGCACCAAGGATGGATTGCCCGGTACGGATGGGGTTAACGGCAGTGTGGGCGCCAACGGCGAGGGCGGAATCAATTTTGGGGGGGCCAGCGCAGCAGGATACTCACCGGCTCATGGTGCGGGCGGCAAGCCTGGCGTAAACGGCGGCGGCGGTGGAGGAGGAGGTAGTGGCGGTGGGGACAAGAACGACATCTTGAACCTCTCGTGCTGTCTGACCCACGGCTCAGGCGGCGGTGGCGGCGGCGGCGGCGGTTGCGGTGGAACGGGCGGCCTCGGTGGTGGCGGTGGTGGCGGCTCCTTCGGCATCTGGACTTCAGGAAGCGAGGTCTTTGTGCTGGAGAGCAAGGTATTCACGGGCCAGGGCGGCAACGGCGGCATGGCCGGCATTGGAGGCCCCGGGGGCGCCGGAGGTGCTGCGGGTGCCGGCGGGCCCAAGGGCGACGACGACAACCAGGGAACGGGTAAGAGCGGCGGTAAGGGCGGCAATGGCGGCGCCGGTGGCCATGGCGGCGGCGGCGGCGGGGGCCCCTCGGTGGGCGTCGTCTGCTCTGACGGCGGTCAGGTCTTCGTGGAGAACAGTCCAGTCTCCTTGCAGTCGCCAGGCCAGGGCGGCAACTCCAACGCCCTCCCCGGCGTCAACGGGCTTCAGGTGCCTCTTTTCGGATGTAATTGATGGCGTGGTCGGGCCGACCACGTTTACCGTTCTCCGTCGCTTGGTGGGTGGGGGACAACTCGGCGTACTGGCGTACGCCTTGTTGTCATTTGCGGGATTGCGGGGGGCTTAGGGGCAGATCTTCAGTAGGCCGCCCATCAGCATGTTGGTGGCGAATAGGCAGGTTGGGTCGAAGCCTTCGCCTGAGCCGAAGGCGAGGCTGGCTACGCCGCCCAGGGCGTTGGCTGGCTCTTGGCTGACCATGGCCGTTATGTTGCCGTCGTCTGGGTCTATCGCTACCACCTTGCCGGCACCAAAGGCCGCTACCAGGAGGTGGCCGTCGGGGGCGAAGACCAGGCCGTCTGCGGCCTTGATGTCGGAGCTGTTGCAGTAGAGGACGGGGGTAGCCGGGCTGGAGTTGAGGTCCAGTGTGAAGATCTCGCCCTTGGGCATGGTGCTTGCGACGTAGAGGGTGTTAGTGGCCTTTCTGAAGGCCAGGCCGTTGGGGAAAGAGACCGAGTCTGTGATTACTCTCATTGTGCCATCGGGGCTGTCCAACTCCACGACGGTGCCTGTCTCCGACAGTGAGATATAGAGCTTGCCGTTGGAGGCAGCCAGAATGCCGTTTGGTCCTTTGGCGAGGTCTTCTCGGATCAGCTTGAGTCCATCTTGGGGGGAGTAGGAGTAGAGGCGGTCGCCGGAGTACTGGACGAAGAGCGGCCCCCACTGCGGTGAGTAGGTTGCACCGGCAAGATTCGCACTTGGGAAGCCGTCCACCGCGGGCACCGTGGCTACCACGCTGCTGGTTCCGTCGGCCTTGACCTCGATGATGTCTCCGTTGGTAGCAGTCAGGTAGAGGGTGGACTGGCCGTCAAAGGCGAGGCCCTCGACCTTACCCACTTGGGCCTTGGAGAGGAAAACCTCTGCCTGGACCGGAGTACCGGGTACCCAAACGACGGGGCTCACTTCGGGCTCAAGGTCTTGGGCGTCCGGGAGGCCGGGGCCGTCGTCGTTCGTGAGGTCCGACGCTGCGGTGTCGTCCCCTGATGCATCCATGGCTGTGGTATCGGAGGTGTCGGAGGAGGAGTCGGCGGGCCCCTGGCTTGCCGACTCGCTTCCACAGGAGGTGGCCATGGCGCAGGCGATGATCACGATAATGGTACGCATATTAGAACCCCGCATTATAGTTTTAAACAGGCTATTTACGAGCGGCGAAATCAATAACCAGGGTAAGAGGGGTAGGATGGCCATAGAATGGCAGAATTGCGAATTCAAGCTCGAAATGAACCACAGAGTATGGGTGATCTATCTTTGTTTCGATTAGCTGAAACAGAAACTCCACGGGTTCTTCGTCGGCCTCATCGGGGTAGTTCTTCAGGAAGTCTCCCATGGCATCAAACCTGGGGTCGGCGTGGAGGATAGAGTATTCCGTGGCTTCCATGGCGAAGAGGAGGTGGGGGCAAGGAGTCAGGCCCTTTGGGCCAAGCAGTTGGGCACCGCATGCCGGGCAGAAGAAGGCCTTGACGACGTGTCCATCGGGCATAGTTATAAGGGCATCGGAGAATGGGGGGTCGTCATCGAGGAGCATGTCGTCAATGGGGTCATCCTCTTCGTCCCAGTGGTTTCCGAAGTTGGCGTGGAGAACCTCGCCCTCGGTCTCAGGGCTGTCATTGTCAGTCTTGCCGGGGCCCTTGCCCTTCTTTTTCGATGCCATGGTGGCCTCCCTCACATAGGAGCGGAACCTATCACGTCAGCGAAGAATTGGAAGCAAGAAAGTGGATGCGAGGCGCCATTTGGACTTGGACTTAGAAGTGATTCAGGCAGTTCTTGAGGGCTTCGGTGGGCTGCCACATGCAGGTGCCGTTGGGGCCGTAGGGGCCGCACTTGGTGTAGGGTTCGCTAAGGCAGATGTACCACTCGGCCCACATGCAGTCGCTTGCGATGGATTCACTGGCGCAGATTTCTCCGCTGCAGCCTGTGGCGAAGCAGGGGTTATTGCTGGGGACGCACTGGCAGGTGGCCGTGTCGAGGATTTCGCCGTCGGGGCACGCTACGTCTTCGCAGCCGCCCATGACGCAGTAGCCTTCTACGAAGCACTCGCCGCAGCCGCTGTTGGGGTCCGAGGGGTCACACCAGAAGTAGTCGACGCAAATCTCTTCGAGCTTGCAGGTGTATCCAGCGGGGCAGTCGGCGTTGGAGAGGCACTTATAGGTTTCCATGGGGACGCAGGTGCCAGTGCAGCCGCCGCAGCCTGGGGAGCCGGGCATGCAGGGGGCTGGGGCGCAGGAGACCTGGCAGTAGAATCCGGGGCCGCACTCTGCGTCGCTGTAGCACTCCGAGGGGGTGACGGCCTTCTCGCAGATACCAACCAGGGGGCAGGCCATGAGGCAGTCGCCGTAGGGGCATGGGCCACATTCGGGGTAGAGGGTGCAGATGTAGCCGGGGCCGCAGTCGGAGTCAACCTGGCACTCGGAGGACTTGGGAACGCACTTGCCTACGAGTTGGCAGGGGGCCATGCAGGGCGGGTCCTGATAGCTGCAGGAGGGGCACTGCTCCTCAAGCTGGCAATAGTATCCCGGTCCGCACTGGGAGTCTTCGTAACACTCGGAGATTGGGGGTTCTTCATCGACGCAAATGCCTTCGGGGATGCAGGGCTCGCAAGGAGGCATGGGGTCGCCGTTCTCCGAGGGCTCACCGGCTTCATCGTAGTAGCAGGGAGGGCAGATGTAGTCGACCAGGCAAATCTGGCCGGCGGGGCACTCTGAGGAGTCGGTGCAGCCGGTAGGTTTGGGCTGGCAGACGCCGTAGGTCTGGCACTCTTCCCAGAAGTAGGGGTCAGAAGCGGGGTCGTCGGGGTCAACGGGCTCGGAAGCGCCGGAGCAGACCGTCTCGATGACGCACTGCATCCCATCTCCGCACTCAGCGTCGTTGCTGCAGCCGTTGTTGGTTCCCGGGACGCAGGTGCCGTAGAGGAGGCAGGCCATGTCCATCTCACCGTTGGGGTCAGCGGGGGCCCAGCAGTCCAGCTGGCAAACGAAGCCGGGCTTGCAGTCCGTATCGCTGTCACACTGGCTGGGAGGGGGCTCTTGGGACTTGACGCACTTGTTGATGAGCTCGCATATGGCCGGGCACGCCTCGCCCTCCTCGCATGGGGGGGCCACGCAGTCCACCATCTCGCACTTGTAGCCCGGCTTGCAGTCGGCGTCGACGTTGCACTCCGAAACCGGGGGCCAGATTACAGTGTTGTCCACGCAGATGCCGTAGCAAACAGCGGGACATTCGAAGCCGGCGTCACCACCGCACCCGGGAGGAGCCAGGCAGTCGCCGTCGCTGACGCTGCAGTGCTGGTCGGCGCCGCAGTCGGCGTCGGACATGCAGTCGGTCTTCTTCACCGGCTTGTCCTTGCAGACGCCCAAGCAGGGGCAGGGGGCCATCTTGCCCTCGGGGTCCATCTCCATGGCGCCGTTCTCCATGGTCTGGCCCGTGCATCCCTCCACGAAGCAGTCACCGTCGGAGATAGTGCAGTATTCGCCCTGGCCGCAGTCGGCGTCGGAAGAGCAGTATTCCTCTTCGGGATCCGGCGGAGTCACAGTCTCGCATTCCCAATTGCATGTGCCGCTGTCACAGCTCCATGCGCCCTCACAGTCGTCGTGGGCAAGGCCGTCGCAGTCCGAAGCCTGCGTACACTCATTCTGGTACTCGGGTTCGTCCACCTGAATCCCGCACATGGGGGCGGTACTGCCCGAGAAAAGCACGAACGCGAACAACCCGAAGGCCGCTGCCGCGAAACGAGTAGTGCTGGTTACCTTTTTCATCTCAAACCTCCGATTCTTTTCAAAGCCCGTAGGACTTATAGCACGAAGCGTGCCAGATGGTTCAGGGTGCCGAACCCGCCGATACTACAACGAAACCAGCCCCAAGGCAAGATGGCTCCTGAGAGCTTGTGTGCAGATATCGACCTAAGTGTGCAAAAAATCTACGCTTTGGGCAGGGTTCGCCTGATTGCCACCACGGGGCAGAGCGCCGCAGCGTGTTGCAAGGCCCTCTCATCTTGATCGTTACGCGGTTGCAAGGCCACCTTCGCCACGCCTGCCCCTTCGTCGATGATGATCAGCCCCGGTGCTGCCTCCTTGCACGCGCCGCAGGCGAAGCAGTCGTCGGTGATGTGCCACCGGGCATTACCGGCGTTGGAATTCATGATGCCTCCCGGGAAGGTTCAGGCTCCGCAACGATATCGGGGGCACTGAAGCGCAACAAGGTCACTATCGCGCAGAGCAGCACGACTGGGCAAGGCAGAGTTAGGGCGGGCTGGCCCTCACCCCAGCCCTCCCGGGGCGGGAGAGGGGATTTCCCTGGCCGACGGGACGCTCCGGTCGACAAGATGCAGTTGGCCTGGGGTTGCCCTGGGTTCTTGCCTTGACATACTGTGGCGGTGCGGGTAGGCATAGCGGGCCTCGCTAATGAGGTATTGAGCCGGGGTACACCCCCGGATGACCTGAACCTGGAGGAGAGACATGGTGAAGTGTGCCGGCATTACCGTGAGCACGCCGGGACGCGTGATGGTTGATATCACCGGGAGAGTGGACGAAATCGTCCGTGGCTCGGGGGTGTCCGATGGAATCTGCCATGTGTTCGTTCATCATACCAGCGCATCGCTGACTATTAACGAAAAGGCCGATCCCGATGTTATCCGGGATCTCGAGACCTATTTCGAGCGGCTGGTGCCCGACGGGCACGAGATGTACCGGCACCGGAGCGAGGGACCCGACGACATGTCGTCCCACATCCGCTGTGCCCTCACCGAGTCGTCCGTGGTGGTGCCCGTTCGCAACGGGGCGCTCTCCCTGGGCACCTGGCAGGGGGTCTTCCTCTGGGAACACCGGGAGACACCGCACCAGCGCCGAATATCGGTGACCGTGCTCGGGTGACCCAGGCCCCCGTGAGACCCTTTGGGCGACTTGCGGGCAGGCAGTGGGGCCTTGGCTGGTGATTGAGGGGTGTACCATAACTTGGAGGGAGCTTTCATGAGTTGGCATCGTTGTGCTCTGAAGGGCTCGGTTACCTTACCAGTTGTGGCTGTGATTGCGGCGGGCGCTCTCTTTGCGCCGGGGTGCGATGGGATGCATGGGCAGAAGACCACAACTGTCGCTGCGGCCGAAGATGGCGGAAACTCAGGCAGTGGTACCACTGTACCACGTGTGGAGCCCGAGACCTTTGAAAGCGGTGTCCCATTTCTGGCCCCCATGGTGGGCCCCTCGGGGTGGGAGGACGAACCGCCCCTCATCGCAGAGCCTGTGGTCGATACTCCGAAAAGTTCCGTGGAGATGCCCTCCGCCGTAGAAGCATCCTCCGGGATGTACGACTACTTCACCTCCCTTTGTGGTGTGCGACTGCCCATGAGCCAGAGCCTCAATACCCTGGAGCCCGTTGTTGGCGACTATCGCTCCATCAGCGTTCCGGGGGCATCGGGGCACTCTTCTGTAGATTTTGCCCGAGAACTGGTCATTAGCGTCAGTCGTCGTGAAATATTTGTGAATCGTTATAAAGTTGGAGATATAACTTGTACTGACGCATCAGGTCAGCCCTGCACCGAAAAGACCACACAAGCTGAGGCCGTCTACTCAGTGAATCGGGAGAAGGCACCCGGTGAGAGGCAGCGGTACCTCATTTTGCCGCTGCTCCAGCAGTTGGAGTACTTCCAGAAGGGACGAAAGGCTTTGCTGCGCCGCCTGGACGACAAGGCGCCTCTTTGGTTGCTCACCTGTGACGCCGTGACCGTTGCCGCGGACCGGGACCTGCCGTACGGGGTCCTGGCCCAGGTGCTTCACACAGCCGCGGCAGCGGACCTCTCCAGGGTCAGGCTGGTGGTTGTTGATGACTCGGAGACCTTGGCCTACATTCCGCTGCTCAGTCCCCGGGAGTCAAAACGCATTGCATCTCGGACTCTGATTTCTCAGGGCACTTCTCCCGCCGCCGAGGCGTCGGTTTGGCCCGTGAGGTGGCTGGGCGTCTCGGCCTCCTCTTTCCCCGAGGACTTTGTTGCCAGGGGAGAGCCCCGCTTGCCTGCCTGTCTGCCGGACATGGACTATGCCGCTATTCTGGCCGGTGGTGCCGCCTTGAAGAATGCTCATGAGGTGTGGAGCAATCATGTAGCGGGCGTCATGGAGCGTTACGGGGTGGAATTGGGGCTCTTGGAGCCCAATGAGGCCATCAATGAGGCGGTCGGCGTAGAACCGGAGGGCGACACGCTCCCTGCCGACGCTGGTGCTGTTGACCCCGGCGGTGCGTCGGACGTCGTTGCCCAACCCGAACTGACCGAGGAGGCTCTTGCGACGAAGAAGGCGGCGGACGAGGCAGAAGCGAAACGAAGGGCCCGGACAGAGGCCGAGCCCTACCTCTTCGTAAGCCCGGGTGAGTATCTGCTGGTGTTTCGATCCAGTGGCGGAGAGGTTGTCGAAGCCCTGAGGGTTGAGCGCAGTAAGTCGGGGGAGATTCTAGCGGCTCTGGAGGCTAGCCAGGGCAAGGTGCTTGGCCTGGGTGCCCACCCGAAGGTTCCCGTTCGTGACCTGGTTGCAGACCTCGACAGCCTCAGAAACCGATGTGAACTCTACACGATGTCGGGGAAGTGCAAGAGGCCGGTCCCGCTCTTTCCCTGGATATACATGTTCATCGTCGACGGCGAGTTCGACGAGGCGGTGAAGCGGCTCGCTGCGCCTGCCCCGACAAAAGACGTGGCCCCCTCAACGGGCGATGTGCCACCCGGGCAAGATGGGACGAAGCCTGCCGACGCTGCTGCCTCATCTTCATCTTCTCCCGCCAGCGATAAGGCGGCGGGTGACGGCCACCCTGGCGGCGGCAAGCCAGCTTCCAAGGCCGTGCCACCCGCAGGGAAATAGCCCCGTGGCGCCGCTGTCACGCCTGGAGTGGGAGTTGCTTGCGGGGCTCTCCTCTGCGTCCCCTTTTCTACCAATGGGTATCCTGCGCGGCTCCGAACCGTTGCCTTCCCTGGAGCGGCTGCTTCTGGGTGCGGAACGACACGGAACGGTCGCCCCGGTGCTCGACGCCATTATGGCGCTTGGGCAGTGGCTTCCCGCCAAATGGACAACCAGCCAGGTGGAGGAGTGGGCTGTCCGGGTGAGACGGCGGGATGTGAGCTGGTGGTTGCGCTATGAGAGGCAGCGGGACGAGGCGCTGGGACTGTTGGCCCGGGCCGGATTTTCGGCCCCCTTGCTGATGAAAGGGGCCGCTCTGGGAGGACTGCTGTACCGTGGGCCATGGCAGCGGCCATGCGGCGACCTGGACCTGCTGGTGCCTGCCGGGGAGTTGCAGGCATGTGCCGAGGCGCTGGAGAAAGGGGGCTATGTTGCCAACGAGAGTCCGTGGGTTCCCAGGGATTTGGCAACGGGCATCAATGTTTGTCGGGATGGTTTCTGCGTGGAACTCCACTCGTCGCTTCTGGCTACCGTCGAGGCTTCGGTGGGGTACGGGGAGCTCTCTTCGCACCAGGGGACGCTGCAAGGTCCAGTAGGGGCCCTGATGCCGTCGCCCAGCGCCAGCATTGTGGTTGGTGTGCTGCATCTTGTACGCCACGGGTACAGGTTCAAGATGAAGGATCTGGCCGATCTTGACAGGCTTGCCAGGATTGAGGGCTTGGATTGGGGGTGGGTTCACCAGAGGCTGCGTGGCGCAGGTCTGGAGGCCGCTCTTGGCGTTACTGGCTGGCTGGCGCAAGGCCTCATGCGAACGCCATGGCCCTTGATGGGGGAGGAGGCAGCGGCGCCACCCCATTGGGTCAAGCTCATTGCTACTCCGGGCGACGAGGGCTTCTGGCGCCTGCCCGGTGCCACCCCCGAGCGGGTCACCGACGTCCTGGCCCTGGTGGCTGCATCAGGGGGCGTGGCACCTGTTGTGAGCGCGGCACGGCGGTGGGCCTCCCGCAGGCTGTGGGCACTTGGCGCGAATATGACGAAGAGAGGCTGAGGGTCCCATCCACTAATGAGACAGCTCTACAATACCTGACGTTTGGCCCTGGACCAGGCGAAGAGGATAACCGTCTGGATCAATGAGGTTGCGGGCACGGCCAGCAAGATTCCTGTGAGGCCGAAGAACGACTCACCAAGAATGAGCACGAAGACCACGAGGATGGGGTGGATTCTGGCGTGGTGGCCGATGATATTGGGGTTGAGAATGTAGGCCTCAACAAAGTGGATGCCGAGAATCCAGGCCAGGACGCCCACGGCATGGCCGAAGCTGATGGACATTGCAATGAGCACGGCCGGCGCCGAGGAGATGATGGTTCCGAAGATTGGAACCAGCGACAGCAGGCCTGCCAGAATGCCGAGCACCACCGCGTATTCGGGGATGAAGATCAAGAAGCCTATGGTTGAGAGCACGCCGTTTACCAGACATATGAGCAGTTGTCCCCTGACCACTCCAGAGAGTCCTTTGTCCAGGCGGTCCAGCAGTTCTGTCAGGTCATCTCGCCATCTCCTGGGGACGTTCTCTTTGGCCAGGCGCAAGATGGCCGGGCCGTCCATCATGGCGAAGGCGCCCACAAGGAAGACTATGACCAGGCCAACCAACAACTGAAGGAGGCCCGAGACCAGTCCCTGGAAGAAGCCCAGCAGCCCGTTGAGCAGAGATGTCGATATCTGTTGCAGCCCCGTACGCATGGCCGAAATGACCTGGTTCTTGAGGTCTGCCATGCTGCCATCGCTGCCCTGGTCCTGGCCCGAGGAGAGCACCCATGCACCATCCCCACTCTTGCGCACCTCGATGGGAGTCTTCCCAAACTTTATGCCGAAGCTGCCTGGTTTCTGCATCTCCACGGTGAGGGCGCTGTCGGGTTCGCGGGCCGGTTTGAACTGCTGCGTAACTGCATCTATCCGTCCCCCTTGTGCCGTTGGGACATTGTCCAGCCCCGCTGCAGCGTACTCCTGGGGGGACGAGTCGAAGGTAAGGTCCTGAATGGTTGCAAGGCTGGTGGGCGAAACCGAGGGCAACCTCTGGAGCGCCGGACCGAAGCCCCACTGGTCCTCAGGCGCCACGGCCCCGCTGCCTGGTACGCTGCCCTGGTCGCTGGTGGAGATGCTGTCGATTAGGGCCCCCACCTCGGATTCCAGGCCCTCGTACATCTTCGGGGCACTCTTAACGGCAGTGCTAAAGGTTTTTGCAAATTTTTTCGATTCTACATCAACTATTGGCACTAGAAAGTATACAAAAGTGGCGATGCTGCCAATGACGGCAACGTAGACAGCGATGACGCCCAGAAATCGGGGGAAGCCCTTCTTATGGAGCCGCGTGACCGCGGGCTCGAGAATATAGGCTATCAGCAGTGCTATAACAAAAGGCAGCAGTATTGTTCGAGTAAAAACCAATAACGCTAGAATGAACCCAGCGATGCCAAGATAGACAGCCCAGGAGGCCAGCTTGCGATAGTTCGGCCCTCTCGACCGTGGCGTCCTGTTCGGGTAGACGTTTTTCGGCACTGTCGCCTCCATGCCAGCCACCCGTTGAGGAGTGGCGGGTAATCGATTCAGGTTCCGAAGCTACAGCATATCCTCGTCGCCGTCTGCCGTTCCCGTGTCGTCGACGTCGGTGGGGAGCAGCCCGGGTCCGGCCCCTTCTTGCGGCCTGAAGAGTTCGTCCAGGGACTTGATCTCTTTGACCTGCTCGAACTCGCCGGCGGGGTCGACGCAGATTCTCCTCAAGGCTGAGCAATAATCAATGCTGGATGGGCATCTGGACTCGATTGTGGAGCAGTTGAGCTCCATTGCCCGTACGACCCTCTGCACGGTCTTGAGTCGGCGGTTCCACCAGCGCTCCCAGCTCTTGGTTCGTTTACCGTTGAAGCCCCCGGACCACTTGGAATCGAAGGGGCGGGGGTAGGGGATGAAGCTGGCCAGGAAGGCCGCTTGAGCAGCGGAGATCTGTTCGGGGGGGAGGCCGTTGAAGTAGTGGTCGCAGGCCTCCTTGATGCCGTAGACTCCGTTGCCCCATTCGATGATGTTGAGGTAGACCTCGATTATCTTCTCTTTGCCCAGCTCTCTTTCGGCCAGCCACGTCAGGATAATCTCCTGGAATTTTCTTGCCAGAGTCTTCTCATGACTCAAGAACAGATTCTTCATCAACTGCATAGTTATCGTTGACGCACCACGCACAAAACGTGCTTCTTCAAGGTTGGCAGCGATGGAGTTTTTGATCTGTAGGGTGTTGAACCCCGAGTGGCGGAAGAAGCCGCCGTCTTCGGTGGTGGTCACGGCCAGGACGAGCCAGGGCGAGATTCTCTCGATGGGCCAGTAGTTGGGGCCCTGGCCGATGTTGATTTTGCGGCCTTTGGCGGTGAAGGGTCTATGGACGAAGGAGCCCGTGAGGCGGTGGTAGTCGGCGTTGGGGGCAGGGGTGGAGACGGCCACGGGGGTGTCGCCTCCGTTGAAGGCGAAGGTGAGGTCGTTGAGGTTGGCGCTGTCGCCGCTGATGCCCACGGAGAAGCCCAGGGTGCCGTCGACCTTCATACCGTTGAGGGTGGCGCGCAGCGGCAGGGGCACCGAGTCCAGGAGGTCGTCGACAGGTAGGGGCGGCACGGAGAGGCGCCACTGGAATTTGGGGTAGTCGGGCACCGCGGCATCAACGGAGAACTCCATGCTTGCAGCGGGGATCTTGCCGAATTTGGCCAGCAGCGGGGTGTCGGTGAAGAGGCGCTGCTGGTTGAGGTCGAAGGTGAGGCCGGCCTCGGCGGATTCGCCAATAGAGATGACGAAATCGAGGTTATCGATGGGCTTCTCGGAGATACGGGCGGAGACGAGGCTGATTCCGCTGACCTGTCCTCCCCCCCAGAGGGTGAAGCGCCCCGTTTCGGTGACGTAGTTGAATCCCAGATGTGCTCCTTTGAGCATGGAGAGCCGGTCGGGTACGACAATGGAGGGGAAGAAGAATCGGTAGGGGTAGAGGGCCAGTTTGTCGACTGTGAAGTCGCCGGACATATTCCCCGTGGCCAGGTCAACGTTGGCCTTGAGGGTAGCCCCGGAGCCCATGTCGGAGCTGGGCATGACGAAGCTGGCTTCGATGGAGAACTTTCCGCCGAGACCCGGGCGCTTCTCTTTGAGCACCGTGGCGTTGAAGTGCGAAAGCTCGTTCAGTAGGCGGTCCTGGGGAGAGACGGCGTCGGTGTATTCGAACCGTCCCTCTTTGATAACAACCTCGTCTATGGGGAACATGTCTCCAAAGGAGATGAAGTGGCTGACCAGTGAGCGGACGCCTTTGTCGGTGCGGGTCACGGCGGAGTGCAAGAACTTCCTGATGGACTCGTTCATGACCACTTTCTTGGACTTGCGTTCCTCCTCCAGGGCATCCAGCAGCTTATCCTGGGCGGTGTTGTCGTCACCGCTGCCTGGCCGGGATGCCGTGGGTAGTTTTGGGGGCTGGGTCAGCACCAGCACCGGCTCCACGACCTCGACCTTCTTCAGCACGCGCCCCAGGAGCGACTTGAGGTCGCCGCCGGACTGAGCTTCGCTGATATGGCCCGGAAGAGCTCCGAGGCTGCCGTCGGTCATGGTCAGTGCGATGTCGGCGATGCGCAGCAGGGCCCGCTCGGGATTGGCCCCTTTGGGTGCCAGGGCCACGTTCTCGATATGCAGCACCGAATCTCTGCCCAGCCGAGCCTTGTTGAACCGCAAGTCGTACGGGCCCACAGGCAGCACTACGCCACCCTCGGCCTCAAGCAAAAGGCGCCGCAGCAGGGTGCTGGAGTCCAGCGCAGCGTCCACGCTCCAGGTTCCGCCGCCTGCCGGGGGCACCACGTCGCCTTTGAAGTCCACGTTCCATGCCTTGCCCGAGTAGTTACCGGCAAACGTGCCCACTGCCAGCCCCGGCAGGTCCAGCTTGCCTTCGGCCTGAACCGTTACCGCCTTGCCCTTCAGCGTTGCGGTTCCAGAGAGGGCCATGGCCGGTCGCTCCGAGCGCAGTTGCCCCTTCACCGAAGCGTTCCAGCGGCCGTCGTAGGCCACCGTGGCCGAAAGCTGCAGGTGGGGCTCGTCCATGCTCCACTCGATGTTGGCCTCCAGAGAGCTCTTCTCGCCGTCTCTGGCAGCAAAGCCTCGCGCCTGGAGCAGTCGCCCAGGTGAGGTAACGTCGAAATCAACCCTTCCCGTCTCCGCCTCCTCAACCCAGTCGGCGCTGGCCTCCAGCAGGGGGCCGCCGCTGGATACAGAAAGGCGCAGCTTGCGGCCCAGGTACCCCGATGGTGTTCTCGATTCGGTCAGCAGCATCCGAACGCCGTCGAACTCTATGGTTTCGAACTCGGCCTCCTGGGGAAGGCGTCTGGCTATGGAGGTGACCAGGTGCTCAACGTCACTTTGCAGGCGCTGGTAGGTCTCCGGTGGATACTTCATGGAAGCCATGCGCTGCTTCAGCGGTGCCATGAGCGCCGCAACCTCGTTCTGCGGGTTCAGCGCCCTGTCGACCAGGGCTTCGGCTCCGGCAACGCCGGCGGCCCCAGCGGCCTTCAGCAGAACCGAGCGGAATCGCTCAGGCGTTGACATGGGGTTCTCAAGCACCGCCTTGGAGAGGACCACCTCAACGAACTCATCCTTCTTGAACTGCACCTTCTCAACGTCGACGCTGTGGCCAAGCGCCCTTATGGGCAAAGGAGGGGTGAATTCCGCCAGGGCCTGGACCCCACGCTTGCTCAGGTCTATGTCCATGGCGAACCGGGCCTTGCTCTCCCCCGTCAACGATTCGAAACCGGCATCCAACTGCAGTTTGCGCTCGCTCTTGGCAAGCCCGGGGTTGTAGATGTCCACCTTGCCGTTGATAAAGTGAACGATTTCTTGCGGTTCGGCCTTGCTGTCGGCGTCGGCATCGGGCAGTTGAACCACCTGCACCGAGACGTTCTCCATGATAATCCGGGGGCTCATGCGAATCAGCCGCGAGAGTAGCCCAGGAGGCCCTCCGTCACCCTTCTGCGACAGCTTCTCGATCACCGTCTTCACTATCGGCGTGACGTTATCAGTACCGTCGGCGTTCCTCACCGCCATCAACTCGACGCCGTCAAGGCGAACCGCCAGCACCAGCGGCAGGCCGTCGTCGTACGCCCACGGGTCGATGTCCACGTCGATGCGGGAAGCCTTGAAAAGAGGCGACTCCGCAGCACCGAAGACCACACCCTCCATGGTCAGCCGCTCAAGACCGTGAAGCTCCAACTTCTGGTGAGTCATGGGAGCGCCCGTGAGTTTCTCTACCGAGCCCTCAACCCTCGTTACCAGCGATTCCAGCTTGCCGGGCAACCAGACCCACCACATCAGGGCACCCGCCGTAATCAGCAGAGCCACACTGCCTATGGTCCAGATGGGCCAGTTGCGCTTGATGAAACTCAATACCAACCGACCAGCCGCCGCCGCTCTTGATACAGCTTCGCTCATCATTCCCCCCAGCGAGTCGGCATATACTAGCCCGAACCCCCGCCCGGGGCAATGCTTACGGTTGGGAAGCCGGCTTCAACAGCCACTGGTGCAGCGGCGAACGCTATGGCCACTTGAAGTCGGGGCCTGACGTTCGCAATATAGGCGACCGTAGACATTGTGATACAGGAGAATGCCATGGGAATCAAACATCTTATTATTTATGCCCATCCTAATCCCCAGAGCTTCAATAATGCCATCCTTCAGGCCGTAGTTGGCGCATCTGAGGCCAGGGGAGATGAAGTCGTGGTGCGTGACCTCTATGCGCTGGGATTCCAGCCTTCGCTGGGGGTGGCCGATTTTGTCGAAATGAAGGCAGGGAAGGTTCAAGCGGACGTGGGCGAGGAGCAGCGCCTGGTGACCTGGGCCGAGCAGTTGACCTTCATCTACCCCCTTTGGTGGACCGGCTTCCCCGCCATCCTCAAAGGCTACATCGATCGGGTGTTCATCTACGGCTTTGCATATCAGTACGGTGCCAGCGGCATCGAGGGGCTTCTCAAGCAGAAGCAGGTGCTGCTTCTCACCACCCAGGGCACCCCGGCCCCGGTCTACGAGGGCAACGGGATGTTCGAAGCCATTCGAAAGACACAGGACAAAGGCGTCTTCGCCTTCTGCGGTATGGATGTGAAGGCCCATCACTTCTTCGCCGGCGTGCCCATGGTGGACGACGCAGTGAGGAAGGGCTACCTGGAAGAAGCCAAGGCGGCCCTGGGCTGACCAGAGCCGGTTCGATGCTTCTGGGCTAACGCTACATTGTGCCACATGGCACCAACTGATGCCTCTCCGGGCAGGGTCGCAAAGCCTGCCTGCGGAACTTCACGAAATCCATAATCGGCGCTACGCACGCCCGAGCCCAGTGGAGGCCAGGGGACCATCCCACAAGCCATGAAGGCACCCGCGCCATTTCGAGATGGCCCTGCCATAAGAAATCCTGTCGGTGGGGGGGGATTCCTCGGCGACCTTCGTTGTATGGGTTGTTGGAGGTGGTGCGATGCGATGCAGGGATGTTGAGCTTGAGCTTTTGCGCCGGGGAGAGGGGGCCCATGGGCCTGGGCTCTCGGCGGGGGCTTTGGAGCACTGCGGCCAGTGTGATGGGTGCAGGCGGGCTCTGACCGTAGCGCAGCTTCTGAGGGAGACCCAAGGCAGCGAGGCGTTGGATGTAGTGCCACCTGTGCCTTCGAGCCTGCAAGAGAGCATCATGGCTTCGGTTCGTTTGGAGGCAGCGTCAAGGAGCACCTCGGTGAGCACCCTGTTCTGGCTACCCAAGAGGATGAGATTGGCGTTCTACGTTGCCGCGGTGCTGGCAGTGGCAGTGGCTGGTGTGACCGGGGCTGGGCTGGCGGCGAAGCTGCAACCCGAGCCTGCCGTGGTGCCTCAATCGGATGTTCAGAGGGCTCCCCAGGTTGCACCCACCTTCGAAGCCGACGCCGAAGACCTTCCATTCAGCTGGTACGTTACGGAAATCGCTGCGTCAGGTCCCCCCGGGGGCCCCGCAGCGCTGCCTGGCACTGGAGTGTTGAGATGAAGAGAGACTCCCGAATTGCAAGGGCGCTTCCCTGGATGCTGGCGTTATCGCTTCTGGCCAACCTCGGTGTGGCAGTAGGATTCGCCGCCGTAACCCTGATGAGCGAGCCTGAGTCGCCACAACCAGAGCCGCTGCCCGTGGGGCATGAGTCGAAGCGGGACCGTTTTGTTGCCCAATTGGAGCGCTACGCCTCCATCGACGAGGCGCAGGAGAAGGCCATAGTTGAGGCCAGGGCCGCACTCAACAGTGCACTGGTGCCGGTGAAAGAAGAGATTCGGGATCGAAAGCACTCTCTTGCAATGCTGATAGCTAGCGATGCACCAGATATCAAGGCGCTGCGGGCCGAGACCGCCGCTATTGCCCGCAGCCAGCAAGAAATTCAGGACCTCACTGTAGACCACCTGCTGACCATGCGACGCTTGCTCAACACCGAACAGCAGAAGGGCTTCGATGCCCTGCTTCAGCAGCGCATGTGCACCAATCCTATGTGCTCCGCCGCTTGCGTCGGCTGCACAGGCTGTGCTGCCAAAGCTGGTGCCGATGTGCTGGGTGCTGCGTCGCCCGGTTGCGCCGGTTGCGGGGTGTCGGAGGGGGCTGAGCTTGTTGGAGGTGGTGGTTGCAGCGGCGGCCATGGGGCACATGGCGAGGCCTTTGTCTCTGCCCAGGAAGGGTCCGAAGAGGGCCTGACGTGCAGTCCGGGGGCCGCAGTGGATGAGCCAATACCTGCCCCGAATGAAGGCGCAGTCGGTGCCGGCTCGTGCGGTGGATTCCAGTCGACTTCATGCGGATGCAACGGGGCATCCGAGGAGTGATAGTTGTTTTACTTATTTGAGCAAATATGGAGGACTCAAATGAAAAGATCTCTTACTTTGGTTTTGGTATTGGTTGGCGTTTTCATGGCAGGTAGTGCCTTTGCCGGCGTGGGCTGCAAAGGTCACAAGGGCTTCTTGAAAGGCGCCGAACTGACCGTTGAGAACACCGCCGACGGCGTCAAGATTGGCGTCAAGGTTGCCGCTGCGGACGTTGCGGCCTTGCAGGATCACCTGGCGAAGGTCAAGGCCGACAAGGATGCCGGCGTTGGTTGCGGTTGCGGCGAAGGCTGCAAGTGTGGAGCCGACGGCAAGGGCTGTGGCTGCGCCGATGGCAAGACCTGCGAGTGTGGCAAGGACGGCAAGGGCTGTGGCTGCGGCGAGGGCAAAGGCAAAGGCTGCGCCCACAAGGACGGCAAGGGCTGTGGCTGCGCCGATGGCAAGACCTGCGAGTGTGGCAAGGACGGCAAAGGCTGCGGCTGCGGCGAGGGCAAAGGCAAAGGCTGCGCCCACAAGGATGGCAAGGGCTGTGGCTGCGGCCCCTTCTGCCTGTGCGGGCTTGATGGAGCAGCGATGCTGGTCGAG
Source organism: uncultured Myxococcales bacterium (assembly GCA_964593355.1). GTDB lineage: Bacteria > Myxococcota_A > UBA9042 > CAIXZC01 > CAIXZC01 > CAYTWV01. The sequence continues at coordinate 29,495 of CAZQHM010000056.1, forward strand.
AACGCCGTGGACGGCGCTGTAGTCTACATTTCCGGCAAAGATCCGGCGGCCATTCAGGAGCGCTTCGCTGCTCTGGCAGAGAAGAAGGCCGGCTGCGGCAAGAAGAAGGAGAAGGCCGGCTGCGGCGGCTGCGGCGGTTGCGGCAAATAGTGCATCTGCGGTCGCAACTCAACGGAATCGCAAACATCCTTGACTCGGATGCTGAAAAACGCATATTTCACATAGTTTTTGTGGAGAACCGTCGTGTCCGATCAGGGGAACAGTGTCACCAGAGGCGAGCCCACGGACCACCAGGTCATGAAGCTGGTGGGGTCTGGAGATGTGGATGCCTTCAGGCACATCGTTCAGAGATATGAGAAGGCCGCTTGGCGGTTCGCCTGGCGCTACGTCAGGGATGACGAGGCAGCACGGGATCTGGTTCAGGAGGCCTTTCTCAGGATCTTTCGGTCGGCGGGGAGCTACGTCCCCGACAAGCCCTTTTCATCGTGGTTCTACAGAGTTCTGGTGAATGTCTGCCTGGATGCGGGCAGGAAGCAGAGATTGGGCGTATCTGTTGAGCTGGAGGATGAGCCAGTGGATCCGGGAAGCGAGGCCCAAGAGTGGGAGCGGCGCCGGGCCCATGCGCTCCTGGCCCGGGCCGTTGGCGAGCTTCCCGAGCGATATCGTGTGGCTGTTCTGCTGAGGCACTACGAAGGCATGAGCCTTGAGGAGGTGGCAGCGGTACTGCAGAGCAGCCCCAAGGCCGTGGAGAGGGTGCTGGCAAAGGCTCGGGAGAGGCTCTCCTCTATGGTGAGGGGTGAGGGGTGAGGGGTGAGGGGTGAGGGGTGAGGGGTGAG
>CAZQHM010000057.1:0-30068 GCA_964593355.1 uncultured Myxococcales bacterium
ACCCCTATCGCAGCCTCCCGTATCAAAGGCATATGCTTGATCCGGATTGCGTGGGAAATGGGTGAGGGCAGGGTGAGGGCAGGGAGACGGCTGGGTGAGCTGCGCTGTTGCTGGGGGAGGACTAAGGAGGGGGCGGGCGGGGAGCTTATCTCTTGTCTTTGTCGCTGAAGCCTTCGAGCTTCTCGCCAAAGCGCTCACGGAGGAGGTCGCCCATGACGGTTCCCGAGCGGGCCTTCTGGCGGCGGGCGATCTCTTCGGAGGTTTCACGGGCTTCGGACTCAAGCAGACGCTTGACCGAGAGGCCGATCTTGCGCTCTTCGGGAATCAGGCTGATGACCTTGGAGCGAAGGGTGTCGCCTTCCTTGACCACCTTGTGAATGTCCTGGACCTTGTCTTCGGACATCTCGGTGATGTGGACGAGGCCTTCGATCTCCTCGCTGATCTCCACCACGGCGCCAAAGTCGAAGACCTTGGTGACCTTGCCCTCGATGACGGTGCCGATGGGGAATCTCCGGTCGACGTCCTGCCATGGGTCGGGATAGAGGTCTTTGATGGAGAGGGAGAAGCGCTGGTTCTCCACGTCGATGGAGACAACCTTCGCCTCAACGTCCTGGCCCTTCTTGAACAGCTCCATGGGGTTCTTGGCCTTGTTGGACCAGGAGATGTCGCTGACGTGGATGAGGCCGTCGATACCATCCTCGATGCCCACGAAGACGCCGAAGTTGGTGACGTTGCGGACCTTGGAGCGGATGACGGCGCCCTCGGGATAGCTCTTCTTGAGGCGGTCCCAGGGGTTCTCTTCGATCTGCTTCATGCCGAGCGAGAGGCGGCGGTTGGCCGAGTCCACTTCCAGAATGATGGTCTCGACGACGTCGCCCATGGCCACCATCTGGTTGGGGTGCTTGATGCGCTTGACCCAAGACATCTCGGAGACGTGCACGAGGCCCTCGATGCCCTCTTCGATTTCGACGAATGCGCCGTACTCGGTGAGGTTGACCACCTTGCCGGTGATGCGCTGGCCGATTTCGTACTTGCCTGCGAGGCGGGTCCAGGGGTCTTCGCTGAGCTGCTTGAGGCCCAGGGAGACTCTCTCAGCGTCGGCGTCGAACTTGAGCACCTTCACGCGGACTTCGTCGCCCACCTTGAAGAGCTCACTGGGGTGGTTAACCCTGCCCCAGGACATATCGGTGATGTGCAGCAGGCCGTCGATGCCACCCAGGTCCACGAAGCAGCCGTAGTCCGTGATGTTCTTGACGATGCCGTCGATGATGCTGCCTTCCTCGATCTTCTCGAGGGTCCTCTCCTTGAGCTCCTGCCTCTCCTTCTCGAGGAGGGCACGGCGGGAGAGAACGATATTTCCTCTCTTCTTATTAAACTTGATGATCTTGAACTTGTAGCGCTGCCCGATGAACTTCTCCAGGTTGCGCACGGGGCGCAGGTCCACCTGGGAGCCCGGGAGGAAGGCCTTGACGCCGATGTCCACGGTGAGGCCGCCCTTGACCCTGCCGGTGATGAGACCCTCGATGAGCTCGCCACGCTCGCATGCACGGTCGATTTCGTCCCAGATGCGGAGCTTGTCGGCCTTGTCCTTGGAGAGCTGAGCCAGACCATCTTCGCTGTCCACTTCGTCAACGTAGACGCTGATCCTGTCGCCCTCTTTGACCTGGACCTTGCCGTCCACGCCGATGAACTCGTCGATGGGAATTCGGCCTTCAGACTTGTGGCCGATGTCCACCATCACGTAGTCCTTGGTGACCAGAACCACCTTGCCGTCCACAATCTCGCCCTCACGGACCTGATTGGTCGACTCGTGTTCCGCCAGAAGCTTCCCGAAATCGTCGCTGTCGTCGAAAATCTTGTCCATACTTCTGTACTACCCCCTTATCATCGAATTTTGCAGACCTGGCTGCAATTGGGCCGGACCATAGCCTTGAGTCGGGGCAAAGTCAAAAGATTTTTGGCGCTTGGGCGGCCCGCTTAAGCTCGTCGTGATTGCAAATGGAGTATGCGCCGCTTATGATGCCGGCCGTACCCGTGGGAGGGAACCTTGGCTTCGGATAAGATTACCGTGCCCCGCATTCGTGCGATGCGGCGCGCCGGAAAGAAGATAGTAATGATAACGGCCTACGACGCTACCTTTGCCAGGCTGGTCGACATGGCCGGCGTGGACATGGTCCTGGTGGGCGACTCGTTGGGCAATGTGGTGCAAGGCCACGAGACCACCATCCCGGTGACTCTGGGCGACGTCATCTACCATTGCAGGGCCGTTGCCCGGGGCCTCAAGAAGGCCCTCCTGGTAGCGGACATGCCCTTCATGACCTTCCAGGTCTCCTCCGAGGAGGCCATGCGCAACGCCGGCAGGCTGCTCCAGGAGGGGTGTGCCGAGGCGGTGAAGGTCGAAGGGGGAGTCCGGGTGGCCCGCACCGTGGCCAGGCTGGTGGAGAGCGGCATCCCCGTGGTGGGGCACATCGGGCTGACACCCCAGTCTTACCACGAGTTTGGGGGATACAAAATACAGGGTCGTGAGGAGCAGGCAGCGATAGCGCTTCTGGAAGATGCCAGGGCTCTGGAGGATGCCGGGGCATTCTGCATCGTGCTGGAGGGCATGCCGAGCGCCTTGGCCCAGAGGGTAACCGAGGCCGTTGGCGTTCCTACCGTGGGCATTGGGGCCGGCCCCCACTGCAGCGGGCAGGTATTGGTGCTGCACGATCTTCTGGGGCTCGACGAGCGCTTCAGACCTCGCTTCGTCAAGCGCTACGCTGAACTCTCGCAGGTAGTAGTTGATGCCGTGGCCACTTATGGCGCCGAGGTAAGGCAGGGGAGCTTCCCCGGGCCGGAGAACGGCTTCGAGTAGGAGTCCCCCATGGAGATTATCCGTTCCGTTGCCGAGATGCAGCGCTGGTCGCTCTCTCATCGCCTCGGTGGCCGAAAGGTCGGGCTGGTGCCAACCATGGGCTATCTGCACCAGGGCCACCTCTCCCTGGTTCAGGCCCTTCGACCCGCCTGCGATGTGGTGGTGGTGAGCATCTTCGTCAATCCTATACAGTTCGGGCCCAACGAGGACTTCGACCGCTACCCCCGGGACGAGGCCAGAGACCTGGCGCTTCTGGAAGGTGCCGGAGTTGACGCTGCCTTCATCCCCACGGTCTCCGAGATGTATCCCCCAGGCTTCCAGACTCACGTAGAAGTAGAGAAGCTGCCTCAGCACCTTTGTGGGCTTAAGCGGCCGGGCCACTTCCGAGGCGTCGCTACCGTGGTGCTCAAGCTCTTTACAGCCTGCATCCCACAGTTTGCCGCTTTCGGAGCCAAAGACTTTCAGCAACTGGAAGTCATTCGGCGCATGGTGCGGGACCTCAATATGCCCATCGTCATTGTGGAAGGGGCTACGGTGAGGGAAGATGACGGCCTGGCCATGTCCTCTCGGAATGCCATGCTGAGCCCCGACGAGCGCCAGAGGGCTACCTCGCTGATTCGGGCCCTGACGAAGGCCAGGGACATGGTCCAGCAGGGCGAGAGTGACGCCCTGGCCCTGCGACAGGCGATGGCCCAGATTCTCTCCGATGCCGAAGCCAAGGTAGACTATATCGCAATCTTCGACCCCATGGACTTCTCGGAACTGGAGGCTGTTGAGGGGCAGGCCCATGCCGCCATCGCCGCCTTCATCGGCAAGACAAGGCTAATCGACAACATGAGACTCAAGTAGTGCTGGACGACTCACAGACAATTGCAGGCGAAGAGAACGCCGGCGCCGATGAACTAGAATTCGTCGTGGAGGCCCACCATGCCGGGGTCCGCCTGGACCGCTTCCTCCAGGAGGTAACCGGGGTCTCCCGCTCGCAGGTTCAGTTGGCCATCAGAGAGGGCCGAGTGCTGCTCGAGGGGGTGACCGCTGCCAAGACCGGCGTGTCACTCAAAGCCGGGATGGAGATCCTCTATACCCCGGCAAGGTCGCTGGACATGGCATTGACCGCCCAGGACCTGGGCCTGGAGTTCCTCTACACGGACCAGCACATGGCCGTTGTGAACAAGGCTTCGGGCGTTGTGGTTCATCCCGCCCCTGGCCATTGGGACTCCACTGTGGTCAACGGCCTGCTTCACTGCTTTCCGGAGTTGGCAGCATCGGGTGAGCGGCCCGGCATCGTGCATCGGCTCGATGTGGGCACCTCGGGGGTGCTGCTGGTTGGGCGCAGTCAGGAGGGGCGTGAGGGGCTCATGGCGCAGTTTCTGGCAAAGCGGGTCTTCAAGGGCTATCTGGCCGTTGTGTGTGGAGTACCCGGTGCTGACTGGGGCACCATAGACCGCCCCATCTCCAGGCATCCAGCAGACCGCAAGCGCTACTCGAGCACCCAGGGCCAGGGTCGGGATGCCGTGACGCTGTGGCGCCGCTTGGCTTCCAACTCCCGGTACAGTCTGCTGGCGGTAAGGATTCTAACGGGCAGGACGCATCAAATAAGGGTTCACCTGGGTGATTCGGGCTGGCCCGTGGCCGCAGACCCGATATACGGCAAGGCCAGAGAGCCGCTGTGGGGCCGGCTTCCAGAGTCGGTTTTTGGCCCGGGGCCCCTGCTGCACGCCGCCTGCATTGCGCTTGAGCACCCGGTGACCCGGAAGCCCGTGGAGTTCACGGCCCCGCTGCCTCAGCGCTGGCTGGAACTGCTGGAGCAGGAGTTCCCCGCCTGGCAGGCGAGGCTGGCCTCGGGGGAGGCCCTGGGGCCACTGTTTCCTTCGTGGGCCGGCAGCGTTTGATTGTGAAGATGGAAGTGTTTCGGAGGCATCATGGACCAGTTGGTGATGAGGGCCCTTCCCTCTGTGGAGAGAGTCAGACAGCTTCTTGGGGCGGTGAGCTCCTCGGGTTCTCAGGTGCCTGAGGCGCTGCTTGTGGCTGCGGTGCGAAGAGCCCTGGACAAGGCCCGAAGCGAGCTGCTTGCGGGCCGCCTTGAGCCGGACCGCACCATGGTCACCAGTTGGGTGGTGGAGGAGGCCCGCAGCTTCGCCTCAGGTGCGCTGGCCCCAAGCCTGCGACGGGTGGTCAACGGCACGGGAGTTGTGATTCACACCAATCTGGGCCGGTCGCCCATGGGCAAAGAGGCGCTGGAGCATATCGTGGGCGTGGCGTCGGGCTACTGCAACCTGGAGTACGACCTCGAGGCAGGAGAGCGGGGCAGCAGATATGTCCACGCCGAGGGGCTGGTCTGCAGGCTCACGGGGGCAGAAGCAGCGCTGGTGGTGAACAACAACGCTGCGGCCGTGCTGCTGGTGCTCACGGCGCTGGCCAGGGGCAAGGAAGTGGTCATTTCTCGCAGTGAACTCATCGAGATTGGTGGGTCCTTCAGGCTTCCGGAGATTATGGCCGTGGGCGGCGCAATGATGCGGGAAGTAGGCACCACCAATAAGACCCACATGTCCGATTACAAGAGGGCGCTGGGGCCAGCTACGGGCCTTGTTATGAAGGCTCATCGCTCCAACTTCGCCGTGGAGGGGTTCGTGGAGGAGGTGCCTCGGTCAGCGCTGGTGGAGCTTTGCCGTGCGGCCAAGGTGCCATTCTACGAGGATCTGGGCTCGGGGCTCATGCAGCCGGTGAGCGTGCTTTCCGGGCGTGAGCAGGAGGTGGCCCGGGCTGTCCAGGATGGCCCGGATCTTCTCTCGTTTTCAGGAGATAAGCTGTTGGGAGGCCCCCAGGCTGGAGTTATCGTGGGAAAGAAGGAGCACATCTCCCTGCTCAAGCGCCACCCCATGACCAGAGCCCTCAGGCCCGACAAGATGACTTTGGGGCTGCTCGAGATCTCGTGCATCTCCTACCTGGACGGCACCTGGAGCAAGAAGCTGCCTGTCTGGAACATGCTCGAGACTCCGCTTCAGGAGTTGAAGGAGCGTGCGGCGAGCTTCGCAGCGACTCTCTCACAAGTGCCCGGTGTCACGGCGGGAGTGGCAGATGTCTCCTCCATGGTAGGCGGCGGTGCACTGCCCACGGAGCGAATCCCCTCTGCCGCCGTGGTGTTTGAGCTGAATGGTTACTCCGAGACCGGCCTGTCGAGGGCCCTGCGGGCCATGGAGCCCCCCGTCGTGTGTCGCATGGAGCAGGGGCGCTGCGCACTGGACCTTCGGACGATACTTCCCCTTGACGAAGCAGTTGTTGTATCTCACATTTCTCAACTCGCAGCGGGTACCCCCCGTGGCAGCCAAGGGTGATAAAAGGCTCTACGTTGGCATTGACTGTCACAGACCGGTGTGCTAACAATGCGCCAACACAGGTACACAGGAGCCCCGGTCTTCCGAGCCCTCAACTGAGGGTGTCGTTGGATTGGCGGGCCCGTCGCCATTTGGAGGTCGGTGCATGAAGAAGGGAAGCGAGAGGCGTGGCAGCAACAGGCGCCACGACCGGTTGACTTTCGTCTTTCACTACCTCCAGCGGCATGTGAAGCTGGAGACCATCGATCTGAGCCTTGACGGGGCCATGCTGGAGTCCCCCATCGTCTTCCCGTCGGGCACGCTCATGGTGCTGGAGTATTTTGGCGGTCAGCCGGGCGACCAGGGCATCAGGTTGTTGGCCAGGGTGATGCGCGTGACCCGCAGCTACCGTGGCTACAGCAGCAGTTGCGGCCTGGGGGTGAACTGGCTGCGGGCCTACACGTTGGGTCCAAGGGCCCATCTGCACGAGTTTCTGATTGAGTCTCTGGGGTACCCCGAGTCGGTTATGGATGGATGTGTGACCACCAGCGCCGGGCTGACGTCGGTGACTCTTCACTCTGTGGAGACGGCGCCGTCCCCCGCAGCGGCTGAAGACCGCAGCAAAGAGGCGGGCCTGAAGATGAGCCGGTTTGGGACCATGCAGAAGGGGCGCTTCCGCTTGGACCTGCCCGTGACCTACTCTATGGGCAACATGCATTACCGTGGGAACGTCGTGTCCGTGGGCTCATCGGGCGTTGGTCTGGTATCCCAGGGGTCGCTGCCTTTTGCCACAGCCAAGGTAGTAGTGCGCTTCCCCCTTGGCGATGCCCACGACAGCCCCAAGGTGCTGCTCTTCACCGAGGTGGAGATGGTGGCAGAGCCCTCCTCACCCGGCGGGGCCGGAGCATTCTCGGCAAGAATTTACGGCATCGATGAGCTTGACGCACCTGGGGGGTTCAAGGCCTTCTTGAAGCAGGCCTCAGCCAAGATGTCCGTGTGGCCCTGAGCGTCGCTTCAGCACTCAATCTCGCAGAAGAGCCCCTCGGACTCGATGACATCGCCCACCTTCGCGGCCACGGAGGTCACCGTGCCCGACACCGGGGCGAAGAGCGGCATCTCCATCTTCATGGACTCGAACGCCCCCACCTGCTGGTCTGCCTCAACGGCATCGCCCTGCTTTACATCCACCGATAGAATCTTGCCAACCATGGGCATGAGGACCTTTTCGCAAGCCATATTGTTCTCCAACGGTCAAGAGGTGACATTCGGCAGCAGAACAGGTAGAGCCTGAACGCCTGCCGGTGAAGAGAAGTAGTGCCGACGGTGTTGTGTTGTCAACTGAAATCCGGGATGCGTTACGAATCCATGGCAGAACAGGGGCAAAGGGGCGTTGCGGGCCATAATGGGCTTGACACGAGACGGCGTTAAATGATAGCACCGGTGCAACGGGACTAGGCTTGGAGCCTTCTGAACCAGTGCCCGTCTATCTCGACCCCACCCCTGGAATCGGCGGCGGCCTCCCTCGGGGTAGACCGGTGCTGGGTGGAACGGGATGTCTGGGCAGCTGTGTAGAGGTTGAACATGAGAACGCGTCTGATTGGCATGGTCGTGGTAGCTGCGCTTTTCACGTCCCCGTCGGTCTCGGCAGCCGAGTTGACCGATGTGCTGGCATCTTTCGATTTCGATAATGACAATCCGTTTGATATCAAACTGCAGATTAAGTATGAATACACCAGCGAATCTGCAAATCTTTTGCGTGAAGGTGTAGATAGTACAGAGAAGGTTCTTAAGGATTTCAATAAGCTTTCTTATGAGCGAGCCATACATGTTATGAGGATCGGCATTGGGATGGGTCTGTACAAGGACCTTGAGTTCCGGCTGGACCTTCCCATCGTCATGTCGGACAGCATGTCTCTGGGGTTCCATCCCAGCTTACCGGCGGGTGACGAGCGCAACCAGGTCAAGGACATCGACCCAAGCGAGGCAGCGGGCAACACCGATGCAATCTTCGACATACCGTTCAAAGGGCCGACCCGAAGCGGCCTGGGCGACATTGGCTTTGGGCTGCGGTGGGCCCCTCGGCACTACAACCGGGACCCCGAGTACGCCTCCTGGGTCATCGGTGCCACGCTGCGTGCCCCGACGGCGACTGTGAAGCGGGCCAACAACACGGCGGTGGGCGAGGGCCTTCTGCAGGTGGAGGTCAACACGGCCATTTCCCGGCGGGTTGTCTGGTTCTTCGAGCCCTTCTTCGATCTGCACGGTGTGATTAAGGTGCCATCATCCTCGAGCCTCTTCGACATGGCCAACGAGAGCACCCAGACCCTGGAACAGCCGGGGAACAGCCTGGGCCTGACTATTGGTGCCGAGTTCATCCCCTGGGAGATGGACGGTGGCAAGCGTAAGGTCTCTATTGAGCTGGGATTCGGCCTCGACTACGTCTTCGAGGGACGTGAGTACACCGAGTTGTTTGAGGCCCTGGGAACCAGTCGGTGCAGCGCTGCGGATGGATGTTTTGGCAGCACCTACACCTTCTCGGACCCCAAGGTGCTCAGGGAGACCGTGAGCGCTCTCTCCACCGAGGTGGCCAAAGAGAACGACCCGGCCAAGAAGGCGACCCTACAGGCACAGTTGGATGCGGCCCGTTCAGACCTCGACGGCGCCCCGGTGACCGACGGCATCACCGACGTGGAGCACTACGGCATATACTCATTCTTGGCGGCCCTCAATGTGCGCCCCATCGAGTATTTCTCTTTCGGCGTGGCCTTCAAGTTGGCCAGCATTCAGCCCCACTTCATCACCTTCGCCGATGCGGGAAAAGACCTCGATGGTATCAATGGTGTTGAAACCAATTCCGATGTTTCGGGCGGCGTTAATGAGTACAACCCCAAATACATAAAAGAACTTGACGAAATCGGCAACAGGTTCAAGACCAGCGAGAAGCTGAACTGGAGCCTGATGTTCAACCTCACCGGTCGCTACTGATGCCTGGTCCTGCCCAATCTGAGCTCAAGTCGGAAGTCAGGCAGGTCCTGGAGACGCTGGGGAAGGTGCTCAGCGGTAAGGCTGGCGACGCCCGTTGCTGCGTCATCCGTTGCACCGACAAGGACGTGGTGGAGTCCCTGCTTACGGTGGTGCCGCAGGCTTACCAGAGGATCCTATGGCAGGCCCAACCCATGTCGGATACCCACGTGGCCACAGAGTTGCGTAACGTCATCGCCTCGGCCCAATCAGGCAGCAGGGTGATTCCGATTCTGCATAGCTGGCCCGGGGAGAGCAGCGACGGTGCCATCAGTGCCGATGCTGCCAAAGGGATTGACGAAGTGGAGGAGGAGTTGGGACTGAGGGCCTACCCCGTGGTGCTGGTGGTGCTTGCTCCCTCCATCCGTACTCTCGTGAACCATGCCCGACTGTTCTGGAAGAACAAGGGTGGCTACGTGGCGTGGCCCAACCTTAAGCAGGCAGCATCCGCGGTGGGTCCTAAGGGCAGGGGGGAGGAGGAGGTTCCCAGCGGTGAGGTGAGCGAGGTGCTTGCCAGGCTGCAAGGCGAGAAGGCCGGGGCCTTTCTGCTGAAGGCGGCGGAACGGGAGATGAAGCGCAACAACCGGGAGAAGGCTCGTGAGTTCCTGATGGGGGCCGTGCAGGTCTACTCCCAGGTAGCCAATCTCGCCGGCATGGCCAAGGTATACCACCTGCTGGGTGTCAACTGCGTAGCCGAGGGAGACCTGATCACGGCCACTGAGTGGTTTGCCCAGGCCGTTGACAACTGGAGCATCGTGGGAGACCAGGATGGACTCTCGGACTCTTACCTGCAGAAAGGTCAGGCGCATTTTGCCCGGGGCGAGGTGGACAAAGCGGCCGAAGCGTTCCGGCTGGGGCTGGCCCTGGATGAAGCCAGGGGCGATACCAAGAGGGTAGCGGCCGGAAAACGCCATATAGCCATGGTCCTTGAGCGCATCGGACGCTTCAAAAAGGCCGAAGATCTTTACCGAGCCTCTCTGGAAATGGAGATTGCTCAGGAAAACCGCTTGGGCGAGGCCCGGGTGTTGCACCACCTGGGAAGGCTTCTGGACCAGCAGAAGCAGTACGGAAAGGCCGAAGAGCACTACCGCCAGTCCATCGAAATCAAAGAGTCTATCGGCGACAAGCCCGGTCTGGCCACCAGCTACCACGAGATGGGCAACATGAAGCTGGCCCAGGGCGAGGCGGCCGAGGCGCTGGAACTCTACAAGAAGGCAGTACTCTTCGAGGAGATGAACGGCGACATCCCCGGTCTGGCCAAGACGCTGGCGCAGGTTGGCTTGGCCGAGCTTAAGCTCTCCAAGTTCGAGGATGCGCTTCGAAGTCTCGCCAAGGCCCATCATCTGTCCCGCAAAACCCGCTCACCGCTGGCAGCGGAGATCGTCCAGAAGGTTCGGGACCTGGAAGATGTGCTCTCCGTGGATACCTACAACAAGATCCTGCGGGAAGTTACAGAGTCGCTTCAGGGACGGTGAGCCCCGCTGGAGCATGCACGGCGTAGACCTGAGTTACGAGAAATGGCCACGCACACCGGTTCTTCGTGGAATCTAAGGCCATGTGTGGCTATATTGGGGCGGTTCGAAGCGGCCACGAGGTTTGGGCTTATGCTCCTGGGACGACAAAGCTTTCGAGGGCAACTGCGGGCGGGTGGCATCCTGTTCCCACTGGTGCTCTTTGGGCTGCTGGGTCTCTGGGGCTGCGGCCTCACCGACGCCTTCCGGGGAACTTCAGAGTATGGACCAAGCCCTTGCCCAGGGTGTGTTGACGGTGCCGCCTATGAGGCAGATGGGGCAGCACTGAGCGATATCTTGCCGGACCTGGGCTTAGCCGACCAGCCTGAAGCCGTGGCGCCAGAGCCTCTGGCGGTGACCGCGGTGGAGCCACCCGAGGGGGACGCTTCCGGCGGCGAGATAATAATGTTAAAGGGCACCGGGTTCGTTGATGGCCTCAAGGTGCTCTTCGGGGATACGCCCGGTGCCAAGGTTTTTGTAATCAACTCTACCCTTCTCACCGTGGAGACCCCTGGTCACGAGCCGGGTCTGGTGGACCTGACCGTGGTCCTTGGCGACGATATTGCCACGCTTCCTGATGCCTTCTCTTTTGTGGCCAAATTGACTCTCACCGGGGTTGAGCCCGCAGTAGGCGATGGTGCTGGTGGCCAGCCCGTCATGCTCAGAGGCTCTGGTTTCCAGGGTCCGTGCAGGGTTTGGTTCGGTGAGCGGGAGGCGCTCAACGTCCTGGCTCAGAGCGATTCCACCATCAGCGCCGTGACGCCACCGGGTGGCTGCGGCGAGGTGCGGGTGCGAGTGGCCTGCGACGGAGGAGACGTCACCCAGAAGGGCCTTTTCTCTTATGCCCGGGTGCCCGAACTTGTCTCAATGCAGCCACCCATGGCCCCTGAAACCGGCGGGGAACTGCTGCTGCTCAAGGGTGCCGGTTTTGAACCCGGTATGATTGTCTACTTCGGCGACCACGCTGTTCGTGACGCAGTTGTGCTCTCCCATGAGTTAGCCTGGCTCTACTCACCGGCATCGCTGCCTGGTGTTGTCGACGTGGTTGTGGCCACGTCGTGCGGCACGGGATACTTCCCCGACGCCTTTCTGTTCAAGACCGTTCCCGGTGCTTCGAGCCCGGGTATTGAACCTCTGGCCGTCACTGGGATGATCCCTTCTCGGCTGGCGGCCTGCAAAGGCGGCGAAGTGACTCTGGCGCTCAACGGCCCCCTGGAAAACGACGATGTTGAGATATGGATGGACGACCTGCCCCTGGACCTGCTGGAGGTTGACGCAGGGGCCGGGCTGGTGGTAGCTCTGGTGCCGCCCAGGGAGCCAGGCAACTACGAGATGAAGGTGCTTGTGGAGGGAGCAGCGACGTTGGTCTCACCCTCACCGCTCATACTGGAGTCCAGGCTCTCCATCGCCAGGGTGGTGCCCGATACCGGGCTGCCCGAGGGTGGCCAGTGGGTCGAACTTGAAGGGTGCGGCCTTGCCTCTGTTGGTGAGGTCTGGTTTGGTGCCCTGCCGGCACCCAAGGTGCAGCCTCTGGGGCCACAGCGGGTGAGGGTGCTGACCCCGCCCGGGTCGCCGGGGCCCGTGGATGTCAAAGCGGTGGGGCTCTATGAGCGTGGCACACTTGCAGCGGGCTTCGATTATGCCTCGGCTTATCCGGAGTTGGCCTTCGTGACGCCCGACCGAGGCGCCCGAAGTGGTGGCACCTTTGTAAGGTTGGTGGGCTCTGGCCTGTCGGATCAGGGTGTTTATAAGATTGGCGATATGGAATTATTCGAAGTTGTGAATGTGAATTCCAGCCTGGTCGTGGGCCGCATGCCGCCCATGCCAGTTGGATCCTACGATGTTTCGGCTCAGGTCTTCAGCAGTTTGGATCTGTTGACCCAGGCCTTTTCGGTTTTTGATCCTGGCACGAAGAGCGGCGGCACCTCGGGGGGGGCTCTTGATGAGAGCCTCAACGTCACCGTTTACGATGCCGGCACGGGGAAGGGGCTTGCGGGCGCCTTCGTGGTTGTGGGGTCGGATGTTCAGGCGGTGCACCAGGGATACACTGATCAAAATGGGCAGATCACCTTCTCGCTGCCCGGCTTCAGGGGTAAGCAGCAGGTGACGGCAGCAAAGGTGGGATATAGTCTTTACAGTGTTGTCAACTTTGATTCTACAAACGTAAGTGTACTACTGAACCCGACGGCGCCTTCAGAGGGTAGTGGCGGGACGTATACTCCTGTTCAGGCTTTTGTAACAGGGCGGGTCCGGGGGTTAGAGAAGTATGTTCCTTTGCCTCCGGGCAATTGTGCCAACAAGCCAGTGACGGGTGTGCAGTGCAGGCCCTGCTTCGACGATGCGGGATGTGCGGACTACTCTGTGCCGGTTCCGGGTCAGGAGAGCCCGCCGGGCGGGCGCTGCACCCAGATTGGAAATACAGGCAGCTTTTGCACTTTGCCATGTTTGAGCGATGAGGAGTGTGGTGAAGGGTATCTTTGCGCTCAGACCTTTGCAGACGTGGCCACCTGCGTGCCCCGTCCCGGAGAGCGAACGGCCCGGTGCCGTGTCTCGGGCACATCCATTTTCGGCGGTTCGGTGGCACCAGGCACGGGTTCGCAGGTCAACAAGCACGGCATCTACTTCGTGAACAGTCGAACGGGTGTTGTTGCGGTGGTTTGTCTGGGTGGATACACAGACTTTGACACGGCGCAGTTCGAGCCGGTCTCCATGGGGATAAGGCGCAATATCACTGTGCTCAACAACCAGACGGTAATGGATCAGGATGTTGAGTTGACTATTCCTCTATCCCATGAGGCCAAAGTGGCCTACACCGGTCTTCCTTACCATCCCGGCGGCACGGGCACTCCATACCTGATAGCCGGCATCGACTTGGGCAAGGACGGCACCATTCAGCTTCCCAAAGAGGCAACCTACGTTGCCGAGGGGCGCTATCATCGTCTCTCCCGGTTGCCAAACCCCGAGGCCCCGGAGATGGTGGGCACGTCATATTCGTTGTATGCCTCTGTAAATGCAGGAGCATATACTGGAGTTCCATACTCGGTTAGAATGGAGGACGAAATCGGCTCTCTGGAGGGCGAGGGGGTGCTGTTGTGGCACTCTGGCGGAGTGGAGAGCAGTTCGCCACCGATTAAGGGCGATGCCGTGGGGTTGTTCCTCAGGGACGAGGGCTTCGCCATTGCAACGACTGCAGGTCAGTTTCTCATAGCCGACGGGGAGGGCCACTGGAGCCAGGGGTCGATTCCGGGCAGTGCCGAGGGCTTCTCCGCTTCGTTTGAGGAGCCGGGCGGCACCATCTGGCTTGGTGGCAACAGGGGTACTGTGTGGCGCCAGGAGGGTAGCGGGTGGACCCGTGATTCGGCCCTGGGGCTCTACGCGCAGATAAAGGACTTGTGGGCCGGAGGGGCTTCCTGGGCAGCGCTCTACCAGAGTACGCTGGCCAGGAAATTCCCCGATGGCACGGTTTCCGTGGTGCCCATGCCCATGGGCGAGTTCGCCAGGAGGGTCTGGGGTTCGGATATTGATGATCTATATATTATAACACAGAGTTATTATTCTCAGGTGACCTCGCTGTATCATTACGGTTCCTCGGGGTTCACAAGGATTGAGATGGGGGTGTCGGCCATTTTCCACGATGTTGATGGCTCCGGCCCCGATGATCTCTTCGTTGCCGCTTCTGCCGGTAGGCTGTTCCGATTTGATGGTGACCAGTGGACCGAGTACAACCTGGGCACGCTCAGGGATCTGGTTTCCGTGAGGGTGGTGGGGCCGGGGCTGTTGGTAGTGGGGGGTGAGGATGGGCAGTTGTTTGTGGGGGCGCCCGGGGCAATGGAGAAGATAGAGACCGAATCGGGGATGGATCTGCGGGTTTTGGACTACGATGTCTCTCTTGGGCTTGGTGTGGCCTCGGGGGTTCAGTCGTTCCAGCTTGGCCCCTTCATGGCCTTTCCCAAGGTGCTGCTGCCCGAAGAGGGTGGGGTCTTCGATTGGAGCAGCCTTCGATGGACCTTTTATGACCCTGAGGCGAAGCCTTCGCTGAACTATTTCATTCTCTCGAACTCCGAGGGGCGTCCCTTCTGGATTACCGTGGCCTCGGGCGAGGTTCAGGAGTTCAAGCTGCCTCCTTTGCAGCAGATGTTGGGGGTGAATCTGATGCCCGATGGGTTGAAGCGACTCAACGTCACATCCAGTATGAACAAGACATTTAATATTGACAAATATACCAACAGTGACCTGAATACCTACAGTGGAGCGACTTGGGCTGTTGACTATATTTCATTCTTCTAAGCTGTGTGCGGAGCGCTTTCCATGAAAGAATTTGAGATAATCGGTCGGTTGGCCGAGCTGTGCGGTCGGAGCTTCGGTGCCGAGGGCGATGGGTTGGTGAACCAGGGCATAGGGGATGATTGTGCTGTGCTCTGGCCCGGGGGCGGTCCTCTTCTGGTGACCACGGACGTTCTGGTGGAGGGGGTTCACTTTCCGGTGGGTGCGAGCAACTGGGCCGACGTGGGTTACCGGAGTGTTGCTGCCACGCTCTCAGACCTTGCGGCCATGGGGAGCGTGCCGCAGTGGCTACTGGTAACGCTGGCCATGCGTGGGATGGAGGTGGCGGCAGTAGAGGCCCTGTATGAGGGCATGGGGCAGGCCTGCTTGCCTCATGGGTGCAAGATAGTCGGGGGGGATACCTCGTCGAGCCCGGGCCCTACTTTCATTAATGTAGTTGGCATGGGCAGGATGGCCCAGGCGGAGTTGATGCCCCTGATGCGCTCGGGGGCGAGGGAGGGCGACCTGGTTGTGGTAACGGGGAGTCTGGGCGACTCGGCGGCGGGGCTTGCGGTGCTGGAGGGCCGTCTGGAGTGTGGGGCGGAGGCAGGCGACTACTTCTTGGGGCGCTTCTGGCGTCCTTCGGCCCGGGTGGAGCAGGGGGTGGCATTGGCTGGGCTTGGGGGTGTGCATGCCATGATGGACCTCTCGGACGGTTTGGGGCGGGATTTGGGCCACATGTGTCGGGCATCGTCGGTTGGGGCGGTTGTTGAGCGAGGGCACCTTCCCCGCAGTGAGGCCATGCTGGAGTTGGAGCGACGTGGGGAGCGGCACGCTGAGGGGTGGATAATCGGAGGCGGGGAGGACTACGAGTTGCTGATGGCCATGGACCCCAGCGCCTATTCTGCGGCCACAGATCTGTTTGCCCGAAGGGGGTTGGGTCGGCTCACGGCGGTTGGGCGTTTCGTCTCTGGTTCAGGGGTGGTTGATACCCAGGGGAACCAGCTTTCTGCCTTGGGGTACGAGCACGGGTAGCGAGGTGGGTTGGATATGCCCTGCTCCATGGTGGAGTAGCGCTACTCCACCGGCAACGGGGGTTTGGCCGTTGTTCATGGAGTGTGTGGAACCCGTGAGGAGGGCCTGGTGGCGCCCTTAGCGCCGATTTGGCTCCAGATGCCATGTGGATGGCACCAAGGTTGCATAGAGGTCTCCCGAAAGTTGGGAGGCCGCACCATGGCTCGTGTCAGGATAATGTTCGAAACATCGCCCCGCCCCATAGCTGCTACCTTCGGGACCTTGTGGTTGGTTCTTGTTGCAGGGATGTGGTACCTGGCCTGAGTGAGGCCGACCCCGACGTCCGGACTCTCCAGTCTACCCCCGCATGAATGCAGGTCTTGTCCGGTTTTGGGAGCGTTAGCCCCCCATAACGGAGTGTTTGAAATTCGGCTTGACAGTGGTTGCCCGTTGCGTACACTTCCGAAAGGTTTGCCGTGACGCAGTCCGTCATGCCGTGCGAAAGCGCTTGATTTTGTGCGTTATCCGGCCTCTGGCCGAGAAAAGAAGGAGATTCGCAATGAAGAGAGTTTTGGGTTTGCTTTCTGTGTTCGTGTTTGCATTCGGGTTGGTTTCTTTGGGCTGTGACTCCAGCTCGACCGACGAAGACACCAAGACCACCGTCGACGTCGTCATCGACAACGACACCAATGGTGGCAACGACGTGGTCGAACCGGGCGACGTTGTCGACACCGACAAGGTTGCGCCTGACACCAACGTCTGCACGCCGAACTGCGCGGGCAAAGAGTGTGGCCTTGACGGCTGCGGCGGCACCTGCGGCACCTGCGCCAATGCCTGGGACTCTTGCGTTGACGGTCAGTGCGTCTGCACCCCCGAGTGCACGGGCAAAGTCTGCGGCACCGACGGCTGCGGCGGCTCCTGCGGCGTCTGCGCCACGGGCGACTGCAACGCTACCGGCACCGAGTGCGTGTTCTGCCCCCCCAACTGCACCGGCAAAGAGTGCGGCCCTGACGGCTGCGGCGGCACCTGCGGCACCTGCGCCACGGGCACCTGCAACGACGCCGGCATCTGCGCCACCGAGCCCCCTCCCAGCGGCTGCTCCGACATCTTCGATTGCCTCAACGCCTGCCAGCCCACCGACCAGGCTTGCCAGCAGAACTGCGTCAACGAAGCGGCCGTTGAAGACCAGATGGCTTTCAACTCCCTCGTGAGCTGCCTGCAGGACAGCGGTTACTGGGACTGCGCCGAGGGCGACAATGAGTGCCTTAGCGACGCCTCCAACCAGTGCCAGGACGAGATCATCGGCTGCTTCCACGGCGACAAGAGCTGCAACGAGATGTATGCTTGCCTCCAGTCCTGCCCCAACGACGAATCCGGCGCCGAGTGCTCCTCGGACTGCATCGCCTCGGGCTCCGTTGAAGGCCAGAAGACCTGGTACGCCCTGATCAACTGCCTCGACACCAATGGCTACTTCGATTGCGCCGATGGCGACGAAGCCTGCCTCGAGACCGCCTGGACCACCTGCCAGCCGGCCTTCGAAGCCTGCGTGCCTCCGGGAACCGCTACCTGCCTCGAGATGTATCTCTGCGTCAGCGCCTGCACCGACAGCGCCTGCAGCCAGGAGTGCCTCATGAGCGGCAGCTCCGAAGGCCAGACCCTGTGGAACAACTTCATCAACTGCCTCGACGGTAACGGCTACTTCGATTGCGCCGACGGCGACGACGCCTGCATGGAGAGCGCCTGGGTTGCTTGCGACGCCGCATTCAAAGAGTGCGCCCACGGCGACAAGACCTGCAAAGAGATCTTCGACTGCCTCAACGCTTGCGCCCCCACCGACCAGAACTGCGCTCTTGAGTGCAGGGTCACCGGCACCGTCGAGGGTCAGAATGCCTTCGAAGCCGTGGTGGACTGCATCATCGAGGCTTGCCCCGAAGACGACAGCGCCGAGTGCCAGAACACCGCCCTCCAGGGCGTCTGCTCCAGCCTCTACAACTCCTGCATGGGCAACTAGTCAGAGACTAGCCCAGTGCGTCGATCATCCCCACTGGTTGTAGGGGCGGTCGACGCACACCGGGACGCCTGACTTCTCGCCTTTCCCGGCCCCTTTGGCCGCTGGTCCTGAAATGAACTCCGAACATATCGCACATAACCTTGAAACAGTTCGCCGTGAGCTTCACAAGGCTTGTATCGATGCCGGCAGAGCTCCAAAGGATGTGGCCCTGCTGGCCGTATCGAAGACCCACCCGGCCCAGTTCATCCAACAGGCCTACCAGGCCCAACAGCGCTGCTTCGGCGAGAGCTATGCCCAGGAGTTGGCCTCCAAGGCCGCTGAACTTGCGGCCCTGGGCGACATCGACTTTCATTTCATCGGTCATCTGCAGTCCAACAAGGCTCGCATGGTGGCAGCGCATGCCTCTTGGATTCACTCGGTACACAGTCTGAAGCTGCTCGAAACTCTATCGGCAGAGTCTGTGCGGACGGGACGCACCTTGCAGGTTCTCTTCGAGGTGCATCTCTCCCCGGAAGAGAGCAAGTCCGGCTGTTCGCCAGACCTGCTGCCCCAACTGGTAGAAGCGGCCCTGGAGTTGCCGGGAGTGGAGCCTCGGGGCCTCATGACCATGCCCCCCTGGGACGACGACCCCGAAGTTGCCAGGCCCTACTTTCGCAAGCTGAGAGAGCTTCGTGACAAGTTGCGGGATGCATACGCAATAGAGAGCTTCGAACAGCTATCTATGGGCATGAGCCATGACTTCAAGGTGGCCGTGCAGGAGGGTTCCACCATCGTCAGAGTGGGTACCGCAATCTTCGGAAATCGCAACTACGACTGAGAACTCACCGGGCGCAACGTGATGGTCTCGGACCTGGGGTCTGCGGCCACCACTGTGAGCTCAATATCTTGGCCGGGGGCCGTTGAGACGTAGGTGTTGACCCTAGCCTGCAGGCCCCAGTCGTTCAGCAGCACCATGATGAAGCTGCGGTCCACGTGCAGCACCGTGGCCCTGACATTCTGCCCTACGGCCCTGCTTTTCAGGTCGTGGGTTAGCCAGTACCGATTGGCTTCGTCCCCAGCACGCCTCACCAGCAGTGCCGTGGGCTCTACCGCCCCCAGGATGGTAAGCATCTCGTCGGCGCTCAGCTCGGGGCGGCCCAATAGGGCATGGGCAGTCAACTGCCTCTGCAGCGCCAGGTCCACGTAGCGCCGCAGCGGACTGGTCACCTGACAGTAGGCCTGAACTCCCATGGCCGAGTGGGCTCCGGCGTGGGTCGAAGCGTCGCTGCGGCGCAGCTTACGCACCGTGGCGTAGACGTAGACCGGGTCCGAGGCCTTCTCCATGGTGAATCCAAGGTCAGAATCAGGCTTGGGCTGAGTTCGGAATATTGCAGGCAGCTTGTTACGAAGCATATAGTCCGCTGCACAGCTGCCTGCTGCCACCATATACTCGGCTACCAGGGTGTGCGAGGGCGTCGATGGGTCGTGGCGCTTCACCAGGGTCACCTTCTCGCCCTCCACCCGCGCCCGAATCTCCATCTGATGCAAGGTGAATGCGCCGGCCTTGTGCCGTACCTCCAACATGGAGCTTGCGATGTCGTGGAGGACCTTAAGCTGTTGGGCGTAGGTGCCTTGTCCAGTGGCCAGCATCTCGTTGGCTTCATCGTAAGAGAGCCTGGCCGTGAGACACAACGCCACGGGCTCCACGGTGAAGCCTTGCAGAGTGTGGTTAGCGTCGAAGCGAAGGGCGAAATCCGTGGCCGGTCGCAGTTCGCCCGGCGTCAGCGACAGGGCATCTCCCGAGAGGCTCTCAGGCAGCATTGGAATCCGCCCCGTGGGGTGGTAGATGGTGCTTGCCCTCCGTTGCGCCTCCAGGTCCAGAGCGCCTCCTCGGGGAACCGCCACAGCGGGGTCTGCGATGAGCACATGCACAATCCAGCCATGGTCGCCCTTCTCGATAGCCAGTGCGTCGTCAACTTCCGTGGTCTCGGGGTCGTCGATGGCTATGGAGACCAGATCAACCCTCCTGCGCTGGGCCACCGCTGCCTCGGCCCGGCGCTTGGCGTCGCCCACTTCCGACAGCACC
This sequence comes from uncultured Myxococcales bacterium, assembly GCA_964593355.1. GTDB lineage: Bacteria > Myxococcota_A > UBA9042 > CAIXZC01 > CAIXZC01 > CAYTWV01. The sequence goes on from CAZQHM010000057.1 coordinate 20,054, forward strand.
TCGGCGGGCCATTGGTTGGTGGCCCCCAGGCGGCGCAGATTCAAATCTTCGTGTATGGAGTAATAGCCCAGCGATACAAGAAGGGCGAAGGCTTGCACGTGGCCCGGCCGCTGGTCCTCCGGAAAGAGGCTCTGTAATGCCCGAAGAGCCTTGGCTTGTGCCACGTCGGGTTCCAAGGCCACCCGCTCAATTCCAATCAGCGTCTCCCGAGCTGCTGCCGAAAGCCTCGTGTAGTTCAGTCCCTGCGCCAAAGCCTGGGCAATCTCTTCGGTGGAGCTTCCAAGGGCCTTGTTGCGCTCTGCCGTTCGTCTGGCCTGAAGCTCACGCTCCTCCACCTGTTTGCGGCTTAGAGGCACCCAGCCTGCTGCTTTGAGCTTGAAGAGGGAGAGGGGCGATTCCAGAAGTAGCTGAACTCCGTCCAGGGCCGTCTCCTCAGAGCCGACGCCGCCAAGGCCGGCGAGGTCCCGCAGGCTGTAGCTGCTCTCGCCCTCGTCCACCAGCAGTTCCCACACCGTGCGCATGTCCAGGGCACCAACAATGGCCAGGCTCTCCGACGCCCGGCTAAGGGCAGCGGCCATGCTGGCTACTCTCAGGGCCGAGATGTGCAGGACCTCCCTGGGCTCCAGACGCCGGGGCCCCTGCTCGGTGTGGACCGTGACGCCCCGCTTGCCACCTTCAACTCCCCAACCCACTTTGGGGGCCTCGAATGTACCAAAATAGACTATTCGATTTTTGACATCATCCAAGTCGCTAGACGCCATAAAGCCTCATTTCATTGTTGCCGCATTCGCTGCGACAAGGTGGTGTAACGAAGTCGTGTTCTATCATTTCTGATAGCTCTATTTATCGCTTTGGAGGTTCCAATGCACATCACAAGCTGCTTGCCTCTGGTCACGGCGGTGTAGAACAGGTTCCTTCGCAGCATAATGTGATGCTGCTCGTGGAGCACAACGAGGACGGCAGGATACTCGGACCCCTGGGCCTTGTGCACCGTGACGGCGTATGCAAGCTGCAGCTCGTCCAGTTCGTCATTCTCGAAAATTATAATTCTGCCATCACCCATGCGAACTATCAAGCTGTTATTGTCTATCTGTTCGATGAAGCCAACGTCTCCATTAAACACATCTTTATTGTAATTGTTCTTGATCTGCATTATTCGGTCGCCGACTCTGAACTCCTTGTCCCCCTTTCTGATGCGGCTCTGGCCCGGGTTCAGGGCGTCTTGCAGGCGCTGGTTGAGGTTGGATGCACCGAGGCACCCTTTGTACATGGGGGTGAGCACCTGGATGTCCTTCACGGGATTCATAGAGAAGCGTGGTGGTATGCGGTTGAGGACCAGTTCGACGATGGTCTCAACGGCCGCATCGGGGTCGTCCCGCTCCATGACGAAGAAGTCGGGTTCATCGCCGTACTCGGAGCGTAGCTGCAGTGGTTGTCCGTGAAGTATCTGATGTGCATTGACGACGATGAGGCTTCGGCGGGCCTGGCGGTGGATCTGGGTGAGGGTGGCCGTGGGCACGGTTCCCGAGTCGATGAGGTCTCTGAGGACGGCGCCCGGGCCCACGGATTCTAGCTGGTCTTTGTCGCCCACCATGACTATTCGGGCGCCTTGTGGCAGTGCCCGGACCAGGGCATCCATGAGTTCTATGTCGATCATGGAGACTTCGTCGACCACCAGGGCATCGGTAGCCAGGGGGCGGTGTTCGTTGCGCATGAACTCCGAGGATTGGGGAGCGAACTCCAGCAGGCGGTGGATAGTTTTGGCCTCCATGCCCGTGGTTTCGGTCATGCGTTTTGCTGCCCGACCTGTGGGGGCGCAGAGGGTGACGTCGGCTTCCAGGGAGCGCAGTCCGGCGATGAGGGCCTTGATGACCGTGGTTTTTCCCGTGCCCGGGCCACCCGTGAGTACGCTGACTCGGCTCTCCATGCAGAGGCGAAGGGCGCCTATCTGTTCTGCTGTGAGGTCCACCTGGCTGGCCTCCAGGGCGCTGGTGAGGGCTTGGCGTATCAGATCCGGGTGGGTGTTGTCTTCGGCCTGGGCAATCTCTTTGAGTTGGGAAGCGACGTTGCGCTCGGCGACATAGATTCGGGGCAGATAGACATAGGGCTCATCGGCATGGCTCTCGACCACCAGGGCCCCCAACTCGCCAAGTCGGGCCACTATGCGGCGCACCAGGTCTGGGTCTACCTTGAGGAACTCTGCTGCTTCGGGCACAAGCCTGTTGAGGGGGAAGTAGCAGTGCCCCTCGGAGGCCTGTTCGTCCAGGAAGTGGCTCAGCCCGGCCTCGATTCGGTCGGGGGAGGAGGGGTCGATGCCGGCGTGGTGACCAATACGATCGGCAGTCAGAAAGCCCACGCCTCTTACCTCCTTTGCCAGCCGGTAGGGGTTGGCCTTGACCATTTGTACAACGTTTCCCTGGTAAGTGTTCAGAATCTTGTTAGCCAGTGCCGGCCCCAGGCCCAGTGCGTGCAGCGCTATCATCTGCCTTCTGCTGCCCGATTTCTGTGCCCAGGCCGCTGCGATGGCCTCAGCCTTGGCGTGCCCGAGGCCCTTCATCTGCGCCAGCCGGTCAGGATCCTCATCCAGAATCTCGACGAGGTCTGGGCCGAAGTGGTCCACCAGCTTCTTGGCCGTGCGCTTGCCAATGCCCTTGATGGCCCCCGAGGAGAGGTATTTCTCTACGCCGTCGATGCTCTGGGGCACAGGGTGGCACAGCTCACACCGGAACTGCTTCCCGAATCGGGCAACGGTCTCCCAGCGCCCCTCGGCCTTGATGCGGTCGCCCGTCTCAAGCAGAGGCATGACTCCCACCACCACAGCGTGCTCCTGGCCTCCGTCGGGTAGCAGGTGCGCCACGCAGTAGCCCGTTTCGGCGTTGGAGTAGACGATTCGGACCACCTGTCCGGTTATGGAGGAGTCGGCCATGGGAGTGAAGGGTGGCACAGGCGCGTGTACTGGTCAAGCCACTACAACGGGCAGTTCGACACAGCGTGGTGGTGAAAGGAGAAGCTCCGTGGTAAGGTGGCGCCCGCGTGTTGCCAGGCCATCGGGGTGCGGCGCCCGTTGGAGCTGGACTTGTTTGTTTTGTGGTGGTATGTAAATCGTTACTGAAGCGGGTATCCACTGGAGAAAATATGGCCACTATACCCCACCTGGTTTATGCAGACTCAAAGGGCGAAGTGTTCGACCACCCTCGCCTCCGAATGGCGGTATGGGACGGCTATCGAATCCGAGAGCCCTTCCCCGAGGAGTTGGTGCCTCTGCCTCCCGGCAGTGACCTCTACCTTTTGCCCGGTCGTCTGCCTCTTGGTTTCGACCCCAAGGGGCACCTTATCGAGCTTGAGGACGACGAGAGTGGGGGACAGGTAACGGCGGTGTCGGCCTTTGTGGCCCCGGCCTGGTTGCGTCTCACCCACCCGGCCTACAGAACCCTGCCCGACGCCCCGACTTTGCCATTGTATGCGTACAGCAGCTTGGGTTGGGCCGACGGCGTATTCTGGACCACGGCTCTGCGTATTGACCCCGAGCCTCGCCAGGACCCTGGCACCTTCGACATGACCCGCATTCGGGCCGGCGTAGAGCGAGACCTGAGGCAGCACCCCAAGAATCGACTGCTTGGGCAACTGCGGCGCTGTGCTCTGGAGTATGGCTGCAGGGCCGCGCAGAACCTCTTCCTGAAGCGGTTCGAGGCGCCTCTTCCTACTTCCAGGAGTTGTACCGCCAACTGCGTGGGCTGCATCTCGTTCCAGGAGGGCGACGTGAAGCCCAACCAGGAGCGCATGCGCTTCTCGCCCACGGCAGCGGAGGTGGCGGAGGTGACGGAGATGCACTTCGGGCGGGTGAAGAACCCCATAGCCTCTTTCGGCCAGGGGTGCGAGGGGGAGCCGCTGACGCAGGCAAGGGTGCTTATCGATTCGGTGAAGCTCATTAGGGAGAAGCACGAGGTTGGCACGGTGAACCTGAACACCAACGCCTCCATTCCCGACGCTGTGGAGGAGCTTTGCAGCGTGGGGCTCTCGTCAATCAGGGCCAGCCTCGCCAGCCCCACCCCGGAACTCTACGACCGCTACCATCGCCCCGGAGGCTACACCATAGCTGACGTAATCGATTCTATACGCCGCACCAAGAAGGCCGGGCGATTCGTCAGCCTCAATCTGCTGGTTTTTCCGGGCCTGACGGACCGCATCGACGAGATGGAGGCTCTTGAGGCTTTCATCGCCGACCACGGTATTGACATGATTCAGTGGCGCAACATGAACATGGACCCCGAGTCCTACCTGGACGTCATGGGGCGAGGGGAGAGCGGCGAGGGGCTCTACGCCTGCGTCGCACGTTTGCGAGAGCGCTTCCCGGAACTGCGTCACGGCTACTTCAACCCCTTCCTGGGCTGAAGCCGGTGGAGGCCCTCATGAGACTCTTGCCCATCATGGCCACACTTCTCCTCTTTGCTGCCTGCTCATCGGACAAAGCCCTCCCTGCGGTGGATGCGGCCCAGGAGGACCAGTGGGTCTGGGAGGTGGGCTTCGAGAACTCGAGCCCCGGGGACGTGGCCGGTGAGGATGCCTGCACGATTCTGTGGCAGATGAAGACCTACCGGTCGGGCGCCACGGCCCATCCGGCAATGAGCAAGCAGGGGCTGCTCTATCTGGCCTCGTACCAGAAGCTCTACGCCTTGGACCCCGCCAAGACGGGCAAGGAGGTCTGGGTCTGGCCCGATGGCGATACTCAAAGCGGCATCGGCGCCCTTGACGAGCAACTCTACACGCCGGCCATTGGCCTTGAGGGGGCGCTGGCTTTGGGCAGCAGTGCCCAGAGGCTGCTGGTAATCAATAAGAACGGCATCGCCAGGTTCGCACTGGAGGTGCAGGGTCCCATAACCGGTGCACCGGCAATCAGCGCAGACAAGAAGATAGTGGTGGTCACCGACCAGGGGGCCCTCTATCTGGTGAGAGACCTTGGCCAGAACAAGCCCCACATCGCCTGGTCCAAGACCGGGGATGAGGCATTCTCAGACGTTTTGCCGGGTCAGCAGCCGCTCATCGGACTGCCCGCTGACAATGGCCACGAGGTCATCTGGTTGGTGAGGCAAAGCAGCGTCGACCGGTTCGACCTGGAGACGGGCGATCTTTTGGGGCAGACCCCGCTTCCCGAGGGGCACACGGCCACGAGCAACGCCATACTTGATGACGAAGGCAGGCTGTGGGTGGCCACAGGCAGCGAGCCGGCGGGCGTCTACTATGGTAAGAGTTGGGTGGTTGGTGTTCAGCCCGACGGTGCGTTGGTGCCCGGCACGCCCATGGCTACATGGTCGGCGCCCACGGTGGTAATAGCGCTCACCCAGGGGGCAAAAGAGACCTTGGTGTTGGGAACCAGAAATGCGGGGGTAATGCTGTTTTCCCTTATTACATCTTCCAAGGTCTGGTCCGGCACCAAGGGTTATCAGGATGTTGCACCGGGCGTTCAGGCCGGCGACGGGACCCTCTACTTCGGCGCCATGCCCCACTGGGTGTTGGTCTACTCTGAGGGGGGAGAGCTGGCATGGCAGTACAGGCTGGACGGCGAGGGCGATGCCCTTGGGTCGCAGTATCCTGCCTCGTCGCCCATTGTGATGGGAGATGGGACGGCGCTGTTCCGCAACGGTAACGTCATGATGGCGCTCAAGTGCACCGACGCCGGGCCGGCATCGGGGCTGGTGTGGCCAAGGTTCGGGGGCAACGACGCGAATACGGGGAATCTGGCCGACAGCATGGCCAAATAGCAGGGGGGGCTTCGACGCCGGGTTCAATCCGGTGTAATCGGGAGCTTCTCGGGCATCCAGGCAGGTCTTATGTTTCGGGGATATCGATTTTTGGGGGTAAGGGCGTGTCACGCGATTTCAGACAGTTACTGACAGAAAAGCGAATTCTCCTCTTCGACGGGGGCATGGGCACTCTGCTTTACGGCAAGGGGGTCTACATCAACCGTTGCTACGACGAATTGAACCTCTCTGCCCCGGAGTTGGTGGGCGAGTGCCACCGGGATTACGGTCGGGCCGGGGCCGATGTTGTGGAGACCAACACCTTCGGGGCCAACCGGTACAAGCTGCGGGGGTACGGTCTGGAGGAGCGGCTGGCGGAGATAAACCGACGTGGAGTGGAGATTGCCCGTGGGGCCGTAGAGGCGGGCGTGCTTGTGGCGGGGGCCGTGGGTCCTTTGGGAATCCGCATAGAGCCTTGGGGGCCAACCTCCATGGAGGAGGCTCGGGCAGCATTTCGGGAGCAGATGAGTGCATTGGTTGAGGCAGGGGTGGACCTGCTGGTGCTGGAGACATTCGGCGACCTGAGCGAGATTCAGCAGGCATTGAGGGCCGCCCGGGAGGTTGCTCCGGGGTTGCCGGTGATGGCGCAGATGACGTTGCAGGAGGATGGACACTCGTTGTTCGGGGTTGGGGCGGAGGTCTTTGCCCGGCGCTTGGAGGAGTGGGGTGCGGATGTGGTGGGGGTGAACTGCAGCGTTGGTCCCGAGGTGACCTTGCAGGCGCTGGAGGTGATTGTGGGCGTGGCCACGGTGCCTGTGTCGGCGCAGCCCAACGCCGGCGTACCGCGGGCTGTGGAGGGGCGCAACATCTATCTGACCTCGCCGGATTACTTCGAGGAGTACGCCAAGCGGTTCATCCAGGCGGGGGCCCGGATAATCGGTGGGTGTTGCGGCACCACGCCGGACCACATCAGGTCTATGCGGCGGGCCATCCAGGCCTGCACGGCCGACGACAAGCTGGTATCGATTGGGGCGTCGGCCCAGGTTGAGTTGGTGGACGGCAAGAGTGCGAGGGTGCCTGTGGAGTTGGAGCAGCGTTCCTCGTTTGGACGTAAGCTGGCCCAGGGGCAGTTCGTGACGGCCCTGGAGTTGGTGCCTCCAAAGGGGTTGGACCTGAGCAAGGTGATGGCCAGGGCCGCCAAGGCCCACGAGGCCGGTGTGGACGTCATAAACATCCCCGACGGACCCAGGGCCACGGCCAGGATGAGTCCTTTGGCCATGGCGTTGGCAATGAACTACAGCGTGGGTATCGAGCCGCTGCTGCACTACACCTGTCGTGACCGCAACTTGCTGGGGATGCAGTCTGACCTTCTGGGCATGCAGTCCCTGGGGATTCGCAACTTGCTGCTCATCACGGGAGACCCGCCCAAGATGGGGGATTATCCCGATGCCACGGCGGTGTTCGACGTGGACTCCATCGGCCTGACGAACATGGTCTCTCGGCTCAACGTTGGTGTTGACATTGGCGGCAACGACGTTGGAGACAGGACGCACTTCGTTATCGGAGTGGGAGTGAACCCCGGTGCGGTGAACATGGAGCAGGAGATGCGGCGTTTCTACTGGAAAGTGGAGGCTGGCGCCAACTTCGCCATAACGCAGCCGGTGTTCGATGTGGAGCACCTGGAGAAGTTCCTTGAGTCGTTACACAAAGCTGGGCTAAAGTTGCCGGTATTGGCTGGAATCTGGCCCTTGGTCAGCTTGAGGAATGCGCAGTTCATGAGCAACGAAGTGCCCGGAGCTCATGTCCCGGAGGCGGTGCTCAAACGCATGGCGCAGGCGCAGGAACAAGGAAGCGAGGCCGCTCGTGAAGAGGGGGTGACTATTGCCCGGGAGACTCTGGCGAGGATACGTGGCTTGGTGGCCGGTGTGCAGATCTCCCCGCCGCTGGGCAGGGTTGAACTTGCCTTGCGGGTCATTGCCCCGATCTAAGGGCCTCTCCCTGCCGGCGGCCAGGACTCTTCATGCTTTGTGCCAGGCAAGCGGTCTTGCCCCTCGGAACCTCGCCTCTACTCGCCTACTGGTGCCACTCTGGCCCGTGGAGCGGAGCCCCTCGGTTTTCCACCCAGGCCTACCTCTTGTGCTCAACGGGCCATACGAGCCCAGTTGTGGAGGATATTTATGCATTTCTTGAATGATCTTTCAAAAATTTCCGCGCTGTTTCTTGTTCTTGTTCATGCTGCCTGTGGGTCGTCAGGCTCAGGGGATGCCCGTGGGCAGACCGACGGGGACTTACAGGGACCGGCGGAGGTTATGTTGGACTCGGGTCACGGGGATGGGCAGGCAGGCGAGGTGAAAGATGCAGCGACCTGCAAAGAGAAGGAGCGAGGTTGCATAAGGGAGCGTGAGGTGGGTGAGTGTCAGGGTGGCCAGTGGGTGACCGTGGCGGTCTGTCCCGAGGGTTCGTTCTGCTATCTTGATGGTTGTGTGCAGAGCCAGCCATGCACTCCGGGCACCTTTAACGGGTGCATAAGCCTTTCGCAGCAGGCCATTTGTAATCCTGAGGGGACGGCCTACGTGCCTTACGACTGTCCCGAGGGGCAGAAGTGCGTGGATGGGATGTGTAGTACTACGGAGTGCATTCCAGGCGAGGCGCGTTGCCAGGGTGAGCAGGCCAGGGAGGTTTGCAGTGCGTCGGGAGTGTGGGGTGCGCCCGAGGAGTGCCAGGATGGCGAGAGTTGCATCGGCGGCAAGTGCATGTCTGCGTGTATGAGCGATCCGAAGTGGGCCAACAGCTCCGTTGGCTGCGAGTACTGGACGGTGGACCTGGACCAGAGCGACAAGGCGACCATAGGCAGCAGCCACACTCCTCCGGCCGAGGCGCCACACTCGGTGGTTCTATCCAACCCGGGCACGGCCTCGGCCAAGGTGACCTTCAGCACCATAGCGGCCGGCATTACCCTGCCTTTTGGCGAGGAGGTGATTGGCCCGGGTGAGACCCGTGAGTTTGTCATGCCCCGCATGGACCTCGAGGGAGCGGGGATCTTCGACCGCTCGGTTCGAATCCGCAGCACCAGGCCCCTGGTGGCCACGCAGTTCAACCCCAAGGATGCTGCCAACACCTACTCCAATGACTCCTCGCTGCTCATACCAGCGGAGGTTCTGGGCAAAGAGTATCTGATTCTTGGGTGGGCCTCTCAGATGAAGATGTCCATTGGGGTCTATCCGGCGTTGCTGGGGTATTTCACGGTCATTGCCGTTGAGCCGGGGGAGACCACAGTGAGGGTGGTGCTCTCTTCTGAGAGTTTCGGGTTGATTCCCAATGCGCCGCCGTTGGCCCCTGGGGTGGAGCATGTGTTTACGCTGCAGCAGTATCAGGTGATACAGTTTGAGGGGGTCTCCAAGACCATGGCGTTGGAGAACGACATGAGCGGTTCGGCCGTGGTGGCCGACAAGCGGGTGGCGGTGTTTGTGGGCAACGAGGGGCCTCTGATTTGCCCCGACGAGGCTCTGCACCTCTGCTCGGGCACCGACCCCTACTCGGGGGACATGGGCTGCTGCTGTCTGGAGCATCTGGAGGAGCAGTTGGCGCCTGTTGATGCGTGGTCTGACACCTACCTGATGGCTAAGATCAGGCCACGTGGGGCGCAGGACTGGGACACCTACCGAGTTCAGGCCGGGGCCGACAACGTGGAGTTGACCACGGACCCGCCCATCGCCGGTATCCACGGCAAGGTGTTGGCCAAGAAGGGGCAGTGGGTGCAGGGGGTCACTGACGAGAGCTTCAAGCTGACGGCCACGGGGCCGGTGCAGGTAGCGCAGTATTTGGCCAGCATGACGTGCACCATGGGCCAGATAGGCGACCCGGCCCAGGTGATGGGGGTTGGGGTCAAGCAATACCGAGACAACTATCCTTTCCTTGTGCCCCAGGGTTACAAGCAGGACTGGGTCACCATAGTTCGCCCCACGGGCTCGACCAACACGCTGGACGGCGAGGAGGTAACAGAGTCCTTCGAGCCAATAGGTGCTTCGGGCTACGAGTTCGGCTACGTCTCCGTAACCCCAGGTCCCCACACCATGGAGGGCACGGCCCCCTTCGGCCTGACCCAGTACGGGTTTATGGAAGCCACCTCATATGCCAACCCCGCAGGGATGAATCTGGTGAAGTAGGCCCCACATCGTAGCCTCGCCCCAACGCCCCAATCCTTCCCGCATCCACGAAGTCCGAAAGGTCCGACCCACTGGATCCGGTTCCATGTTCAGGCCGCAACCAGGCTGTTC
>CAZQHM010000058.1:0-30053 GCA_964593355.1 uncultured Myxococcales bacterium
GTCCATCCCCTCTGCAACATCCAGCGGGCTTCCAACAGCGACGTCGGCGGGCCTCCTCTCCAGACGCTCGCCGCCTCCTGAGCGCCCCCCCTCTGGCTCACCCCCCAGAACGTCGCCTTGGCTCAGAGCGCTGCCGCTGCTCCCCCCATCGGCCCCAACTCCGGCAACTGACCCACGCTGCGAATCCCCTCCCAACTTCTCACCACCCGGAATAGAAAACCAGACGGCCACGGCCAACAGAACCACCACCAACCCCAGCCCCAGCCATACCCCAAGCGAGCGGCGCCGATGCGCCGCCAGCATCGTCATCGTCTCTTCCCCAATCTCCTCCGTCACTACCACATGCCCTGTTGGTCCCAACCGCTCTTCAGCCCACACCCGCTCCACCAAAGGCTCATGCCGCCCAGCCTCGGGAACAGCCAGGGCCGCCACAGTGTCGCCACTGGGAGAGACAAGAGCCCCTTGCTCCTGAATGCCATCCCCAAACGACCTCCCACGAACCCCCTCCGCCGCCTGAACCGTCTCCATGGACCAAGTCGAACCGCCCGCTGTCTCCCCCACAACCACTGGGACATCACGCACCGGCGAGAGAGTCATCAGATGCTCCCTCGCCTTCTTGTACTGCTCCCGCACCAGGAGGTCATCCCTGCTGGAAAGCACTATCAATCCGGTCCCCGTAACACAATCGCCCAGAATCGCCTTCAACCCCTCCCGAAACTCCGACGCACTCCTGAACCGGCGCCGCGCATCCTTGTCCAAAGCTCGCCGCAAAAACTGCTCCACGTCCCTGGGAACGGTGACGTATGGATTTCGCAACGATATCTCGGGCACAGGCTCCCTAAGGTGCGCCCAGACAGTCTTCATAGGAGTGTCTGCCTTGAACGGTGGTACCCCCACCAACATCTCGAAGAAGACCACAGCCAGCGAGTAAAGGTCGCTGGCAGGCAACGCAGGCATCCCCAGAGCCTGCTCCGGACTCAAATACTGAGGAGTCCCCACCAGCATACCCGTGCGAGTCACCGACTCCCCCGCCCCGTCCCCTATCAACTTGGCTATCCCAAAGTCCAGAACCTTGGCAAACTCTCGCCCACGCTCCTCAACCACGAAGAGGTTGTCCGGCTTCAGATCCCTGTGCAGAACCCCCTTACCGTGAGCCTCCTCCAAAGACTCGCAAACCTGACAAACCAGGCGCCCCGCCCTCATCACATCCAGGGGCGCCTCGTTGGCAATCAACGCCGAGAGCGGCTTACCCCCCAACAACTCCATTGTAAAATAGATGAGCCCATCCGAAGTGACCCCTACATCGTGCAGAGTCACCGTGTGCCTGTTGCTCAACGATGCAATCGCCTGAGCCTCAGTCATGAACCGACGGACGGCACTCTCGTCCTGGGCAAGCTCTTTGCGAAGAACCTTCAACGCCACCGGCCGCTTCACCAAATGCTGCTCGGCACGGTAGACAACCCCCATCCCCCCCTTGCCTATCCGCTCAAGAACAGTGTATCTCCCGTCTACAACCTGGCCCGTCAAATCGCGGTCAGGATCGACGACCAGCACTGTGCCATCATCCTCACAGCGCTCCGTCTCCATGGAGTATCGCCTGGAACATCTGGGGCAGTACTTCTCCATCGCCTCCTGCCTGATCCGCTGCCGCTACCGCACCTTCACGCACGGCCACAGCCCAACAACAAGGTCCCAATAACTCTGCTCCGCGGGCCCCCGGCACTAAGGCAAGGCAGCCACCCCGAAAGGCCAATCCCATGCCCCTACACCCCACCCCGAAAGCCCTGGAGCATCGCAACCTTTACCACACCGGCCGCGCAGGCGCACCATTATTGTGAGGGGTCACCAAACCGGCCAGTCTTGGCCACCTCAGCAACCTCAGCCTTCCGGGCCCCCCACTTGGGCCTACGTGCGAGGAGACTCGAACAGAACGAAACCGAACCGAAAATAGGAACGACTACTTATCCCCATGTCACCACCCCGCCGGCACCCAGATCCAAACCATCTGGCTCACTCAGGCCGGAGCCTGCTCCTTACCATCCTCAACCTCGTCGTCACCCTCCTCACCCTCGTCGAATCGCTCCATGGTCCGCCACGCCAACTCCAGTACCGAACCCTCTGGACCAAAAGTGAAGTCCTCCAGCATAGCCCCACACTCCACTCCGGTCAGTATCTCGATGCCCTGCTCAACCCTCGAAATGGGAATCACCCGGAACTGCCCCCGCTCCACCGCCAGAATCACCTCCTTGTCCAACATAAGGTTTTTCACGTTGGACTCCGGTATCACGACCCCCTGCTCACCCGTCAACCCCCGAGCAGCACACAGCTTGAACCACGCCTCAACCTTCTCGTTCACACCGCCAATGGGCTGAATGTCCCCATGCTGGTTCACAGACCCAGTTACCGCAAAGCTCTGCTTAATGGGCACCCCGGAAAGCGACGACAGAATCGAAAAAAGCTCCGCTGCCGACGCACTGTCCCCATCTATCGGACCATAGCTCTGCTCAAAACAGACGCTGGCCGTCAATGACGGACTGCGCCTCTGCCCAAACAGCGCCCCAAGGTAACCAGACAGAATTGCTACCCCCTTGGCATGGATCTTCCCCGACAACCTAGCCTCACGCTCAACGTTGATCACGCCTCCCTTCCCCGCATGAACCACCGACGTTATCCTCGACGGCCTGCCGAAGCTGTAGTCCCCAACCTCGTACACCGCCAGCCCGTTGATGGTACCCACTTTGGCCCCACTCAAATCCACAAACACCGTCGACTCCAGAATCTCCGCCCTCAACTTCTCCTCAAAAAGGCCCAAACGGTACTGCCGCTCCTGAATGGCAAGCTCTACATGCCCCCCCGCTATGACCTTCGAGCCCGCCTCACCAGCAAGCAAATCAGCCTCGATAAGAAGGTTGCAGATGTGGTTGAACTGCAGAGTCACCTTCTGCTGTGACTCCACCAGCCGACAACCATACTCCACCACCCGCGCCACAGCGTCCCTCGTCGCAGGACGCAACCGCTCATTTTTACAAGTAGTCGCAATAAATTTAGCGTACTCCTGAATTGTCACATCCGACCAATTCATTTCATAGTCAAATTCGGATTTAACCTGAAACAGCTTCCTAAAATCCTCATCGTACCTGTGGAGCATTTCATAAACACTAGCCGGCCCAACCAATACTATCTTCAAATCGATAGGAATAGGCTCAGGCTTCAGCCCCGATGTCGGCAAATACCCGAGATGCTCTCCCATATCTTCAATAGTCAATTGCCTGTACCTAAGGATGCTTTTCAGGTTCTCCCACACCATAGGATAATTAAAAAGATCATTCGTATTGATTAGCAGATAACCGCCATTAGCACGAAGTATCGATCCAGCCTTCACCATTGTAAAGTCGGTGAAGTAGACACCATTTTCCACTTTCTTCTCAAGTTTACCAAATAGATTGTAGTACGTGGGGCGGGTCTCAACGATAACCGGAGCGGCCTTCAGCTCACTATTATCAACAACAACATTGACCTTATAGTCGGAGAACTCCCGCTCCGGGTTCTCCATGAAGGGGTTCTGAGGCTGTGCCGACTCCTCCCGAACGAACTTCGCAACGTTCTCAAGAATGTTCTCCAGTACATGCTCCAGATACTCGGAGATCCCGTCATACTTCCCGTAGCGACGCTTCAAACGCCGCACAGGTGCCGAACAGACACGCTTCGCAAGTCGGTTCTGGCGCCGCTTCAAGGTCTCCTGCGTGTCCGTTTCGATGTTCCTCGTCCTGGCCACGAAATCGTGAATCATCGGCTCCAATACCCGGCGTCGCTCCTCGATTCCCTGCTTGTCCTCGTCGGAAAGGGCCTCGTACTCCTTGTTCGACAAAGCCTTCTCACCCGCCATGGGAATAGTGATCAGTCCGGTCTTCGTAGACTTCACCTGGAAACCTATCTCCGCAGCCTTCTTGCTGAGATTGCCAAAGTACTCCTGCTCCTTCGCCAAGCTCCCCGATACAATCTCCTGAATCTCCTCTTGATACTCCCTGGCCCGAAACTCCTTGGGAAGTTCCTCTTTCAAGGTCTCAACCAACTGATCCATGGCAGCGGAAAACTCCCGCCCCTTGCCGGCAGGAAGACGAATGGCCTTGGGCGACTCCTTGTCCCGGAAATTCTGAACAAAGACCCAGTCGCTGGGAACAGGCCGCTTGGCAGCAGCCTCCTTCACAATGGACAAGACAATGGTAGTCCTGCCAGTGCCGCTGTCCCCTGCAACGAAGATGTTGTAGTTCCGCTTCTCAATGGCCACGCCCAGCCTGAGAGCCTTCACGGCCCGCTCCTGCTCAATCACCCCGTCAAGCACGTCCAACTCCTGAGTCGTCTCAAAACCGAACAACGACTCGTCACATACCCGACGAAGCTCCGATGATCCCAATTCCCTGATTATCCTCTTGTTGTCACTCATGATTCACCTTCTCTTTCTACAGATAGCGATAGGCTTCGTCCGGTACCGGCCGACCCTGCACAACCACAACCTACAAATCTACCTGCCGCATGAACGCTGCAGCATCCTCCGGCGGCGTCGGATTGATGTAAAACCCCGTCCCCCATTCAAACCCCGCAACATTGCTGATCCTGGGCAGAATCTCGAAATGCCAGTGCCAGTCGGCCTCCAGCGTGTCCCAGTAGCTGCTACGCAAAGGCGCACCGTTGACGCTGGGAGCCGTGTGAAGAACCATGTTGAACCCCGGATTGTTGAGCGCTTTGTTCATGCGCCGCAGCACCTCCTTGAGGTGCCTGGCCAGATGCATCAGCAACTCGTCGTCGCACCGCACATAATCAGCCATGTGCCTGCGCGGATAGACAACCATCTCGAAGGGAAACCTGGAAGCATATGGACAGTGCGTGGTGAAGTGAGCATCCATCAACACCACCCGGCTCCCAGCCTCATGCTCTGCTTCCATGATGTCGCAAAAAATGCACCGCTCCTTCAGACGGTAATGCTCCCGGGCAGCGACCAACTCCATCACTACCGTGCGAGGAGTAACAGGGGTCGCCATGACCTGCGAATGGGCGTGCGGAAGAGATGCACCCGCATCCAGGCCGCTGTTCTTGAACACCAGTATGTACTTCAGCCTGGTGTCGTTCCGAAGATCCACGATTCGATCACGGTAGGCCCGCAAAACGAGAGCCAGGTGCTCTACAGGCAGATCCGCCATCTCACGCCCGTGGTCAGGCGTCTCAATAATTACCTCATGCGCACCCACCCCGCTCATTCTGTCATATTGCCCCGCTGCCGACCTCCTCAACTCCCCCTCCAC
Source organism: uncultured Myxococcales bacterium (assembly GCA_964593355.1). Classification (GTDB taxonomy): domain Bacteria; phylum Myxococcota_A; class UBA9042; order CAIXZC01; family CAIXZC01; genus CAYTWV01. The sequence goes on from CAZQHM010000058.1 coordinate 5,301, forward strand.
CCGCAGCGCCGGGAACTTGTTGGGTACCACCCTGACCTTCCAGTCTCCACCCGGTCCACTCCCATACCGGGCAATCTCCTTAGGCGTCAACCCCTCGTTGCCTACACAGAACGGACACCTCCCAACACCGCCCTCACGAACGCTGGACGCCCGACTGAACTCCACCGGCCTTCGCCCCCGCTCGCTGGCGACAATGACCCACCGGCGCTGAACAGGGTCGTGCCGCAGCTCCGAACCGGGCATACCATCAAACGTGCCAGTTTTCTGCATCAAGCTCTTCTCCCCTGAACTTATAGGCAACGTTGTCGCCAGTCGGAAAACGCTCTATCTCGCGCCCATCCTGTAGAACCAGAAGGTAGAACTCCACCCCCTGCCCAACGGCAAGAGGACCGCTGGTCAAAGCGGCCAAGGGCACCCTGATTTCAATGCTCTGCTCCACCGCTACCTCGGCCATGCTCTCCACACAGCCCGCCCGACGCTCGCAGTAAGCCCGCACCTCCCCGGCCCCGTCCATTCGAAACCGCACCCCGTCAGGTCCAGGGCGCACCAGATGCAGCACCAGTTCCAGCCTCCTCTCCCGAATCAAAGACTTCATTGGCCCCGAGCCGGAAACCTTGAAGTAGAGGTTCTCGCTGTCGAAGCCAAACCGCAATTCCTTGATGTAATAGTTGGGGCGGTGGAAAAATCCCTGCTCGAAGACCACCCGACCAGCGGACAGCCACTTGTAGTAGCTCTCGTCACGCCCAGTCACCGCCGGCGAGATGAGATGCACCGGCATCTGCACAGCAACCCGCTTCACATGCGCAGTGTCCAGCGGAGAATCCAACTCCTGGGGAGGCTCCACCCCCATGGCCCCGTACACCGCCTTCAAGTGGTGCCGGAAGAGCAGGTCAAACTGCCCATCGTACGGCGAGGAGTGCCCCTCACCAAACCACCAGAACCAGTCCGAAGCCTCCGCCCTGTCCAGCAGATCCAAAATCCCTGCACGCTCGGCATCCCCAAGATGGTTCCGCTCGAGATGGGCCGCCACAGCCTGCCTGGCCGCCAGCAGAGCCTCCCAGGCTCGGTTCTTCACCGGGTCACCAATCCACGTACGCAGCGTTCCGTCTATCCAACTCCCGCTTCTTACACCCTCCAGACGCCCCGCAACCACGCTGCCTGCTTCCATATCCGCCAGAACGTCCCCGGGCGTTACCACGGCAAACCTTCCGTCAACCGACAACCTCTCGTACAGCAACTCAACGAACCGCATTCCGCCGTGAAGATAGTGCTCCCAAGCGTTCTCCCCATCCATCGCCACCGTAATCACCGGACAGCGCAGACGAGTGGAATCCGCAGCCCTGGCCAACTCACCGATGAAATGCTCCACAGCTGCCTCGGGCTGCCACCTGCTGTACGTGAACCCAATCAAATCGGAAAGATGGGCGTCCCGAAACAGCAACGTCGTCTCCCCAAGAGTCCAAGGCCGATATATTAGCTCCGAACGGCTCCCAGCACCCTTACCCATACTGCCCAAAAGCAGTTTCTCGTCCGATGCAGCCCACCGAACACCCGCATCGGACATCATCCGGACAACCCGGGTGCTTACCGCCCCCTCCGAGGGCCACATCCCCCTGACAGGTGCCCCCATCAACGAGGAGACCTTCTCCAACCCCCGCTCAACCTGCCTCCGCCCATCCTCTGGATAAAGAAACGGCGTGGCAGGAAGCCTCATGTCCGGCAGCGCCTCACGGGCACTAAGGCCATCGGCCAGCAGAGGCAGAATGGGGTGGTACATCGGACTGCAGGAGACCTCCATGGCCCCCGTTCGGTGCACTTCTCCATAGTAGGGCACAATCTTCCGTAACTGCTGAAGAACAGACTCCCTCAGCTGGAGTTTGTCCTCACCCGTGAACCCCCTACCCTTCTCCAGCAACCCCCGCACCCTCTCGTCCCGACGAAGCGACAAACCGGCCCAACTGAGGAAGAAGTAGACCTGAAGATCACACCAGTCCGCCTCGCTGAACCGCGACAGCCCCCTGGGAACCCTATGGGCCATTCCACGCTTGTCTGCCAGTTCGGCAAAGCGGGGATAGGGCCTGATCATGGTCTCCGGATGGACATTGAAGAAGTTCGAGAGCAGAAAGTTCTTCTCGTCGTGGCTCAACGCCCCAGGTTCCTTCAGAGCCACATTGAGCCACATGTCCCTGGCCGTGCCACGACAGTAGTCCTGCAACTGGTCCAGCAACCCCGGCACCACGTTGAGGGTCACCTTGACCCCGGGATAGCGACAGGCCAATTCGGCCATATCGTAATAGTCCCTCATGCCATGAACCAGAGTCCATGGCATAAGATATTCCCCAGTCAAAGGACTACGATAAGATGGCTGATGCATATGCCAGAGAAACACAACCCTGGCTCTATCACCGCCACTCATCTCTTCCCCTCGTTGTTTGACTTCAATGACAGTGCGGGGGAGCCTACTCGGAAGCCGCCTCTACCGTGCCCTCATAACGCACTTCCATGCGGGCCTTCGGGTCCTGAACTTCGTTGAACAGAATGGCCTTGAGCGTGCCCCTGCAAACACGGCGATCCTTCACGGCAGGATCAGGGTCACAACAATCCTGGGTGGGATACTCGATTCGGAAGTCCTCATCTTCACCCTCGACAAGACGCTCAACAACCTCTTTCTCCTCCCCTGTCTGAGGGTCCTTAACCTTGAGGATCCTGGACACGACAATGGTCTGGCCCTCTTTGGGCTCCATGGGGAGGCAAATCTTGGTCACACGCTTGATAATCAGCTCGGCAATGGTCTTCAGAGCCGGGGCAATGCCATCCTCGGAGCAGATGTTGGAGACCATTCCCGTGGGCCCAAACATCTCAGCCAATCTTACATATCGCGAACCATAGTCCGCCTTTCCGAACTGATTTCCGCAAATCTTAGTATTCTTTGAGACCTCATAGTTCTTCGTACTGCCCTTAGACGCAATGTAACACTGCCGCGAGCACTCTTTCTTAAGGTTATAAATCTCTTTGCACGCCTTCGCCATAGGATCTTCGAGGCACTCCGGCGAAGCAGTGAGTTTCGCAGCAAGATAGTCCACGCAAGCCTGCAACCGCTCATCCTCAAGACACGCAGTTGAGATAAGTGATTCCTCGTCGCCAGACTTCACCAGCGCGTCGCCCGTAATCGCCGCAACCAAAACCTTCGCCGGGTCCTCTTTCAAGCCTCGGAATCGAGAGTAGTAGTCGGTCACAGGCGTCAGCGCAAATAGCGGTGCACCAGTGCGGAAGTCCACCATCTCCGTCTGAGATGTCCAAACGGGGTAGGAGGAGATGGACTGGAATCCAAAGATCTTCGGGCGACACTTCTTGCGCCCAGTGACAACCGTGCTGCACTGCCACCCTTCGTCGCAGTCCTCATCGATTTCGCAGTCGTTCTTCGACAGGTCGTAGGCTGTCTCGTGGTGCAGCTTGCCCTTGTAGTCGCCCAGCAGGGCGCACCGGTCAAAGTGGTCCTTCTTGATGGTGCCGCAACATGTGCTGACTTCCTTCCGCATGAAATACGAGAGCGCCTGGTCCCTCCGGCATACACCAAACCCCTGGCAATCGGCGTCGCTGGTGCAGGTCCACGCCGGTGAACAGAACTCGGTGTCGATGCTGCAGTCATCCTCGTCGGAGACAAACGCCACAACCAGGTAGGCATCATCCCGCAGGAACCCCGCAACCTGCGCCGCGTTGGGCCCCTGGGGGTCAAGGGCAAGCCAAGCCGACTTGAGCCCCTGCTCCATACCCGAACCGAAGTCCTGCTTGGGCTCAACCAGGGCCATGCAGCCGAAATACTCCATAGTATCGTTGTTGAGGAATCCGGTGAACGAGTCAGGACATCCCTGTGTGTCCGGCTCCCTCACACAACCATTTCCCGTAGCCGTCAACTGGCCAGGCTGTCTGCAACTGAAGTTACACTCCGGACTCCAATCAGAGCATTTCTGATCCAGACATCCATCGTCAGACGCACACGTTACACCAAAAGCATCATTACAGAAGTTTTGGCAGCAGTCCTCATAACTATTGCATCTAAACGTACAATACGTATTGACCGAGCCGTTGTAATTATAGATATCTGCGGCAGTCTGCCCAACCTTAACGCACCGCCAGCCAGCACCGTACTCTGCCGTACATTCATCAGGGGCTCCGCCATCCTTGGGCCAGCAGGCCAGGGGCTTGGCCTCGACGCAACTGAGCAAAAACTTGCTCGCCGGGCTGTATACAAACTTTCCGGCATCGCCAACCGCATCCGTGGTGGTCACGGCAAGCCTGATGTCGATATTGAGGTAGGTCTGCAGCTGAGTCTGGAAATTGGAGAAACTCTTCGCCAAGGCATACTGCTCCTGGCACATGGAGCTGGAGTTGTCGATGACCCAGAGGAAGTCCAACTTAATCGGGCCACCGCTCTCAGTTATCTCGCGCACCTCAACAGCGAAGCTCTTCGTCACATCGTGCACCGGTACCTCGGCGCACCCCATGAGAGCAATGGACAACAGGGTAAACACCTTTCCAAACCGGACAGGGACTTGGCCTAGTGCCATCTCGCACCTCCTCACACCAACAATCGCCCGGAGTTTAGCCCCTTTTTCGCTGCCATTCAACACAATCGTATCGACCAGGGCCCAGGGATGGCCCTTGCTGGCTCAGAGTCGGGGGAGGCAAACCTGGCCTCGACACCATCCCACCGCTGCAAAGGGCATCTTGCTTCACTGCGGTGCCCGTGTTAGATGGTTCGTCGGTCACGTTGGGAGAAGCGCCATGACTGGTAAACTGCTTGTTGTTGACAACAGCCTGAATGTGCCTGCCTACCGGCCAGTTGGGCACTGGGAGGCTCTGGCACGAGAGAAGCTGATTGTACACCGACCCGAGCAGGAGACATCCGTGGACCTTGCTGGGGTCAGCCATGTCTTCGTCACTGGAAGCGAGGCCTCTATTAATGAGGATGCGGAGTGGATCGAGCGACAAGCAGCGCTGCTCCGGAGAATAGTTGCCCTCGGGATTCCTACCCTGGCAAGTTGCTTCGGCCACCAGCTTCTGGCACGGGCCCTCTGGGGCAAGACTTTTGTCAGGAGATCGCCAACCCCGGAGTTTGGGTGGGTCAACGTCACGATCAACGAGGTTGGGCTGAAGGACGACTTGCTGAGCGGATGCACCGCTTCGTTTGACTGCTACTCTGCCCACTTCGACGAGATAGCCCCCCTGCCTCCAGGTTTCGTCTGTCTCGCCTCCTCTCTCCGGTGCCCCAACGCCATAGTACGAGTTGGTGAACTGCCAGTCTGGGGAATACAACACCACCCGGAAATTGACATCCCAACTGGTACAGCTCTGCTTCACGCCCTTGCTGAGATGATGCCGGAGCGAGTTTCCATAATAGAGGAGGCCGCCCAATTGGAGCCGAGAGACTCAGGGTCCGCAGCTCTCATCGTCAAGAATTTCCTCACCGTTGCCCCATAGGCGTTGGGGCCGAGCTGGGTGCACGAGATGAGTTGCATTGTCGTGAATCATGAGGGTGGCCAGTTCACCGGGGCTGGTATCCGTTGTCGGCTATGGCTTCAATGTTTGTGGATTCAGGAGAGAGAGAGGCCGCCGGGTTGCCCGGCGGGAGGAGATGCTCGAAGAATCAGTAGGCCAGGCAGAATCCTTCGGCCCCGCAGAAGGCGCCCATGGGGCAGTGGCTGTCGTCGAGGCAGACAAGCACGTCGGCGCAGCTTCCATCAAGGCAGATCTGGTTCCCGTAGCAATCATAGTCCGAATCACACGTCAGCAACGGCCAGCAGTTTGAGTCCACCCCGCAGTAGTACCCGTTGGGGCAGTCCAGGTCAGCCATGCACCCAAGGGAGTAGCAGGCGCCGTCCGAGGCGCAGTAGAAACCGGCATCGCACTGGAGATCGCTGGTGCAACCAACGGGGTAGCAGCGGCCGTCGTTGCCGCAAGCTTCGCCCTGCCTGCAATCGAAGCTGTTCACGCACTCAACAAACTGGTAGCAAGCGCCATCCCCACCGCAGAAGTACCCCGGGTCGCAGTCGTAATCGCTATAGCAGCGGCCAGAAATGGCGTAGCAGCTTCCGTCCGAGGCGCACTGGTATCCCACGGGGCACCCGGTCTGGAAGCATGTGGTCTGAACACAGGCACCAGCCGGTGAACAGTAGAACCCGGCAGCGCAGTCAAGGTCGTTGAGGCAGGCACCTGCAAAATGGCACGACCTGTCAGAGCCGCAGTAGTAGTTCTGCGAGTTGCTGCAGAATCCGTTCACCTGACAGAAGCTGTTTCCCCCGGGGCAGTCGGTGTCTCGAAGACACTGTACAAAACAGTCGGAGTCATAGAGGCAACCGGCAGGGGCTACGGACTGATAGCACCAGCCGTCCGAGCCGCAATAGTACCCTGCAGCGCAGTCGTAGTCAGTCCTGCATCCCTCGCTCACCAGGCAGACCCCTGCAGAGCAGATGTGGCCGTAACCGTAGGCCCCGACGCAGTCCGAATCATAGGAGCATTCTGCGTAGAGCACGCACGACCCATCCACGGCGCAGTAGTAGCCATTGGCGCAGTCATAGTCGCTGTAACAGCCACTGGAGTACCTGCAGAAGCCGCCGCCGCTGCAGAACATGCCCACGGGGCAGTCAACGTCGCTCCAGCACTCCATGGCTACAGGATCATAGGGAGACTCCACGATAACACAGCCAGGCGTTCCAGCCAGAACAAGAACCGCAAGGCCCGAAACGATGAGTGCTTTCATGACATCCTCCTGCTTGAACACTGCCGGCAGAACCGCCGGAACCAGTCTTGGGAACGAGGGGCGCTAGACGCCCACAAGACGGGCTTCTTCAATCAAACATGGCGGCGGCCGCCACTTCCTGCGCCAATCCTGCATACCAAGAATTGCGGCGGGCCGTTGGCGCCTCGCCGTACCCACCCCGCGCGCTGACGCTGTGCCCCGTTTCCACGAGCTAAGCCATGGCTGCATCGAGGGCGCGGCGCCACCGCTCCAGAATCTGGTCTCGGTCGGCGGCTTCCATCGACGGCAGGAATTCCCGGTCCAGGCGCCATACACTACCCAGTTCCTCCACCGATGACCAGAAGCCACTGCCGAGGCCTGCAAGAAATGCGGCCCCCATGGCCGTGGTCTCGGTGTTGCTTGGGCGCAGAACCGGGACTCCGAGGAGGTCTGCCTGGGTCTGCATGAGCAGGTTGTTTGCGCTGGCACCTCCATCGACCCGGACTCCCCGTAGGGTGCCCCCGAGGTCATCTGCCATTGCAACCATAATGTCACGATTCTGGAGCGCTATGCCGTCGATAACTGCTCGAGCCAGGTGGTGGAGCGTCGTTCCCCTTGTAATCCCAACAATGGCCCCGCGGGCATCGCTGCGCCAGTGAGGGGCACCCAGGCCAGTCAGTGCAGGCACAAACATGACCCCGCCCGAGTCCTCCACAGCGGATGCCAGTTCCTCGATCTGCTTAGCCTCGGAAATGACCTTCAGACCGTCTCGCAGCCACTGCACGGCAGCACCTGCGATAAAGGCACTCCCTTCAAGCGCGTAGCTGACTTTGCCGTTAACGCGCCAAGCCACAGTAGTCAGCAGCCCGTGGGCCGAACGGGCTGGCACCCCGCCGGTGTTCACGAGCATGAAGGCCCCAGTGCCAAAAGTGATCTTCCCCTCTCCGACCTCAAAGCAGCGTTGCCCGAAGAGGGCCGCCTGCTGGTCGCCAGCGATACCGGCGATGGGAATCCCATCGGGCAGCCCGGGCACGCCCTTGGTGCGGGCAACTTCCCCAGAGCTGTCCACGATAACGGGCAGTGCGCTGACGGGCACGCCCAATGGCGCGCACAGTTCCTCGTCCCACTGGAGGGTATGGATGTTCATCAGCAGGGTCCTTGAAGCGTTGGAGACATCTGTGACGTGGGCGCTACCCGCTGAGAGCCTCCACACCAGGAAAGAGTCCACCGTTCCAAATGCCAGGGTGCCCTCCCGGGCCGCCCGGGAAACCTCTGGAACGTTGTTGAGCATCCAATTCATCTTGGTACCGGAGAAATAGGGATCCAGGACCAAGCCGGTGCGGTCTCGGTAAAGCTCCTCGAGGCCATCATCCTTCAGCTTCTTGCAGAGCGGGGCCGTTCTGCGGCACTGCCAGACAATGGCCCTGGCCAGCGACTGACCAGAGGTTCTGTCCCAGGCCAGTGTCGTTTCTCGCTGGTTGGTGATACCAATGGCAGCGATTTCGTTGATGCGAACGTTACCTCTAGCTAGAGCCTGGCCAAGAGCCTCCAGCACGCTGCCCCAGATCTCTTCCGAGTCGTGCTCGACCCAGCCCGGTTGAGGGTAGTGTTGCTTGTACTCGCAATACCCCCTTGAGACAGTCTCTCCGGCACGACCGACAACCAGGACCGTGGAGCCCGTCGTCCCCTGGTCAATTGCTACCACAAACTCGCTCATGGCTCTCCTCCCCTTTCCAAGATGCAGCGGCAATGCTACACTAGCGCCGCAGTTGTGCAACGACGAACAAACAAAGGATCTGACAATGGAACCAGACCCCAAGCAGCGCGGCGAGCAGAAGGTACTCAACCTGCAGTTGAAGCTGGACGAGGAGATGGCCCAGGGCCGATACTCCAACTTCGCCGTGGTGAACCACACGCCCACGGAGTTTCTCCTTGATTTCATCTTTATGCAGCCCAACCAGCCGGTGGGCAAGGTGCTCTCGAGGATCATTGTCTCTCCGACCAACGCCCGCAGAGTCCTGGCGGCGCTACAGGAGAACGTCGCACGGTACGAGGCCCGTTTCGGCCCCATCGCGCTCCTGGGGGACAAGCCCCCCGAGACCGTGATCAACTGAGCGGTTGTGCCTTTTGCGCGCATTGACCCAACCCCGGAGTAGAAGAGTGCAGTGGGCAAGCGAAGCGGAGAATCACCCTACGGCCCGGCGCGGGCGCAACCTCTTCAGTAAGCTGGAAATGGGGGAGAGCCGGCCAGTGACTGCCGTTGGTACCCGTGGAGTTGGGTCTCTGGCCCATCTGCGCGGAAGGCGCCTTGCTGTGCTCGCTGCCTGCACGGTGTTGCTCCTCTCCCCTGGCACGGCCTCGGCCTGGGAGACTCCGGGCGAGATAGTGCACGGGACGGCGAGACTGCTGGAGAAAGGGGAGACCATCATCGGGGTTCTGTCTCCCATGGGCTATGGTATTCACGAGAAGGTGACGGTGTTCCTTCACCCCGCGTTGTACCTCTTCTTGACTCCCAACGTTTGGGGACGGGCCGCTCTGGTAACCGGTGGGTTTGCCGTGTCGGCCGAAGCCGGTTATCAGCAGAGCTTCCTCTCAATTCAGAGTGCCGCTGGGGAGGTTTCCGATGAGTACCCGGGGCTAATCCAAGCCGGCCTGATCTCTTCCATGGTTTTTGGAAAGCGGTGGCAAGTGACGTTGGCCGCTGGATACCTTGTGGAATTGTCCCAAGAAGGCAGAGGCAATCTTGGAGGGGTTTACGCCAGGGCGGGACTCGATTTTCTAATCTCCCCCAAGAACCTCATCATGGCAGAGGTCAAAGAGAAATGGATGTTCGAGGATGGTCTTTCGATTCCGTCGGTGACCATGCTGTTTGCTCGTGAGTTCGGTCGAATGAGGGTTGGCGGAGGCTTGGTATTTGGGGAATTCTCCCTGGCCACATCGGCGTCGGGCGGTGACACCACCGGGACCCCTGTTGAACAGGTTGAGTTCCCGGTGTACCCGTGGGTTGATGCTTGGTGGCGCTTCTGAAAGTTCTGGGAGGGGTGCAATGGAGATCGTCCTGGTTGATCCCGAGATCCCACAGAATGCGGGGTGCATTGCAAGGATGTGTGCTGCCACTGGCAACAGGCTGCATCTGGCGGGAAAGGTTTCGTTCTCCATGGACGACAGGTACTTGAAGAGAGCGGGCCTGGATTACTGGCCCTCGGTGTGCGTCGGGATTCATAGGGATCTGGATGCTTTTCTCGACGCATTTTCTGGTCGCAATGTATTCTTTTTTACGAAAAAGGCTGGCCATCTATACACAGAGACAAAGTACACAACGAACGATGTGTTTGTTTTCGGTTCAGAGAGTTCAGGGTTGTCCCATGAGGTGCTCGAGAGGTTTCCGGATCAATTGAGGGCCATTCCTATCCGAAGCGGCGTGCGAAGCCTGAATCTCTCGGGGGCGGTGCACGTGGTGGTGTTTCACGCCATGGCCCAAAATGGATTCGAAGGAATCCTTTGAACAGGGTGCGCTTTTTCCCTTGACACCCCTGGTTGCTGCCCCATATTGTGGCCAGCACGACGATTAAGTCAGTCAGGTTTTCCGTTACTCAATTGGAGGGAGTTATGACCAAAGCGCAATTGATCGACAAAGTGCATGAGGCTGTAGGAGTTCTCAACAAGAAGCAGACCGCTGAACTGGTGGACAAAGTCTTCGAGGAAATCGGTCAGGCAGTGAAGAGTGAGAAGCGGTTCGTTTATCCCGGGTTCGGGACCTTCGCTCTGAAAGAAAGGAAAGAGAGAAAGGGCCGTGATCCGGTGAAGAAGATCGAGATCACCATCAAGGCCTCAAAGACCGTCACTTTCAAGCCTGCCCCTGGTCTCAAAGAGATTCTCTAGTCACGCTGTCTCGCCGTTGGGGTGCGGCTAAACCCCGAGAGAGCACCGCTATGGTCCCGAGGAGGTGGTCCTGCAGTATTGGACTGCTTCCTTAGGCCTGAGTGGGCCATTATTACACCCAGATAGACAGAGCAGTATTGGTGGAGCCTGGCTGGAGTTCCTCAGGCCTGGGGGGAAGACCCTGCTTCGGCGACAAGGCAAGGTTTTCGCCGGGGTGCAGAAAACCCTTTCGGACGTGTCCCAGAGCGGCAGCCAAGTCCGGGTACAGAGACCCCTTTGTGGGGCCCGCGCCCAGGCAGCAGTTGAGTGCTGCCGCCCGGGGTTCAAATGAGAAGAGTCTTAGTCTTTGAGTGCCGACTGGGCAGCGGCCAGGATTGCTACGGGGACTCTGGGGGGAGAGCAGGAGACGTAGTTGAGTCCAAGCTTGTGGCAGAACTCGATTGACTTGGGATCGCCGCCATGTTCGCCGCAGATGCCCAGCTTGATGTTGGGCCTGGCCATTCTGCCCTTATCCCTGGCCATCTTCAGGAGTTGGCCTACGCCTTCCTGGTCGAGGGTCTGGAATGGGTCATTGTCCACCACCTTGGCATCCTGGTATGCCTTGAGGAATCCGCCGGCGTCGTCTCTGGAGATGCCCAGGGTGGTCTGGGTGAGGTCGTTGGTGCCAAAGCTGAAGAACTCTGCCACGGTACCAATCTGGTCCGCTGTGAGGGCCGCTCGGGGCAACTCGATCATAGTTCCTACGAGGTAGTCGACCTTTGCACCCTTCTCGGCGAAGACGCTCTCTGCGGTTTTCCGCACAACGGTCTCCTGGGCCTTGAGTTCGCTGACGAAGCCCACGAGGGGGATCATGATCTCCGGAAACACATTGATGCCCTCCTGGGAGCACTCGACAGCGGCTTCCATGATGGCTCTGGCCTGCATCTCGGTAATCTCGGGGTACACGATGCCAAGACGGCAACCACGGTGACCGAGCATGGGGTTGGACTCCGTGAGGGCCTTGACCTTGCCGGCGACCTTTTCAGGGGTCACGCCTAGTTCCGCTGCCATCTCCGCTATCTGGTGCTCTTCATGGGGAAGGAACTCGTGAAGGGGAGGGTCAAGGGTACGAACGGTTACAGGGAAACCGTCCATGGCCTTGAAGATGCCCTTGAAGTCTTCCTTCTGCATGGGGAGCAGTTTGGCGAGGGCCTTCTGGCGGTCTTCCAGGGTTTCGGCGAGGATCATCTCCCGCACCGCCTTGATTCTGGCGCCTGAGAAGAACATGTGCTCGGTACGGCAGAGGCCGATGCCCTGTGCGCCGTATGTTCTAGCCACAGCGGCGTCCTGGGGGCGGTCTGCATTGGTGCGGATGCCGAGCTTCTTGAACTCATTGCACCAGCCCATCAACTTCGTGTAATGGTACACGATGTCATTCTTGTCAGTCGGCTTATAGTCACCAAAGAGCGCCTGCTGCACGGTAGACTGCATGGTATCAACCTTACCAGCGATTATTTCGCCAGTAAAACCGTCAAGAGAAATCCAGTCACCTTCCTTCACAGCCTTACCATTAAGCTTCATGGTACGGGTCGAGTACTCGATATCAAGCTCGGCACAGCCCACCACGCAGACCTTGCCCATCTGTCTACCGACGACTGCGGCGTGGGAGGTCATGCCACCTCGAGCGGTGAGGACGCCCTGGGCTATCTGCATGCCTTTGATGTCCTCGGGGGAGGTTTCGTGACGGACGAGGATGATGGACTTCTTTCCAGCGTTCACCCACTGCTCGGCTTCGGAGGCAGAGAAGACGACCTGTCCGTATGCGGCACCGGGGCCCGCAGGGAGGCCTCTGCCCAGGAGTTGGCCTTCTTTGATTGCGCTCTTCTTAGCCGAGGGGTTGAAGATGGGTTTGAGGACGTGGTCGAGGTGTTCGGGTTCCACTCTGCTGACGGCCTCCTGGGGGGTGATTATCCCCTCGTCGACCATGTCAACAGCGATTCGAACAGCGGCGAAGCCCGTTCTCTTGCCATTGCGGGTCTGGAGCATGTAGAGCTTGCCTTTCTGGATGGTGAACTCGAGGTCCTGCATGTCTCTGTAGTGGTCTTCGAGCTTCTGGTAGATGGCCATGAGCTGGGCGAAGGCCTCGGGCATATGCTCTTCGAGGGAGGGGAAGTTCTTGGCTCTCTCATTTTCCGGGACGTTGTGGTCCTTGGCCCAGGCGAGGGAATCGGCCTTGGTGAGTTGCATTGGGGTTCTGATGCCAGCGACGACATCTTCTCCCTGCGCGTTAATGAGGTACTCGCCGTTGGGGCGCTTTTCGCCGGTGCCTGAGTCACGGGAGAAGCCCACGCCGGTGGCGCAATCGTCTCCCATGTTCCCGAAGACCATGGCTTGGACGTTGACGGCAGTACCCCAGGCTTCGGGGATGCTGTTCATCTTGCGATAGACGATGGCACGATCGTTCATCCAGGAGGAGAAGACGGCGCCGATTGCTCCCCAGAGCTGCTCTTTGGGGTCTTCTGGGAAGGGGCGCCCTGCCCTCTCTCGGACGATAGCCTTGAAAGCAGCGACCAGTTCCTTGAGGTCTTCCCAGGTCATGTCCAGATCGTTCTTGATGCCGCGCTTATGCTTGACAGCTTCCATGACCTCTTCGAAGGGGTCATGCTCGGTTTCGGTTTTGGGCTTCACCCCCATGACGACGTCGCCGTACATGGCTACGAAGCGCCTGTAGGCATCGTATGCGAAGCGCTTGTTACCGGTCTGGGCAATGAGGGCTTCGACGGTTTTGTCGTTGAGGCCGAGGTTGAGGATGGTGTCCATCATACCGGGCATGGAGGCTCTGGAGCCTGATCGGACCGATACGAGGAGCGGGTTGTTGTTGTCGCCGAAGCCGGCGCCGACGTGCTTCTCAACGAATGCCAGGGCCTCAGCGACCTCTTTTTCGAGGGAGGCGGGATAGGTGCGCCCGTTGGCGTAGTAATAGGTGCACACATCAGTGGATATGGTGAAGCCTGCCGGAACCGGAACGCCGAGATTGCACATTTCGGCCAGGTTTGCCCCTTTACCACCGAGCGTGTTTTTCATGCCGGCGCTGCCTTCGGACTCATTGGGAGCGAACTTGAAAACGAATTTCTCTGACATGTAACCCCCTGAAAGATTTTGGGAAATGGCCCGGAGCCCTGAGACTTGCGAAGGGCCATCAGTGCGGCCACTAAAACCGGCGGTACTATAGGGCATGTGGCCAGCGATTCAAGACCTATTCGGTTTGGGTTCGCCAAACGGCTCTGTCTGCTTCTGGACAAGCTGGCTCTGCTGGGAGAGAATGCCGGGCAGTGCAGGTTGTGTCTCGTCACTGATTCCAGGGCGATGAAATCTTTGCATAGCCCTTGTTGTTGTGGACGCGTGGCCCCTCCAAGGGCTCTACGGGCCATGGGCCTTGCGGAGTGGGTGGCCCGGCGGGTGGGGTTGAGCGGCGCTCTGGGGGCTGGCGCACGCCGCTGGAATTGACATGATTCTCAGGTGGCTGGGGAAGATGGGCCTTTTTGCCGTTCGATGTTGGCCTGGCCAGTTGCCGTTGGGCTGGCATAATAGTTGCAGGTCGGTTAGACGTATGTTATCTGCCCGCCCCGGGGCAGGGTTGTTGGGAAGGTGCGTTGGAGGGGCGGTGAGTTCTGGCTGGTATTGGAGGCCAAAATGAGAACGAGAAGAGATTCGCTGCTGGTTACCGCGCTTGTGACAGCGCTGATTTCGGGCTTTGGGGTGGATGCCAGGGCGGAAGAGGTGCTGCCGCTTCCCGTGGCCATGATACTATTGGATTCGTCGGGGAGTATGGAGTACACGGTGGACCCCACGGACAGCTCCAGTGCGTACCCGAAATGTCACTCCTCGAGGCAGTCGGGTTTTTCGTACAAGAAGAGTCGATGGGCTGTGGCCGCTGAGGTTCTGACCGGTACTTATAATGATTACTGGTGCCAATATGATATGCGTACATCGCCAAGCACTAGAGAGGACTACAACTATTTTCTACCACATGCAATCATGCGTGGAACAGTCATCGATGAGTCAGAACAGCAGCCCGATGGCTTGCTGGATCTTTATCGTGATACGGTAAAATTCGGCGTTATGATGTTTGACAATAACAAAGGCACTAGCACTGGGTCATCTGGGGGGTACAGCTACGGTCCAAACAGGGCCTCAGGGTGGTCGACTTACAATTACGGCGCCAGGAACGAGTCGGCTCCATGGGGTCGTCTGGTATCCCCGCCGTTGGCGGACGACGTGGCGCAGATCAGAAGCACTAATGACGCTATTCAGACGCAAATTATTACAGCAACGCCTTATAACGGCACTCCTATTTCGCCTTTGCTTGACGATGCCTATTACTACTTCACCACGGATAGCAGAATCAAGCCGTTTGTACCGTCCACGGGAGCTGGTGACCCCTACTGGGACTGCAGGACGAAGGTAGCGATTCTCATAACCGACGGGCTCCCTACCAACGGTGAGGGGGCCGAGGGCTATTCTTCTTCTGCGGTTAATGCGGCGAAGCTTATGGCTATGGGTATCAGGGTCTATGTTATCGGTTTTCAGATGGAACCAGGGGCCAGTACTGTTCTGGACTCTATTGCGAAATCGGGTGGGACTCAGACTGCTTACCGGGTGAACAACCAGGCTGAGCTGACCGCTGCCATTGGTGAAATCCTTATAAAGATCCGCGGCAATCAGCCATCTGAGGTCAGGACCTCTGTCTCGAACAGAACTGAGACGGTTGCGGACATGCAGTATCAGTTCAACGCTTCCTACCAAGGTGCCGCCTGGAGTCCTATCGACCTGGTTGGCAACCTGGACCAGTTCATTTTCCGGTGCGACCCCGAGTGTCGGCCGGAGAATTGGGATGGCGGAGCGTCGGTGTGTGAGGTTGTTTCGCTTGCGGACAATCTTAATACCGGGAAATACGACAGGGCGATCTACACGCAGTTTGGGGGCTATCCTGAGCCCTTTGAGATAAGCAACAGTGCTTTGACCCCAACAACCTTGGGGGTGCCCACCACCGGGGAGCTGCCCCGTTTGGATCCGTTCATTCTGCCCACGGGTCAGAAGGTATACTCGGGCATCGTGTTGGGGGAGGCATCCAGTCCATCGGTGCGGATGGAGTACCGGAACCAGTTGATTCGGCTGGTTCGTGGTGATGTTGGTAGTCGCCGGGAGGGAATCGGCATGGGGGCCATTCTGCATTTTGAGCCTACGCTTCAGCCCAACCTGAAGACTCTCAACGTGTCGATACCGTCGTTTGAGATATATCGAAGAAAGCCCGAGGTTATGAATCGTCCCACGGTTCTTTTTGCAGGAACGCACGATGGGCAGATTCATGCATTCAGGGTTGACCGGAGCAAGGGGTTGCCGGAGTCGCAGTGGGGGCGGGAGCTGTGGGCCTACATTCCCAAGCCGTTGCTTTCACAGCTAAATCAACTTGGTAAGGGGGCCCCGTTCTTGATGGATGGTGTTCCCACGGTGACAGAGGTGTTGCTGCAGAAGGAGGAGGCGTTCCCTGACACGGCGGAGGAGGCCGAGCTTTGGCGGTCGGTGTTCCTAACGGGTTACGGCGGCGGCGGGCGTGGCTACACGGCTTTTGACATCACCAATCCTGCAGAGCCGAAGCTGTTGTGGGAGATTTCGGACAGTGAGCGGTGTGTGGGAGTTGGGGCCTGGTCGCCGGCGGGGTGTTGGGAGACCACGGAATTTGAGCACCTGGGATACACAACGGGATCTGCTGCCGTGGGCTCTGTCTACATGCAGAAGAATGGAGAGTATGTCCAGAGGGCCCTTGCAATCCTGGGGGGTGGTTCTGCTGTAGCTGGTGATGCTGATTCGGGTAAGGCGGTCTTTGTCGTGGATGTGGCTACGGGGGAATTGGTCACGGAGTTCTGCAACGACTGTGGAAACGTGGTTTGGGACAGGAAGCCTGCGGGCGTTGGCGGCACAACAAAACCCGGGTTGGATTGTGCGATTGTGGGGCACATGGCACCTTACGATTCCTTCATAGGTGGGCTGGTTACGAGGGTCTTCGTGGGCGACGCCTGCGGTCAGCTTTGGCGCATAGACATGTCTTCGCCGAACCCTGGCGATTGGAGGATGGTCTTTTTCTATGATGCCTGGGCACCGACGATTTACGGAATGAACAAGACGAACCTGCCCATTCGACCGATCCAGTATGGTCCGGCGCTATCGGCGTCGAGGATTGCTGGGCGTCTGGTTGTGCTGATGACCACGGGTGAGCCTGGCGGAGGGGCCAAGGCAGTGGGGGCGCGGGACAGGATGTTCTCGCTGCAGGAGTACTGGAGCGGTAGTTCTTTCGAGGCCAGGGTCAATTGGCAGCATCAGTTCCAGGTCAATGAATTGGTTATGTCGCTTCCCATGGTATTCGATGAGGTGGCCTATTTCACAACAGTGGTAGGAACGGGGAGCTTCTGTGATAGTGGCTATGGCAGGGTATGGGGAATTGACTACGATGGTATAGGCGGTTCTGACACGGTAGTGGAGGATGTTTTGCCTGAGTTGGACGTGGACGGCAATCCTCTGACCAACGACAAGATGCCCTACATCGAGTACCCCAACTCCAAGGCTCTTGGTTTGCAGTTGATACAGCGTCCGTCCTGTTTCGAAACACCCGACGACTATGAGCCTACGACGGGCATTGCTACGAAGGACGGCACGCAGCCGCCTCCTGCGGGAACGTGGGATTCAGAGAACGAATACGGAACATCGCCTAGCGGTACCACGGCGGGGATGTCCTTCTCCGGTGCATCGGGCGGCAATGTGGAGTTGGTAATCCAGACTGGCGACACGGGGACGAGCAGCCCGAAGATGAGCGTACCTGACGGGTCGGGCACCTCTACCACGGGCAATAAGGCAATCCAGAAGCTGAAGGCCCCGGGGCAGACAGTCTTCTCCATGTCGTGGAGTTTGGTTTTCGATTGATCCGGGCATAGCGGGCGTTTGTGGTGCTCGTGGGCTGACACGGGTCCGCTTGGCGGCGAGGTATTGGGCTGGCCTGCTTGCCGCCGAAAGCCGGAGAGATCAGCAAAGGGCGGAGACCTATGCGGGATTTGAACTTAGCACGGATTGGAGGGGTTTTGGGCAGCAGGGGGAGAGGCACCTGGCCCCGTGGAGTGGTGGTACGAGACCGGTCCTGGGCCTGGTTGGCGCTGCTCGCATTGGTTGGGGGCCTTGGCTGCAGTGGTCGAGAGGGAGCCAAAGGGGAGGCAGGCGAAGCTGCGATGGCACCGGGGACGGTGGAGCCACCAGCGGTGGTGGAACAAGCTTTGCCGGCGGTGGCGTCGCCTGCGCAAGGTGGTCCTAAGGCACCAGAGAAGACGGTGGCCGGTTTGCCCGTTCCCAAGATAGCCAAGTTAACGCACGATGATGGGGTAGTTCGAACGCTGCTGGTGCCTCAGACGGTGGAGCAATTGAGGGACTTCTACGTTGTGCGAGATTTCAAGCCCGTTGATCATCCCGAGGGGTTCGCCATCTTTATTACTGAGAACGGGCCGGTCATTCAGGTTTTGCGTGGTGTTGGCCCGCAGGCTGAGATTGTGCTGATAGCTGCGGCGGAGGCGAGGAAGGAAGAGCCTGGAAAGGGGGAATCTTTCGTGCCTATGACCGATGAACAGGCGGCGGAACTGCGACGGCGGCTTGAAGCCGGGGAGCCCACTGAGGCCTTGCCGCAGCCTCCTCCTGAGAACCTTTGAGCTGAAATCTGGCGCCAGGCCCGTTCACTCAACCATGAGCCCACCCGTCAACTCAACAGATTTTTGTTGCTGTTTTGTGTGTGTGGCCGGCCGATTGACGTTGGGGTGGACAGGTGGTAGAAGGGGGAGACAGCGAAGAGGAGGCAACATGCGCAGGCTGATAGGAATTCTGGCTATTCTATTTGTTTCGGGGACCGCTCAGGCGACGGAGACGAGGCTGCGTTCATTGGGGGGAGCGGAGCAGCGGTTTCTGGTTCATGATGAACTGAACGTTCTCCATCTGCCATCAACGCTGGTGTTGTTCCCCAACGTGACCTTTGCTGAACTGGGCACGGACTATTTCGACAACGGAGAGAGAAACGCAGTGGGGTTGCCTTATGCTGGCGCCTTCGGATTCCACTATGCGTTAGGAAGCGACACGGTCCTTGCGTTTTACGGCAGCAGTTCCAGGGGGTATGTGCTTTCGGGTCCTGCGGAGATGATAGCCGGTTGGAGTGGTGCTGGGGGGTTGGATGATGAGTTGGGGGGCAATGTGGGCAATGAGGACCCGATTCACGCGAAGGACCATAAGGCGACGCTGCTTTTCGGTCACAGGGCGGGGAAACTGCGCCTTGGGGGCATGCTGGGTTTGTGGGGTGACTCTTACGTAGTTGACAAGCCTGAGCACAGCCAGAAGAAGAATGGCGGGTCTGGAATCGACGCCGTTGTTGGTGTGGGGTACGACCTTCCCAAGGAGCAGAGCTTGGATGTGGCGGTGCGTTTCGGGCTTGGCTGGTTCGACGATGACTTGTGGGTGACGAGCCAAGGAGATGGCTATGTGGCCAGCCGGCTGGACGTATCGAGCGAGTGGGTTGGTGCTGTCACCGGTCGTGGCGTTATTCGAGTAGGCACTGAGAAGCTTGTTCCGTATCTGACGGCGGGGGCATCTGGTGGCGGAGTGGCCTGGAACCAGGAGACGGCGGGGGCACCGGACATATCGGTTTCCAGAATATGGTTTGGTGGTGGAGCGAATCTGTTGCTTCAGCCTCTTGACGGCGTGTTCATCATGCCCGGGGCCGGTTTGCGATGGGCCTCAGAGTCGACCTCTATCAAGTATCTTGGGGGGTCGGGCGATGGTGCCGTTTCGGGCGGTTCCGAGACGTTGGATGCAACGGCTTTGAACCCCTACTTCATGGTGGCGGTGGACGGAAGGGTCGCGCCCTGGTGCTCGCTACGTTTCTCGGCGAGGCAGAATCTTTACTGGTATGGGGCGGAGACAGAGACGGTGGAAGGCAGTGCGAGCGACACCGGGGTCGAGGTGTACATGGGGGTGGCGTTCAAGGTAGGGCAGGTCGATATTGACTGGATGTTCAACCCCACGATGCTGGTTGATGGGCCATACATGGTCAGCGGGCGGACCAACGCCCTGGCGACTCAGGCGGCGGTGAAGTTTACTTGGTAGCTGGTGGTTGGTGGCCAGTGGCTAGTGGCTAGTGGCTAGCTGTTTGAACAAGGGTTATTGATACATCTAGCACATTTGTTCCTGTGGGTCCAGTGACGATTGCGTCGTTGAGGCGACTGAGGGCGTTGAAGGAGTCGCAGGCTGAGAGAGAGTCCTGGATTGAGATGCCGGCGTTTCTGGCTCTGGCCAGGGAGTCGGCGAAGGCCAGTCCACCTGCTGCTTGAGTGGGCCCATCCACACCATCGGAGCTTCCAAAGAGGAGAGCGCACCCGTTGCATCCTGCGAGGGCGTATGCGGCAGCGAGGGCTGCGTGCTGGTTTCTGCCGCCCTTTCCATGGCCAGTGACGGCTACGGTGGTTTCGCCGCCCGCGATGATGCATGCGGGTGGGGGCATGGGCATGGATAGTTTTCGGATTTCTGATGCCCAGCGAGCGGCCTCGGTGCCGGCGCGTGCAGCGTCCCCGTGGAGGGCCGCTTCGAGGATTCGGGCGTTGTAGCCAAGTTCTCTGGCTGCATCGGAACAAGCGGATAGAAGTTGTCGGTTATCGGCCAGGAGCACCGTTGAGGAGCGTCGGAAGATTGGGTCGCCGGGTTTCGGGGTTTCGGGATGGAGGCCTTCGGCTCCGGCGTTGAGGTAGCGCATGATGGATGGGGGGGTTACCGAGGCGAGGTTATGGCTGTGGATAACCGAGAGGGCGTGGGAGTAGGTAGAAGAGTCGGGGACAGTGGGCCCTGATGCGATGGCAGAGAGGTCGTTGCCTGCGACATCAGATAGCAGGAGGGTCAGGACGGTGGCTTGCTGGTTTAGGAGGAGTGAGCGTCCGCCCTTCAGGGTGCTGAGGTGTTTTCGAACCGAGTTGATCTCATGGATATCTGCACCGGCGAGGAGGAGCATTTGTGTAAGGTTGGCTTTGTCTTCGAGGGAGACGCCATCGACGGGTGAAGGGAGGAGTGCGGAGGCCCCACCGGAGAGGAGGACGAAGATGAGGTCACCTGGGGCGCCCATTCTCATAACGGATGACCAGGCTCGTGCGGCCATGACTCCTCGGTTGTCGGGCAGAGGGTGTCCGGCTTCCATGTGTGGCAGGGGGGAGACCGGGAGGGGGGCCTTCGGGGGGGTCACGATAAGACCACCTGCCACCCTGTCTTGAACGAGGGGGTACAGGGCGTCGGCCATGCCGGCTGCGGCCTTTCCTGCAGCTAGGATCCAGACCTTGGGGTGGGCATCCAGGGGCCAGACGAGGCGGCGTCCGGTGAGGCATTGTACCTGGAGGGAATCGTGGACGATGCGAACGGTTTTTTCGAAGATCTGCTGGGGAGAGCAGGATTCGATCCCAGCGGAGTAGATGCGCATGAGGTCAGACCTGAGGCGGTGGTGTAGGGGGTCCATGTAGTTGCTGCTGGGTTGGTCGGAGTTGGACCTGACGGTTCTGGGTTTCAGGTAGTAGATCATTGGGACTCCGCTGGTGTGCCAGGCATTTTCCGACCTCGAAGGGTGTCAAGGAGGGAGAGACTGCCACATTGTCACGGCCAAGTGGCCATAGCGTCGCGATGTTGCGGGCGGGCCTTGCCTGACCGGATCGGATAGTGATCTTGCAGCAACAACGGCATTGTGTCCAAGAAGCTGGCCAGTTCCGGGGTTGTGTGAATCTGAAGGGGGTACTGTAGGGGGGTGCGCTTGGGTTCAGATAGGGCTGTTGAATAGGAATCTATGCGGCTATAGTTCGAGGTCGGTTGAGAGTGCCGTTGTTGAGGGGGTGCAGGAGCGGTGTTGAGAGTCATGGTGTTGGTCAAGCGCTGTGTGTCAAAGGGCGTTCCGTACCGGTGGTGCGGTGAGAGCCCATTGGGTCACGGGTGCGGGCCCTGGGGGCCAAGAGGAACGCTGCTGCTTCTGTGGGTGTTACTGGCGGGATTGGGCTGGCCGGAGTCTGTTTTGGGGCAGCAGCAACCGGGGCAAGCGTCGGGGCCTGCGGCGTCGGAGGTTGACCAGGAGTTGGTTCCTGTGTGCAGGGCTGCGGATGATGGAACGGGGGTGCAGCGGGCGACTTGCCGGGTGAGTTTAGGTAAGGATGCGGAGGATCTTGCGGATGCGGGGGTTCTGCGGGCTTTGGGTGCGAACCGGCCGATAACTCTTCAGGATCTGCCCCAGCAAGTAGCCTCAGTGCTGCCCTACCCTGCAGCGAACGAAGTATGGCCTGAGCCGGCAGCGGTTCCCGCCCCGGTTCAGCGGAGGTGGGATTCCTGGCTGAGGCAGCTTTCGGGGTTAGCGGGCGAGGCTGAGAAGGCGGCAGAGTATCCAAGGGTCGGGCCGGATCGTGTGTGGACGATGCCCTTTGGGGGAGCGCCGGTTGGTTCCCCGTGGAGCGTGGTGGTTGAGGTTGGGGAGGGTGAGAGTCTCTCGGTGGAGATTACTGCCGTGATGTACTGTGGTGGCAAGGATTGGCCGGACCCTGAGCTATGGGTTGTGAGGTTGGAGGAGGGGGGGGATCCGGAGCGAGGGGTGTTGGTGGGCCACTCTGACGACGAGAGGGATGGTCTACCGGGCCTGGTGTTGGCGGAGCTGGCCGCTGGCCGGTACAGGATAATTGTGGTGCCCCGGACTCAGGCTGCATCGGGGCGGATGGACGTTGAGGTTATTGTGGGTGGGAGGGCAGTGCATTCGGGGGCGGGCGTGCCATTTGGGGGCGTGGCGTTGGAATACCGGGGGGTGGTTGAGGGCGAGGTGTTTTTTGCGGGTGCTTATGGGAGGTCTGGCGGGGTGCGCCACGATGCGTTTTTGATGCTTCTGCCTTTGGGTGGGGCCCTGGGGGGGGCCTACCAGGCGTCGAACAACTCCTTGGGGTTATTGCCGGCCATCAAGGTTGGGCAGGAGATGGGGGAGGTGGTCTTGTTGGTTGGGTCGTTCATGCCTGAGCAGCGGCCCCGGGTGCGAGTCGTCAGGACGGGGGGTGGCGAGGCAGCGGGGTGCAGCGACAGGGACGGCGACGGGCTTTGCGAGGGGGTTGAGCGGCTTCTCGGGACTTGCGATGCTTACGAGGATGCAGCAGAAGGGCGATGTTCGGCTCCGGTAAGGCGTTCGGGCAAGTGGGGCCCGTGGGACACGGACAATGATGGCGGCTCGGATTTGGAGGAGGTATTTGGAATTCGGCGGTGTTTCGCTTCGGGGCCCACGGGGCCGTGGCGGGAGTATCCCGGATGCCGGAGGGGTACCGACGGGAGGTGTGCCCGGGAGTGTCTGGAGGGGGAGTGGGCCATTGAACTGCCTTTGAGCGCCATGGGCTCTCCATCGCCGACGAGGCATGATATCTACGTCGAGATTGACTGGTGGTCGTGGGATCCAGCGGGGCGGGGGTCACCGCTTGACCGTGAGCAGTTAGAGCAGATTGAGGAGGCTCTTGGGAGGCGGTGGGTTCATGGTTCTGGGGCTCCTGGGTTCCGCGATGGTAAGGTGGGGGTTCGGTTCCATGTCTATTTGGACGACTGGATCGGGTCGCCCATGGACCGTTGGATGGCGCACATACCGGCATCTGGCATACGATACCTGTTTTTCAACCTGTTTTTTAACGAATCACGACGTTTTACTGGGTTGTTTTACTATATACTAACAAAGGAGCGGGGGTCCGGTCAGAGTGACGTAGAGGGGAGGGCTGCGGTAGTTGGAACTGGGAAGGAGAGGGTAACGGTAACGAATTTGGTTCACGAGCTTGGTCATCTTTTGGGGCTTCATCACAACAGAAGAACTGGCGAGCCGGAGTACACTCCTTTTTACCTATCGATCATGAGTTACGCATATGCTCATGGGCTTCCTCCGCCCCTGAAGTGGACTGGGGAATTGATCAGTTGTGGAAAAGAGGATGACTGTGAAGCAGGTATGAAATGTGTGATAATCAAGGGCCAGGGGCGGTATTGTCTTCCTGACTGTGGCATTCAGGAGTCGGGGGAGCATTGTGGGAGGGCGTGGGTGCGTTATTCGGCGGGGGAGTTGGAGTTAGAGGGGTTGGTGAGCGAGCGTGGTGGGGTTCCTGAGGAGGGGTATCCGGAGTGGTTCGTACCGTATTATTATTGTGCGAGCAGGAAGGGGGAGGCTGGTGGCGACCGGTTTTCTCGGCTCTATTCGGCGGATTGTCCTGACGGAAAGTGTGTGCAGTGTGTTGGGGGCTACTGTTCCATCGATTGGAACCGTGACGGGAGGTTCGAGGCGGGACCGGCGGATGTTGACGGGGACGGGAGGTTGTCTGGGCAGGCTCTTGGGGACGAGGATGATATAGCTCGGGTGGTGGAGTTAGGGCGTTCGGGTAGCGGTGTCACGGTGCGCAAGAGTGCAGCGTTTTTCTACGTCTCGTTCGAGGGTAAGCGAATCGAGAATGTGCTGCCCTACCCTGTTGTTCTGGAGGGGTCTTGGGGGAGGTCTCTTGACTTGACGAACAGGTGTGATGAGGTGGCGGAGTGGCGGCACTGCAGGGAGGAGCCGCGGGGGCGTGCGTTGCTGCTTTCGGGGTCAGGGAGTGGCTCCAGCGGGGTGCGGGCGTGGACTCCCGATTCG
The DNA here is from genome assembly GCA_964593355.1 of uncultured Myxococcales bacterium. Taxonomy (GTDB): domain Bacteria; phylum Myxococcota_A; class UBA9042; order CAIXZC01; family CAIXZC01; genus CAYTWV01. The sequence goes on from CAZQHM010000058.1 coordinate 29,633, forward strand.
CACTGTGTGGAGTTGGGCAGTGGCAGCGTGATGACGGTGAGGGTTAAGCCAACGGGCATGGTGGAGGGTGAGGAGGTGCCGATATGGGACAGCGGGGAGATGCGGTTGGCGATGAGGCTCGAGGGGCTGCGGGTGATTTGGGTTGGGGAGGTTCGGTCGGGGGAGAGATGGCATCGTGTCACGGTGGGTGACGAGTGGGGATTGGGGAGGTGGAGTCGTCTTACGCTGGCTGTGGATGGGGAGCGTGGTCGGGTGGAGTTGCATGTGAGGCGTGGGGAGTACCACCCTGTGGCTGTGAGGCAGGTTAAGGCATTCCGACTGGGTCGGGTGTGTGAGTGGTGGATAGGCAGCGGGTACGGGGAGGAGCAGCGATGGGAGGGTATGTTGGACGATGCGATGTGGGTAGTGGGGGGGTCCAGGG
>CAZQHM010000059.1:0-29546 GCA_964593355.1 uncultured Myxococcales bacterium
GAGCATCTGTTTGCTGATGGGGTGGGCACCATTGAGTTCGGGCATCTGGCTCCAGAGTTGGCCATCAAGCAGCCGGCCCCGCTTGGCCTTGTTGGGCCCGCCCCACTGCTTGAAGTAGAAGCTGACGCCGGCTTCTACACATGTGTCTCTGAGTTGCCGAACCCACTGTGGGTTCATGGGTCTGGCTTGCGGACCCGATTCACCACCCGCAATGACCCAGTGGAGCCCTCGCAGGGGGATGTCGGGAAGGGCGGAAAGAAGGGGCTCGCAACTGAGAAACCGCACAGGGGCGGGGCAGCGGAGCAAATCGTCGATTCGGTGGTAACGCAAGTGGGACTCGACGGTCACCCCCATCCAGAGGTTCCGGGGCCAAGGCAAAGTAGGCGCCATCTCCCGCATCCTCTCCGAGCGCTTGGTCAGCAGTTGGAAAACATGCTGCTTTGCCTGGACCATAATGGAGAACGTCTGGCGAATGAAGGCATCCGGAACCTCGGGATGAAACAGGTCGCCCATGGAGTTCACAAAGACTACCCGTGGGGACCTCCACTTCAACGGCAGTTCCAGACTTTCGGGGTGGCAGGTGACCTGGAACCCGTCCCGATACCGAGCGGCCCCCATGGCCTGCAGGCGACCGGCCATGCGCTCGGCATAACAGTGGTCGCACCCCTCCGACACCTTGGTGCAACCCGTGACCGGATTCCACGTGGACTCGGTCCATTCGATGCTGGAGTCAATCGACATCCGAAATACCCTTCAACAGGTCGTTGGCGATCTTGATCGCAGTCTTCGCTCCGTTAGGATTCGCCGCGGCGAAGAAGAGCAAGTACAGCGTGCTATTCCTCGAGTTCCGAAGCCTGCCAATTGAGGATGATACACCGGGAAACAGTTTGTCAAGGCGCCCTTTGACATAGGCGGCAATCTCCCGCTCGCCCACGGCTCTCTGTGTAACCGTCTCCGTACCGAACAGCGTCGGTTTCGTCTTGCGCTGGTAGAACACCTCCCTCCACTCGGCTGAGCCGAAGAACTTGTCAAGCCGCTCTGACCACCCTATGGGCATGTCGCCGGTTTCCGTGATCATCCTTGTGGGCCCCATTGCGAGTGGGAACAGGAGCCACATGTCGATGGCCTTCGTCTTCGCAACGGCCTCTATCGTCGCCCATTCGAGCTGCATCCCGTAAGGGTCAAGGAAGAGTACCGCTCGCCTGCGGGCCCAGTTCTTGTCGCAGAGCCGAAGTACCTCAGCGTTGGCTTCGCCGCACTGAATGACAATCTTGTCTGCGAGTTCCTTGAACTCACAGCGAAGCGCCTCAAGAGCTTCGCATCGTTTCCTACTCTGCTCAATGAAGATGTACCGTTCGAATGGGGGCTGGATCTTAAGCGCCACGCGAGCGGAACCATCAAAGGATGTACCTGACTCTGGGTCTTGGGGAGCGATGAGAGCAGCTTGCGGGCTCGGCCTAGGACCGGGCTCCGTGTCCACGCTGCCGCTGCCGGCGAATGCATCTATGTATGCCGTGATGAACTGCTGCCCTTTCATGATCTGTCGGTAGGCCTTCAAGTACTTCCGAAGGACCTCCAACTTGGCCTTTGTCCATGGACCACCAAAGACATGCTCTGGCTCACTCATATTGCCTCCAACGCTCAGCCGAACAACGCTCTCCCACGGCACACCGGGGACAATGGCCGTTGGCTACCTGTAGGAACCGTGGCAGTCCTGGCCTGCGCTTCCATCAGTTCATCACCAAATAGCGGCGGTGGATGCAATCCCCGCCGGAAGACGCAGCAAATGGACCTCCAAATCCTGTGGTTCAGTGACCCTAACCCATCAGAGCGGTGCCGGCGTGGCACAAAACGGCCCCCAACCGGTGCAGCCCAAGGTTGCTGTCTATGACCGGCTCGAATACAAAAACGTCACCTAGGACACTAGTATTAATGTATTTCATGGTTATGCGAGCTACCCCTTCCGAAGGCACTACAATGCTGTCATCAAGTTGCCTAACAAATAGCTTCCTTGTAAGCCGCCTTTTGCCAAACAGTGGGCGTCGTATGTCTATCGAATTTGTAAGTTGTTTCACGTCAACCACGATAGCTGCAATTGACTTAAGAACATATGGCTCCATTTGACCATAGCTGTATTTCTGCCAGAATCCCGAGCGAAACTCACCGCCGACCCCAGCGATAATACATTCACTGTTCCATCTGTTTTTTATTATAACTTCAAGCACTAGCTCGTCATTCTCATCAAGGCAGTCCCTGGAAATGACATACTTGGGCAGTATTCCCGAGGGCGCGTTCATCGGTCGCATGTCGCGTTCTATCGGCACCCCCGGACGCCACAGTTCGTTGTTTGTTACTAGTCTTACGTCCGCAGCGCCAAGTGGTCCACCGACGTCCAGGGCCCACTCCTCAAGAATGCCCAGGTTCGTGGCCGTAGGTCTAGCTATACATGGCCAGTCGCCGGGCCACACTGCCCCACAAAGAACCTCGATGTCTCCGCCAACTTGGCCAACGTATGCTAGAGCGACTGCAGTGCGCATGTCTCCCGAGGCGAAGTCAAAGACGCGGTCAACAAGTGCTCCTGCGCCCATGTCTTGGTTGCCAGCAATCACGGGAACTAGCAAGCGTTGTGGCCTGGCACGCACCCTCAATTGCCCAAACTCGTGCAGGGGAAGCGTCCCTGCCGATATGTCCAGACCTCTTTCGCCCGACCACGCAAACAACCGGTCCAGGAGGTCCCGAGCACCCCTCAGCCCTTCGCCCGAATGTATAAGGAGCACTTCACTTGGCACTGGATGAGGCTCCCACGAATTCAGCGGGGGGAGTCCGGGCCAACCAGGAAAGTGCTTGGCAAGCAGTTCTGGGTCCTTGGCGAGTTCCTGACATATGTCCTCCCAGAACCAGATTCGAGTGGGCAGGACAGCTTGGAGTCCCTCCACCGCCTTCTGGACGCGGGCGTCTCTAGCAGATGATGTCAGGATCCAATACTCATGCAGGTTTGGCGTGAAAGCTTTGGCTAGCTTCTGGTCTCTTGCGAGTTCTGTCATGTCCAGCTTTTCCCGATTCTTGCACTGTGCGCCCACAAGGGTTCTGGTGCCGTCACTCATCCGCAACTGCCCAAGGATGTCAATGCCCTCCTGTCTCTGGCCTTGTCGGCCGTACTCATTGGCTCCCGGATCATTCCAAGCTCTGCGCATTACATCGACACATATTATCTGAAACTCCTCCCAACTCTTGGGACGTGGGAATACTGCTGTGGCAGGCGATGGCACGGCACCCTCCAGATCTGGTTGCTAATGGGCAGTGGTAGCAGAACACAGCGGTTCTGGCAATAGCCCCGTCTGGCAGTCTGGCAGTGCCAGTTTCAGGATGCTTGACAAATGAGATGCATCCTTGCGACCCCCATGGGCGCTACCGGAGTATGGTACCCTTGATTCGCAACAACAAGCCCCAACCCCCAGGAACAACTCGGGCAACGGCACCTTCCGGCTCGGCGTCAGCAAGCGACTACGCAGGCCGGATGGGCGATTAGAGACACTGGAGAGTGTTCATGGCCGAAGAGTTGGCCGGTAGTCCCACCCCAGGAATCATGATGGGTCCTCTTCCGTGATCGTCTTTGGCACCGGTATCAATCCCCTCTCTAGCTGGTATTCGTAGGTTTCGAATAGGAACGCCGTAAGTGTCTTCGACGCGTTCAACGCCAACCTGGCATGGTGTTTGGCGGGATTGTAGGTGCGAGCGTGAGCGTCTCCTGCGGCGTTACGAACGGCGCCCAGGCCGTTCACGATGCTGGTCAGTCCCGACAATATCTGACGTAGCTGAGTCTCAAGTTCCTTTTCGCCGGGGTCGAGGTGCAATGCCTTCTGAACCGCCTTGTACATCTTCCCAATGTCGCCGTCATTTGTTATGCCGCAATTGGGCAGTCGGTGCTGTAAGGCAAGCAGTACTTGCTCCACCAATGCCCTGGAATTCGTAATGCTGCCGCTAAAGTCCTCAGACACCAGCTTTGCCTCAGCTTTGGAGAGCTGTTCGGTTATAAATTCGTTGCTTAGAGGATTAGTTCGCTCTGGCTGAAAAGTTGGGTCCTCTCCAACTATGCCCCTCGATTTAAGTTCATTAATGGCCCAATTAATGGGTTCAAAAGCCTCTCTTAGAAACTGACGTCGTCCAGCGTAGGTCGAAGACTTGCTGCTGATGAATGCCCAATAGTCAGAAAGGCTTTTGCACGACTCTATAAAACTTGGAAGAGTCTGTTTTACAGCCTTCTGGACAACCAGCGTGTTTCGAATCCTGTAATACTCCTCCTCATCTTGAAATTCGCCCACAGCCCGGCCAAAGATGATTATTTTGAAACGTTCAACTAGACGACTTAATTCATTGTATTCAAGTTGTTTGGCGTACATCGTCACTCTATCCTATCACTCCGCCCAATCCCGGGCCACCACCTCGGCCTGCTCTATTACCGTCACCACCGCCGTTTCCTGCTTGTCTGGGGAACAACCGTGCTTCTTCAGCAGGCACGTCACCTCTTCGGGATGGGCATCAGTGAGTTGGACTTGGTCCTTGAGGCCGTCTTGGCCAGAGTTATGGGTCATCGTAGTGCCTCTTTTGCAGGAAGGTGTGCAGGCGCTGGAGGACGGGAGCGTATCGGGTGCGGATCATCTCTTCGGCTTTCATGGCGTTGTCCTTGTCGTAGATGTGGGCCAGCACGTTTCGCTGGTGCAAGACGTCCAGCAGGGTCTCGGTGTCGGCCTCGGCAAGGTAGCCTGCCTGGAAGGATTGGCGGATGGCCTCCCTGGGGGTTCTGGCCTCGAAGCCTTCGTAGTAGAGAAGGTCCTTTAGGGTCTTCCAGGCCAGTTCGTACGATAACGAGAAAAGCTGAGTCAGGCCCGCCCGCTCGAGGTCGGTGTACCTTCCGAGGGCGCAGGCAGCTTCCAGTTGATGCAATGCCTTTGCGAAACTCTCAAGCCTCTGCTGCCACCGATTCTCGTCGCTACTGCTCATAGGCACCCTCCCGAACAAGACTCTGCCACAGGCCATGGCACTTATGGTGTGTATTATGACCAAGCGAGAAAGAAGGCCCGCATTCGCCAGGTATTATGAGCCGAAACCCCATCGATGCCTCCGTCGTCCTCCGTCCCCGCATTGCTGCAATCGATGTCTCCGTCCTCCTCCGTCCCCGCATTGCTGTCCCCGCATTGCTGCACCCGTCCCCGAGTTATCCCGTCACTGACCAACCAGCTCCTCGTCGTGCTGGTGGGCCAACGACAGTGCTACCAGCGTTTGCAGCAACTCGGCAACCTTGGCTTGGGGTGCATCCACAAAGCAGCGGGCCCAGCGGGCCGGTTTCTGGGCAGAACCAACTTTGGGGACGTAGAGCATTTCTGGTGAGGCAGAACGGCGCCGATGCCGCAGACTCCATTACAAACCAGCTTCTCTAACCTGCAGCAAGCGGCATGAAGGGGACGGGGCATGAAGGGTACGGGGTACTGAGGCACAGGGATGCGAGACCACAAGTTGCCCAAGCCTCCGTCAAATCTCTAGCCCCCACGTGATTCCGTTAGGCCCAATGTCCTCGAAGTTCCTACCAGGAGATTATTGTTGCCCAGGCCCTTGAAGAGCGTTAGGCTACCAATGTTGTGTGTCTTCCGCATTTAGGCTGAGGCCCCAGTGGAATTGGGAGTCTGTGGTTGTCAACTTGGAGGAGAATTCATGGCTTTGGATAGACTCAGAAAGGTTGCCGAGCTTAGTGTTGCGCGTGCAAGTGCTGTCAGAGGCCGGGGGGAGGAGGCCACCAAACAGGCCTTGGTGCTTCCAGTGATAGATGCGCTCGGCTATGACATATGGAATCCGGCGGAGGTATGTCCAGAGTATGAGGCTGATTTCGCCGTGAAGAAGGCCGGTCAGCGAGAGAAAGTCGATTTGGCTATTGTTCTCGATGGGCTCCCAGTGATGTTCTTGGAAGTTAAGGCACTTGAAACCCAGTTGGATGGTCACGAAGGCCAGTTGGGACGCTACTTCAATGCTACCACTGCCGTTCGTCTCGGCATTCTAACAAATGGTATAGAGTGGAGGTTTTTTACTGATACCGGTGATCCCAACATTATGGACCTGCGTCCGTTCCATACTGTGCGTCTCGATTCCTTAGATCACGGGTTAGATGTTTTCTCAAGGTTCGCCAAATCTGCTCTTAATCCTGAGTCGATTCGTGAGTATGCAACAGAGCTGCTGTATGTTCAGAAAATGGCTTGTTTCCTTCGTAATGAGTTGGACCTTAGGGAGAGGGAGCCCAGTGAATACTTTATTCGTTGGATATTGAAGTCGGAAGCGATGTACACTGGATTAGTGACCGCTGCTGTTGTCGACAGATTTAGGCCTATTGTGAAGGGCGCACTAACGCGCGTAGTTAGGGAGGTTGTACGACGCTCCATTGCCGCCATGGACGAGGAGGCCGGTCAGTACAGTGACGTCCCACAAGGCCAGCCATCGGCTTCGCAACCTGTAACGGCACAGGTCAAGGGAGAGTTGGGCACTGACTGTTCTTCTGCGGAGGCTGGTAAACCCGATATTATAACTACTGAAGAAGAGCTGCATGCCTTTAGGTGTCTTCAAAAGATATGGGAGTCTTCAGAGCTGTGCACGATGGAGATCTTCGATGCATCTATTAAGAAGAGGGTGCCAGCGGTACTGGATTATAAAGATACTACTGGCTACTTTGGCGTCTATATTAACAAGCCGAGTTGGTGGGTTGTAAGAGTTGTGTTTGGTGCCAAGCAGAGCTGGATTGGGTTCAATGTTGATGAGTCGCTTGTTCGGAATTTGGTGCCAGCTGGTGTGGATATTCTTTCTCCGTCGCCATGGGCACCATTTCGCGTAAGGATTAGTGGTCCCGAGGATATTGAGCGACTTAGTGATATATTCATTGCCACGATAAAAGACTTTGCGCGATTGAAGGGATAGGAAGTAGTCTATTCCTGTTTTCTACCTCTCATGCCACCCAGCCTTGGGCGACCTGGCGCATCTGCCCTGTTGAGAATCCCAGGATTTCGCCTGCCCGGCTGAGGCTGATTTCGCCGCTCTCCAGCGCTTGCCGCACCAGGGCAGCGAGGCGGTCGCCACGGAAGTCTGCTGGTTGAAGGCTCTGGGGCTCCTTTACGCTGCGGCGGGCGGGGGCCTCGGTGCCGAAGGCGTTGGGGTCGGCGGGCTCTGGCTCTTTGTGGTTGGCCAGCGAGGTGCCGTACTGTTGCTTGTACTGCGTGTAGAAGTGGGCCCATATATTTGGGTGATCTGACTGAATGCGATATAGTACGGTCTTGTAGCTGACTTTGAATATACGCTTGACTTTAAGCACCCTGTCAACCAGAGAGAGCCCCCTGGCCTCCTGCCATTCTGCTTGGAACGCTGCCTCAGGCATCAGAAACTCCGATGCGAAGGCGTTCGCCTCATCCTCCTGCGCCAGATCCTCGAGGGCATCCGATGCGTCGTACTCGCCCTGATGCAGCACCAGGTGGCCAAGTTCGTGCGCTGCGGTGAAGATCCAGCGCTCCACGGGGATGCGCTCCCAGGTGTTGACAACGATAGCGGGGCCGCCATCGGAGGCAGCGATAGAGAGGCCGAAGAACCCTTCGCTGGCCATGGGCGAAGCGAACAGCCTGATGCCCCTTGCCTCAAGCAGTCCCCAAATATCGTGAATGGGCTCCTTGAAGTCCAAACTCATCAACTTGCGCAGGTGCCGCGCTGCTTGAAGGGGTTCACCCGAGTACTGCTGCACGTCATGGCCTGAGAGGTCAAGTTGGCATCCCAACGGCTGGCCCAGCAACTCTTCCAGCTCAAGATAGTTGTTCAGCCATCGTGAGGCACGGGCAAGAACCTCCGCCCTTTGATGAAGGCGCTTGTTGGACCGAAAACGAACAGCGGTAAGTGGCTTGACCGGGGTTAGCAACTCCTCCAGCCCCACCCCAAGGCCATGTGCCAGGGCGTCAAGCGAACGAGCCCTCGGTTGCGCTTCCCCCTTCTCAATGCTTCGAATCGATGCCACCGACAGCCCTGATGCCTGTGACAACGAGAGCTGACTCAGGCCCTTTCCAGACCGCAGCCTGCGCAGATTATTGCCGATCACGTGCGCATCCATGGTTCCCCTCCGTTCTGCAAAACTAGCGATCTTAGCAAAGAATGTCAACTACGCTGGTTTTGGCTCGGCGGCGGCCGGAGGTCTCGGGGACAGGAGGTCTCGGGGACGGAGGTGACCTTGATGACGTCAGGAGTCCCTACCACTCGACTCGGCCTTGGGCCGGCTCCCATCGAAGGGCCTGCCTTCCCAGACGGTCCGATGAACGGACTTGGAATCTTAAGATTGGGGCGGCCCATTTTGTGTGCCACTTTCGGCCACAAGTGGCACACAAGCCTCCGTTGTGTGCCACTTGTGGCCGAATCTGTCACTCTACGGCGTCGAGGAGGGCTCGGAAGCCCAGCACGGCCGGTTGCCGACCCTGCTGCGTCCTCATCTCAACCAGGATCCCCTCTTGCGTAAGCAGATCCAGGATTCTGAAGGCAGAGCGGCGCGGTATCCCTGAAACCCGACAGAACTCCACGGGGGTCAGCACGGGCGCAGTGAACAGCGCATCCAGGGCCAATATGGTATGGGGCGACCGGGTCAGCCGGGCGACCTGCTCTTTGAGCCTGGTATACAGGGCCAGAATGTTCCTGGCCTTGTCGCTGTTGGTCAGGGCCTGCTGGGTCACCGCATTCAGAAAGAAGCGAATCCACCCGTCCCAGTCACCATTTGCAGAGATGCTCCGCAGGCCGAGATAGTATTCGTCCCTGTGGGCCTCCAGATATGAGCTGATGTAGAACACAGGGCTGGAAAGCAGCGCCCTTTCAAAAAGGAAGAGGGGCACCAGCATCCGGCCGACGCGGCCGTTGCCGTCAAGGAATGGATGAATCAGCTCAAACTGGGCATGCACCACGGCCAGTTGGACAATCCGGTCCTTCTCGTCGAAGTGGAAATACTTCTCCAGCCCGTTCAGCGCCTGCCCGAGCACCTCGGGGGCTGGCGGCACGAACGAGGCCTTCTCAATGCCAACCCCTGGCCGGCCAACGTAGTTCTGTTCTCTGCGAAACTCTCCCCGCCGTTTGTTCTGACCTCGGACGCTGTCCAGCAGGCAGGCGTGGATCTCCTTCAGCAGGTTGAGGCACAGGGGCCTGGTCTTGAGCGATTCCACGGCCATCTGCATGGCCCTGCGGTAGTTAACGATCTCCTGGATGTCCAGATACCTCTCGGCGTCAACCGACGGGGAAGCGTCAAACTCAAGGACTTCCTGCAGCGTCGCCTGGGTGCCCTCTATTCGAGATGACAGCACTGCTTCTTGAGTGGCCAGGGGCGACAGCAGTATCGCCGGGTTCACCATGCCCTGAAGGATGCCGTCGAAGCGCGCCACCGCAGCGTTTGCCGGTCCGATGAGGGGCACAAAGCCTGCCCAGTCCAGCGCTTCCAACGGAAGCGAGGAGGGATTGTAGGTTCTCGGTTGCATGTCTGGCTACTCCGCTGGTTGCGTCCAGCGCACGCAAAGCTACCGGATCCGCCAGCTCGTTTCAACCAATCCCGACACTTGCTTTGGCCTGGATCGGAGAAAGGGGGCGCAATCGTATACAGAAGCGTTGTAGGGTCCGGGCGGCCAGTATGTGGACAGAAGGTTTCCGGTTAGCCAAGACATAGGACAGTTCTCCCCCTGTCCCCCATCGGGGTGTGGTCGTCCAGATTGTGGGCGAGACGGTGCCCTTCTAATTCGGGATCAGTTGCCAGCGCTACTGGCACCGATGGCTTGGAGCGAACGCGGTTGCCTACCGGTTGAAGCAAGTTCGAAGGGACTCTGACCAAGCTCGTAATGTATGGGCATCGGGAGGCGGCGAAAGGAGGGTGGCGGCATTCTCTCGTACCAGTGTTACCAATGCGGCTGTGATCTTGCTTCCTGAGCCGGGATAGGAGTCGTTGAGGGCACTCTCCACCCTGCTGTCCGCAGTGGTCTCCGAATGTGTCTTGCCGAGGATGGCGAAGAGCCAGTTTTCTAGTCGTTTGTGCGGAGTACCGCTCCGCTCCCCGAAATCGCTCACGTTTCACTTCTGCGGCACCAGAGAACTCTCCTGGTCACCATCGGCGTAGCTAAGCCAGAGTTCCCCAAGAGCATAGACCTGTCGGCGCTTGTGGAACTCCTTGGTGTTGGCTATGGGGGTCAGGCGAGTGCCTGCGGATTCGGTCCTGGTGACGAGGGTTACCTCATCGTCGTGAAGTTCGTTGATGACCAGAGGGCTGTGTGTGGAGAGGAGAACTTGTGATGTCTTCGAGAGTTCCCTCAAAATCTTCATTATCTCGGCAATTCTGGAGGGGTGTAGTCCGTTCTCGGGTTCTTCGATGAGCACAACGCTGACTGGCTGGAGGTAAGGCAGCACGGCGATGCCAAGGAAGTAGAGCATGCCCTCACTCATAGTATCCGGTGGGACTATGCTTCCGTCGGAAAGCTCAACGGAAATCTGTTTCACACCAACACCGGAGACCTCAAGACGAAGGGATCGAACAGTTGGGAAGAGCTTAAGAAATCGGTCTTCAATATCGAGAAAATCCCTGGGATTTCGATTCATAACAGCATCAAGAATACCGGCGACACGAAATGTCTTCTGCGACTCAGACAAGAATGCTTCTGGCCTGTTGATTTGGGCCGGGAGACTCATCTCATATGGGTCCAGCTTTACGAAGCGCGATGAAACAACCTCTTTCCATACCGGTAGAGTGTGTACATTACCGTGGACTTGATCACCTGCCCCTGGCTTCTTGGGAAAGGAGGTCCCTGGTCCGCTTCGCACAAATGCCTTGCCAAGCTCCTCAGGCTTGTCGCCGGGTGTAATACCAAAGGACGTTTGGTCATCAATAGTGAATTCGCAGAGAGGCAGTTGGAGCAGCCTGCCACCGGTGTTGTCGGGGGTTGCCCTTTCGTGGAAGCCAAAGGCAAAATCAACGTAACTGATACTGGCATGAATGGCGTGCAAGATACTGCTCTTGCCCGAATCATTGGGCCCGATGAAGGCGTGGAGCCGAGTCAACTTCGATTCAACGTTCTTGATGCAGCGGAATCCAGCAAGCTTCATGCCTATCAGGTACTGGTCGCCCACGAGGCCCCTCCCTAAGAAATGCTGCTCAAGGATCGGTCACGGGCTCGCTGATGTCAAGAACTGCTATGCGCTCCTCACAAGCCGCCTGTGGGACTGCGAGTCTTCACTCAAGCCCTCAGTAGCAGTAGCTCAGGGATCGATGCGGCAAATGGTGGGATGCCCCAATGGCTCTCCCAAATGTCGGGGTTCAGTAATGTGCTACGTCCCCACCCGGCATCCCCACCCGGCATCCCTTTTCCGACGGTTTGGGAACCGTTGCCGAAACCGGTGGAGTGATTCTGGCGAGTCTGGAGGATCTGCTCTATCCCTGCTAAACGGCATTGACGTTCCCGATAAGCCGTGCTAATCGGGAACAGGGAGGGCGTTCAGCATGGATTCACACCTTCGAGAGATTCTGGCAGCGGACAACCGGTGGCTGGTAGGCGAACCCATTGAGCAGTGGTTCCAGCGCTTCCTGCCGCCAAACTTCATCAAACGACGAGTCAGACTTGAACCTGACAGGCGCTTCCAGATCATTGTGGGCCCCAGGCAGACCGGGAAGTCGACCCTCGTTTGGAATACGCTGAAGGACCTGGGGGCCCCAGCGTTGTTTCTGAACTGCGAAGAGCCGACAATTCGCCAGTGGCTGACCTCTGCAGCTCTGTTTTCCAGGGACCTCGAGTCCAACTTCTCTCAGGCACAGTACGTCTTTATCGAAGAGGTCCAGCGCCTGCCCGAGGCTGGTCTGTTTCTAAAGGGGGTCTTCGACAGACATCCACGCCAGCAGTTCTTCGTCACCGGCAGTTCCTCCTTCGACCTTGAGGCCGTCACCCGGGAGAGCATGGCCGGGCGAGCCATAAGAAACCTGCTGCTGCCGTTCTCCATAAGCGAACTGGGACAAGAGTTCGCCGGCCTGCCAACCTTGGGTAGAGAGTACAAGATGGCCGAGACCACGCTCTCGGCGGCCCTGCTGGGTGGGTATCCCACCGTCAGACAGGAGGAGAACCCGCAACGTGAGTTGGCACGTTTGGTGGAAGCATTCGTCTTGAGGGATGCTTCGGACCGGTTCCGAATCCAGCACGTTGATGCGTTTGGCAAAGTGCTGCGCCTTGCGGCGGGTCAGGTGGGCTCGCTGGTCAACTACAGCGAATGGGCTTCCGTGACGGGAGTCAGCCGAGGGACCGTTCGGGACTACATGCGAATCCTGGAGGATAGCCATGTCATCCGACGGCTGGAACCTTTCGTGGGAGGCAAGCGAGCCGAAATCAGTGGGACCCCAAAGCTGTTCTTCATAGACAATGGCTTCCGCAACCTGCTGGCAGGCGGCCTGGTGGCCTTTGATCAACGGGCCGACAAGGGGGCTGTTCTCGAGAATCTGGTATTCAGCGAGTTGGCAAAGGCAGTTCATCCCATCCTGGACACCATCCGTTTCTGGCGAAGCAAGTCGGGGGCCGAGGTGGACTTCGTGGTAGAACACCAGGGCCGTTTCCTTCCCATCGAGGTCAAGGCCACCAAGGGGCCTCTGGTGCCGTCCAGGAGCATGCACAGCTTCATCCAGGCGTACGGGCCCGCCCGATTTCTTGTGGCAACACTTGGCGACCAAGAGGAGACCACAGTGGGCAACACCCTCATTCGCCAATTGCCCATCCATGGCCTTGAAGCCGAACTGGCCGCATGGATGGCCCAAGTCGAGTAGCCCAGAGATAGTTTCGGGGACGGAGCCCCTCGGACTGAGTTGAAACGTCAAAATACCTTGCAAATTCGTCACAGCATATTTAGATTGCAAGGCAAATGCCCTCTCTGGAGGTTTCATGGAGTATGTCACCCGGTACCTGGAGCAGCGGATCAGGCTATTGGAGTCGCACTTCAAGGTGGTTCTGGTGCAGGGCGCCAGGCAGGTGGGCAAGAGTACCATGCTCTCGCACATGCATCCGGAGCTGCGAACCATCGTCTTCGACCCGATTTTGGACCGCTTTGGGGCCAGGAGCGATCCAGACCTGTTCCTGGACAGCTTTCCAGGGCCGCTGATTCTGGATGAGGTGCAGTACGCCCCTGAACTCTTGTCGGCCATCAAGCGTCGAGTGGATCAGAGCCCTCGTTTTGGTCAGTATCTGCTCACTGGTTCCCAGAACCTGGGGGTTCTCGACCGCATCTCCGAGACCCTGGCCGGGAGGGTGGCTATTGTTGAGTTGGAGGGATTCGCACCTGGCGAGTTGAGGCCCAGGCCACACTCCTGGTTGGAGGCATGGCTGAACGGCGAGAGGAGGCCCCCAGCATGGCTGCAAGGGCACAAGTCAGAGCGGAATCTGGTTTCCACATTGTGGCGTGGCTCGTTGCCAGGTGTCCAGGAGATGCCTGACCGATTGGTGCCGAACTTCTGGTCGTCCTATCTGCAGACGTACGTTGAGCGTGATGTGAGAAGCGATGCCCAGCCACAAAGCCTTGAGCCGTTCGGCCGATTCGTGGGTGTTTCAGCGGGCCTGACGGCACAAGAGATCAATGACAGCCAACTTGGCCGAGAGGTTGGTGTTGCGCCAGGTACGGCTCAGCGCTGGCGTGGCATGCTGAGGCGGGGGTTCCAGTGGTATGAGTTGCCACCATGCGGATTCAATGCCGTGAAGCGGGTCTCGGGCAAGCGCAAGGGCCATATGGCAGAGGCCGCACTGGCATGCCATCTCCAGAGGATCAACTCCCCCGAGGCCCTGGCCGTCAGCCCCTTGCTTGGCCCCATTTTCGAGTCCTGGGTTGTTGGCACCGTGAGAAAAGGGTCTAGCCTTTTGGCAGGGCAACCAGGGTTCTCTCACTGGAGGTCCAACGGAGGTGCAGAGGTGGATCTGGTTTTGGAATGGAACGGTCAATGGTTTCCGCTGGAGGTCAAGTGCAAGAGCACGTTGTCGGGCCACGACCTAAAGGGCATCCAGGCCTTCCGAGCTACATACCCGGACCGGGTCTCAAGTGTGGCGGTCGTTGTATACGCAGGAGAACTGGTGTACCAGGCGGCCCCAGACATCTGGGCTCTACCATGGCACGCCCTGTAGCATCGGCTGCTCCCTGTAGCATCGGCTGCTCCTCCCTCCCCCAAACGTGAAGGAGACAAAGCCAGGGGACGGCTTCGGGGACGGAGGAGTGCCCAGCGAAAGCCTATCCCTTCAAGTTACAGTAGCCCGAGGGTCGAGGCTCTGGACCGCAGGATGGCCAGGTAGCCCTCCCGCCTGTCATTGCTCAGGAACGACTTTCCAACAAGAGCAATCATCGACGGCAGTGCGGCCTTCAGTTGGGCCAGCGTCGCTTCCATGGTCTTGGGCTGTAGTCTCAGCCGTTCAACGGCCCAGTAGTCTATCCAATCAGAACGGGTCAGGCGTCGTCGCTTGCCACGTAGGGGGAGAGCAACCTCTTCGCAATCGCCGGGGAGAACCAGGGTCGTATTCAGCAAGTCGTAGGCAGGAGATAGCCCCACTATACCGTTCCGCGTCAGCAGCGAGAAGTTCTTGAGATGCATGTCCTCATTTCCGGTCAGGTAGCAGAACAGGGAGCGCAAAAAGAGTTCCCTGCGTTGTACAACAGGGAAGGTACATCGGGCATCTATAGTCTTGGCCAGACTCTCCATGGATGAGCCGTACTTGGTCTCCCTGTTGCGTTCCATGAGCTGTGCGAAATCCTCCACGGCAAGCCGCTGGGACCTACCTTTCCGGTCAAATCGGGAAATGAAGTAGGTCATGCTGCCATCACTGCACCAAAGCAAGCCGTGAAGCGGTACCTCTATGCCTGCCAACGAGGCAAGACGCATGGTCAGGTCTTCGTTCTCGGGAAGCGATGGGTAGGCGGGGTGTTGGGGTTTCAGGATGTATCGACCGCCTGAGTCCACAAGTCGAAAGCAGCGTTCGGCCGGAACCAGAACGGCACTAAGCTTGGGCTGGACCCCCTGGATCGAGAGCTTGCCCGCTCGGGCAGCGGCCTCACGAAGCTGATCCGGTGCAGAGTAGGGCAGGATCTGCAACTCTTGCAGCGCCGGGGAGAGCCTCCGCAGCCCCGTGTAAGAGTACAAACCGTCACACTGCTGATAGGTTAGCGGGCAGCGGTTCATTCGTCGGCCTCCACAGTGACCGCACCCACCATATCAGCGCCAACCGCCAACAACTGGCCGAACATGTCGTCACGGTCCAGCTTCCTGAGTCGAAGCAAAGCCTCCAGTTGGTATCCCTCGGGAAGCAGACCATCAAAGAAGGGAGGGAACCCCGAGAATTCGTATCGCCGGACCTCCCTCCCCATGGTCAGCGAAACCGGAGGGCCATCATAGCCCTCCTGGTACTCGAACAGGTAACTCCTGCCTTTCTCTACCTCGCTGAGAACACCCGCCAGGCGGTTGTGGACAAAGACCCTGGCCCTACGCATGGTCTTCTCCCTCGCCGACATCACCGCCCTGTGAGGAGCGGAAGGCTTCAAAGGCAGGCATTAGTGGGCTGACCCACTGCGCTCGAATGTTCAGGGTATCAAGCACCTTGGCCAAGGTGTTCAGCCGGACCGTCGCTTTGCCATTCTCGATTTCGAATATGAGCGTCTTGCCCACACCTGCCAAATCGGCCAGCGCCACACGACTCAACCTCGCCTTCTTTCGGTGGAACCGCACCATGGCCCCAATGTGCTGGGCGTCAAGCATTGCAGCCTCCTCATCGAGATGGTCATTACTGCTGCCATCGCGGCAAATATGGGCTGTCGTTCGGGGGGTGTCAACGACAAACCGGCTGAATACGCCTCGTACGCGGTAAAAAGTGCCACCGTATGCTGCCATGATGCCGCCCGGCTGCGTCGAAACGGAGCGAATTGCCGCTAAGGCGTCTTCTGCGACAGCTACTTCTGTGCGCCTTCGGCGACGGGCAGTCGCGGGCGAGCGTCTGGCAATCAAGGTGAGCTACTTCTGTGCGCCTTCGGAGACGGGTCTTCTGGGACGGAGCGGGGCCGCTTCGGGGACGGAGGACCGCTTCCGGAACGCAAAGGTAGCGACATGGTTTCGGGGACGGATGACTGTTCCGTTGCCGAAACCGATGGAGTGATTCTGCTGGGTTTGGAGGATCTGCTCTATCCCTGCTCAACGGCATCGACGTTGCCGATAGGCCGTGCTCATCGGGAATAGGGAGAGCGTTCGGCATCGATTCACACCTTCGCATCTGGTGGAAGAGTTTTGGGGACGGAGGTGAACTCGATGACGTCAAGAGTCCCTACTCAGGCAGGCTCCGTCCCCAACCCGGCGCCCTTCTCCGGATAGGCCTTGATTGGGCCTGGGATGTGGACTACTATAGCTATAAACATGGGGGGGTGAAGTCCACATGAAGACCGTGCAGATGACGCTGGAGGAGGAACTCGTCCGGCTGGTGGACGAAGAAGTCAAGCGCCAGGGCACCAACCGTTCTGCCTTTGTTCGGCAGGCGCTGCGCCGCGAGTTGAAGCGGGCCAGAGAACTCGAGTTGGAATCCAGGCAGAGGGCCGGATACGGCAAGAGCCCCGTGGCGGTTGGGGAATTCGACGGCTGGGAGGAGGAGCAGTCATGGGGCAAACAGTGAGACGAGGCGAAGTCCGATGGTATCGCTTCTCAGAGCCCGACAAGAAGCGTCCGGTATTGGTGCTGACCAGGGATTCCGCCTTGGCGTTCCTGGGTGAAGCAACCGTAGCCCCCATAACCAGAACCATTAGAGAAATCCCTACGGAGGTGGTGCTGACTCCTGACGACGGCGTGGAGGTGGCCTGTGCGGTCAACCTTGACCACCTACAGACAGTTCCCAAAGCCCGACTGGGGAAGACAATAGCCGTGCTTTCGGCGGGAAGGATGCTGGAAGTGCAGGATGCGCTATTGTTTGCTTTGGGCTTCGAGCCCTGAGCACGGCTCCGTCCCCAACTTGCGTTGTGGCGTGTGAAGCCCCTCGACGTCAGCAATTGTGGGAGAGAGACTCACGATGCTGAGGCTTGTAGCCGGACCAACTCTTCGGGCAGGGCATGCAGTGGAACCCAACGCAAGGTCGTGGAGTTCATGGTCTCTTCGGCTCGGAGGGAGTCGTTCAGCACCCAGAATTCGGCCGGCGAGTATGCCTCTATGAAGCTCCTGCTGGAGCGGCTTAGAGCCTTTCTGGCCATGGCCGATGCCTTCACCTCAATACCGATGAGGGTGTTGGGCAACTCCACCACGAAGTCGACCTCGGCCCCGGAGAGCGAGCGCCAGTATCTTACTGGGGACGGCCATGGGAAACTCTTGAGCAATTCGGAGAAGACCCAATTCTCTACCACGGCACCGTAGTCCGGCGATTCCAGGGGCTCAATGGTGAGTCGGTTCAGAAGGGCGTTTCTCAGCCCGTTGTCCACGAAGAACGCCTTGCTGGCGGAGGTCACTTCACGACGGCGTCCACCGCTAAATGGTGGCACCATATAGAGAACATGCATGTCTTGCATTATGGAAAAGTATTTTTGAACGGTAGTAGCTGAAATACCACATAAAGATGAGTACTCAGAGCTGTTTACTATGTTGCCGACTTGCCCCGCTGCCAACCGTAGAATCCGCACAAACGAATCCGGACGTTCCACCGAGAGAAGGTCAGTGGCATCACGCAAAATCAGAGCCTGAAGCAAATGGCCGAGTGTGGCCTCGGGCCTGGCACCTTTCCACACCTCTGGGTATCCGCCAATGCGCAGCATTCGCCCCAGGGCATCTCTACGCCGCACCTCGTTGACTGCCGGAGCTATCCTGGAATCCAGAGGGGAGGCTTCCGAGAGGCTCAGAGGGAAGAGCGTGTGTCTCGTCGCCCTGCCCGCCAAAGACTCTCGAATTCGGTCTCCAAGGTGGAAGGAGGAACTGCCAGTAACCAGTATTGGGAACCCGGGCCGCTGGTCAACCAGCCCCTTCAAGAAGAGCCCTGCGGTTGGAAGCCACTGCGCCTCTTCAATGAACAGCGCATCCAGTCTTTGAACCAACGAGCCAATGTCGTCCAGAAACGCCACCGGAGAAGTTGACCACTCCCGGAACAGAGGCTCCTCGGCGTTGAGATAGAGTGGGGCCTTCAAGTCGCGAAGAAGGGACCAGATTAGGCTCGATTTGCCAGCCTGCCTGGGCCCCACGACTATGTGGGCCAGACTTGGCCTCAGCAACTCCTCAACGGAGACCTGATCCCGGCCAATCCAACCCTCCGGGACAGAAGAGACACCCCTGGCACCGACCTTCTCCATGCCGAACAGCCAAGGGTTACTCTGCCGTATTCTTGTCAGCACCAGAGTATCCATGTGACCCCATCCTGTCGCACAAGTACCGTAGCCGTGCAGGCAACAACCCGACAAATCACCAGAGATCGTGACGATTAACCCGGTTAAACGCCAGTGTCGTTGCAGAATACCGCGGAAGAACGGGGCAAGGCAAGGGCCATTCGTCTTCTATTGCCATTCTCGCTCAAGCAGGCTCCGTCCCCAACTCTGCACCCGACAGAGTCTGCTGCTCTTTTGCCAACAGGAGAACACATGCCAAACCTAGCTTCATCGTTTTGTCACCTTCTGACGCGTTCCTTTTCCGTTTTTCATTACTGCACGTTTGTGAGACCCTATTCGTCTGTTCAATTCAACCAACATACCCCCTTACACCCACAAGCCGGGCATCCAGCGGGTCAAGCGCCCTTTCCCTATGCTCCTCTCCTCTTGGGAATCACCAAAAAAGCCCGCCCCTACACCCACCTGGTATGCTCTGCCCCGACCCCGACCTCCACCGGTTCCCTCGCTCTGCGTGTGCGGACCATGAAGCACAGGCACCGAAAACCCAAAAACGTGGAAATCTGCCTCCCGGACAGCCTCCCCGGACCCGAACCAAAATTCGACCCGACGATTTGGGAGTTTTGTTGGCGCTTGACAGAAGCCGTAAGAAAGGGTAGGACTTGCCAAGTAGAATTCTAATGTCAATGTGGATTTGGAGTTGAAAGCATGGATAAATTGCTGATAAAACTGCTGCGATGTTATGTGTTGATGGCGATGATTACCTTTGTGGTGTTTCTTCCTGGAGTTGCTTCAGGTTGTTGGGGGCCAGAGGCCCGACTGGCTTCCCAAGCGTCGGAAGCCAGTGGGCAGTTTGTGCTCGTCCGTGTGGTAAACCTATATTCCGAGGCTGACCCCAGCCATCCAAGAACCTACGCGGAACTCGCGGTACTTCATATTGGCGAGGCATCTCCTGTGGGAGAATTGACTTTGGGTTGGGAGGAAGGGCCGCTGACCGAAGGCGGGTGGGTGCGGACCTCGACAGCGCCTCGCTTCGACATTGGCGGATTCTATCTGGTCCATGGCCACGCTACCGATGCCGCTCAGTTGAATTCGGATTCCGAAGTGACGTTCACTCTGACAGAAGAGCGGATGAGCGTGTTCGAAATAGTGCCCCAAACGAGCGCCTCGAATGGGGAACTTGTTGTCGATGGTGACGCACTCGTGCTGTTGGAGCGGGGCCATGGCGTTGTCTACTCCGCAGACGGGGTCCCCCAGATATCAAAGGAAAAGGCGGTGGCTGGTGGCCCCCAAGGACTTGATTTCGGAAGCCTGCCAACCTTCGCACCATGTCTCACGATCCTTCTGGCTGATTTCATAATTCTTATTGCTAATCCATAGAGTTTTCTAATAGGAGGATACGGACATGAGAAGACAGTTTTTACTGATTGCCTCAGTGGTTCTGACCTTCCTTCTTTCAATCTGTTTGGGCGGACCTGTTGCCTGGGCCTGGAAACCCTACAACTTGGGTACGGACGGCTGTCCGGATTCCGGCGCTTCGTTCTATTATCGCTTCATTGACGACAAGGGGCAGGATGGGATCCCCTCGGTTGAGGTGCGTCTGGCCCCAGGTGTGAGCAACCCGGCTGAGGGCGACCCGGTCACGTGGACAGCCCACCAACAGGACGTGATTGCGACTGCTCTAGGTTCGTTCAACCACATCAAGTCCTTGCGCCTGCATGTCCGCCTCTCGGCTACTCCATGCACGGCCGACGACTTCGCTGGCGTTGGCAGAATCTGTCTATGGCAGAAGAAGACTCTGAGCGGCAGTGGCGGCCAAGCTACAAACGAACTTACAGATGCATGTAGGATACGTCGTTGTAAGATCAACGTTAGCAGTTGGGGGGCCCAATATGATGATGCGCTATTTCATGTCGTAGTGCATGAGGTTGGGCACTGTCTAGGACTTGATGATGTCGATGATATGAATGATGTAATGGATGCATCGTACTGCGGCCCGGGGGGCTTCGGAAGTGACAAGGAGCATTTGGGACATACCCGTGACTTCATTAGTGGGCTTAGCTACCTCTACCCCATCGGCCCTAGCGTATTTTTGGGACGCTTTGACAATCGAACGTCGATATCTTACGACAATCCACTAAGTACAGATATGCTTATACGGAACGCCAAGCGCACCGACAATACCATTGATTGGTATTTGCAGACACCAACCTACTGGTACGCACCTGGTTTTACTTCATATGTTGATGTCGGGGAAGTGTCTGATGATGGGGACTTCGGCGACGCAGATACCTTGGCGTATCTTGTCGGCAACTATGACGGGGTGGGTCTGGACGATATAGCGGCCGGCCTCTGCATAGGGTGCGACCCTGGGGACGGCGCTGCCGACAATATCCGTTGGTATGTGATGACGGGAGACACTGCCCAGACGAACGCTGTAGGGTTCACTGCATCATCAGTATGGAAGAGTGATTTTGGAGGCGGGGAAGACTACGATCAGTACCTCGTTGGAAAGTTCAATGATGACAACTGCGATGATATTGTTTTGGTCAGGAACTTGAGCAATTGGGACTGCGATCCAATGTCGAATAATAATAAATGTCATGTGCGGTTATACATGCTGCCGTCAGTGGATACCAATAGTGATGGCGCTTGTGACGCATTTGGTTCTTCTACCTACATGGACATAGTAGTATCTGACCGCTCTGCGCCTGTTGCTTGGCCTTGGGTGGTCGGGAATTTCTATACTGCGGACGGGGAACCGTGCGAAGACATTGCTTTCGGGGAGGTGTCACAGAGCGCTCCTCGGTTCATGCAATGGAAGATGTTGCGGAGCACGTGTGGTTCCTTCGTGCTTGACGCCCAGCCCTGGACCGGGGATCTAGGAGACAACGGTCAGCTTCTATGGTTTGGGGCACATGTTGGTTGGGCGAGCGGGCAGACGATACGGAAGGACGCAGACGACCTCATACGCGTTAAGGTGCGTGACTCCACCGTAGAATGGGGTGTCGCATACAGTAACGGATCGTATGCTTTCACTGGTTGGCAGACCACCGTTGCGGATAATTATCTCGGGACCTATGACCATTACGCTGGGAAGATTTTTGGGATTGGCAAGCGATACCGAGACCCCTCGAATTCGCCACTAGCTCGGGACCAGGTTGTCTATATGGCCGTACATGATCCAGCAGGTGGTGATTCACAGTTGTACGTGAAAGATTGCGGCGTCTCGATTTTAGGGTTCGATAGCAGTTTTGCTACGTACTGTCAGAGTTACGATGATCGCCTTCCCTCGGTAAAAGCAGTGTGGGACCAGCCTACCGACTGTTACGATTATGACACGAATGTTGACAATGCTGGGGATGACGTCAAGGAGCGGTGGTGGTGCCCGACATGCAGCCTCTGGTACAACCAGACGCAGTAGCATTGTCGCAGGATGGACGCCGAGCAGAAGTCCACTGCGAGCATCTGTAGGGCGGGTGTGACCCTGGGTTGCCCAACTCGTTCTACACGGCTGCTCATGTATCTCGATCCGCCCAGCAGCCGTGTACCCCGCCTTCGACGGCCCAGAGGGGGCCGCTCAGGCCCTTCGATGGGAGCCGGCAGAAGGCCGAGTCGAGGGGGAGGGACGAGAATGACGAGCAGTGGTTTAGATGGCGCCGGTAGTTGTCAGTTCGAGAAGGGAGGGACAAAGAGATGAAGGGGGCTTGTTCAATTTTGATATGCACTGCATTCGCCTGGATTGCTTGGGTGGAGGAGCCTCTGGCGTCCTGCGGTCCACAACCACCTCGGGAGAGTGTGGTGGTCGTCCCATCGGACGGGGCGGTGGATGTCCCCGCCAAAGGCAAATTGTGGGTCCTTGCCGGGCCGGACTACAATGTCACCATAGTGTGGTCTGCCTCTGGGGAAGAATTGGTGGCAGAGAAGGTAAACGGGGGCTGGTTCCGAGCGGCTCTTCCGGAATTGTCTCAAGATACTAGGTATGAATATATGGTGTCTATCATTGGAGGCATCGATGATGACATCTTATTCGGACCATACAGTTTTACGACAGGGCACGGCGATATAGCAGAGCCAGTGGTAAGGATTGATGGTTCGCTTTCCCTGTCCGAGCCCAAGGTATGGAATGAGGGCTATTACCCGGAATTATGCGAGAGTTTGGTCTCCGTTCAGTCTTGTGTTGACCACGGAGATGTGAGACTCGCTTCACTTCCGCTTCAAGTCTCAGGCGCTGAACTGGTAGCCGTGTGGACAGGTTCCAATGACCCTGACTTGGGATGTGGGGAGCATTGTTTGTACCTTCCTGCATATTGTGGCGTTCAACTATACGTAGACATGAACCAACGGGAACTCGCAGATGTATGTGTGAACGTAATGGCCGTTAGTGTAGCCGGTGACCATACAGATGTAGAGACTGTGTGCGGGAAGTCGGAAAACATCATCGGGTGTTCTGTTTCGACTGGCGGTTTCGGGTCTGGAAGGGGCCTGCAAGAGTGGTTTTGGCTGGTGCTGTCCTTGGCAATCATACTACGTGTGCTACACCAGCGACTTTGTGGACTGCGCTCTACCAAGACGCGTCTGGACGTGCCGAAGGCCGCGTCTCGGGCTCGCACCACCGGGCGTGGCCCGCAAGAACCCATCCGGCCAGCGTCATAAACCTCGGTGGGCTCCAAATCGTGGTCGTACGCAGTTCCGAAGTGGTTGACGGGGATGACAAGAACGGCCCCCAGAAGGTTGAACTCGGGCTCGACGGCAGCGGCGGGCAGACCGGTCGTGTTCCGCAATAATCCATCCGGCCCGCGTCATGAGGCCGACCACACGCAAGTCGTGGTCGTACCCAGCTCCAAAGCGGTTCAAAGTGACTTCAGAAGCGGCCCCCTGAAGGCCGAACCCGGGCTCGACTGCAGCGGTGGCCAGACCGGCCCCTCCACAGGAAGGTCGAACCTAGTCTCGTGAAGCCCGAGTTGGGGCAGCGAGCCGGTAATCGTGTAGCAGGCCAATGCTCGCCCTTCGAAGCCCAAAGGGCGAAGTAGGGAGCACCGGCCGAGCCACAAGCCGGCCATGCACGGTCTCGGCTTGGCCAATTCTGGATCGGGGTCTGGGTTCCCGTGGATGCCCTGATGAACGCGACCGGAGGTAAGAAAGGGTTGTGGAGCGTAGTTGCGACGTGACCGTTCAAGATGGCGCGTGGTGCCATAGGCAGACCCTTGGTGGCAGACTGTTCGCTGCAAGTTGGCCCAAGACGAGGGGGTGCCGAGGTGCAGACCAGGGAACTGACCAAGAGAGAATGGAAGGAGGTGCTCTGCCGTTTCGCAAAAAAGCCGATAGAGAAGACGGTGCGGGAGTTTGCCAAGGAGGAGATGGTTGGATTTCGTGCCCTTACCCACAGACTTTACGGTAGCTCGGAGGGAGCTTCCGCCCGTGGAAGACGTGGGGACGCAAGTTTCGGGGACGGAGGAGCGGCGGGGTTCTCAACCCTGAGAGCACTCGCTAATTCAATACCAGGCGCTAAATTGGTTGAAACGGCGAGGGCAGTCAACCCTGAGAGCATTCGGCAGCTATCATGGCCCGACTTCGGCGCCAACCCCCGGGGCTGCCCTAAAACAGCGGAAGGGGGATAGCCTTAATGGGCGGATCTGGAAAACTCGCCTTTATGTGCCACACTTTTAGGTTGTCTGGTATGACATTTGACGTACCGGTATGCCATTGACCCAAAATCTCAAGGCTGAGCCTAACCGCTAGCTCAGGCACCTTCAATTCGTAGCAAAGAATGCTGTTGGAGCCATTCGGGTTTTTGCAGTGTTCAGCAGTGAACAACTCCGGGGCCAGATCCTCCTTGGCAGAGTAGACCACGGTCAAAGTTGCCAAGTCGATGACGTGAACGTAGCCCTGGGGTGGGAAGCAATGCCCTCCACACGACTCACATCTAGGCCATTCCGGGGGGCAGGGCCTCAACATGGTTGGATACATCATGTCCCACGGGTCCATCCAGTAGAAGCGTAGCAAGGCAACAGATTGGCCCTCGTTGACAACGAACCCTTCTGGAAGCCCTGGAACGCTTCCGGTCGAATAGACCTCGAACTGAATAGGTCCGTCAGCGATGTATTGCATCCCAAGGACAAAAGACACGGCGTCGTACTGGCAAGGCGGCATCAGCTCCTTCTTACCATCCTGGCCCAGGGGGCAGTAGTACGGCTCTTCGAATTCGACATCGACCTCCTTGGCGTCGGTGGGCAACACGTCCGGCCAGACGGACAACTCTGTCTCCGGCACAAGGTCCAGCGGTTCGACAATCCCTTCGGCATCGGGCAGGCCATTGTCTCTCTGAAGATCGACAGGCTGTGTGTCACCACCACTATCCCGCTCTGGTACCCCATCCAGTCCAACGTCGTCGGACAGCAAGTCAACCTTCCCAACCGACCCAGATGGGCTCCCGCTGCAGGCAGCTAGAGCCCAAGAAAGCAGCATAGCTGCCGCAATTTGTATTCTCATGTCATTCACTGTCTTTGCTCCTGCTGTCATGATCGCTCCTGCACGGTAGATGGGGCCTGTCTCAGCATTAGAGAATCAACCCAGTGTGGGATGAACTGTCATCAGACAGCAGGCCCTTGTCAAGGGGGCGTGCAAACTATTTGAAGAAACTCTCTCGGGCGCTCGGCTAAGCAAGGCAGCAGAGACTAGTGGACCGCCTAGGCTGTTTTGATAGGCAGTAGCTGCTGAGAGGGCGCTGATAGCTGGGCTAGCTTGGATTGTCTTGGCGTATGGAGTCACTGATGAAGAGGATGGCGTGTCGAGCGAGAACCGCCCAACATACTAGATCTCAACTCTGAGTGAGGACGGGAAATGTCCTTCGAGGCTGTGACACGAAGCGTCAAATATCGCGGGTCAGGTTGTTCCTTCGAAAGCTGATTTCGGGATAAGAGCATTGTCCATCTCACGGAACCGGAGCCACCTCGCATCCCTCTCCTGTGAAGAGGGTGAAGGCGAAAGATGGTGCGCCACCGGCTATGACCGGCAAGTCTATGACGACCTTACCGTGGTCGCAGCAGTCGTAACGGGGGCTAATCCACTTGGCTGTGGCCCCGTGAGGGGTGTCGATGGTTACCCAACCCCACTCTCCGTTGTCCAGATAGCTGTGGATGACGTATACCCACATCCAGTAGGTGCCCGGCCCCAAGGAGATGGGCGACTCGAACCA
Organism: uncultured Myxococcales bacterium; assembly: GCA_964593355.1. Taxonomy (GTDB): domain Bacteria; phylum Myxococcota_A; class UBA9042; order CAIXZC01; family CAIXZC01; genus CAYTWV01. The sequence goes on from CAZQHM010000059.1 coordinate 25,577, forward strand.
GATTTGGAAGCTGTCATTGACGGCTGATGACACGGTGAAGGTGGCAACGTGCTCAGTATCACTGGGTGAGTAGGTTCTCTTGACCAGGGGCTCGACTCCTTGCGTCGGATATGCTGCCGGCATACCATCAACATCAGGATATATCTCAATGACTATTGAAGACACATTGTCGATCCCCTGTTGTTCGCCATACGGAGCATTAGGATTCCACGTATGTCCCGCCACGAAGATAGATGTAATGTCCAGCGTCATGCCCGGAGGCACCGTGAAATCGTCGGCACTGAACGCGTCCGAGAAGCCACCGAAGAAGGTCGGGTCTTGGAAGGAGGCAGCACCGTAGGTACCATCGCAGGATGGCTGCTCCTGGAATACTACACAGTTCTTAGTGCAAAGTGGAAAAGAGTAGTAGCCGGCAGCACATGTGTTACATTCGTCGCCACCGAAGGGTTCCGGACATATACACATGCCAGACTCATTACACTCTTTCAGGCCTGAGCAAGAGCCGCAGCTGCCGCCGCAGCCGTCATCACCGCAGTCTAGTCCGGCACACGCCACGAAGGTGCAGCTACCAGCTATACATTCGTGTCCACACTCACAAGCACAATCTATGCAATCCAAACAGCTCTCGTCATCATCGCAGACTCCATCTCCGCACCAGGGAACGTACACGCAGGCCCCCGCCTCACACGCGTAGTGGGTCTGGCACTGACCGCACTCACCGCCGCAGCCGTCGTTGCCACACTGCTTGCCGTCGCAATAGGGAACACACGGTACAACGCAGTGACCCTCAAAGCAGAGCGGGGCCTCGATGGGGCACTGACCGCACTCACCGCCGCAGCCGTCGTTGCCACACTGCTTGCCATCGCAATCGGGAACACACGGTGCAACGCACTGACCCTCAGAGCAGAGGGGGGCCTCGATGGGGCACTCACCGCACTCACCGCCGCAGCCGTCGTCGCCACAATCTTTCCCAACGCAGTCGGGGAGGCACACCAGAGAACAGAGACCATCCACGCACAAAGGCGCTACCGCAGGGCACTTGCCGCACTGCCCACCGCAGCCGTCGTCGCCACACTCCTTGCCCTCGCACATGGGCTGACACAATACGGAACAGGCCCCGTCGACGCAGTGCGGGGCTTCCGCAGGGCAGCAGCCGCAGATGCTGCCACATCCGTCGGGCCCACACTCCTTTCCATCGCAAGCGGGGATACAGGATGGCCCACAGATTCCATCGACGCAGAATGGGGCAGCAGCGGGGCAGTTTCCGCAAACACCACCGCAGCCGTCGTCTCCACACTCCTTCCCCATACATTGAGGCACGCACAGGTCTTCCAGTAGATCTTCTGGAAGAATTTCCTCCTCGATATCACCAACCAGCTCTTCAACCTCATCGCCAAGATCGCCTGGCTCAAGGTCCGGTGGGATGACAACGTCCGTAGTAATGTCCACGGCCCAGTCGCCACCGCTGTCGGCGACCACGTCCGCGGTGTGGGCGTGAGAGCAGTCACCAGAATCGGCACAATGGCAGGGCTGGTTGGCAGAATCGCATTCACATTCGTTGTCCGTAGATGCCCCACAGCCCCATGCTGCCCATAGCGTCCACAAGGCGATACTAAGCAAAACTCTCTTCATGGTAAATACTCCAGTCGCCGCACCAGTAACGCTATTAGCGAAATTGTCAATTCTGCCGAATTCGGCCCTGGTGCATATGCGAATTTACGAGGCGGACTCGCCCGATGGGGTTTCTCAACGACACCTTTAGCACGCAACAAGAGGCCAGGCAAGACCAATACGCTTTCGGTATCCGACCTTCGTGCAGCGTCCCCAAAGGCGTGGGGCTTCGGCAGTCCCTATCAGGGCTTTGCTTGCAGGTTCAGGGTGGGGGCCCCGCTTATTCCTCGGGCAGGACGGTTTGTACTCCGGCGCCCCACCACTTCTTGGGGGTGTCCGTTATTACTTTTGTGACTTCGCCGGTCTTGGTGTCGATGATAGCTATCTTGCCCGACTCATCGAAGGCCATGGCTCGGCCCGTCCAGCCTGCCAGACCGTAGACTAGAGCAAGAGGGGACATGGGGCCCACCTCACGGATAACAGCGCCTGTCTTGGGGTCCACCTCCACCAGGAAGTCGTGGGATTCACCGGTCTTGTTCACCGAGGCGTAGGTTCCCACCTCCTCGATGGAGCAGGCGTCGCCGCTGGAACCGTAGCCCTCGCCGTAGGTGCCAAGCAGCGTGGCCACGAACTGGTCTCCCTCCTGGTCCAGCCGATACCAGCCACCAACGCCGGATATGCCCACCATGACGTCGCTGTTCGCGTCCAGAACCCCCTTGGGAACCAGCGTCAGGGCGTTGAAAGGCTCGGGCAGCGTGCCAACCCGGTAGCAGTCTCCGGTGTTGGGGTTCACAACGTAAAGCCCAGAATAGGATACTCCATAAAGGACTCCATATCTATCTATGGCGATGTCAGTCATTTTATGTGGATTGTTATCCGTGTCTTGTGGCCACTTGAAGAAGGCCACGAAATCCATCTCGTAGGTCTTCACGCTCATGAGCCACAATTCGTCGGAGGTGTGACCGTAGACGGCATTCTGGATCACCTTGCCCGGCTTGGTGGGGTCGTCGGGGAAGAGGTCGTAGGCGTCGGGGATCCCGTCTTTGTCGGTATCGGTGAGAAACTGGTGGTTGGCAGTGTCCGAGTTCTTGATGTCCGGAGCCACAACCCCGTCGGGCCCCAGGGCGACGTCATCTTCTGTCCCGTCGGGTCCCGCAACATCCCCAAAAAGATCCCCAAAGAGGTTGCCACTGTCCTCAACCTGCGACCCACCATCGTCAGCGCCGCAGCCGGGTGTGCCGGCCACCATGGAAAGAAGCAAAACAGCAGAAAACAGGTGCGCTACCTTGGCCATCTCTCGCCTCCAAGCATCTCAGAACCAGGCAGATTATGACCACAATCTTCGGCCTTTTGCAAGGATGGTGTCAGCAACTGTCACAGAAGGGCAAGGGCCAAAGGCCCTTTTGGCTTTGGGGTGCCGAATTCGGGCGAGGGAAGAAGAGAGCAAAATGGGCAAACATTTGGCTTGACAAGCCAGGGCGCTTGGCTAATATCCACGGCCGTTGTTTGAATCTTCGCTCGGGTAGCTCAGCTGGTAGAGCAGCGGACTGAAAATCCGCGTGTCGGCGGTTCAATTCCGCCCCCGAGCACTTCACCAAAATCATTGGACAGATTTCGCCACGTCTGCGGCGCTGCGCTATTTCCAGTAGCCCAGCTCTTTCAGGGCGTTCTTGGTTGCCTCATCGTCTATGACCTCCTGGCCTTGGAACGGCTCGTCTTCGGGGGCTCCGCCGGGGCCTTGGGGGCCGCATTGGGCCGTTCGGGGGAAGTTGTGCCAGACGAAGACGCCGGCGTCGAAGCCGGGCTGGAAGTTGGGGCCCGATGAGGTGTAGGCCAGATCGAACTCCTGAGCCGTTGACAGGGTGGTTCGAGGCAAGAAAGCAAGGCCGTATCTGCCAACGTAGAAGCGGGTGGAATCCACAGCCTCTTCGTCGCTCAGCTTCAAGTCGAAGTGCACCTCGGCGTCGCTGGGGTGGACCACCATCCTGGCGCGAAAGCTCTCCTCCTGAAGGTCGCAGCTTATTCTGACCTCGTGCTCGGTGGCGCTTGAGACGCAGCGGTTCTCCCTCAAAGCCTCCAGAGAGACAATGGTGCCCTTGGTCTTAATGCTGCCCCGAAACTCACGCCTCGTTTTGTCGGCGTTCAAGGCGAAGGAGAGGTGCCCGCCTGCTTTCGCCGGCCTCTTGGACTCTGTCACTACAACGGCCTCGGTTGGCTGTTCGGCCTTCGCCTCAGCGCCCACGGGAAGCGGCGGGTGTGCTTCTGGCGTCGCTTGTGCTTCACCGTCCATCGATGGCGATTGCGATTCCACGGCCGAACTCTCCTTGGAATCCGAGGCGTCGCCCGGCCCCCCCTCCTT
>CAZQHM010000060.1:0-28605 GCA_964593355.1 uncultured Myxococcales bacterium
GCGTCCAAATAGTCCGAATCGTCCGCGTCCAAATAGTCCGAATCGTCCGCGTCCAAATAGTCCGAATCGTCCGCGTCCAAATAGTCCGAATCGTCCGCGTCCGAATCGTCCGACCCCCAAAACCTGGCAGGCGCTGTCGGAAATCCCTGGAAGTTGGCGCCCCGACCAGGGTAGAATCGCCGGGTGGAGGTGAGACCGACATGAGAAAGGGCTTGTTAGTTGGGCTTGTAGCGACACTTCTGGGCTGTTCCGGCGGTTCTGGGGATGGGCCGGCGGGCGTACCGGACTCTGGAGCGGATATGGCGGGCGAGGCCATCTCTGACGTTATCTCGCCTGACGTCCCTGCGGATCTGGCCACACCTGACGTTGCCGTCTTGGATATGGAGTGCGACGGTTGCGTGGGTGATTTGGTAGTGGAGGTTCTTGACCTTGTGGGCGGTGAAATTCCGGATGTTCTGCTCGACGTTGCCGAGGTAAGCGACGTAGGGGATCTTGGCCCGGACATTCCCTTGGAGCCGGTGCCGTGGAGCGCCGAGGCGACGAAGGTTACCGATGAGCTGAAATTCATAAACGTGGATGGCAAGCCATTCTTTTCTCTTGGAATTCATGCCGGAACTGGCCTTGTATATGATGGTGTTACAGGCCCCGGTGAGTGCGATAAGTCAACAGGCAAGGGCTACTTGGATATTAATGAAGCGAAGCACTTGGCAGCGGCGGAAGCTGGGGCAAATTTGGTATATTTATGGGGGTTCAGTGAATCAAAGGCCAAACTTATTAAGGTTCAACCACAGTTCAAGGGCAACTATAACACAAACTGGGGCACTATAGTTCCCCTGGAAGAAGATATAATTCCCATATTCTACAATGGCTTTGGCGAAACGGATCTTGACGGATTCAGCGAGGCCAAGGTGCAAGAGATGAAGGACTCTTTTGCGGAGTTCATGGCTCGCACAGGGAAGTTTTCGCCGGAGAACATGCCCACCTTGCCGCCTGTTGATCAGGTGGGTCACATGGCGTGGCATCCCACGTGGCGCATGATCGGTTCCGAGAGTGGCGAGGGGGAGATGCTCTCCTACGTGGAAGTTGAGAAGCTGGCGAAAGCAACAAACATGATGATAGCCGACGCCTACACCTTCATAGAAAACAGATTCGATCTAAGTATCCCTGGAGAGGCGATTATGGCAGCGATTCAGGGGCAGAAGGGGGATAAAGGGGAGAATTACGATTATTGGGTGGAAAATGATGATCCTGAGCATGCGCAGCTTATAAGCACGGGCTTTATGCTGGCAGATTCAATAAGAAAGCGTTCTGACCCCGAAACGGTGATCTGGATGTGGGTCCAGGGTTACTCCTTCGGGAACAGCATTACCAAGGGGGCTTGCGAAGGCCAGACCACCAATGACAGTTGGGCCACTGGCGGGATGCCGCACCTTAACTACATGAAGAAGGAGATCACCAGCATGGTGGCAGCGGGAGCCACTGGGATAATCTTCTTCGGCTTCCCGGACACACGTTGGGACGAGGCGGAGATAATGTTCAAGGTTTTCCGGGCGCTCTCCCATGTCGACGTCTACGAGCCGGCGCTGCTCTCTCCCAAGCTGGATGTGGGTGTCGACACGCTCTACATGGGAGAAACGGGTCATTTGGGCTTCCCCAGGGCCCACTTTGTAACCAAATGGCATGAAGCATCCAAAACCGCCTATGTCATCGGCGCCAACCCGGGGGGGCGTGAGACCTTCGTTTCGATTCCTTTCCCATGGAGCCTGGCCAAGGTGGAGATTCTGGATTGGGAGAATCCCGGTTTCGTGGATGCGCCCGACGTCATCATTAATAACACTCACTTGCAGTACACAATGCCCAAAGACGCCGGGGTAATTTTCAGGGTTACTCCACTAATGGACTAAAATTTCTTATAACCTGTCATATCTGACCAGTTCTAGTCCCCCCATTACATGCAGGCATCAGGCGGAGCTTCGTGGGGTCTGTGGCAGGGCCGTTGGTATCTCGCTGCCGGGCGCCAACCAGACGATTTTGTTGACTTTTGGAAGCTCAGGGTCTAACTCTAGGTCCGGTAATCGGCCTGTTGGCACTGTTGTTGTAGACTATAGACGGCCCCTTTGAGTGGACTGCGACCAATGATATATAAATATAATAGATTAGCGCTATCGACTCTTCTGTCATTGTTTCTGTTCTTATCTTTTTCACCACATCATGCCTCTGCACAAAGTGGGGGTAAGCAAGCGGCGGCTGAGCCCGTGGCAACGGGAGAGGTCTCGGGAGCAGGGGGGACTGCGGGAGCAGAGGGGACGGGAGCAGAGGGGACGGAGCCTTTGCAGGCTTCATCGAAGGGTGGCGAGCCTGCCAATCAGCAGAGCAGGGCCGATTCGATGTTTGAAGGTCTCTCCAGCGCATGGTCTGCCCTGGAGCCCGACTCCGTGCTGGTGGGCTTGGTGCGGGCTTGCCGCATAAGGGCCTATATGGATGGCCGCTTGGGCCCTGATGTTGACCTGCGTGACGTGCTTTCCCTTGACCTGACCTCCCCGTGGGGTTCCGGGGCGCTGATCTATTTTGATGATCCTGTGCCAGAAGAGGGCGTTTCTGAGGATAAGGCTTCTGTCGATGTGGCGGGCGACTCCGCTGAAATGGGGGGCGATGCCGGTGCAGGCCAGCGGGGGGGCGAGAGCGTGGGTGAGGCCGTTGAAGCTGTTGAGGAGAAGCCGGTTGTGCCTCTGACGACGCCCTCGGTTGGGCTGGCATCGGCACCCATAGACTGCCTGTCGGTGGAGGCAGAGCAGCTGGCGGTGTTGATGAGTTCCAACCCGCAGTTGTGGAGCGAAAAGGAGCTGAGGCGGTATGTAAGGAGGCAGCTTTCTACGGCCAGGTTGGCATTATTGACCATGGGTATTCGTTTGCAGACCGAGGCTTTTGCTGTATGGCAGGCTCGGCGTCAGATGGCTGGACTTGCGGCTATGAGCTGTCCCGTTTCGGAGGCCAGGGCGGGGCTGGTGCAGCTTGGTCGCCTGATTGGTGGGACTCTGCCGTTGACTTCCGCTGCTCCCACGAGCTTTGTGCTGACCGTTGGCGATGCGGAGTTGAACGGCTGCATCATCTTTGCTGCGACGGGGGTTGGAGAGCCCTGTGATGGACTGCTGGGGCAGTTGGCCGGGGCTTGGGTCAAGGCCGCAGCCATGGGCGGCGAGGCGCTGGCCAGGCTGGCGGCCAGGCACGAGGCCAGGCGCCTGGAGTTGGCCCAAGACGGAGTGGGGGTGCTGGTGGGGGCCAAGGATTTGGCTGAGCGCAGGGTGTGGGGCCATGCGGTGGAACTCTGGTCGGTGCTCCTTGAGGCCCGAGGGAGGGTGCTTGCCGAGGCGAGCCGCCGCGAGGAAGAGAAGCGACGAGCGATAGAGGCCGCTGCTGCCAAGGCCCCCGTCGAGGTGGAGACGGTAGTCAAAGCGGAGGTACGGGAGGCCGAAGAGCAGGCAGCGGAGGCGGAGGCCAAGGCCACGGATGCCAGGCGGCGGCAGGCAGATGCGCTGAAAGCAGCGGCGGAAGCGCAGGACGAGGTGAGGCGGAAGGTCGAGGGAGAGAGAGCGAGGCTGCTGGGGCTCTTGGCGGAGGCCTCGGTCTTCAAGGGGGATCTGCAGCGCCAGCGCCAGCGCTTCTTGAACGATATGGAGGAGCTGTCACAGTGGCTGGCGCGTGTTGAGGAGTTGGAGGAGGGATTAGCCACGGGAACGGCGTTGGCCAGCGAGGCCGATGCTCTTTGGGATGACATTTCCGCCGTTCTGGTGGCTCAGCGGGGGCGTTTTCAGGAGGCGGTCACCGACGAAGTGGCGGGTAGCAGCAGGGTGCCCGACATCGAGGCGGGGTTGGACCTTTCGGATGTTCCCCCCAACACCCGCAACGAGCTTCAGAGCCTTCGTTCCGAGGTTGTGGAGGCCTTCGCTCCGCTGGTGGACCTGGAGAAGCAGGTGCTGCACGAGCGCTCGGACAAGCTCTACAGGTTGGTCATCGATCTTGACTTTGCGCGCATCAGGATGATGTCGCTCATATCGCCCCAGAAGGCTGAGTTGTATTCGGGAATGGGTCGAACGGGCTGGGAGCAGGTTGCTGGGGCCCTGGGGCAGTTGATGACGGTGCTGGAGTACAGAGTTGTGGCTCTGCCCCGGCGGCTGAGTGAGCTTCTGACCGCTGCAGCGGAGGATGTTCCGGGCACCGTTTGGAACCTGATTCTGCTGCTGCTCTTCGGTTTTGGGGGCTTCTGGTGGTATCGCAGAGGCGTGGAGACCATGGCCGCTTGGGAGCAGGGCCACAGGGAGGTTTCGGGTGGCTGGAAGGCCGAGATGCTCTGGTACCTTCAGCGGGTTCACAAGCCGCTGGTCTGGCTCTTCGTGGTGGTGTTCGGCAGTTGGTTCACGGGTGGTGACGAGATCCGTGAGCTGGCGGTGTTGTGGAAGGTTGGCGCCTGGCTTGCGGGGGGATTGCTTGCAGTACTGACTCTGGATGCCCTTGTGGCCTCGTACGCTCGTTTACTGCGCATTGCAGGGCAAAACAACGAGCTTAGAAACCGTTCTCTACGCATGGTTGGGATGTTCATAGTGGCCGGGGGCATGACTCTCGGGGTGGTAGAGAGCCTGCTTGGCCGCGGTGTGCTGCATCAGTGGCTGGGCAGTCTCTGGGGTATCTCTTTTGTGGCCGCAGCGGTGATGCTGCTGCGTTGGTGGAAGCCGATAATCTGGCAGCGTCTCAAGGATAGGCCACAGAGCAGTATCGTCAGGGCGCTGCTGGCGCAGGATGGCAAGTATCGCATCTGGCCTGCCGCAGCGCTGGGCGGCATCTACCTGCTGGGCAAGGGCTTGGGGCGCTGGTTCCTCTTTGCTGCTTCGCATCTGCGGCTTGCCAGGCATCTCCACGCCTGGCTCTTCCGGCGCCAGGTGGCCAAGCAGGCCCAACTGCACCCCGTTGAGGCCCTTGAGCCCATCGATGAGGCGACGCAAGCGCTATTGGGCCCAGAGACCCCATCGGCGACGGTAATCGACTCCCGGTCCGATGTGCAGGAGAGGGCAAGGCTGCTGGAGGGAATGAGGATTGGGGACCAGCTTCTGGTACTGGTTGGTGACCGGGGCATGGGCAAAACCACCATCCTGAAAGGGCTGTTCGAAGAGCTGGGAGGGGCCGAGAGCTGCCTGTGGCTTGAGTGCAGCACCGACGGGGTCGATGACCTCTTGCGCAACATGAACTCACGCCTGGGACTACCGGAAGAGTCACCTGAGGAGGAGATGCTGAGGGTCCTGAGGTCGTCGGGGTTCAGGTGCATCATTATCGATGAGGCTCAACTGCTGGTTCGGCCCGTGGTATTCGGGTTGGCGGAGTTGGAGCGAATCAGGACCTGGGTGCGCCACTGTCACACCACCAGGACCACCTGGGTTCTGGGCATGGGGTTGCACGCATGGCGCTACGTTCAACGGGCAGCGGGGGCCAGAATGCTGGCTGATGAGGTAGTGGAGATCAGGTCGTGGGAGGAGGACTCCATTGGCTCGCTGATACACTCCAGAACAGAAGCAGCGGGCATCAAGCCCTCCTTCGATGGTCTCATGCCCCAGAGCGTGGTGGCTGGTGGCGAGGTGCCCATTGAGGCGCTCTACTCCGAGTCCTGGTACTATCGCCTGCTGTGGGACTACAGCGGCGGCAACCCGGCCATCGCTCTCCATTTCTGGGCACACTCGCTGTTCAAGGTCCCCGACGGCCAGGTCTTCGTGCGCCTCTTCTCTCCACCACCGGAGACTCCAATCGAGAGCCTGCCGCTGGATATGCTGTTTCTGCTCAGGGTCATGGTGCAGATGGGCCGAGCCACAGCCCCAGTGCTGGCCGAGGCTACCCGGCTCTCCCAGCCCGAAGTGGTGGACGCTCTGCGGATGTTCGTGAGCAGGGGCTACGTCACCATGGACGACGAGGCGTACCAGATCTGCTGGCACTGGCGCATGGCCATCCTCAAGACCCTCGTTCGCCAACACCTCCTGGTTACATAGGTGGCACCATGAAGAAATTGCTCACTGCGGCCCCTTTCTTGTCCTTGGTCACCGCTGCTGCGCCCGCAATGGCCCAGGAGGTGAACCCCGAGGCCATCTCCGGCATTGCAGCCATGATTCGGTGGGGAGGAGTCTTGACCTCTCTTGTCGTGATCTTCCTGGGATGGCTTGCTCTGAGGGTGCTCAAGGAGACCGTGGAGAGGCTGAGCAGGCGGTTCGCTTCCAAGAGGCTGCTGCTGAACAAGCTTGCTACAATTTTGCAGTTTCTCATCTATATATCTATTGCTGTAATCACAATTGCCCTGAGCTTCAGCCTGGACGACAGAATCCTGGCTCTGGTTGGAGGCACGTTGGCCGTATCCATAGGCTTTGCCATGAAGGATCTGGTTGCGTCGCTCTTCGCTGCAGTGACCATCATGATAGACCGGCCGTTTCAAGTCGGCGACCGGGTATCCTTCGGCGGGTTCTACGGTGATATCACGGCCATAGGCCTGCGCTCCGTGCGGCTGCAGACCCTGGACGACAACACGATAACGATCCCCAATAATAAGTTCTTAAGCGACATAACATCTTCGGGCAACTACGGCGCCCTTGATATGATGGTAACAATAACCTTTTACATAGAAGCCGACCAAGACATCGATTTGGCGATAGACATTATAAGACAATGCATAGTCACATCCAAGTATATGCATCTCCCCAAAGCAATATCAGCCAATGCAAGTCAGTTGGTTATTGACAGAAAAACAGCCATTCGCATCAATGCAAGAGCCTATGTGCTAGATACGAAGTACGAAAAGGTCTTTGAGTCGGACGTTACGATACGGGCAATCAAACACCTCAGAGAGGCTGGCGTCCGCCTGGCCTCCTGATGGCCTCCTACCGCTGCGCTACTTCTGAATCGTGAACTCGTCGAGGATCTCGTTGCCGTCGCCGGAGTAGGACACGGCCTGAAGGGTGTTGCCTTCAATCTCTATGTAAACGTAGTTGTGCTTGTCGCCGTGGTGGCTGATGACGGTCCACCAGTCGGTGCCGTTGGAGTAGCCGGGCGAGTAGAAGCCGCCGGCCACGAGATAGACGATGCCATCGCCTTCAGAGATCCGGTCGTTTCGGATGGGGTACGTGCGCTCGTAGTTGTGGTCGTGGCCGCCGAAGACCATGTCCACGTGGTACTTCTCCATGATGGGTACCCACTCCTTCTTGCAGCGAAGGGTCGAACCGTGCTTCCCCGAGGCCGAGTAGACCGGGTGGTGGAACATTACCAGAATCCAGTCGGTGTCCGAATCTTCTGTGGCAGCGGCCAGGTCTTTCTCCAGCCACTCTTTCTGCGAGAGAACGGTCTCTTCTGTGTTGGAATTCATGCCAATAATGTGAATTCTTCCATAGTCGATGGACCAGGCGTACTCCTGAATGTCGGCATCCAGTTCAGGCTCTGGCGGTAGTGCAAACTGCTCGTAGAAAACGTTGGCGTACATTTCGTGGTTTCCCTGGACGGGCATCAGGACGAAGTTCTCGGTGACTGGTGCCATGGCGCCAAACCATGAGTCCCACTCGGCCTGCTTGCCCGACTCGTTCATGTCGCCATTGAAGAGCCAGAAATCTGGGTTCATGGCCGCAAGCCGGTCGACGTTGGCCTGAATCCCCGCGTATCCGCCTCGGCTGTCCCCCGCCAGCATTAAGGTGACCTTCTCGTTGGAGCCCTTGGCCACCCCTGACTTGAAGCTCTTCCACCCAGCAAGTTCGGCCCCCTCGCCCGGAGGAAGCGCAGCATCACCCTGCCATGTCCCGGCGCGGTAGAAGTACTTCGACCGTGGCTTGAGACCCGTGATCTTCACTTCACAAATACCGAACTCGTCCTCACCTGCCATAAGACCAACGAAGACCTCCTTGTACTTCCGACAAGCGCCCGTGGCCACGTGCCCCGTAGAGAAGGGGACGTTCACCGTCCCGCCATCCTCCACCTTCTCGCTCTCTTCGTAGTACCAGACCCTCGGGATGTAGCCGTCAACTTTGGCAGCATCCAGAGACCAGTGAACCACAACCGTTGAGGCCGGAGCATCATCCCAGGTCAGGTGGATGTTCCAAGGAGCCAGGCCCTTGGTCGAAGCCTCGGCTACGGCATCTACGGCCAGCATAGTCACCGGTGCCTCCGCTACTTCCTCCGCCACCGCCGTGTCCTCCGGGGGCTTGACCGAAGTGTCAGCGGGCTTCTCCGTCTCGTTGGGAGGGATTGACTCGAACTTCTCGCAGCCCGAGGCAAGCACAAAGGTTGCCAATCCGAACATCATGAAAGTTTTCATATAAACCTCTCACATTGCATATTAAAACATTGCTATAAACATATCGTTATCGAACGAGAAACCCTCAAGCTCCTCTCTGTACACATAATTTAGAAGCAGGCTGGCCTCCGGGGAGATATGCAGCCTGGCACCGGCGGTTACCCATCGTTTCTTCTGAGGTACCAACTCGTCGGTGGAGAGGGTGGTTGAAAAGCCTCGAACCAGTTCCTCCTCGCCATCCATCTGCTCCAGTCGCACCGCAAGATCCACCACGCCAGGCCAGAGATCCACCAGCAGGTCCACGTGCCACCCCACGCCGTGGTTAGCCGTGCTGCTTCCGTCCAGCAGCGGCACACTGTAGAAGTCCCTCACGGTGTATTCGGCTTCAACTTGTACTGGTCCCACTCTCAGGTGAGTATCAACTCCCCACCACTGATGCTTCGTCCTGACATCATAGTTCTCCTTTACGCTGGCAAAGCTGCCGCCGACCTTGAAGTCTATCCATGAGAGCTTCAGCCCCAGGGTCTCCAAGAGCCGTTTTCCTTGAAACTCCCCACGTCCCACCCACATCAGCTTCTCGGTATCCCGCAATTGCTCGCTGGCCAACGAAGTAGAATTGAACACACCACCCTTCAGCGCCACAATTCCCCAAGGATCCGAGAGCCCAAGTTGGGTTCCCACCTGACGCTTGGGCACCAGGGTGTCCAGCACCGGCGAGTTGACCATCCAGCGGTGCTCCGTGGACTTCATGTTGGCCTGGCTGAAGGGGATCTTCATGCGGCCGATGCGCCAGTCCAGCACCGAGAGCCCGTTCCATCCGGCATAAGCGTCCCTGAGGTAGTCGCCCGAGGCCGGGTTACCGTCTTTCTCCCGCGGCACCAGCTCGAACTTGGCCCGATAGTAGACCCCCGACTTCCGGTGACGGCCCTCCACCCCCAACTCCACGTTGTCGAGCACAAAGCCCTCTCTGTGCCCAAACTGGGATGTGTCCATCTTGGAGGAGTCTATCAGCACCGTCTTGTCGCCGGCCTGGTGCTCAATAGTGTCCTCCATGGTCGTGACCCACGACCCACGAATCATGATTATGGGGTCCAGCAACTTCTCCTCGTCGCCCTTCTCTTTCCTCACCAACAGGTCTGGAATGCCCTCCTCAAGCAGTTGCCCGAGGGCACCACTGAGGCCAACCCTCTCTTGGGCAAGGGGTCCGTCAAGTCCAGGAACCACCATGGTGAGCAGGCAAGCAGAGCAGCAGAGCAGCAGACGGTTCATCTCGTTCTCCAAGGCCAAGGCCCAAGAAGGTCTTTGTGGACCCACGGGCGACAACTTTGTGCATGGTCAGGGCGAAGCGGGAGGAATGCCAAGTTAGGATTGTGTAAGAAATGCTCGACCGGGACGGGGTTCGGGCCTTACGGGGTCTTGATGATTCCAGACTCCAGCATTGAATCGGTCTGCCGTCGGGCCCGCTCGATTATGGCCACAGCCGTTGCCATGGCCTGCTCCGCCGTGAGCGGCCTGCGGGCAACTCCCTGCTCTATGGCCTTCTGGCCCACGGCCACGGCTACCCTTGGATAGATATCGAAGTCCATCATCGTCGGAAGAATCTTGTCGGCCCGCAGCCCCTTTTCTCTTGCGCAGGCCGCCAACTCCATTGAGGCGGCCAGGCACATCTCATCGGTGATGGTGGTCGCTCGAACATCGAGCACACCCCGGAAAATACCCGGAAAGCCGATAGAGTTGTTGACCTGATTGGGGAAATCCGAGCGCCCCGTGGCCACCACGGCGGCCCCGGCTTCCAGGGCCTCCCAGGGCCAGATCTCGGGAACGGGGTTTGCGCAGGCAAAGACGATGGCGTTGGGGGCCATGATGCGAATCCAGTCGGGATGGATAATCCCCGGCCCGGGCTGCGAGAACGATATGAGCACGTCGGCCCCTCTGATGACCTCGCACAATGGGCAGGGCACCTTGTCAGGGTTGGTGCGGCTGGCCAACTCGTACTGCACCGGGTCTTCGGACTGAAGCTCGGTCATGCCCCTGTGCAAGGCTCCGAACTTGTCCACCAGAATCATCTTGTCGCCATGGGCCCCAGCGGCCAGCAGCAGCCTTGCAACGGCCAGATTGGAAGCCCCTGCTCCGTTGAGCACGATGTGTACGTTGCCCAGCCTCTTTCCCACAATCTCCAGGGCGTTCAGCAGCCCCGCCAGCGTCACCGCTGCCGTGCCCTGCTGGTCATCGTGCCAGACCGGAATCCTAGCTTCGGCCCGAAGCTGATCCAAAATGCGGAAACACTTCGGCTTGGCGATGTCCTCAAGGTTGATGCCGCCGAACGAGGGCTGGAGGATCTTCACAGTCCTTATTATCTCATCGGGATCTTTGGTATCCAGGCATATAGGATAGGCATCAACGCCCCCCAGATATTTGAAAAGTATGGCTTTACCTTCCATCACAGGCAAAGCAGCCTCGGGGCCGATGTCCCCCAGCCCCAGCACCCTGGTTCCGTCGGAAACCACCGCCACGGCGTTGGCCTTGTTGGTGTGTTCATGAGCCAGCTCGGGGTCTGCGTGGATAGCCTTGCAAGGGGCCGCCACGCCGGGAGAGTACCAGATGGAGAAGTCGTCAAGAGAGCGTATGGCGCACTTGGGCACAACCTCCAGCTTGCCCTTGTAGAAGGGGTGGAGTCGCATGGCATCTTCCATGGGCTGGTAGGCCCCCTTTACTCTGGAATCTACTTTCTGGTCGCTCACGGGCTCCTCCAAGGACAGGCGGTGACAAGTGCCGTTTCCCCGGGCTGACGGCAGCACCACATTAAAGAGTTCGCCGGGCCAGCAACTGAGAGAGGCAACCGCTGCCTTGCCCTGGGGCCGGCCTGCGGCGCTGTCTCTAATACATCGTTCGCTGGTCAACAGCAACCGCACCCGCGACGGCGGGGCCTGCGGAAAATGGGGCCTTGACCGGGGATACCCTCGCTTCTATAGTCCCGCTGCGTTCTGTGGGGACGCTACTCCATTGGAGGGACGGCAATGCGTTACGGCACTTTGAAGGTCTTCTCGGGATCGTCGCATCAAGCTTTCGTCAACAGCATCTGCGCCAACCTGGGCATCTCGCCCGGGGGTCGCGAGATCGTCAAGTTCTCCAACGAGAACATCATGGTTCGCATCCTCGACAACGTCCGTGGCGACGATGTCTTTGTGGTTCAGACCACCTTCACGCCGGTCAATGAGAACATCCTGGAGATGCTTATCATGATCGATGCACTGAAGCACGCCTCAGCGGGGCGGGTGACGGCAGTGCTGCCCTACTTCCCCTATGCCCGATCGGACAAGAAGGACCAGCCCCGAATCTCTATTGCGGCCCGTCTCATGGCCGACCTGCTCGAAGCGGCTGGGGCCGACCGGATTCTGACCATGAATCTTCACTCGCCGCAGATTCAGGGCTTCTTCCGAATGCCGTCGGACCAGCTCATCGGGGCCCCGGTCATCGTGGACTACCTTCGCCACAAGAACCTGAAGAACGCCGTGCTGGTTGCAGGGGACGTGGGAGAGATCAAGGACGTGGCGGGATACGCCAATCGCTTGGACCTCCAGATTGCTATCATCGACAAGCGACGTTACGGCAACGACGAGCGGCCCAAAGCAAAGCACATCATCGGTGATGTGGAGGGCAAGGACTGCATCCTCGTGGACGACGAGATTGCCAGCGGCCGCACCATGCTCGAGGCCCTGGACTTCCTCATCGCCCGAGGGGCAGCGTCGGTTTCGTGCGCAGCAATCCACCCGGTGCTGACAGGGGATGCCGTGCAGCGTCTCACCGAGAGCGCCATGCGTGAGGTGGTTGTGGGCGATACGATCCCCGTGGAGCACAAGCGCACGGACAAGATGAAGGTGCTCACCATGGCACCGCGGTTCGCCGAAGCCATCAAGCGCATCCACCTGGGACAGTCCATCTCAGAGCTCTTCAAGAAGTAAACCGCTTGCCCCGAAACGACTGGTGAAGCACACTTCCCCCGTTTCTCGGGGTTGGTCCCTGTGAGGCCGCGCCCCATGCTACGTGGGCCTGAAGGCCTGTAGAGAGTCGAGAGAGGTCTTTTATGTCTTACATCTACTTGGACAACGCAGCGACGACGCCTCCCTTCCCCGAGGTGCTGGAGCTCATGTCCCAGGTTGCCCGGGAGTACTTCGGCAACCCGTCCAGCACTCACAAGCTTGGCCTGGAGGCCGCAGAGTACCTCAAGAAGCAGCGACAGATCCTGGCATCAATCCTCCGTTGCCGACCCGAAGAGCTGTTCTTCACCGGTGGAGGCAGCGAGGCCGACAACATGGCCGTTTTTGGCGCTGCGGCCGCTTCCCGGCGCAAGACCATCGTCGTTTCGGCAGTAGAGCACTCCGCCGTATTCAACTCGGCCCGTGAACTGGAGCGGCGTGGCTACAAGCTCAAGGTGGTGCCCGTGGACCGAACAGGCCTGGTCCAGGAGGAGGCCCTTGTCGAGGCCATCGACGACGACACATTCCTGGTCAGTGTCATGTGGGCCAACAACGAGATCGGTACCATTCAACCCGTCAAGCAGCTTGCCAGGGCCGCCAAGAGAAAGAACCCCGACCTGCTCTTCCACTCCGATGCGGTTCAGGCCCTGGGGAAGACCCCCGTCGACCTGGGCGACTCGGTAATCGACCTTGTTGCATTTGCGGCCCACAAGCTCCACGGCCCAAGGGGCGTGGGCGCTCTGTACGTGCGCAAAGGGCTCAAGCTGGTTCCGCACATCTTGGGCGGCGGCCAGGAGAGCTCCATGAGGGCCGGTACTGAGAACGTTGCGGGCATCGCCGGCTTTGCTCTGGCCGCCTCGAAGATGCACGCCGGCTACTCAAGGAACATCACCTACATGACCTCCCTGCAGAGCATTCTGTGGGACGGTCTGTCGGCGGAACTGCCTGATATCACTCGCAATGGCAACCCTGAGCACTCTCTGCCGAACATCGTGAGCATCTCCTTCCCACGGGTCACGGCCCAGAACCTCATGACCTTCCTGGAGAGCGAACGGGTCATCCTTTCGGCGGGCTCTGCGTGCCATTCTCACAGCGCCAAACAGAGCCGGGTGCTCGACGCCGTTGGAATCCCGCTAAGCAGCGCTACGCTGCGTTTCTCCGTGTCACACCTGACCACGCAAGATGAATGTTACAAGGCTGTGGAGCGAACCATCAAGGTGCTCCGCAAGCTGCGACCATAGGGGCTTATAATGGAATCAGTAGTTCTTGCTCATCACGGCGAAGTCTTTCTAAAGGGAAACAACCGGCACCTCTTCGTGAAGCGTCTGAGACGCAACATGAAGGAAGCCGTGCGCCACCACTCGGGCGTGGAAGGGGTCAAAGTCAGCGTCTCCGAGGGCCGCTACATCATATGGCGGGAAGGCACGGCCCTGAGTATCGAAGAGGCCGAGTCCGTATGCAGCGCCGTGATGAAGACCTTCGGAATCGTCTCTGCCGGGGTGGCCTTCAAGGTGGACACCACCTTCGAGGCGGCCAAGGAGGCCACTCTCAGGGTCGTAGAGCAGTACGTTGGAGGCAGCAGAAAGCCGACCTTCCGCATCGAGGCATCTCGGGCCTGGAAGGGGTTTCCCATGCGCTCGCCGGACATCGACCGGGAGTTGGGGGCAGCGGTTGTGCAGCAGTTTGAGCTGCCGGTGAAGCTGGTGGGTCCGGAGCTGACCGTGTGGCTGGAGATTCTTGAAGATGCCATATACGTCTACGGCAACAAACGCCCCGGATACGGCGGATTGCCCGTAGGCTCCGGCGGCAGGGTCATGGCTCTCCTCTCGGGCGGCTTTGACTCGCCCGTGGCCGCCTGGCTCATCGCCAAACGTGGATGCCGAATCTCGGCGGTGCACTTCCACTCCTACCCCTACACCACCCAGCGCTCGATTCAAAAAGTCAACGACCTGGCGGCTAAGCTGAGCGAGAGCGCCGGGGCCATCCACATCGACCACGTTGCGCTGACGCCGGTGCAGGAGTTCCTGAGGGAGCACGCCCGGCCCGACCTGCTGGTGCTGCACTATCGCCGGGCCATGGTGAGAATGGCCCAGAAGCTGGCTTGGGAGCGCAAGGCTCAGGCTCTTGTCACCGGCGAAAGCCTGGGGCAGGTGGCCAGCCAGACTCTGACCAATCTGGGGGTCATTCAGGAGGCTTGTGCCATGCCCATCCTGCGTCCCCTCATCGGCCACGACAAGAACGAAATCCTCAAACTGGCCCGCAACATCGGCACCCACGACATATCGGTGCTGCCTCACGACGACGCCTGCACCCTCTTCGTGCCCTCTCATCCTGCTACCAAGGCGCGCCTCTACTGGCTGAAAGATGCCGAAGAGGAGTTCGGGGCCGATTTGCAGCGCTTGGAGGAAGAGGCTCTGGCATCGCGGGAGTCGTCGTGGATAGGCGGAAAGCAGTTCGATGGCGAAGGGGCCGAAGAGGTCGAGAAGGAGTGAGCCGGTGAGCAGGGAATCCGCCCCTCCCACAACAGAGCCCGTGATGCTGCACGTTGATGCGCCCACATTCGGCCCCGCCGGAGTGGCTCGACGGGCAGACGGTAAGGTGGTGCTGGTCCACGGGGCCTACCCCGGCGACATTGTGGCTGCGGCTATCACCCGAGAGCACACGGGCTACGCCGAGGCGGTGATAGAGAGCATCGAAACACCATCCGTCGACCGAGTCCAGCCGCCCTGCTCTCGCCATCCCCTGTGTGGAGGCTGCGCCTGGATGGGGCTCTCCAGGGAAGCTCAAAGCCGGCACAAACGGGCCCTTGTGGAGCGAACGCTGCGCAACCTCACCGGCGCACCGCAGTTACTGGCCGACATGGCCGGCACCGGGCCGGAGCTTGGCTACCGGCAGCGCTGCCGATTGGCTCTGGAGGCGGCTCCGGAGGCCAAACCACTGCTCAACATTCTCGCCCCCCCCTCGACTCGGCCTTTGGCCGGCTCGGGGTACACGGCTGCTGGGGGGATCGAGATATCTGAGCGGCCGTGTACTCTGCCCGGGCGACGTGGTTCACGGGCTATGGGATCGCTGCGCATGGGTTTTTTCCGCCACGGCACCCACGAGATCGTGCCGCTGGATTCGTGCCCGGTCTGTATGCCAGAGCTGAACGAAGCGCTTGGGCGCCTCAACGGCTGGCCCATGGATGCGGGCATGGAAGGCAGTGTCGAGTTGACCCGGGATTCGTCCGGGGCAGTGTTCGGGGTCTTCTACCTTGGGAAGCCATGTGGCGATACCCAGGGGCTGGCAAAGGGGCTGGTGGAAAGCGGCGTTCTGGCGGGCTGCGTGGTGAAAGCCCCGAAGTCCCCCGCCGCCAAAGCGGGGCGTATGGAGGGCCACCACCTGGTACTGGGCCTCCACACAATCCCGGTCACGTGCGAGTCGTTCTCTCAGGCCAATCCGTGGGTGAACGACCTCCTGGTGGGGCACGTGGTTGGCCTTGTCTCTTCCATCTCTAAAGCGGCGGTGATGCCAACGGGTGGTTTGTTGGCCGGAACTGATGCCGGTTCTGGGCCGAAGACCGGTTCTGACAAAGAGTTCGCAGTTGCGGCCCCGCTGCATATCGTTGAGTTATACGCCGGGCACGGCAACTTCACCCGTCCGCTGCTGCATTTGGGGCACAAGGTAACGGCAGTGGAGCTTGGAGTGGATTTGTCGCTCATCGAGGCGCATGCCAATCTCTGGTTTCTGCGGTCGGATGCGGCTCAGGCCATGAAACGGCTGCTCAAGAAGGGACACCGGGCCGATTTGGTGATGCTCGACCCACCCAGAAGCGGCGCCAAAGAGGTGATGCTCCTCATCTCGGCCATGGGGCCCAAGGCCGTGCTCTATGTCTCTTGCGACCCCAATACTTTTGCCAGGGATGCTGCCTTGTTGCAGGCAGATGGGTATAGGCTGGCCTCGCTGCGGGCCTTCGACATGATGCCCCACACGTGGCATGCAGAGCTTGTGGCGCTTATGACGAGATGAAACCTGGTTTCCGGTTCTCTGGAGGATAGAACAATGGCTGAACAACGTATCGATTTGCGAAGCGACACCGTGACCCTTCCAACTCAGGCCATGCGAGATGCCATGTACTCGTGCGAGGTGGGTGACGACGTCATAGGAGAGGACCCGACGATCAATCGGCTGGAGCAAGAATCCGCAAGGCGGCTTGGCAAGGAGGCGGCCCTCTTCGTTCCTTCGGGCACCTTCGGAAACCAGTGTGCCATAGCCACTCATGTGGGCAGTGCGGACGAAGTCATCGTCTCTGAGGCGGCCCACATCATTCAGCACGAGGCGGGTGCCGGTGCATTGCTGGCCAGGGCTCAGATGCGGACAATACCGCCGAGGTCGGGCAGTATGCTGACGGCAGGCGACATCGAGCCCCGCATCAGGATAGGAGACGACTACCACTGCCCCAAGACCAGCCTCATATGCCTGGAGCAGGCGACTGCCTATGGAGAACTATACCCCATTGAGGAGATGCGTCGGATTCATCAGCTAGCGGCAAGCCACGGCATCCCTGTTCACGTGGATGGTGCACGGCTCTTCAACGCGTCGGTGGCCTTGGGCGTGGAGGCAGCGGCCATAGCGGCCCACTGCGACTCCATATGCTTCTGCCTCTCCAAGGGGCTGTGTGCGCCCGTTGGATCAGTGCTGGTAGGTACAGGTCGTTTCATAGCCCGAGCTCGCAGGGTGCGAAAGCTCATGGGTGGCGGTATGCGTCAGGCGGGTTTCCTAGCTGCAGCGGGGCTAGTTGCCTTGGACAACATGGTTGAGCGCCTGGCTGAGGACCATGAGAACGCCAGGGCATTAGCGGCCGAAATCGCCAGGATCCCCGGCGTCACGGTAACCAACGATATCCAGATCAGCATGGTCTTCTTCCGAATCGATCAGGATCGATATTCCGAGGCCCAACTGCACGCCAGAATGAAGGAGCGAGGCCTCCTCACCTATCCCCCCGAGAACGGGCAGTGGCGCTTCGTGACCCACCACGGCGTTACCAGGCAGGATGTGCTAAGGGCCGCGCAGCTACTTGCCGATAGTTTGCGGTGAAGGGAACCGACCGGCCTGCGCTGCACCAACAGTCTTCTAAACGTTTTATCACCGTGAGTTACGCTTCCCGTTTCTTCTGTTTCCCTTGGCCATCATTGGTTCGTATATACAGGCTGGTATCCATGTCGTCACCCGCATTAGTGCTGCCGTTTGCCATGGGAAAGAGTATACGCTGGATTTTCTCTTCAGCATTGCCCTGGCCATGTGCTCCGCTGCCTTTTCCGAGCTCATGAGCCAAGGCATCTTGAAGCGGTTCTTCTCCGTCATGGGGGTGGCAACGAAGCCTGGCTGAACGGTGGTCACGACCACTCCGGTGCCCCTGAGGTCGATCCTCAGCGACTCCATGAAGGTGCTCACCGCTGCCTTCGAGGCAGAGTATGCGCCGGAGCCTGGCAGCCCACGCATTGAGGCCAGACTGGAGACGGCTATCAGGTGGCCAGAACCCCTTTGTACCATCTCCTTGTGAAACATCAGCAGAGTGTGTCCTACCCCCACCACGTTGATCTCGAAGGTCTTGCGGAACATATCAGCGGTGATACGTTCCCCAGCCTGGGTGACGCCTATGGCAGCATTGGCAATGACATAGTCCGGGGTTCCCACGAGATCACGCACCTGCTGTTCCACGGCCTTCATGCTGTCTATGCTGGCGACATCGCCTTGAAGCACTTTGGGCCAACCGTCGCCCCCTTCGGGACAACTGTTGGCCACCTCCTGGAGCATCTCGAGGCGACGGGCAACAAGAATGACTCTGGCCCCTTCTCTCACAAGCAGGCGGGCCGTGTCGGCCCCGATTCCCGACGATGCACCAACAATGAGCACACTCTTGCCTTCGAATCGCCTCTGCATCTCTGCCTCCCAATGAGAACGTTGCGGTACTTGGTCCCGGTCCGGTGAGTATATGCCAACTGGTGGGCCAACACTCAATGGCAACGGAGCGGCCCTGGGAAGATTGTGATACCGGTGCAATACGCCGCAAGGTTTCTGAGCCATGGCGCCTGGGGTTAGTTCTGCCTCAGCAGCTCTTTTGCCGCTGCCACTGCGGCTGGCGGAAGTTTCGTTGATGAGGCGATAATTCGCCAGTCTTCGGGCCTGAGGCTTTTCAGCAGCGAGCCAAGGAGATATGCCGGAGTTGAGGGGTTCTTGATGAGGGCCGCCACGATGCCACGGTCTGTGCGCCAGCGGGGGGTCGTGGCAATCAGCCGCAGTGCCTCGGGGGCCAGCGAGGGGCGCCTTGCGTAGTCCTTCACCTCGTCGAAGGTAATAGATGGGTTCATGAAGACGAAGGCGTGAATCCCAGGCGAGCCATGCTCCATCAAGGCCTTGCGTTCCTCCTGGTCGCCTCCTTTGGCCAGAGACTCCAGGGCTCCGGGGCTCATTGCGGCGATTTGTTCCGGTGTGATGTCGATAGAAATGGCGGGGTTGGTGTTCTGGCCCACACCGGTGATGCCCGAGTCGGTGTTGGAGGAGACGAAGGTGCCGCTGACCTCCCCTGCCACGAACGATGCACTGCTGCCTCGCCCATCCCACCCCGACAGCACCGATTGAGACGTGTTGCCGGCAGCGAAGGGCGACGTGAAGCTGCCGGTCACCGGGGATACGAAAGCGCCAGAGTCCTCCACTGCGCTCTTCCCACTCCACGGAAAGAGGCCGTCCCAAGCATTCACCTTGGGGACCTCTGGGCTGCCCGGGGGCAGTGGGGCGAAGAGCGAATCTCCACGGAATGGAGTAGCGATGCTCTTTGCTGCAAAACGCAGATCCGGCAGCGGCAGATCCGGCTCGCTCTCTTCCGGTGGTACAGCTCCGCTCCCTTGGGCGATGATGGAGGCCTGGGCCGTGGGAGGCAGCGCAGCAGCAGGGGGTAATACCGATGGAGAATGGAGTGCTTCCCCCGCCGGTGTTGCAGCGGCAACCGCCCCCACGTCGACCGCTGTGCTACGGTTCGGCTCTTCTGAGCTTACTCCGGTTACTTGTGCCTCCGGGGCGCCCAAACCATCCAAGGCCATCATCGCCTGACGTATCACATCGGAGACCTTGATAGTCTTCTTCTGTTCTGCCTCTGGTTCAGGTTGGAGCGGCGTGTAGGATCTGCGCTGCGGTGCGTCATTTCCCGCCAGCGAAGCTCCTGGCTGGTCAGCGATTCTGACATAGGGTTTTGGGCGTGGGACGGGCTCCACCTTCTGGGGTGTCACTTCGGGAGCCTCGGAAGCCTGCGGAGTTGCCACGGGTCTTGCAGCAGGGCCACTTGCCACGGCAGCAGAGCGGGAAGCCTCTGCCGTGGGCGAGGCTGCAACGGGGGCCGGTTGTGAGGCTGACTTAGGTTTTAGCGCCGGCACCGGCACCACCGGCCGTGCTGGCTCTCTGGAGGGCTGGTCGACGTGGGGCGCTGGCTTGGCGGCAGGGGCCATAGCGGGGCCAGGGGCTTGCCTTACGGTTGGTGGAAAATCGGATTCCTGTTCCCTGGTTGCGGCCCGGGCGGGTGCCGGTCTTGGGCCTGCCAGGTGAACTCCGTTGAGTGTGAGAGCCGAGAGAAACTCTGCCACGAAGGCGTTGGGCCCCAGGGTGTTCACCGCCCTGGCCTTGACTCGTGCCCGCCCGCTACCAGGCATGATGATCACAAGTTCAATCTCTTCAAGCGGGGCCGGCGGCCTACTGTCAGCGACGGTGCAGACGTTGTGCGGGAATGCCTCTTTCCGCTCCCGTTCGAAGCGGTCGAAGTCTGTCAGGTCAACCTGATAAACCTTCATAGGGCTCTCGGAACTACAATTCATGACATCCACCGCCGGGAACGAACAGCCACCCGGCCGGCGAGGCGTCAACTCGACCTCATTGTCGCTGGAAACGGGTCGGCAGGCAAGGAAAGAGCAAGTGGGGCGCTTGTGGACCACCATGAGGCCTGCCGTTGGACCCCGAGAATCTGGCCTGATGCGCGTGCTTTTCTGCCTTGTCCCCTCCGCCGCCTGATGGTACAGAGGAGAAGAGTAAGGCGTCACAGCGTGGTTTCCGTGCAAAAGGTGGTGACCATGCCGTAACAGGAGAGGGGCCTCATGAGCTTAAGAAAGGGCGGTTGCTTGAAGAATACTATCTGGTTCAGGGCGGGGCTTTTTGGGCTTGTGGCAGGGCTTGGGATGCTGAGCGGCATGGGGGATGCCCTTGGCGACGAGAGGGAGGAGCAGAACCGGAAGTGCAGCGATGGTGACGGTGATGCCTGCTTCTCTGTGGCGGAGATGCTTCGGCTTGGACTCTCTGGCGAGGTAGACCTTGTTGGGGCAAGGCACTACTACGTCAGGGCGTGCGACGAGAAGGTCTATGTTGCCTGCTTCAGACTGGCCATGATGCTTGATCAGGGAGAAGGTGGGGCGCCGGACAAAGCTCGGGCCAGAGAGCTATACGGGCTGGTCTGTGACAAGGGGGGCATGGGTGCCTGCTTCAACCTGGCCGTGCTGTTCCACAAGGGTGAAGGGGGGGCCAAAGACCCGGAAGCGGCCCTCTACCTGGTGAAGCGGGCCTGCGAAGAGAACTTCGAGGATAGCTGCTATCTCCTGGGGGTCCTTCTCTACGACGGGAAGCCCACGGAGGAGAGCAAAGCCGCGGCTCGTGCGGCCATGGTGAAGGGTTGCGAGCAGAAGGTGCCCAAGGCCTGCCTGGTGCTGGGGCAGTTCCTTGCTGACGGCGAGGGTGGCGACGCCGATCCGGTGGCGGCGCGGGCCGCACTGGACAAGGCCTGCATGATGGGCGAGGGCGATGCTTGTGTGGGACTTGGAGAGCTCAACGCCCGTGGAGTGGGCGGTGCGAAGGATTTAGAGCAGGCCCGATTGCTCTTCAATCAGGGTTGCGCCATGGACCACGCCAAGGCGTGTCTCTACCTCGGGGAGTTCTGGCTGGACGGTTACGGTGGCGGCAAGGACCAGGGCCGAGCGCTGGAGCTATGGGAGAAGGCGTGCCGTCTTGGGGATGGGCTGGCCTGTGCCAACGTTGGTGGGTTCTGGAGCAATGGCGAGGCCGGGTCCGTGGACAAGGAGAAGGCCGTGGCCTACTTCGCCAAGTCGTGCGAGTTGGGGTCGGCCTTCGGCTGCGTGCACCTTGGCACCCGGCTCCTCTTCGGCGAGGGTTGCCAGGCCGATGAGGCCAAGGCCAGGGAGCTCTTCGACAAGGCTTGCGAGGGGGGCAGCCACTACGGTTGCAGTTACCTGGGCAGTCTGTTCACAACGGGCACCGGCGGAGTCAGGGATTGGTCCCGGGTGGTAGAGAGCTACAAGAAGGCCTGTGCCCTGGCCGACGACAACAACAACTGCGCCAACCACGCATGGGCCCTGGCCGGGAAGGATGATGGTCTGCCTGAGGCCCTGGAGGTGATGACCACAGCCTGCAAGACCAGCGTTGTGGCGTGCCACAACCTGGGTATCCTGCTCTGGAAGCTCAAGAAGGACCAGAAGGCGGCCTTCGAAGCATTCTCCAAGAGCTGTGCGGCCCAGCCTTCGGCCTCCTGTCTGCTGAAGCAGACTCTTGGCGAGATTGAACCCGCCAGCGCCGCTATCTCCGAACAGATCGCCCAGGCCGCATCCGACACATGCAACAAAGACCACGATACCCAGTCGTGCCTGGCCGCCGGGGTCTGGTATTCCAGGGTCAAGCAGGATGAGAAGTCCAAGCCCCTCATTGAACTGGGCATCAAGCTGCTGGGACAACAGTGTACCAATGGTGATCATACCGCCTGCAAGTTGAAGGACAACTGGTAGCCGAAAGCGTCAATTTGGTCCTCTTCTACTTTCGACAGACAACCGCCAAACATGCCTGGCTACGGAGCAGCGCGCCCTTCCCGGCTTCCCTTTTTGTGCTGTCCGTGGCACAAGAGTCCGTGGAGGGGCATCATGACACAACACGACAACGAGAGTGGGTTAGATCGAGTGGCGGCATCGGAACCGGGAGCGGCGCCGGCGCTGGCGGAGGGAGGCGGGGCCACGGATGGGGGAAAGGCTGGGGAGCGAGGGGCGCGCTCAAAGGGCAAGAAGCTTATGCTGGTGTTCATCGGCGTGGTGCTGATTACCGCAGGCATGGTTGCCCTGGATCGCTCCACCCCCGACCCTGAGAAGACCGGCACCATAACGGTTCACGGCACAGGGAACGGCGACCGGGTGGGGGTAATGCCCGACCTCTCCGATGTGCAGATCTCACCGGCGACTTTGGGGGCCGCTATCGAGAAGGCCAAGGGGTGGCTTGGCACCATTGTGGTGGTGCTGATTACCGCAGGCATGGTTGCCCTGGATCGCTCCACCCCCGACCCTGAGAAGACCGGCACCATAACGGTTCACGGCACAGGGAACGGCGACCGGGTGGGGGTAATGCCCGACCTCTCCGATGTGCAGATCTCACCGGCGACTTTGGGGGCCGCTATCGAGAAGGCCAAGGGGTGGCTTGGCACCATTGTGATTGACCCTGTGGCGCTGCAGAAGCTGGACATCAAGGGCAAGAAGAAGATGGTGGAGCTTCTGGATGCCTACGTCACCCGCTGGAGAACGACGCTGGATCCCGCCGAGAGGGCCGAATATCTGGAGAGGATAAAGGTTGTCGTTCAACCAACCTCCACGGCGCAGTACCACAACATGGGGACGGTGTCGGACCGGGAGTTCAAGCAGAGCTCGTTGAGCTATCTGCGGGCCTGCTATCTCATGGAGGAGGTGGGCCTGGACACTTCGATGTACCGGGCGGAGATTGCCAAGATCCGTCCTCGCCTGGACCCCCACGTGGGCCAGCGTGGGGTAGACCAGAGGATGACCTTCCATCTCTATTACAAAGCCTTTGGGATGGATGAACCCCTGGATCTGGCCGCTGCGTTCAAAGAGAGCCTCATTGTCAAGCGGGTTCGTCCACAGGAGTTGACCGCCAACGACGTCTACCAGCTTACCCACGAGGTCTTCTCAGCATACGGGTTCGGGAGGCTCAGCCAGCCGCTCTTCATGAGCGACGAGGATGTGGCCTATACGAGAGGGGCACTGGACGAACTGGTGGAGCCGGTGGTCTCTTCGGGCAACCCCGATCTGGCTGCAGAGCTGGTCATCTCTCTTCACCTGACCGGAGGAAGAAACACTTCCGGGTTCATCACTGGGGTGAAGTACCTTCTGCAGAGCCAGAAGAGCGACGGTTCTTGGGGGAATTACGACCAGAAGAAGAAAGAATTCGGGGATATGGTCAAGATTATCTGGGAGTTGCACACGACGGGGGTGGCGCTCAAGGCGTTGAGCTACGCAGCACTGTAATGGCTATCTGTCGGCCTCGTAGAACTCTTCATCTTCATAGGGTTCTTCTTCCGACGGTTCTTCTTCATATGGTTCTTCATCGTATTCATACCAGCAGTAGCCGTAGTATTGCTGGAGATAATCGCCAAGATCGTCATTGGTCTGCATTACCACATGTGTGATTGCTCCGGCGTTCAGGTCATTGAGGTCGTGGACCTTCACGGCGCTGCGGGAGATGGAGTAGATGAAGTCATCCATGAAGACGCCACGCTTGATCTGGACTCGGTCTTGGAGCACCCAGCTCATGTCGTACCAGCAGTAGCTGCTCTCCGAGACTTCCGGCAGTTCACCGATGAGGTCAACGTGGCTGATGGTGCCGTAGGGCGTAACGCCGGTCTCTACATCGACATGGAAGAGCTGCAGGTAGCTGTCGTAGCTGCTTCCACCCTCTTCGTCCCAGGACCAGCCCGACATGGGGATAGCCAGCTTCTGACGTGAAGCGAAATAGACGAAGGCATGGTGGTCCCACATGGCCTCGCTCCAGAGGTAGGAGTTCCAGCCGTCATCCTCGCCCAGGGTGGTCTTGGCTACCTGGGTGGGGTTGGCGGGGTCCGAGACGTCGAAGATCTGGAAGGAGACCCCGAAGGTTGAGCCGTCGTCGTTGCCGTCTCGGCCGATGGTCAGCAGGTGGTTGTCGCCCATGGGGTGGATGTATGAAGAGAAGCCCGGGATCTTCAGCTCGCCGGAGACGGCAGGCTTGGTGGGGTCGGCAAGGTCAATGACGTAGAGGGGGTCTACCTGCCTGAAGGTTACGACGTAGCCCTGGGAGCCGATGAATCGCACCGACTGGATGGTCTCGCCGTGGCCCAGGCCACCAACTTTGCCGATCTCCTCCAGGGTCTGGCCGTTGTCTCGCAGCACCGTGACGAAGCTCTCGGACTTGTCCTCTTCATCCCACCAGCCCCAGTCGGGCAGGGTGGTAGCGATGCGCAGATTGCCTTCGAACTCATCCATGGAGAACTGATTGAGCACGTAGCCGATGACTGTGCCCGAAGCCTTGTAGGTGGCCGCACCCTGCGAACCGCCGATGGTGAACTTGTGCACGTGGGTCACGATTTCGGGCTGCTCTTCGTCGCTGTCGAACCACCACCACCAGGACCAGTTGGTAGCGGCGACGTAGAGGGCCGTGGTTGAGGCGTACAGGGTGCCCCAATCACCAAGGACGCTGCTTCCCGTGAGAGTCTGGGCATCGTCGATGTCCATGGTCACGGCGGTGAGCAGGCCCGTTCCCGAATACACGGTGGGATAGTAGAGCGCTGTGCAACTGGACATCAGCATGGAGGTGGCCTCGTCGAGGTGGCCCTGGGCGTTGAGCTTGTAGGCGGAAGGCAGCACGTCTTCGAGGGTGAGCGACTCGATGAAAGCAAGGTTCTTCTGGGCAAGGGCCAAGAAAGCAGCGTTGATCTGCTCGTCGGTGGCGCCCCAGAGGTCCTCTTCGGGCCAGTATGAGATCTTGTTGTTCCAGAGTCCGCCCCAGTCCTGCTGCACCAGATAGACCTTGTTGTCTATTCTTCTGCTGCTTATCATGGAGCCCTCAAAGGCTGTTTCATCAATGATAACAGGGGCTTCCGGTGTGGTAATATCGATGGTGGTCACCAGGGTCATGGGCTCCCAGCGGTAGTAGTTGTACTCGTCGTAATGGGTTGAGTCCTCGCCGGGTTCGACGATGGGCTCCAGGTCGTTCCTGTTCACGTATGAGAGCACGACCAGCTTCTCGTCGGTGCGGAAGAAGCCGGACGGGTAGGCGCGAAGCGCTATTCTGGAGATCTCGTGCATCTGGTCCGCGGGCCAGGCATCGAGCACTACGATATCCTTGTCGGACATGACGAACATGAGGTTGCCGTCGGTCTTGACCATATCGGCCTCGTCGACGCCAAGCACCTGAACGTTGGTGTCGGAGTATTCGCCCGCAGCGTCGTTCTCTTTGCCACCGTCCTGGGAGGGGGCCTCGGCGCCGGCGTCCATGGACATGCTGGCGTCAGCGCCCCAGCCGCCCTTGTACTGGCCATTCTCGCCGTAATACTCGATGTAATACTTCCGCTGCTCTTCGATGCGCAGCAGCATGCCCGTGGAGAGCATCTGCTTGAATGCACCCAGGGCACCGTCGCAATCGGGGGCTACCATGAGCCCGGCCTTCTGGGTCTCCCACTCCATCTGCTTGCCGTCCAGCAGTTTCAGAATGGGTGTCTTGTCCCCGCCGTCGACGTTCTCGATGTTTCCCCCGCTGTCGCTGCAGGAGAAAAGCAGGGCCACCGTTGCCAGGGCCGCCATCGCCGTTGTGGTTCTTCTCGTTTTCATCTCGTCCTCCATATTGCCATGCTCCTTGGAGCGTTTCTGCCAACTGGCTCAGGGTGATTGCACTAAGCGTGCCAAGGCTCCGAAGGGCCCGTGGAACAGGCGCACGGACAACTTGCAGGCACCAGTTGTGGGCCTGGAGGCTCCGCTGTGTGTAAATATTTCCCACCTTCGGCACCATGTGTACACTGCGCCCCCGTGCTGTCAGTGGTTGCCATTTCCCTTGGACTTCCGAACCCCGAAGACTAGAATATGGTTCTTCATCGTGAGGGGCCCGCCAACGGCGCCCCTGATAGGAGTTTTCATGCGATTAGCCCTTCTCATCGCACTTCTGACAACAGCGGCCTGCTCGGGCCAGAACAGCAGCAACGGGGACAACCAGGATCTCGGCGTCGATGCGGCACCCCAACAGGATACCGCCCCGCCCCCCGATGCCGGCCCCGAACTGGCCTCGGAAGTTACCCTCGACCTGCCCTGGGAAGAGCTTCCCACGCTGCCTCCCGGCAAAAGCTTCTCCACCCGCTATGCCGCCGGAGCAGCACAGATGGTGCTCAACCCGGACCACAGTGTCTTCTTGGGTGGCTTCGGACTCTGCCAAGGCAATGCCGACAACTGCCGATACTCCGAGGGTATTCACGATGACCTCTATGTCTCGGCGTTGGCGCTGGCCGACACGGTGACCGGAGAGGTCGTAGTCTTCGTTGGCGCAGACTCTGTGGGGCTGCTGCTTCACGATCAGCGCCTGATTCACGAGGCCGCACCCGCAGCTTTTCAACTGAAGTTCGGCGTCAAGATGGAGGGCCAGCGCCTTGTTGTGGGCCACTCCCATACCCACCACGCACCCGACACCGTGGGCCTCTACGGAACCATGCTTGAACCCCAACGCGAAGAGGAGGCCTACATCGCTGCCTTACGTGACGCCGCCGTGGAGATGGCGCTGGAGGCCTACGGGAATCTTGAAGAGGCTGAGCTGACCTGGGGCAAAGGAACGGCCCCCAGCACCTCCCTGGATACCTGCGCCGAGGATATGGACGTCTGGACCGTGGCAGCACGTAAGCCAGGAGGCGGGGATTATATCGGCACGCTCACCCGTTGGGCCGCCCACCCCACGGCCTATTGGATAGAGAGCAACTCCATCTCCGCCGACTTCGTTGGCTCTTTCCGAAAGCGCATGCAGGAGAACACCGGGGCACCCGCTGTCTATCTCAATGGTCCAATCGGATCGGTCTACCCCGAGAAGCCCGAAGGGTGCAATGAGACCGATGCGTTCCCCGGTGGATGGCAAGACCCGGACCTCACTGCCGAAGACCACTCGACGGTGACATGCATCGGGTACAACCTGGCGGACCAGGCTCTGCAATCCCTGGCCCAGCCAACCCCCGTTGGTGACCAGGGCCTGGCCTTCAAACACAAGATCTTCCAGTTCCACCCCACAAGCCTCATCCTCATGATGGTCATAGATACCCCGTCGGTGCCGGGCGACGGCGTCGATGTCAAGGACCCCGAGAGTCGCTGGACCGCCGAGTTCTCCTGGGTCAGACTCGGTGAACTCAACTTCCTCTCCACCCCGGGCGAGGCATTCCCATGCCTGGCTAAAAACATCTCTGATCTCATGGCATCAAAGGGCTTCGACAACACCATAGTGCTCTCGGTGACGCAGGACTGGATGGGCTATCTCCTGGCCAAAAAGCAGTTCAACGAACCGGCGGTCAAATACCAGAGCGGCATGTCCCCCGGCGACACCGTGGAGGCGGCCTACCTGGAGGCCCTGGGCGAGTTGCTGGAGCCCTGATCCAACCCTCGCCATGGGGAGAGATGGGCCTCTGATGGCCGCTCTCTGCCGCCAACCAGTGACCTTTGCGACCTTGCCCGAATCAGCTCTACTGGCTATAGTCATGACCATTACTCGGGGCTATCATCCCTGGCAGTGCGTGGGGCAGGCAGGCGTGGCTGGGCCGGAACCTGATGGAGGCTGGCGTGAAGGTGAACATCTATTGTGCGGCTTTGTGTGTTGCAGTGCTCTCTGGCGCATCTGGCTGTGCCCACAGCGAGGTTCCAAAGGCACAGGTGAACGTCGGCGCTGCGGGCACGGCCGGGGCGGAGGCCACAGAAAACGGGGCCGGTGCGGCCTCTGGCCTCCAGTCGACCGAGGTGGAGGAGCCTCGGGGCAATGAGCCACCAGATTCGGGTCAAGAAGGTGTAGATCCAGTGATCGGGGCCGAGGCCTGGCGGGAGGCCTTGGGCACGCTGGAGCTTGGGCTCTCGGCAGAGCAGGTCCTGGAGCAGCTCAAGGAGCCCGCCAGCAAGACTCCCCCCGTTGAGTGGGGGGCCGACGGCCTCTGGCACAGCACATGGAACTACCCGGCACTGGGCCTGGAACTCGACATGGCCGCTGATGTTGAGCACGGCCACCCGGTGCTGCTGCATATCAGCGCCAGCGCTGGTTGCACCATGAAGACCGACAGGGGAATCGGCATTGGAAGCCCCCGGGTCGATGTGGAGAAGGCCTACCCCAAGGAGGGTTGGGACCCTGACTTCACCGACGACGATACGATCATATTCGGGTCGGTTTTCGGGGGGATTCTATTTCAGTTCGACGGCGACAAGGTCTCGGTCATCTCCATTGGCGCCTTCGCCGAGTAGCCGAACACCGAGT
>CAZQHM010000061.1:0-28324 GCA_964593355.1 uncultured Myxococcales bacterium
GGGGCGCGCCGTGAGCTTGTCGAACGGCTGACGTCACCCCTACCGCAGCCTCCCGTATCAAAGGCATATGCTTAATCCGGATTGCGTGGGCCGACCACCAGCGGACGAAACGGATCTACCGGGCAACGGAGGGCGGCGGAGAGTGGGGCCCTACTTCTGCAGCGCCCTGAGAGTCTCGATTTCGCTTGCCCAGAGGTTCTCGTCGGGGGTCTCCAGAACCAGCGGCATGCCGTCAAAGGCTGGGTTGCTCATGATGTGCTCGAATACGCCCATTCCCAGAACGCCGTTCCCCAGCGTCTCGTGGCGGTCCACTCTGCTGCCTAACCCCTTCTTGGCGTCGTTCAGGTGCATCCCACGCAGCCACTGGAGGCCAACTACCTTGTCGAACTCATGAAAAACGGCAGCGGAGGAGTCCTTGCTGGTCAGGTCGTATCCGGCTGCAAGAGAGTGGCAGGTGTCCAGGCAGACACCAACCCTCTGCTTGTCCTCAACCAGCTCTATCAACGTTGCCAGGTGCTCGAACCGGTAACCCACAGCGCTGCCTTGGCCGGCGGTGTTTTCGATCACGGCGGTAACACCCTTCGTGCGCTCAAGAGCGATGTTGATGGACTCTGCAATGACCTTGAGACACTCATCCTCGGACATCTTGCCCAGGTGTGCCCCGGGGTGGAAGTTCAGCCGGTCCAGGCCCAATACCTCACAACGCTGCAGCTCATCTATGAAGGCGTTTCTTGACCTCTTCAAACCATCGGGGTCCGGGCTGCCCAGATTAATGAGGTATGTGTCGTGAGGTAGGATCTGAGCCGGTGAGAATCCGTGCTCCACACAGGCGGCCTTGAAGCTCTGCACCTCCTCGTCGGAGATGGGGGCCGCAAACCACTGCCGCTGGTTCTTGGTGAACAGGGACAACGCCGTGGCACCAATGGCTACCGCATTCCTGATAGCATTGGTCACGCCCCCTGCGGCGCTTACATGAGCTCCAACGTATTTCATCTGCGATCCTCCGTCACTTCATTATCAACGTCGCTTCATTATCAACGTTCAACACGCCTCGAAGGCGGGCCAGGCCGCTACTATTGTGTGTCTCTATTCCAGCGATTCAAGGGCGCACCGTACCACGGCCCTGGGTGGTGTTTGTGAATGCCGGAAGCAGCAGGTGGCTTCTCGACTTGCGCATGGATACCTCCAGAGTCACTACCTCGGTGAACTGGCTCTTCTCCACGGTAGCGCCCAGTCTGCCCATCTCCTGCATCCATTGGTTGTAATAGTTGAATGGCAACTCTAAAGTAAATCTATCGACGAGCAGATGTTCTGTTACACCGGAAGAGTCCAGGGCCTGTCTTGCCGCATCCGAGTAGGCGTGGAGGAGACCGCCGGTACCTAGAAGAGTGCCACCGAAGTAGCGTGTTACAACAACGATTGAGTTCGTAAGATTTCGCCCCTCCAAGAGCTGCAGCATGGGCCGACCGGCGGTGCCGCTGGGCTCTCCATCGTCGCTGCTGCGGCTTCTGATGGGCTCTGGGCCAGGCAGCCCAAGCCTCCATGCGAAGCAGTGGTGACGGGCGTCCCGCTCCCGCTTGCGAATCTCGGCAACGAGCCGTTCGCCCTGGGCCTCGTCGCCAATTGGCAGGGCCTCGCCGAGGAACCTTGACCCCTTAACCTTCACCTCACTGCGGCCTATGCCGGCGCATGTGAGATAGCTGTCAACGATGTCACTCATACCAACTCCCGTTTGCGCCTCTCGATCAAAGCGCCGACCTTGAGTTCACCTGGGCCCGCTGTCGCCCTAACAAAACGCCGCCGCTATCTTCCACGCTGGAAGCCGGCATCGCCAGAAATATCTTCAGCATCGGCCCTCGCCGTGTAGTATCGGGAGTTCGATGCGTTCTACCTGGAGGACGACATGAATCTGACTCGATCTTGTCTGATCTTTCTGGCCGCTGTGGCACTGGCCGCTTGTGCCGGGGATACAACCAACGGTGATGCTACCCACGACGCAACGCCGGATGCCCATGGGGAGCTGGATGGTGTGGGGGACAACGGCATCCAGCCCGATGTCTATCCCGACGCAGCGGCCTCAGACGGGCCGGGTTCCGATGCCGACGACCCCGACGAGCAGGGCGACTGGGCTGACGATCTGGTTGCAGAGTTCGAGCCCGTTGTCTTTGCCGTGGTTACGGATCTACACATCAACGGTGGTCCCCAGTCGCCAATCGGGAAGAACGTGGCGGCGCTCCTGGACAAGATCTCTGCCTTGCAGCCGGCGCCCCAGTTCGTTGCCGTGACAGGCGACCTTATTGATACCCTCTACGAACCCGTGGAGAGCGGGCCAGGCAGCAGAATCGATACCATAAGGCAGCTGCTGGATGGGGTCGAAGCGGGGGTTGAAGCCGTGCTGGGCAACCACGACTACTACTCGGCAGACAGCCCGCAGTTCAAGCTGGTCTCCGACAGAGAGGGGCGGGATGCCCTCTTCAAGGAGCAGTTGGGAATAGAAAAATG
Organism: uncultured Myxococcales bacterium; assembly: GCA_964593355.1. Lineage (GTDB taxonomy): Bacteria > Myxococcota_A > UBA9042 > CAIXZC01 > CAIXZC01 > CAYTWV01. The sequence continues at coordinate 2,503 of CAZQHM010000061.1, forward strand.
GCACTACAGCACACATGGTGGTGTGAAATTTATCTATCTGAATACAATGCAGGGCGACCTGTGGGATATTTCAATCGGTCTAAATGGCAGTATGGGCGATGAGCAACTGCAGTGGCTGGACGGCGTACTCTCCCAGGGGGGGCCCGCCGTGCTGTTCATGCACCATCCTCCCAGCATCGTCCTGGAGGAGGGCGAATCAAACCTGGACAAGCTGATGGAGAAGCACGCTCAGTCCATTCTTTGCATTTTTGCCGGGCATCTCCATCTCTGGGTCAGGTCTGAGAAGTATGGGATCCCCATTTACCTGACGGCAGCGGGATATGAGGGCTCCGCTGTGCACCATGTACGGGTGGACGGAGCCAAGGGGAGTGTAGAGATCCTCAATGAGGCTCAGATAGACTATGGCGACCCCCCCGCCCCCGAGTGTGACCCGGCCCAGGAGCCTGCGCTGGTTGATGCCACTCCACTCGAGGGAGCCCTGCTCGAACTGCTCATCTCCGACGCAACCGCCGAGCCGGCGGGCTTTGGCACCTACCTGGAAGAGGCCGTGAAGATGGTTCCTTTTGTGATTCGAACAGGCACCATCGATCCCTCGGGACACAGCCTTGGTGCCCACCTGGCCATGGGAGCCTGGGTAGGCAGCTCCGCACCGGGCACGCCTCAGTATGTCGACGCTCTGGCCGACGGACCATGCCTGGAGTTGCCTCTCCTGCTCAACTCTCCCTGCTTCGAGTCTTCCCCGGTCTCGGTGACCTTCGACCTTGCGAAGTCTCTGGGGATAGGCCTGCCAGCGGGCCACAAGATCCGGGTGGTGCTCAGAGACCTCTCGTTCCAGGGGGCGCTCTCGGGCAAGCCGTCGTTTGAGAAGGGGCTGATGCAGGCCAAGGTGGACCTCTCCCAGGGCGTTGAGGATTTGCAGCGCCTTGTGGTCGAGCAGTATTGCGCCGGCAAGATATCGACCTGCCAGCCCGGCACCGGTACGTTGCCTGCCTGTCCCGCTTCGCCCGGCGTTGAGTTCTTTCCCGAGATCCCCACCAAATGCGATGTGAAGGTTGGCAGCATCGGGCTGCGCATGGTGCTGGGCATGATGAAGACCGTGCCCGACTACATGGCCTCTATGAGTGCGCACTTCGTCACCTGGAACGCTACCTCCTCGTCCACAGTCTCCGGCGGCGCCGTAGACCCCCAACTGTTCGGATGCGTTCAGTGAACTCTGCCTGAAGCCTTCGAAGTCGTGCCGACTACTGCACCAAGAGGGTTGCTTCCATGGTCTCAGTCAGGGCCGAGGTCCAGACTCTCGAGAGCTCCGTGGTGTACGAAACCGTGAGGCTCACCTTGTGTTCGCCGGGGGCCAGCGTCGCCGGGTCCACAAGGAAGGGGGCCAGCGCCCCCTCGTGCATGAGCTCTCCATCCACTCGCCAGACTGCGTTGGTTGGCTCGAAGGATGTCTGAACTGAGAAGAGCAGGCCCGTGCCGCTCTCTTCGATGTAAAATTCGTCGCTATCAATTATGTCGATGGTATTAAATATCCTGTGTACTATATGATCTCGACATACCGGGCAGAACTCTCCGCTGTTTGTTTTCATTTTGCATGTTTTGCTTGGTCGGCATAATGCCGGCTGGTTCAGGCTGTCCACGCAGATTCCTCCGCCGGGCGGTGGTACGTAGCAGCCCACGTCGCTGGCGCTGCCTTGGGACTCATCATGGGGGTAGGGTGCATCGAGGGTAGCCCAGGGGGCCCAGGGCAGTTCTTGGGCGGAGCTGACGATGGGCGAGAAGTTGGGGAAGAGCGGCGTCAGTTCGAAGAGTTGACAGACGTCGGTGGAGGTGGAGTACTCGTCGCCAAGCAGGCCGAAGGCGTGTCCCATCTCGTGGGTGGCCACCTCTGCGAACTCTTCAGTGCTGACGTTTCTGTACCAGGTTGTGAGGGATGCGTTGAAGAGGCCAAAGGCTCCCCGCTTCTCGTCGTCGGTGAGAATAAAGGCAGCATCGCCGGAGATGGGGGTGCCGTCGTCGGCAGATAGGCTCATGGCCATGCCGACTCTGAAGAGGTAGATGGGGAAGAGGTTTCTGTCGGCAGAGAGCGAGGGTGCCCCGGTGCCCAGGGGGTTGACTTTGTACAGGGCCCTGACTGCAAAGACAGAACCGTAGACGTTGTCTCTGAGTCCATCGACGCAGCCATCGTGGGGGGTTGTGCAGTTCTGAGCATCGGTGTCGTAGAAGTTGCAGCCGCAGTCGAAGGAGGCGCCCGGCTCGGCCGACGGGGTCCAGACGGTCCAGATGTTCAGCCGCTGGACGAAGGAGGCGAAGGGCTCAAGGGAAGCGAGGAAGTCGGCAACGGTTTGGGCGTCTGCCTGGAAGGTCTCCAGGCGGTCGGCGGTGTACCCGTCGGCGAGGATGACCATGTTGACCGAGTTCCGGGCCGGGGCGTTTCCGAATATCTTCTTCACCTGCCAGGTTCCCACGGTATCCGTGAAGAGGGAGATAGGGACTGTCGCGATGTCATCGAGGTCGATGAGCTTCTGCAAGGGCCCTGAGGGGTGGACCTGGGTGGGCAGAACCAGGGGCGTTGATGTATCGCAACTGGTGATAGTGGCCTTCTCTTCAAGGCTCCATTCTCTCCAGAAGCGCAGGTATCTGGCCTGGGGCAGGTCGGGAATCACCGTGGTGTATGCCTCAAAATCGGCCCCGATTGTGCCTGCAACAAGGGGCACCATCCAGTTGGCCGGTGCGATTCCTGTGTTGGCCTCAAGGGCCCCGAAAATGTACTCACGCACTTGCAGCGGCTCACGACGGCGGCCACGCCACACCACGTTCTGCTCCTGGTCCAGAAGCTCGATAACGAAGGGGTACGAAGCAGGCCCGCCGTGGGCGTCGGAGTAGACATCGTCCTCAAACTGCTCGTCGTAATCATAGAAGACCTGAGCACCGGTCAGGCGCCCTCGGGCCATGCCGTCGGGGGTGGTTCCCTGCAACAGAACCCGGTTGCCCAGCTTCCAGGAGACCGAACCGCACACCGAAGAGTCGCTGGCGCCCGTGAGCGAGAACATGAGCCTCACGCCCGGAACCTTTCCCGTGGGCCCGCTGCGGCAAACCGTGCCCCCCAACTGCTCGTACCCCAAGCACTGGGGCTCTACAACTTCGGGCTCCACGTCACCAGGCTCGGTATCCTCGGAATCACCGTCACTTCCATCCAACCCAGCGTCCATTCCGTCGGGCATCGAGAGGTCGGAGATCTCCTGGGTGTCATCCCACTGGTCCAGCATGTCAAGGTCGCCAAGCTCACCGATAATGTCGGAGATCTCGGGCTCGTGACCATCCAGGTCCAGGCTGGGAACGTCATGGAGGTCTGTGGCGATATCAGCGACGTCGCTCTGACTGTCCATGAGGCCGTCGGCGGTATCCGCAGGGCCCTGAGAATCAGCGAGGTCCAACGCCACGGTCTCCGACGATGAGTCCAGCGAAGAGTCGGCGAAAGAGTCACCGGAAACCTGGTCGGTGGGGGCGTTGACGCCGCTCGAACTCTGGGAACAGCCATGGGCAACCAGGGCCAGCAGCAAGCCCGGAAGCAGGGAAGATCTAATCATTGTCTGTTCACCTATTTGTTTTGATGTTTTACTATGGTGTACACACCTGGCGTGTCGATCCAGGCGAAAAGGGAACCGTTTATGCCGTCGTGTTCCGTTGGGATCTCCAGCCACTGCCCACTCTTCTCCCGGGCCAGAGTGAGTTCTACCAGGTAGGTATCTTGGGGCAGGCCCTGGTCGGGGATGGTGTAGGTGATGCTGCTGGTAGCCAGGGGGGCGTCGGGTTGAGTCTGAATCTCGTAGGCTGGAGCGAGATTGCCTGTGGGGTGGTCGCCGGGCAGCAGTTCTACGAGGCGGACGAGGGTGCCTTCGGGCACAGCTTCGCGCCCGACGGTGAGTTCGAAGAGGTCCAGGCGAATTGTTCCACCGGAGCCGCCCATCTCACGGGAGCGGGTCCATGATTGTTCATCGTGCAGTTCTCCGCAGGCCAGGGCCAGGGAAGCGGTAAGTGCAAGGGTTGCCAAAGAGTAGCGCATGGTTCCTCCCGGGTTCGGCATCAGAAACGGAATTCGGGGCCCAGGAAGAGTTGGCTGCGCTGGACGCCCCGTTCTCCGCCCACGGGTGAGGAGAGACTCCAGGAGAAATCAGCGGCCATTCTCAGGGCGATCCAGGGTGCAAACCAGATATTCCACTGGACGTGCACGCCGGCCAGCGGGACCCATGCGTCGGTCTGTTGCTCACCGGCGAGGGTCTGGGAGTAGAGGGCCAGGCCCAGGATGGGTCCGGCGGAGATTTCGAAAGCAGCGAGGATGTGGTCCATGGCTCCCGAGCGTCGTTTGGCGATATGTGCGAAGTTGAGTCTTCCCGAGAAGCCGGTGATGATGGATGCGCTTCCCAGCTGGTACTTGAGGCGAGGTTCCCACTCAACGTTAGGCGAGTCGTTTTGGGGTTGCCAGGCAGCGGAGAGCCAGGCAGCGAACCAGGGTCCGAGGTCCAGTTGGGCTCCGGCGCCCACTCCGGGCAGGTCGCCCGAGGTCTCCAGGGGGTGGGTAACTGTGCCGTCGATGCCACCGAAGATGCGCAGGGGCCCTGTGGGGTCTTGGGCCGCTGCGGGGCTGGCGACGCAGACCAGCAAGCCCAGCGCCATGGTCCAGCAGGCAGCGTGGTGCCAAAAAGCTCTCATTGCCAAACACCTCCGGCGATGGTGAGATTGTGTCACCGGAGCGGGATTGAAGCAATCGAGATCCGGCGGATTTGCGTCGGGAGTGGTGGCTATGGCAATCTTTCGCGTGCCTTTGGTCTGATGTGCATTAAAATCGGCGGCAATTGCTCTCAAGGGGTGTTACTTGGAGACCATCCGGATCAAGCCGAAGGAGAAAGGGGCCGCAGTGCTTCCCGTGGCGCTGACGGTGCTCTTCTCGCCCTCGCTGGAGGGTACGGGCGGGCAACGGGTCGTTTTCAACGGTGCTCTGATGGTGGGTCGGGGGCCGGACGGGGTAGACTTGGCCCTTTCCGATGCCACGGTATCCCGGCGGCACTTCCGGGTTTCGAACCAGACGGCGGGGCTTGTTCTGGAGGACTTCGGGAGCGCCAACGGCACCTTCGTCAACGGGGAGCGGGTATCGGGGGCGTTGCTGGCAGCGGGGGATTTGATTCGGGTTGGCAACACGCTGCTGCTGGTTGGAGAGTCTCAGGAGGCACCTGATTTGCCCACGGGTCCGCTGGACGGGGTGGTGATTCGCAGCCCTGCCATGGCCAGGGTTGTGGCGCAGCTTGTAGCTGTCTCGAAGTCCAACAAGCCGGTGTTCCTGGTGGGGGAGACGGGGGTTGGAAAGGATGTGCTTGCCCGGCTGCTGCACAGGGCCAGCGGTCGGATGGGGGAGTTCTGTCCGGTGAACTGTGCGGCCATGCCCGACACGCTGGTTGAGTCGGTGCTTTTCGGGTCAACCAAGGGGGCCTACACGGGCTCCACGCGAAGTGAGCCGGGCTGGTTCAAGCGGGCCGACGGGGGAACGCTCTTTCTTGACGAGTTGGGGGAGATGCCATCGCACGTTCAGGCGAAGCTCAACCATGTGTTGGAGACGGGCACCATAACGCCCGTGGGCACTACGGAATCGCTGGAAGTAGACGTTCGGGTGGTAGCGGCAACGAACAGGGTTGGCATTCTGGACGGGGCAGACTGCGGTTTCAGGGAGGATCTTCTGGCCCGAATAGAGGATGCCATAGTATTGGTCCCTCCGCTGCGGGAGCGACTGGAGGACATACCGCCCTTGCTCGATCTGGTGGTCCGAGAGTTGGGGCGTGAGCAGACGGGGCTTGGGGTAGGGTTCGTAGAGCGAGCGCTGTTGTATCGGTGGCCGCGAAATGTAAGACAGTTGCTGAAGACCGTAGCGGCCTGCCTCTCTCGCTTGCCCGAAGGCCACATGGCCGAAGCCGAAGACTTCATGGTGGTGGCCGGTGGATTTGGCAGTTCTGGAGAGAGCGTGTCGGGGGGAAACTCGGATTCTGTCTCGGTGGGGCCACCCATTCCGAGGGTGGAGGATGAGAGCGAGAATATGGACCTGGGCATGAGCCATGCGGTCATAGGCAGGGCCCTGATGAAGAACGGTGGCAACGTATCGGCGGCGGCCCGGGAGCTTGGCATGACCAGACCCAGGTTCTACAGGCTGATGCGGCGGTTCGGCATAGAGCCGGGGCGAGGTGACGCAGGTTGATGCACGACGGGGCAAAGGGTGGGCAGATAGGAAGTGGCTGGCGGGGCGAGCTGTGGCCGGGGCTGCGGCTTGCTGCGCTGTCGGGGGCTGCGCTCATGGGCATGGTGTTGGGGTTCGAGCGGTTGTCAGGGGTGAGCGTGGGCGGGACCTGGGCGCTGGGCGTCATGGTAGCGGTTGTGGTCCTGGTGATTTCGTTGCTCTCCATGGGGATGTTCCGGAGGGTGCTGGGGGAGAGCAAAGCCGAGGAGGTGTTGCGTCTGCCCGGCAGATTGGCGTGGCTGCACGTGCTCTCGTGGTCTGGTGGGGCGCTGCTGCTTGGGGCGTGGGTTTTTCTCTTCAGTCGATATCAGGCCGAACTGGCGATGCTGGCCCTTATGGCTGGGCTTCTGACGGGCATGGGCGCCTTTCTGGTAGCCCTGCTGACCACCCCTTGGGCCATCAGCCAGAGGTGGCACGGGGCCATGGTCCAGCTTGCCCGGGAGGGTCGTGGCTGGGGCCGTGCGGGGGGCTCCATAAGGCGCAAGATGACGCTGGTGCTTGGCTCGCTGGTGTTTGTGGCGTGCGGATTCGCCATGTTCAGCAGCTTTGCAGTGCAGCGAGAGATCGTGGCTTTTTATGCCCGCTCTCAGGGCGAGGGGGTAGCCGGCCGGGTGGAGCAGCGGCTTGAGGGCACTGAGGGGGTTGTTGATTGCCAGGAGCTGGGCGACCTTGTTCCGGCGGGGGGCGCCATAGTCTGGGGAGGGGCCCACCGGGGGGGGGCCCACCGGGGGGGGCCCACCGATAGGGGGGGGGGCCACTGTGTTCTCGGCGCCACCCTGGACGTGGGTGCGGTTCAGAGGGCCTTGCGCAGCGGCGGTACAAGGATTTCCGAGCCTTCGCTGGACCTGGAAGGGGCCGTTTTCAAGGTAGCGGATGAGAGCCTGGTGGTCTTCGTGCCTCGTCCCGACTGGACCAAGCGGCTCATGGCTCTGCTGTCGGTCTTCTTCTCGCTGCTCTTCCTCTTTTCGGCGTGGCTGGCGGGCATGGTGAGCCGAAGCCTGACGCAGGGGGTTCTCTCTCTTCGGCACCAGGTGGCCCGCATGGAGGCCGGCGACCTGAGCAGCAGCTTCGAGCCCGACTCTCCAGACGAGGTGGGAGAGTTGGCCGCTTCCATGGAGACCATGCGCCGTGGCGTCAGCGAGATGGTGGAGACGATAAGGTCTCTCAACGTGACGCTGGAGGAGAAGGTCCGTCTACGCACGGAGCAGTTGGAGCTTGCCAACGGAGAACTGACTGCTGCCATGGAAAAGCTCACCGCTGCCCAGGCGCAACTGGTTCATTCGGAGAAGATGGCGTCGCTGGGGCGCCTGTTGAGCGGTCTTGCCCACGAACTGCGTAACCCGGTGAACGCCATTGTCAACAACGCTGAACCCCTTAGAGAGAAGCTGGGGGCTATCGTTGAGCGAGGCAGCGCCGACGAGGTGACGCTGCAGCGGCTGATGAGAGGTGCCGAGGTGATTGAGAACGCAGGCCGCAGGACCGTGGCGCTGCTGGGGTCGCTGGGCTCGCTCTCGAGGCCCGAGGTGGCGGGGGCAGGCCCGGTGGTGCTTGCCCAGGTGGTCTCTTCGGCTCTGGCAATCATGGCCCACAGGTTCGAAACCACGGGGGTTCAGCTTGAGCAGATTCTGGATTGGCAGTGCGTCGTCACTGGCCACGAAGGGGAGCTGGGCCAGGTGGTGGTGAACCTGGTGGACAACGCCATAGATGCCTGCATGGGTTCCCCCGGGGGCCGAGTGCGGGTGGTCGTGGAGAGCAGACCCGGCGTGGCCATTCTGGCTGTGTGGGACAACGGCCCGGGGGTTGCCCAAGAGGACGTGTCGAAGCTGTTCGAACCATTCTTCACAAGGAAGGACCACGGCACGGGCCTTGGTCTCGCCATCGTGGACCAGATAGTGGCCCGCCACTCAGGGAGAATGGAGGTAGTGCGCAGCAGCGGCGAGACGGGCTTCATAGCGCATCTGGTTGGATGATTCCGAAGCCGACCATTGCTCCACGCTTGGATATGACAACGCGTCCCAGCGAGCGAACGGAAGAAAAGGGTTCCAGGCAGGCGGGTTGGCATCGGAACCCAACCAGCCCAGCCTGGTGCGGACTTAGACTGGTTGAAGGCGCCGGCAGAGGTCGGCCATTGGTCGCATCCACAGGGAACTCGATGGTCTCAACCGTGGCCTGCCACTGACCAAAGGGCCCTCCAAGGTCAAAAGAATCGCCCACCGACAGAGTCTGGTCTAGGACGAAGAGCTGTGCTTTCCCGGAAGTTCGCACGCTGGGCTGAGCATCAGCGGGGCCGCCGACTTCCCCTCGAACGAGGGGCTCGGCGACAGGAATGCCAATACAATCACCCTCCTCCGCGCAGGATTTGGAAGAGCCGAAGACAAGAATTTCTTCCACTTCCACTGTTGTCGACGAGAGCGGGAAGAAGAGCCTCTGATGCTGTCGAAGCTCTCCGGACTCCACTCGACCCACGGCCACCAAGCCGCCGGAGATCCGGTAGTTGTCCTGAATGCCGAATCGGAGGGGCGCTCCGGGGGGGTCCGTGGGAATGCTATCCAGAGCCTGCAGGAGGGTGGGGCCAGAGTACCAAGGCATCGCAAGACCTGGCCTGGCAATGTTCTCGCCTGTGGTTGCTGCCACCGGGACTATCGTGGCGTCGAGGAACCCGAACCGGGCCAGCGTCTCTTTGGCGGTGGTGGAACTGGCCTCGAAGGCCGCTTCGTCGAATGCAGCGAGATCCATCTTGTTCAGAGCGACAACGAGGTGTGAGACACCAAGCATCTGGCACAAGTAGAGGTGCTGCAGCGTCTGGTCCTGAATGCCGTCGGGGCACGAAAGAACCAGAATGGCGATGCGGGCATCCGATGCTCCCGTGAGCATGTTGCCCACGAACTCACGGTGACCGGGTACGTCGGCTATTCTGTAGGTGCGTTGGCTCTGAAAAAGGACCCTCACCGTGTCGATAGTGCGCTCCTGCTCGATCTCTTCCCGCAGAGCGTCAAGGAAGTAGGCGAACTCGAACAGACGCCTTGATTCACTGACGAAGGTCTGCAACTCCAGCACTCTATCCTCGGGAATCAGGTTCGAGTCGTAGAGAATGCGCCCGATGAGGGTGCTCTTTCCGTGATCCACGTGACCAACCACTGCAACGGGGACTATCATCATACCTCCTACATGTAGCCTAGAGATCGCAGTTTCTGCATGATAAATGCCCGCTCCTTGTCCAGCATGCGACCTGCCCGCTCGGCGCTTCGGGTGCAGCGCAGTTCGTCCACGATTTCACTCAACGTTGCCGCTTGGGACTCTACCGGCACAGTGCACGTATGGCATCCAAGGCTTCGGTATCGTTTTCCGTCTCGGGCGAAGTAGAGAGGATTGGCCGGGACCCCGTTGCGACGAACATACTCCCAAACATCCAGCTCTCGCCAGTGAAGCATGGGGTGTACACGAAGATGTCCGCCATCAGTGGCAGCAGCGGCAGGGAAGCGTCCCCACAGTTCCGCAGGTTGCTCTCCATGAAGCCAGGCGGAACCTGCATCTCTTGGCGAGAAGAACCGCTCCTTGGCTCTGACCCCATGCTCATCCCAGCGAATAGCCAGCAGCAATCCGTCGAACCCGAACTTCTTTACCGCCTGCCTCAGTGCGTTGGTCTTGAGCTGGTTGCAACACTCCAGAGCTCCCATCGATGGTCCCACCCCTAGACCCAGGGCTTCCTCGTTTTTGACGACCAGAAGGTTCAACCCCCACTCCTTCGCCCAGTAGTCACGGAAACCGTACATCTCAGGAAATTTATACGACGTATCAAGATGAATAACCGGAAATGGAACTACACCAAAAAAAGCCTTTCTACATAGTGTAAGCAATGTTGTGGAGTCTTTGCCCATTGACCAGAGAATCGCCGGATTGCCAAGGCGGGCCCGCACCTCTCTGATCACGTAGATGCTCCTGTTTTCCAGATCATCAAGATATTCTGACATGAGCGCATTGCTCCTTGACAGAGGTTATGGGTTGAAGAGTATCATGGGGCTCTTCGGGTGGCAATCAGACCTGGTTTGATTAGTAGCGGCCAGGCGCGTTTCTTGGAGGGCAGCATGCGCACTTACTTTGAGCCAACGGCTGTGCAGAGTATCAGAAGATTCTTGTCGGGTCATGGCATGGTTATGCGCCCCTGGAGTGGCGCTTCGGAGGTGTTGCAGGAGCTGGAAAGTCTGCTTCAGGCCAGGGAGCACGATGCTGCCTTCTGGTCCTCGCTTCGTTTCTTGCTCTCCGACCTGGTGGCGGCCTCGATGGGAGTTGGTGGGTGGACCGTTCGTGGCGCCGAGGTGCTCTCGCCGGAGCGCATAGATTCCGTGGTTGGTGACATCCGCAGATCCCTTGCCGCTGCAGGAAGGGCGCCTGGGCAGCATTCGCTTCTATCGCACCTTGCTGCACCAGGGCTTTGTGCAGTGTTGCTGATGGGGATGGCTCTGGGTTGCGACGAGAGCAGCGGGCCTGCGGCAGACATGATCAGTGGCGAAGATGCTTTCGAGGCCGAAGATGCTTTCGAGGCCGAAGATGCTTTCGAGGCCGAAGATGGCTTCACGCCTGACTTAGGACCAGAGACCAGCCAGTGGACTTTGGAAGAGTATGTCTCCAACTCTGATCTTTCTCTGGATACCCAGACCACGCTACTGGCCTGTCTAAGTCGTTTTGGTGTTACAGATAGAGAGCTGATGCTGGCATATTTTCAAGATCATACACCAGAAGAAATAGCTGATTATCTGGAAAAGCTCTCTGAGTCGGAAATATGCTCGAATGAATCGGACATTACTTCAGAACCTGACAGGATCCCTTCTGATATCTATAAAGGAGTGAGCTTCCCTGCCAGGACCCGGAAGTCTGTTTCTTGATCGGTTTGAATTGAAAGGGCACAAGGCATTTCCCGGTAAGGCATCATGAAACCAGTGCAAGAGCGTTATCACCGCCGTCCGCACGTGGTGGTGTGGGAGATCACCAACAGATGCAATATGCGCTGTCTGCACTGTGAGGGTGGTGCAGGCCGTAGGGACCCCGAGGAGTTGACAACGGCCGAAGCTCTGAATTTGTGTGATCAGATTGCGGCGTTAGGGTGCGTGCGCTGCAACCTCTCCGGTGGAGAGCCGCTGCTCAGGGAAGACTGGCCATTGCTGGCGCGCCGCCTGGCGGATCGTGGCGTAGCGGTTCATGTTGTTACTAATGGCACTCTTCTGGACCAGGAGGCTGTTCGACAGGCGGAGCAAGCCGGGGTGGTTGGCGTGGCGGTCTCGTTGGACGGGTTGCAGGCTACCCATGACCGAATAAGGGTCTGGCCGGGCAGGAAGCGCAAATCCAGCTTTGAGTCGGCGCTGAAGGCCCTTCGGGTGGCGAAAAGCAGTTCGTTGAAGGTGGGAGCAATTACCCACGTGAATTTGTGGAATCTTGGCGAACTGGACCAGGTGTATGACCTGTTGGCAGATTTATACCTGGACGTGTGGCAGGTACAGTTGGCTATTCCAGAGGGGAGACTGAGGCAGATTCCCGAGCCCTACCTCATAGCGCCCGAGCAGTTGGAGCAGGTCTACCAGAGCCTCATCAGGGCCATGAAGGATGACCGGGTTCCGGTTCGGGTGACGGACACCATCGGTTACTACACCGAAATGGAGCCGGTGATCAGGGTGCGGGAGAAGGAGCGGGCTTTGCCCTTTTGGACGGGGTGCTATGCGGGCTGTCTGCTCATGGGCGTAGAGAGCAACGGCGCTGTGAAGGGGTGCCCCTCCATGGGGCCGGACTTCATCGCCGGCAGCGTTCGCAAGGAGAGCCTTGCGGAGATTTGGGGGGATGAGGAGCGTTTCGCGTACAACACCCGGTGGGACGAGTCGAAGCTGACCGGGTTCTGCGCCAGTTGTGAGTTCCGGAGGTTGTGTCGAGCCGGTTGTACCACAATGGCCTATGCAGTAACTGGTACTATCTATGAAAACCCTTACTGCATATTTCGTGTGCGCTCGTTGGCCGCTGGTACCCGGTGTGCGCCAGGGAGAGATAAATGAGAATGAATCGATGGGCCCAGGCGGCGGAGAGCCCCATGTTCTGTGTCTGGGAATTGACTCTGGCGTGCAACTTGAGGTGCCGACACTGTGGGTCGGGGGCAGGGCTTGCTCAAGCGGACGAGTTGGACCAGGTTGAAGCCCTTCGAGTGGCCGACGAACTTGCCGGGCTTGGGTGTAAGAGGGTATCGCTCATTGGGGGCGAGCCATTCTTGAAGCCTGGTTGGGAAGCCGTCGTCGAGCGGTTGGCGGCCCGCGGGGTAATCGTCGAGTTGGTGACCAACGGTTGGATGGTAGACTCGGCCATGGTACAGCGCATGGTCAGCGCTGGAGTTCACAGTGTCTCGGTCAGCATCGATGGCACCGCTGCCGTCCACGACATGCTGAGGGACCGCAAAGGCTCTTTTGAGAGGGCATTGGCAGCGGTTCGCAACGTTCGAGAGGCGGGACTGCCCGTGGGTGTCCTGACCCAGGTCAGCAAAGCCAATATGGGTGATTTGGAGCGCCTCTATCCCGAGCTGGAGCAGGCTGGCGTTGGCGGCTGGCAGATTCAGTTGAGCATGGCGCTGGGGCGATTCGGTGGTGAAGAGCAGTGGATCCTGTCGCCGGAGCAGTTGCCAGAACTTGAGCGAATCATTCTGAAGCTGTCACAGCTTCGAGGGCCATGGGTGTACGCAGCGGACAATATCGGCTACATGAGCCGCAATGACCCCCTGCTGCGAGAGAGCCCCACCGGCACCTTCTGTTGGACAGGTTGCCAGGCCGGACTCCACGTATTGGGTATCGCCTCCGACGGCTCCGTCAGAGGTTGCCTGTCGCTGCCTGCGGAATTCAACGAGGCATCGGTTCGTGAGCGTTCCTTGGCTTCCATCTGGGCCGACGCCGGGCTATTTCAATACAACCGCAGCCACAAGGAGCAGACTCTGACCGGCTTCTGCCGCCAGTGCGTCTACCGCAGGATTTGCAGGGGCGGATGCACCACTCTTCGGTACACCACCACGGGCGGATTGGGGGAGAACCACTACTGCCTCTATCGCATGGACCAGGAGCATCCGAGTCCTTCTGTGGGTGAGGCCTGACATGCGGTTCGTGCTTGTGGTAGCGGACAGTTTGCGCGCTGATGTGTGTGGGTTCGCCGGTGGACCGGCCCAGACGCCCACCCTGGATTCGCTGGTCAACAGAGGGGCCATTGCAGAGCGAGTCTACTCAAGCTCTCCTTGGACCCTTCCGTCGCTGGCAGCGATGTTCACGGGGTGTTGGGGGCATAGAGTGGGGCTGGTCAACTGGCTTCAGCCGTGGCCGCAAACGCCCCAGAACCTGTTCAGAGTGTTCGCCAGGTCGGGCTGGAGCGTTGGTTCTTACGTATTCAATACACGGTACCTATTTACCGGTTTACCGGAATCCGGCGTGAGTGGAACCTCACTTAACCGTGACAGACTGTTTAAACAGCTCGAACAGTCCCTGGCCAATAGTGGCAATAGCTTCACCTTCATACATTACTGGGGAACCCATGTTCCCTATGTGTCTGGCGACATGGATATTGGTACATGGAAACGTTTGGCTGATGGGGTTCTGGGGGTTCTTGGCGCGGGACCGGAGATGAGAGACAAGGTTCGCTCCATGTACACCCTGGCAGTGGAGTCCTTTTCGGAGCAGTGGCTGCCGGGGCTGCTTCGGGTATTAGAATCGGGCCCTGGAATGGAGGAGACCCTGCTGATCATTACGTCGGACCATGGCGAGACGTGGGGTGAAAGGCTGGGGCCCGGGGAGAGGGTACGGGGGGTATTCGATCTGCACGGCAATCACCTGTTCGAGGAGGGTCTCCGAGTTCCGTTGGTAGTTGTGGGCTGTGGTGTTGGAAAGGGGGTCAGGGTTGGGGGAATGGCAAGGACCGTGGACTTGGCCCCTACGTTGCTTGAGTGGGCCGGGCTATCACCTCTGGAGGGGGCAGATGGAGAGTCTTTGGCTGCGGTGCTGAAGGAGGGAGGGGTCGCCAAGGGGGCCGTGGCAGTTGCGGCGATGAACCGCAGCGGGCCGGAGTTGGCCATGGAGGGCAAGAGCACGCCCGACGTTGCTCGTGTGTGGCATCGTTTCGCAGCGATTCGGGGGAAGTCAAAGTGGTTGCTGCCATCTGATGGAGGGAGCGGATTGTCGTTCGACCTGTCGGCCGACCCTGGTGAGGTTGACGGTAGGGAGCTGACCGGACCGGATTTGGCTGAAGCCAGGGCATGGCTAGCCAACGAGTTGGGGCGGGGGCGCTGTCTGGAGCTGCCTGCCACCCTGTTTCGCGAAGCGGAAGAATTGGCGGCCCGGGCAGCAGCAGAGGTGCTTCGCAGCAGGCCATAGACCGGCCCTGTTCTTCTGTCAGGCGACTCAGGCCCCGTCAGTTGCACGGCAGGTTCGGCGCGCCGGGGGTGCCGAGTTTGTCTGCGGTGCCATAGGGTGTCGTGGAGGTGCACCAGGAGGCGAAATCGTCGTTTGCGGTTGAGTTCATCTTGGCCGAGGAGAGCTGGGTGGATGCGCCAAGAACGACCCATGTTTCTACGAACACAACCTCGTCTATGGTCTTGGAGTCGCATACCAGTTTGATGTAATCACCAGTGTTTCCAAGACTTATCCCGCTGTATTTGTAATCAACTGGTACGCCATAATTAGCAACAGGATCACTGCTTACTGCTAATACAACAAATCCCGAAGGAGCCACAACCACTGAAGTTGTTATGGTGTGTGCAAAACTGTTGTCCTGCAGTTTGCAGTCTTTCAAGTCGAGTGCTGTTGTTGTTGTGTTGTATAACTCCACCCACTCTCCAGTATCCCCCGTGCCCGACGCTGCCCGGGCCATGAACTCCGAAACGATTACCTGCCCGGCGCTGCCTGGCGTTGGTGCTGGTTCCGGGGTTACGCAGGCGCCGTTGACACAGCTCTTTCCCTGGCCGGCGCAGTCAATCTCCTGGATGGGGTAGCTGCAGTCGTAGGATTCTCCGCTTACGGAACAATTGCCCGTGGGCTGTGCCACCAGGGCCTTCTTGGCGTCCTGGCTGCAGGTGGGGGGCGGTGCCGAGGTACAGGGGTTTGGCGAGCAGGGGTCTATGGGGGCCGCACAGTTGCTGTTGGCCTGACCCGGGGTGCCCTTGAGTGAGCTGGTTCCGAAACTGGACGTTGCAAGGCACCAGTTGTCAAGCAGGTCGTTGAGAGTGTCGCTGGTCTTGTCGGGGGCCAGTTGAATGGCGACGCCCTGAGTCACCCAGGCAGAGATGTAAGAGATGCGGTCTATGGTGACGCCACCACAGACGATGACTATCTCGTCCTCGCTGTTTGAGAGCTGGAAGTTGGAGTATACGTAGCTTGGAGAGATGCCGTTGTTCTTTGCCGGGTCGCCGCTTCGGGCGAACAGCAGGTACTGCCCCGGTGCCGCCACCAGCGAACCCGCAATGGCGTGGCTGTCCGAACCGTCGTCTTTGAGCAGGCACCCTTTCAGATCAAGCTCCTTGCCTGAACTGTTCTTGATCTCGACCCACTCACCATAGTCCGTGCCGCCCATGGAGTTGGCCATGAACTCGGTGATAATCAGGTCTCCGGCTTTGGATGGGGCCGGAAGCGGCTCCTCGACGATTTCGCAGCCTCCGCTGATGCACTGCATGGATTCGGCCGCACAGTTTGTGGATGTGGGTGGATAGCTGCACGTGAATGCTGTCCCATTGGCGCTGCACGTGCCTGGCATGGGGTAGACCAGCAGGGTATTCCCCTCACACTTGTTGGCCGGTGCGTTGTTGCACGGATTGGGCTCGCAGGGGTTCGTCTGGGCCTTGCATTGCCCCCCAATGCAGATTTTTCCGCTGGCGCCGCAGTCCACGGTGGTGATGGCGTATTGGCAGTTCGCCTCTCCACCAACGCTGGTGCAGATTCCAGGCAGTGAGAAGCTGTTGAGCTTATCAGATTCTTCGTCGCAGCTTGGCGCCGGTGGAATAGTGCACGGATTGGGGGAGCAAGGGTTGCCCGAAGAGTCGACGCACTTGCCGCCGGAGCAGATCTTTCCCTCGGCCGCACAGTTTCTAGTGGTGCTTGGATACTGGCATCCAAAACTGCCCTCGGCCACCCAACACTCGCCCGGAGAGGTGAAGCTGGTCAAGGTGATCCCGTCGGGCTCGCACTTGTCCTGCGGGGCCTGCGTACAGGGGTTGGGTTCACACAACGAGGAGGCTGGAATATCCTCGGACGGCGCATCTTCGGCAACATCTTGCCGGGCCAGATCCTCCCCCGAGCCATCCTCCCCGGTTATGTCCCCGGGACCCACATCCTGCTCAGGGAAGAAAATGGTCTCCTGCCAATCATCCTCCCCATTTGCCATATCGTCGCTGCCCGACTCAGAGCCGCAACCCGCACCCAGCAAGAGCATTGAAACCAGAGCCAACCGCCAGCGAAATGCAAAGGCCATCTCGTCCTCCTCAGAGAGCAGAATGCTCCCCGCAAACGGTGCTGAATCTACCTCAACGGCACAGAATTGGCCAGCAACGTCGGTTCTGCGCAAACGGATTGACACTAGGCAAATAACCGGATAAACGGGTATCGCCCGGCGCCGGGGACTAGTTATGCTTCCCGGGCCCGGTCTGTGGGCCGATTCTGACTGGCGCAAGAGAGGTTGTTCATGAGCAGTGTTCCAACATCTAGTCGTGTAGCGCAGCGACTGCCCTTCCTGGACCGCTATCTCACGTTGTGGATCTTCGTCGCTATGGCCGTTGGGGTTGGGGCCGGCTATCTGGTTCCCGGTGTGGTGCCCTTCATCAACCAGTTCAACGTTGGTACCACAAACATCCCCATCGCCATTGGGCTTATCCTCATGATGTACCCGCCGTTGGCCAAGGTACGCTACGAAGAGTTGGGGCCTGTCTTCAGGAACACCAAGGTGCTGGGCCTCTCCCTGATTCAGAACTGGGTGGTGGGCCCGATTCTCATGTTCGCCCTGGCTCTGATTTTCCTGCACGACAAGCCGGAGTACATGGTGGGCCTCATAATGATCGGCCTTGCCCGATGCATAGCCATGGTCATAGTCTGGAATGACCTGGCGAAGGGCGATACCGAGTATTGTGCCGGCCTGGTTGCTTTTAACTCCATCTTCCAGGTGCTATTCTTTTCGGTATATGCATGGTTGTTTATAACTGTTATGCCCGGTTGGTTTGGTCTTGAAGGAGCTGCGGTAAATATCACCATCGGTGAGATCGCTGCCAGTGTCTTCATCTATCTGGGCATCCCGTTCCTGGCGGGTATTGTCACTCGTTTTTTGCTCATTCGGCTGAAAAGCAAAGCGTGGTATCACGAGAAGTTTATTCCAAAGATTAGCCCAATAACGCTGGTGGCATTGCTGTTTACAATAGTCGTGATGTTTTCGCTC
The DNA here is from genome assembly GCA_964593355.1 of uncultured Myxococcales bacterium. Classification (GTDB taxonomy): domain Bacteria; phylum Myxococcota_A; class UBA9042; order CAIXZC01; family CAIXZC01; genus CAYTWV01. The sequence goes on from CAZQHM010000061.1 coordinate 20,207, forward strand.
AAGGGTGAAACCATCGTTGAGCTACCCTTCGATGTGGTGCGTATTGCCATTCCTCTGCTTATCTATTTTGTCGTCATGTTTATTATATCCTTTTTTATGTCAAAAAAAGTGGGGGCCACTTATGCCCAAGCGACTACACTTTCATTTACCGCTGCCTCCAATAACTTTGAGTTGGCCATTGCCGTTGCCGTGGCCACCTTCACCATCAGCCACGGCGCTGCTTTTGCCGCAGTCATCGGTCCCCTGGTTGAGGTGCCCGTGATGGTTGGACTGGTGCATGTGGCGCTGTGGCTCGGCCGAAGATACTACCCCAAGGGCCGCACTGGGTCCGAGGCGGCTACAACAGGTGCAGGGGAGAGCTCAAGATGAAGAAATCAGAAAGAATACCCGACGATGTCCGCAAGGCAGTATCGGCGGCCTATGCCGGCTCAGTGCTAAAGAGCCGAAAGAGCAGCAGTCCGTGCTGCTCGGGGGCCGCAGCCCCAGGAGTGCTGCCTCTGCTCGCCGGTTACACCAGGGCCGAACTGGCGGCGCTGCCTCCGGACGCAGTTGCGAACTCCTTCGGTTGCGGCAATCCCGTTGCTCTGGCCCAGGTCAATGAAGGAGACGTAGTGCTCGACCTCGGCTCGGGTGCCGGTATCGACCTGCTCCTGGCTGCGAAGCTGGCAGGCCCCAACGGCAAGGTGATCGGTGTCGATATGACCCCGGCAATGGTAGAGCGCGCCAGGGCCAACGCCCATGCTGCGGGGCTTCGCAACGTTGAGGTGCTGCAAGGCATTATCGAGGAACTGCCCGTGGAATCATCCTCAATCGACCTTGTGCTCTCCAATTGCGTGGTGAATCTCTCTCCAGAGAAACAGCGTGTCTTTGGTGAACTTCACCGGGTCCTGAAGCCAGGTGGCAGGTTCTCCATCTCGGATATCGTTGCCGAGCCCATGCCGGCCTGGATAGTCGCCGACGGCCTCCTCTACTCTGCCTGCATCTCTGGGGCCATACCGGAAGAGGATTATGTACAGGGGCTTAAAGGGGCTGGACTGGCTGACGTAGTTGTCTCCGATCGAATGGTCTACGATGCGTCGCAACTCAGGGCCCTGCTGGATTCTACTGCCGGCGGTGGGTGTTGCTGCGGCTGCGAGCCTTTGCCACGGCAGCAACTTGAGGCCGTTGTGAGCGCACTCCAGGGGAAGGTCGCCACGGTCCGAGTGGTGGGACGCAAGCCAGAGGAGGCCACAGTATGAAGGGAATTCTCTTTCTTTGTGTGGCGAACTCTGCCCGCAGTCAGATGGCAGAGGGTGTCGCAAGGTCTATGGCCCCGGAAGGAACCCTGGTCTGGTCGGCGGGCTCGCACCCAACCAGCGTGCGACCCGAGGCCATTGCTGCGCTCAAGGAGATTGGCATCGACATATCGGGCCATCGCTCCAAGTCAGTGCAGGAGATTGACCCATCCCTGGTGGACACGGTGATTACTCTGTGCGCCGAGGAGGAGTGCCCGCTCTTCCTGGGAGAGGCAAATCGGCAACACTGGGGCCTCCCCGACCCGGCAGCGGTGCAAGGCAGCGCTGAGCAGCGGCTGGAAGCCTTCCGAACCATCCGTGACGAACTTAGAAATAGACTCTCAGCCCTCTTCGGAAGTGTAGATAACTGAACACCAGGAGACCAATAACGGCTATATATGGTTGCCAGTCGGATCGAGATACATGAGCAGCCGTGCAGCACTTTCAACAACGTGCCAGCCACTTCCACCAAGTGCACTACTCTTCGGGCAGCGTCCAGTCCACGGAGACCACCTCCAGGGAGAGCGGTTCGCCGCTGGGTACCTGCATGGGGACTATGTCGCCCACACTCCTCCCCAACAGAATGCGGGCTACGGGGGAGTTGATGCTTACCCACGATGGGCCGAAGCCAACCTCATCGGGGCCAACCAGACGATAGGTACGCCTGACGCAGTCCTCGTCCTCCAGCGTGACCCACGCTCCAAAGAAGGCCCGCTGCTCATCCAGGCGCGGATGCACCACGGTCATAGCGGACATCTTCCGGAGAATCGCCAATATCTGCTGCTCCACGGCAGGGTCGGATTGCTCCAATGCCTGCAAGCGATGCAGTTCCTCTTCAAAGGCAGCATAGCCGTCAGGGGTGATCTGGCGGGGCTGCTCCAGAACCCGAACCTTGACATCTTCTTGAAGGTCTTCTTCTCTGAGAAACGCTCGACTCAATATCCCCCCCGGGAACCACAGGACCAGGGCGATTTTCGCAAACCAGTCGGCAGAGTGCAAGGCTAACAGAAGGCGAGGGGCGCAGATCCGTTCGTGTGGGCGGCCCTCACCCGGCCCTCACGGGCCGACCTCTGGCAGGCGGAATCAGGGCTGAATCACCGTTGCAATAACCTGGTTCCAGTCATTAGATACCCAGTTCGCATCGCTGGTCTGATAACATGGCCCCACCTTGTAAGAACCTGCTGCGAGTGAGCTGGCGAGATTCACCACGGTGAAAGCCACGCGCTGGTTGGCCCCTAACTTCAGTCCTTCGAGGTAGTTGTTATTGGGGACTGTTAACGATCCTCCGGCACTGGGTTGAACGCACAGGGCGAGACTCAGGGACTGGGCTGCATTGGCACCTGTGCCGATGGCAACAGTGGCCGTAGCCATGATTTGTTGCCCCGACGTCACCGTAACAGTAGCAGTTGTGGGGTTGGTGCTGCTAAAACTTGGCAAAAAGGTCCATCCGGTTGTGGTTGCCAGATTGCTTATAGGCCCGCTCGCATGCACTGCCGAGACGATGCCCTTATCCGCGCCGCAGGCCCAACTTGTACCATTCCACTTCGCTGTCTGCCCCGACGGGCAGGAGAGCCCCGCCAGCGTGTCAGCGTCAACATCACAGGTGACTGCCCCCGTATCGCTGATTGCCCTTATGCCACCGGTGGCGCAGGTGCCGGAGACTCTTCGTTGAAAGACCGTTGGGTCAACAGATAGCTCAGCGCTGCCTGACTGTGCGCCACCCAGCAAGCCCGTGCCGGCCACTACAGCGGTGATGTCGCCCGTTCCGAACATGTCGTCGGCGCAGGTCCAGGAGAGGGTCAGGGTACTGAATTTGAGAACCTGACCGTCAGTGCAGGTCAATCCAGCCAGCGTGTCATTGTCGGCGTTGCACACAACCTGACCATCCTCGCCGATGGCCCCGATTCCGCCCCCGGTGCAGGTGCCCTTCACACGCTGCTGCACAAACTCCGTGTTCACCGAGAGTGTGGCCGTGCCCGAGGCAGCGCCGCCCAGAAGGCCGGCCCCGGCTACCACCCCCTCGATGTCGCCGATTTCCGGCGTATCCATGTCGTCGGCGCAGTACCAGGCCTGCAATCCCGAGTTCCACTTGAGCAGTTGCCCATCCTCGCAGGAGGTCAGCAACGAGAACTGCCCATCACTCAACTCAAGACCGCCACCCTCCAGCGCCATGTACTGGGTGTCGTCATCAATGCCATCGGCGAATCCAGCAGGCACATCGGTGAGGGCCGCCCAGGGGTGAGTGTGGTCCAGAGCAGCATACCCCAAAAGCAATGCGTCCACCTGCTCGATCGAGTAGTAGCCCGCCAGCAGCGCAAGGACCTCGTCAAGCTCGGGGCGGGTGGCCAGCAGGACGTCCACTTCACCCCTGGTGTAGTAGCCCGCCAGAAGCGCAAGAACTTCACCAAGCTCGGGACGGGCCGCAAGGAGGATGTCCATCTCACCCTTGGTGTAGTAGCCCTCCAACAGCCCCAACACCTCACCCAGTTCAGGCCGGGCTTCCAGTAGAACATTCATCTCTTCCTTGGTATAGTAAGAAGCGATAAGCGCCATTATATTATAGGATGTCATATAATCAGTTTCGAGATAGTCATATGTAACGAAGTCCAATATGGCGTCTTCTGTGATGTATCCGTACTGCACCAGAAAGTCCTGGACGTCTTGGGTAGTCAAGCCGTCGTCCGTGCCGTCGGCGAATCCTTCGGGAATGCCAACCAGCCCTGCCCAGGCCACGGGGGCTGTTGCAATGTCCTGGTCAGCCAGCTCTGCCTCAAGGGCATAGCCTGCCTGCCCAGCCCACTCCGCAATCTGGTCTGCGTCGGGCACATTTCCGGCCGCTTCGGCATAGGAGGCTCTTGTGGCATAAGGCACTGATACCAGCTTCTGACGTGGCGCAAGCTCATCGTCGGCGTCAACCTGCACCCCCAGCCAGAGCTGAGCAGCAGCAAGAATCTCCACGGTAAGGGGAGTCTCTTCACCCAGAACAACGTCGACGACTCCGCCGACGACTTCGAGCTGGCTTATCTGAGTCCATAACAAGTTGCCGTCTTGTTCTGAATCATACAGCGAAACAGTAATAGCATGCTGCCCGTTAAGTGGCACACCATCGTTGTCTGTCAGGACGCCTTGAAAGTGCATTTCAGCTGGAACCGATGACAATGCAGAATTGCTATATGCAAAGAAAGCGAAAATCGCCAGCGAATTAATAATAATCTTCTTAATCATGGATTTGTCCTCTTATGGCAATTGAACAATGCCGCCAAAAAAGTTATAATTTGTACTGGCTGCGCGCACAGGGGAGAGTTGCTCCCAGAGTCGCCAACGCAGCAGAAATGCGTCGGAGACTGCAGTGCCGCCAGAAGACACTAATCCCCAGATGGGGGAAGCCAGGCTTGGCTCGTGCAGGTCTTCTGCTGCATCGGCATCGCCATGGATGTCATCCTCGATTGCCTCTTCATCCGTATCCTGGGGGGTGACGTCCAGGTCGGACGATAGGTCCTCTGATGCCTGATCGGGCTCAACCACGTCGCCAACGGCCTCGTTCCCGACGTCCTGGGGTGACAACTCCCCGTCTGTCGTATCGTCGCTTCCCTGCTGCAGACTGCCGGCCTGAGAGCACCCGATGGCCGTCAATACCATCAGGAAGAGCAGCATGCGCCGCCATTCGCCTAACCTCATTGTGCCTCCTGTTTAGTCGGATGCCGGACAGCATCCACAACATTGGTGATTTCAGCGGTGATCATGCTCATCGAAAGCAATGTGGTCAAGAGCAAACCGCAAGTTCGTTCAGTAAGCCCCCCCTTCCGAACGGCCGCCACGATTTGTTTACTTCTGGTTAGCACCGGATACCATCGACAGGCCGGGGCGGAAACAGAGCCCTGCGGACGGGGCAGTTGCCGGGACTGCCAGGGTCAGGCGCTGTGGCCCATGAGGAGGGATTATGGGATTGCTGCGGATTGGAGCGGTGGTGGCTCTGGTTGTGTTCTGGGTTGGCTGTGGGGCGGTGGGAACGGCCGCTGATGTCTCGTCAGATTTTGGTGAGACTGCAGAAGAGGTGTCAGGCCGATACGACTCTGCAGCGGGCGATTCGGACAGCTCTACGCTCGAAATGGTGCCCGAATTTGTGGACGATGTCGTCAAGTACCCCCTGGATCACCTGCTGCGTATAAACCACATGCAGGTAAAGGGCACCCACAACAGCTACCATCTGCGGCCCAAGGAGTTGGCTACCGAAGAGTGGGACTACTCCCACGCTCCCCTGGCAGAGCAACTGGAGAGCTTCGGAGTACGGCAGGTCGAGTTGGACGTTCATTGGCACTCTGACGTTGGAGGATTTCGGGTCTACCACGTTCCGATTCTTGATGACCGCTCAACTTGCGACAAATTGGTGGATTGCCTCAAGGAGATGAAAAACTGGTCTGACGCCAATCCGGGGCACCATCTGCTATTCATACTCATCGAGCCCAAAGATGACATCGATAAGGAGAGCATCGTTGGACGCTATGATGAGCTGGACGCTGAGATTCGCTCGGTGTGGCCAGCGGAGCGCCTGATTACACCCGATGACCTTCTTGGTGACCATGAGAACCTCGAACAGGCCCTCAAGGCCGACGGCTGGCCGACACTTGGGCAGTCTAGAGGCAAGGCCTTGTTCCACATGCTTGATTCATCGGAGCATCGTGAGAATTACCTCGTCGATGATGGATTACGTGGGCGGGTGATGTTCGTTCGGGGGGGGCCGGGAGAGCCCTGGGGCAGCATCGTCGAGGTGGGCAACGCCAGGGGAAATGAGGAGCGCATAGCTGAACTGGTAGAGGCGGGGTATCTGGTTCGCACGGCGTCGGATTCTACCGATCCCGCCAAGAAGGAGCTTAACCCAGCCAGAGCAGCAGCGGCCCTGGATTCGGGCGCACACCTCATCAGCACCGACTACCCGGCCCCGGCGGAAGAGGGCGAGTTCTGGTTCGAGATTCCGGGGGGAACCCCGAGTCGATGCAATCCCAAGGGCGCCCCGGACGAGTGTACCCCGGCGGCGGTGGAGGACCTCGGCGCTTCGTAGCTCACCGATTCCCCGGCGAGCCGCCGGGGCTCCGCTACGCCGACGCTTCGAAGCTCACCGTTTCCCCGGCGAGACGCCGGGGCTCCGCTACGCCGACGCTTCGAAGCTCACCGATTCCCCGGCGAGACGCCGGGGCTCCGCTACGCCGACGCTTCGTAGCTCACCGATTCCCCGGCGAGCCGCCGGGGCTCCGCTACGCCGGCGCTTCGAAGCTCACCGATTCCCCGGCGAGCCGCCGGGGCTCCGCTACGCCGGCGCTTCGTAGCTCACCGTTTCCCCGGCGAGCCGCCGGGGCTCCTCCCCCGGCGAGCCGCCGGGGGAGCCGCGCGTTCCCCCTGTTGTCCTGCGAGCGGTTGTGGGTTATACCCACTCTGACTACTCGGAGGGGAGCCATGGGAACCAGCCAAAGCACCGTAGACTTTCTTCTCGACCAGCTCTCAAGCTTGAGCGTTGTGCGATCGAGGAAGATGTTCGGAGAGTACGCCCTTTATTGCGACGAGAAGGTTGTGGCACTGGTGTGTGACAATCAGCTCTTCCTTAAGATAACCCCCGAGGGCAAGTCCATGGTGGGGCACCACTACGCCGAGGGCCAGCCTTACCCCGGTTCCAAGCCTTGGATGGTCGTGGGCGCCGAGTTCGTCGACGACGACGAACGCCTCTGTGCCCTAGTCAAGGCCACCGCAGATGCGCTGCCTGAACCCAAGCCCAAGCCGGCCCCCAAGCCAAAAGCAGATCCCAAGCCAAGGGCGGAACCCAAGCCCAAGGCTCAACCCAAAGCCAAGCCGGCCCCTAAAGCCTAAATGTCAGTGACGCCGGGGCCTCCCCCCGGCAATGGAGGATCATATGGCAGAACCAGGATGCGACACGTGCAAGTTCAGAGCGAAGTATGACACCAATCCAGCTTCGTTTCTTGGTCGCCTCTGGCGCTGGCACGCCGGCTGGTGTCCGGGATTCAAGAGTTACATGCTCTCGATGCCCCATGAAGAGAGGAGAGGCCTGGCAGAGAAGTACGGTCTGAAGAAATATATCTAAACCAGAGCTCTTCAATTTCGTCCTGGACGTTCGTTCTCAGCTTAGCCGAGACCACCGGCCCTACACGGCTGCTCACATATCTCGATCCACCCAGCAGCCGTGTACCCTGCCTTCGATGGGAGCGAGGCCAGGGCCGAGTCGAAGGGGGGGGCGAGAATGGTGAGCAGTGGTTTAGTAGAATTGGCTGGGTGCTGCACACGAATGCAGCGCAATATGGAATGCAGCGAAGGTGTCACAGATCATCTCGGAGGATGGTAATCGGCGAGGGAAGGTGCTGCTGTTACGGACGCCATCGATGTTGGTGAAGAGGAGTGGGGCTGGAGGCTGGGAGCATGTTGGGCATTGATGTTCGTCGCAAGAGATCGATAAGTGCTCCAGATGTTGACCACGCGATGGGGGTGCATATCCGGGATGTCTGACCACATTCTGATGGGCGAAGATGGCGTGATTGGCTGGTTCGCAGCTGAAAGGTCAATGTCAAACAGGCTCATGCCACAAGCTTGGCCCTCAACTGCATCCATTTGCACCCCGTGCAACTATTTGGATAGGCAGGCTGCAGGGCTGCAAGACCACTGTTGACATTCGCATCGGACTGCAGTATCCCTTCAACCAGAAGCAGGCAATAATGCCTTGTTGCTGAAAGGAGTCAACTATGGTACCCCCCCCCCCCCCCCCCCCCAAAAACCACCCCCCACAGAAAAGGGGGGGTTTGTTGTTAGGACAAAAATCTTTCGTTTTTCCGCACGAGAAGAA
>CAZQHM010000062.1:0-27951 GCA_964593355.1 uncultured Myxococcales bacterium
GTTTCCCCTGATCGGCACAGCCAGGAGCGTGGCCAAAGGGATCGGCAGCGCTGCCCTTTCGAGCCTTCTTGCGGCCCTTGCCTCCAGGCACATCCTCCTCGGAGACGTGAAGTGCGTTTCCACACTTTGGGCAAAGGTAGAAGCCGCGTGCGCCGCTGTGCAAACTCGGCGCTGCGATCTCCTTCGTTGGCCCGGCACCCTGACGCGGTCCCTCATTCACCCAGCGCACCTCCTCTTCGGCACACAAGGTCATTGTCCAGTCTGTGGCCAGCCGATACCTCTTGAGCAACCGGCCATTGCGCTGGGGGTGACACGTAACATTGGCCCCGGCACCGAAACGGTCCTCCTCCTCAAGCACCGGACGATCATCCCGAAAGGCCAGGAACCCGCCGAATTCGAATCCAGGATAGGCAGCGCCGCCCCCTGTTGCCTCGTCGCTCTGGCATCGGGGGCACTGTGGCTTGGCGTGGTCATATCGTAGTTCACACTGCTTGCAGCGGGCATACTTCCATCCCGGCTCATCGCTCTTGGGATTCCAAGGGGAACTGATGTCCAACCCCCTTACCCGCCACCGATGTCCGCGGGCGTGAACCACAGCCGAGGGCTGGTACTGCGACAGCCCGAACCGCCGTGCAACCGACACCGGCTCCTCTTCGTGACCATCCTTGACCAATCTGAGTGTGGATGGCTCTGAGGGGAACTCATAGCCCGGCAGAATTCCAAATTCAGCGAATCGCCGCATAGGGTGCCCACTGCCACGATCGTCGGCCTCCCCATCGCCGCTCTTGCCCGACCGCACGCCAAGCAGACGAAGCTTCAGCTCCTGCGCACTTATCGATTGCCGTCCCGTGGAGGGCAGTTCATTCCAGCGCTCGAACACATGCTGCAACTCTCTGATTTGTCGACTGACTCTATCAAACAGATCCTCAACCGCCTTGGGCAACTCGCTTAGAGCTCCAAGAATCGCCGTCTTGTCCCCCAAGCCCGCTGCCTCAAGAATTGCCGGCTCCCACGCCTGCAGCGCCAGTTCGGCGGCAGGCCCGAATTGATCCATCAGCGATACGATCAGCTCTTCTACCTTCTCCCCCTTCAAGGCCCCGTTGGTCTCGATGTAGTGGACCATACGTCCAGCCAAACCGGGCTCTGCTGCCCCGAAAACCAGAGCGTGCAGGTGCCGAAGCACAACATCCCGATTACCCAGGCCCACCGCCGGTGCTGCCACCTCGCCAGCGATCATCTCCTCGGGTCGGTCAAAGAAGTAGGCATCATGGGGGGTGCTTCTGGCGTATCCCACAACCACGCCGATCCTCGACCGTCTGCCTGCGCGCCCACCCCGCTGTGCGTAGTTGTCCGGCCTCGGCGGCACGTTGCGCATCACCACAGCATCTAAGCCGCCAACGTCGATGCCCATCTCCAAAGTGGGAGAGCACGCCAGAACGTTCAGCGCCGACCGCCGCTCAGTGCCCCTCCAATCCGATGGAGCCTGGAAAAGCGGTGAGGGAGCCTTGAACTCCTCCTCAAGTACCATGCGTGCGTCGCCCGTCACTTGTGCCGTATGTTCCCCTGCGTTCAGTTCCGACACTCTTGACTGCCGGATGCGGGCCACATACCTGTTACGTTCAATTTCAGCGGGATCCCAATAATGCATCTCGCCGCGGCATTTAGGGCAAGGACTTCCTATGGCTACAAACGGTATTCTAACATTACAAATAGTGCAGCAGAATCGTTCCTCAGGCAGCAATAACTTTAATAGCACCTTCTTATCATTGACTTGGAGCAACTTCCGGCCCTTTCTGGTCCCCACCAGGTCCGCCGCCACCACAAACCCCTCGTCCTTCATAAGAAGGGCCAGCAGCGACAGAAGTCCCTCTTCCGAGGCATCAGAGCCACCCATTCGATCCAACAGATGGCGGAATGTGCGCTCCAGGCCGGGACCTCGCCCTCCGGCACGTTCTTTGCGCCAGATGTTCCGGCACGTAAGCCCCTCAGGTAACTCTGAGGAATCTAGATATGGAAGGGGGTTCCCCTGCTCATCACAGCTATACCCTGCGGGGCTCTTGATCTTTCGCTCCCAGTCCGCTGCGTAGTTTATCTCCTGAGGACATGAACTGCTGCCAGGATGATACCGCAGCATTTCTCTGGCCAGGGCACCCCTTCGGCGCATCTCGTCAAGCAGGCAGCGGCTCAAATAGACCAACTGCCCGTTCGTGAGCCCAAGGGTGTGGGCCAGATTGGCACCTCTGTCGGCCAGATACTCCTCCAACCTATCGTAGACCACACCCACCAGACCGAGGTTGAACAGTGTGGCTCGATAGCCAGGGCTCACAGCAAGGTCATCAAGCAGTGGGGCCTCCTCCCAAACTGAGACCTCGGCCTTCAGTTGTTGCGAGGCGTATCTGATATCAACCCTCTTCTGAACTCGGGGGTTATCGGCCAGCGACAACCCCTGGGCCATCAGTCGTTCCACGGCCTTCTGAAGAGATAGCGTCTTGTCCGGTTCCGCCTCAAGCGCAGAGACGATTCGCCGTCGCATCCGGTCGTAGCGCGCCGCATATGTAATGAATCGAGCCTGATGGGCCGCATCCTGGCGGCTGTCTGCGAAGATGAGCAGCCTCTCTTTGCCATCGTGGCTCTTCTTGTCTTTGTTCTGCTCTGCAAGGTTTTGCACCAGGCCCTCGGACAGAACCCGCACAGCCGCACTGGTGCCAAGACTGACCTCAGTCAGCACATCACGAGAACCGGCAGTACCGCCACAGACCAAACATCTGATGGCCTCGGGGGCCAAAACCACCTTCATCCCATAGGCCGTCTCATCGCTTGAGAACAGCAACGTTGCCGGGTCAAGGCTGCCCTTACAAACTGGGCGCTGCCGCATCTGCTTCTCTGCACCCACAATGCCGTCGTCCCCTTCCAGTGCGTCGGTGCGATCGTAAACCAACCACTCAGGCAAAGGGCCGCCCTGCACCGTCAGCATCTCTGGGGGTTCTGCCTCCGTGCAGGCCCTTAGTCTCAGAGCGTGCGCTCCACAAGAGCGGCACAACAAGAGGGCAGCGGCCGGATATCCGCACTCGCTGCACTTCTCCTCGCCCATGGGATGCAGAGCACCACATTCGGGGTTCAAACAGCGTGTGAAGCGCCAGCCCCCCCGAATGAACCGATGGACTCTCAGGCGCAGTGCTCCTTCTCCGTCGGGGCGTTCAACGCCAATCTTCAAAGCCTGCCAAACAGTTGCCAGCAGCTCGCCCTCGGGTATCAAACCCAGGTCGGACTCTCGAGCCTTGAGTGCCTGCACCAGTTGGCTTACCGACATAGGCTTATGCGAGAGCAAATCGTTTAGGGTGTAAATGAGTCGCTCCTGGAACGGCAGTCCAGCGGGGACATGCAGATCCTTCAACTCCTCGCCCAACACCCGAAACGTTGACGCAGCAAAGCCCGTGAGGCGGCCCAGAAACTCCTGCACGGCCTCGTCACGAAGCTGACGTCGCTCCGCTGCGCTCCTGCCCGCCTCATCCACGCTCTTGATGGTGGCAGACGTCCCAACGGGAATCAGCTTGGGAAAACGCCTACTTCCCAGTTCAAACTGGTTGTTCCAATCCTGTCGTGCATTCTGGAGGTGGGCCACAAGGCGGCGAAACAGTAGGGCAATATTGGCGCCAAGGCTGCCCCGATACGAGTGAACCTCGTCCAGAACCACGAACCGGCAACGGTGGTTGGCGAAGATTGCGTTTCTGTCAGCGGGACGCACCAGCAGGTACTCTAACATCATATAGTTGGTCAGCAGGATGTGCGGGGGCCGGTCACGAAGTTGGCGCCGCTCTTCTTCTTTTGTAGAGCGGTCGTAGCGGGCCACGGTGACGTGAGTGTGGCCTGATTCAGAGAGGTACTCTCGAATTCGTTCCTCCTGGTCGTTGGCCAGGGCATTCATGGGGTAGACAAGCAGGGCGGTCAGGCCGCTGCGATTGAACTGCGTTGAGTCCTCAATGGCATTCTGGATGACGGGAAGCAGGAAGCACTCGGTCTTGCCCGAGCCGGTACCCGTGGTAACAACCAGAGGACCGGCCTGGGGCCCCAGCAGGTGCGCTATTGCCTCACTCTGATGCAGCCACCCAGTGGCCGACCCGCTACGTTTCTCCATGACCGAGGCCAGCCGAGGGTCCAGGCCCAAGTCTCTCCACAGACGCCCATCCTTGAACGGCCTGTGCGCCTGGAAGAAGGGCTCTTGAGCAAGAAACTGCGGGTCATCCAGCGCCTTCTCCAGCGCTTCCCGCAGCCTGACGTCACTGGCCTGAAACTCTGTGGCCAGATAGCTCCGGTACTCTTTGAGCACCTCCTCAACAACGGCAATTGGATTCAGGGGCATGCGCAATCCTCATAAGGCTCTTTGACCAGTTCTGTATATACCGCCTTGCGGTGGGATTACCATAGGGAATGTAGGAGAAAGGGGATGTCCACATCAACGCGAGGGCCCGGGAAGATGGGGCCTGGCTGGGACACATCAAGAATTCAGGAAGTCTGTCTTGTCTACCCCGGCCGCCTTCAGAATGGCGCGAAGAGTTCCCTCAGGCAGGTCGCCCGGATGGCGAGGTACGGTAGTCTTTCGTCCGTCGGTGTGTCGCCAAATCTCGTGGCGGCCTTTAGCACTGCGGTCAAAACGAAATCATAGTCGGCGCAGCCGCGCCACAATGTCTCTGTAGGAAAACCCAGCGAGTTCGCCCATCAGGGAAGCGCCACAGGGATATCGAGCGTCGATGGCAAGGACTTTCGTTGCAAACTCTCGGGAAGGGGTTCGCCATGCTCAATGCAACTCTCGGCTATCTTTCGGACCACGTCCCTGGCAATCTCCAGCGTCTCTTCTACGGTGCGGCCGGTAGCCACCAGCCCTGGGACGTCCGCGCTGGTAGCCACATACCCTCCCTCGGGCAGTTGCTCCAATTCCAGTCTGATAAATGATTCCAAGGTAACCCTCCGTATCGTAGCCAGAGTGAATATACGGGGGGCCACCCCACAGGTCAATGGCCACCATCCGCACATCCGCACTGGTCCAAACAAACGGCATCAACTCCCAGGTCAAGGGCGCCGACGGCAACGCAATGAATTGCCAACCGGGGCAGGCGCCAATGAGCCGGCTCTAAGCATTCACCCCACCTTGCCCCTAGGGCCTGATTCCTCACTCCTCGATTCTGCCAACTCACTTATCATCCCAGGCTTCCCCGCCGCTTCCCAGGCAGCGACGAAAACCTGGGGATGAATGGGCCCTCGCTCTTCACCTTGGTACTCGTAGGGCACCACCGTGATGTCCTTGCCGCAGGCCTTCCCCAAACGGACCATGGTTCTAAGAGTCAGGTTGCCGGGCGCAGAAAGGATCTGCGAGATGCGCCCGTTGCTGACGTCCAAAATGGTCCTCAGTTCTTCACGTGAGAGCTTCCCCTGCTCCAGCGCCTCCTCGACGATAGAAGTCAGGTCCATCGCCAGCGCATTCACAAGCGCCGCCTCACTCTCTCTGGTCCAATGCATCTTGCCCTCTCTGCGTTCAGAGCGTCTCCATGACTTGCAATGCCGCCCCAATACACATAGCAGTTGTTCCGGTACCGGCGCATCGCCCACAAGAGGAAGCACCATCCAGGCCGGGGGCCGAAGCTGCCTGGCCAGAACCAGCGCCACAACAACCCTTCCTCCATTCGCAAAGAATTTAGTTATAGCTAAACCGACTGTCAAGGGGTTTCTTCGGGGCCCCCGTCCCCTTATCACCCGCCCCCATCTCAGCTCTTACCCCTGAACAGCGGGCCGTTGTCCAGCGGCGCTTTGGGTCGCTGTTTCCCCTTCTTCGATGCCTTTCCAGTCAAAAGACTGTCGTCCTTGCCGCCAGGCAGGGGGAGGTCGATTGCCGGCTTCGGTAGGTTCATGTTCAGCGGCACGTCCCAATAAGGGTCATGCTTCCTGGAGAAGGCCTCCAGACCCACCTCCTTCAGTTCGTCGAAGGCAGCAAGGCAGCGCTCTGGCGCAGCGGGATAGCTCTTGTGGCTGAACGAGGCCAGTACATGCGCATACTGCTCCCGGGTCAGACCGTACGCTTCTGCCACCACCGCATCGATAGCGGCCCTCACCCCCCAACGCTCATCATCGCTGCCCAAAACCGGCCAAGTATGCCTGGGCGAACTCTCCCGCCACTCCGCCCCAACCTGGTCATGCCACAACGCAGCATAACCCTCATGGTTGCAGGACAGGCGCAGGGCGGCGTGGGAGAGGAAGCTATTCGTGACGCCAGTGGACCCTACCACAGGAATTGCATCCATGACATACTTAGAAATAGTAAGCCCAGCCGTCCGTAGCCTTAGTGCCCAATCAAAAATAAAACTATTGCCAATTCCCAGCAAACCAAGAGCTGTACAGTACGGTCTGGTGGAAGGCGTACCCTCCAATAGCAATTTATTAGTTGCCGTAGTTCCCCAGGAAAGCAATGCGAAGATACCTGTTCGCTCGTCCGTGGCCCTAGCTTGAACTCGATATGCGACTCGGTAGAAACGAGACAGGTCTAAAATGTTCTCTTTACCATCAAGTAGCCTTTCATAAGGAACCAATGCTGTAGCCGATCCGCACCATAAATCGGTATATTGATGAATAGTTCCTGGCTTATGATGAATCAGGCCGAAACTCTTGACTTCAGTAGGCATTCGAGGTTGAGTTGAATGATCAAGGCGCCAGCCATCATCAGTGGCATGTAGTTCTCTACGTATGTGGATTCCCATACGGCAAGTTGTTTCTTTAAAAGGTCTAGCTGAACCATACATAAGTTCTGCCACAAGGGCATCAGCCGGATCGACAAATTCCTGAAACACAAGGCTGTCTGGATCCATCGCAATAATTGTGGCCTTAGATATTTGCAATTCAGGCGGACACGATCTGTCATCAAAAAGCCAATCCATCCGCCTGAGATAAAACTGAGCTGTAAAGTTATCGCTTTCGCATTTCTGTCCCAGTGCAGATAAGACAAGGGTGGTGAATTTCCAGCTTGCATGAATATCGGCAAATATGCGTTGGCCCTTATTCTCAAAGCAGAAGTAGGCTTCGATATTGGTCTTCTCCAGAAGGCGACGTCGGAGAGGCGTCAGTGTCTTGCTTGAGTGAATAGCGCTGGGAACCACCACGCCCACTCTTCCCACCCCGCCCGCCCACGGCCAACACCGCGACAAGAAGGCGGCAGCGATGTCCAAATCACCACCTCCAAAGGCACCTCCAGTGAAGTCAAAGGTGTCTGGTGTCAGCGCTTCTACGGTGCCAACATATCGGCTCTCTGCTGCATTTGCCTCCTCCCAGAGTGTCCATGGTGTACTTCCTTGTAGGCGCCGCCGAATTGCGCTGCGGTCCGCCCCTGCCGAATCGAAAGCCTCCACATCGAACGAACCCAAGAACGCTGCCTCTTCCAGGTTCAGCTTTTTCCACGGCGGATTCCCGACCACGGCGTGGAAGCCTTGGCGGGTTTCTGAGCCGTCGGGGTAGAAGACTTCGGGGAAGGTCAGTTCGTAGGGCACGGCGTCTTGGCCCAGGGTTAGCATCTCTTGCAGGCGGGGGCGGGCCGCCAGCAGAGTTTGGATTGCCGAATCGGAGGTTGTCGGGTCGGTGGTGGAGACTACCGCCAGGGCCAGTTGCTTGTAGCCCTCGTCGTCGCTCTGCTTGCCCAACATCACACCGCCGGTCCAGGCGCTGGCAAGCAGCTTGAAGGCGGCCAGACCTTCGTCCAGGCGGGATTTGGCAGCACGCTTCAGTTCAAGGTCGGCCACATCTTTGCCTACGCTGGCCTCAAGGTCGGCAACGTGCTGCATGGCGTCGGAGAAGGCAGCATCAAGGCTCTTCTTCAGGCCCGTGGCCAGCATCTCCATGGGCTTCCCGTTGCTTGGGAAAGTGGCCAGATGCTCGGCAAACGGCCCCGTCAGCGAGTCGCCCGCTATCAGACGGTGGTCGAGGAAGGTCAACGGAAGACCCTCTGCAAAACTCTCAAGCCACAACGAGAGCTTCGCCAACTCAACGGCCAACGGATTCTTGTCCACACCGTACAGGCAATGAACCGCCACCAGACGTCTGCACAACGCCTCGGCCTTCTTCTGCGAAAGGCCGCTCTCTTCGCCCTCCACCACCCTGCTGGGCAGATAGGCCACCAACTCATCGTCGGGATCGGGCAAATCGGCCACTCGCTGCCGGTACTGCCCTGCAAGTTCCAGAAGCCGGCCCTGCTCTGTGGAATCTGTGCTCTTCTCAGCCTTCAGTTCCGCCTCAACAGCCAACCCGTCACACAATCGGCAGGCCTCATACAGCGCATCCCCCAAATACCGGCACGCCTCTACTAGAAAATGACCGCTGCCCATAGCAGGGTCCAACACCTTCAACTGCAATAGCTTCGCAGGCCACGGGTCCTCCTTCGGGCTGCGCTGAGTCACCTGCGGTCCCAATGTCTCTTGAACCAGAAATCGTACAAACGGGTGCGGGGTGTAATAACTGCCGGTAGCCTTTCTTCCAAGCCCTACCCGCAAGAAGAAGCGATTGGCCGGAATCTCCTCGATGAACAGAACCTTCGTCTTGGAATCCTTGCCCTTACCCGATTTTGGCGATTCAGATTCCTCTTCCTCGCCATCTTCAGCATCGGTATCGTCGTCGTCGGGCTCTGCTATGTCTGCCACCTCACAGAGATCCGGCTTCCCTTCCTGGCCGGCGGCCCCGATGGACTCTGAGGAGGGACGATAGGCGTCGCCTTGCTCAAGAGGAACGACTACCTCAAGTTTGGCGCGCCGTAGACGACACATTGGGGCCGTGGTGATGCCCGGGTCCAGTTCCAACAGGGCTTCATAAACCCGGCCCAAATCCTCAACATCAAGCGAGCCGTAGTGAACACGCTCTCGTTCACTTTTCCCCTCACGAGGAGTCCACAGCAGGGCATCCAGCAGCCGGGCCACCGCAAGCTCGCCCCACGAAAGCTGATCCAGCAGTGGCGTCGCATCCTTGCCGAACAGCATGCCACCCAAGGCCTTGATCTCCAGTTCGCTGGAACTCATGCCCTCAGAGAACATGCGCCACAACGAGCGCAGGGCATCCTCCAGAAACCGCCCCGTGTCCGCCCCGCCGTCAAGAACCTGACGCACAACCTGCGCCAAGGCCGTGTTTGGCGAATAGGTGTTCCGCCACAAGCTCTGGGTCGCAAAGCTGAAAGCCCTGGCTGGGTCGGCAGATGACTCCAACTTGAACACGAACAGCAGGCGGTAAACCGAAACCAGCCCCTCGGCCCACAGCCGCCGTGCTAACTCTTGCCGGTCCGGGTAGTGGTGCCAAACATGCGAATTCGCCGGATGATCCAGAAGCTGCTGAACGAAGCCCTCTACGGCCTTTCGGGCCTGCAATCGCAGCTTCTTGGTTACCGTGGCCTGGGCCAATCGGGCCGCATCAGTCAGTTCGGGAATGGCCTGAACGCCCCCGGGAGATGCCAAAGAGACCAGCAGTCGATAAGAATCGGGGAGGGCACGGCTTGCTCTCCAGCCCCCGGCGCTGCACAACAGGATGGCAATGTGGCTGTCGGGGCGGGCGGGGTCCACAAGCAGCAGGCGCAGTTCTTCGCCGTCGGTGAGCAGACCAACACGTTCTCCCTTCGCCTGCAAAACCCGCTGTGCCACACGGCTGGGACTGAATCGGTAGGCTCGTCCGGCGCGGTTGGGCGCATCCAGGTCCACGCCATATCCCACAGCCCAGCACCGCAGGCTTCGCCCATCGGCACAGCTCATGAGCCAGCCGCCATCCTCCGGGCCTTCTCGAGTGATGGTCTCTGCCTGCCGCTTGAACTGCTCATAGCCAAGGTGGAGCGTCAGTGGCTCGAGGATATGGCTGGCCACCCGCCGTTCAAGACCCTGCTCGCCAAGCTCACGCAGCTTGCGACGCAGCACTTCCCATCGGTCTTGAAGGCGCCTGCCCTCCTCACCAACGGATTTTGGAAGCAGCCTTCGCCGAACAAGCTCTGCATCCAGATGGTATTTTACGAAGGGCTCGGGAAGGGCCGGGCCGAAAAAGGCGCAGTCTCTAAGGTCAAGGCTCATCCTAGAAACCTCCCCGTTCCAGTGGCAGGATCATGAGAAGCCCCAAGGGCAACGGGGGCAGCACCCGCACTTGTTGGCGCTGCTGAAGCTGGGCCAGCCGCCGATGGTATAATCGCAACACTCCATCCGCCTCCTTGCGGGCCACCGAACTATTGGTGGCGTCGGTAGCAAACGCTGCCAACCGCTCACCGGGCGAGGTCAACACCTGCCATCGAGGCAACTCTGTGGCTCGTTGGCCACTGCCCACCAAGCTGAAAAGGTCGCCCGTGACGGCCGCTTGACGAACCGGGCCGCACAGGTTCTGCGCCCTCACAGCCAGCCACGATTCAAGACTGGCCAGTTCCTCGTCCACCTGAGTCAGGTGCGACTTCACCACGGCCTCACTGACGAGCGTGAACCCATCTCCAGCCCGTACCAGTGCCCTCTTGGCTGCCTGGTCTGCCCAGGAGAGGAACAACTCCTTCCATTTGCCGGTGCTGTCGCAAGCCTGTCCCGCCTCGGCGTACGTCAGCCACTGCTCTGGCTGCTCGTGAAGGGTTGTTTGGCCGGCCTGATTGACCTCAACAGCCAGCACACGTTCGTATTCATGGCCCAAGGGACTCTCCACAACCCCAAGGTAGGTGAACAGCAAGGCAGGTTCTTGTACAGGCAGCATTACCGTGCTGACGCGACGGTCGACCCAGGAATCGGCCTCTCCGAATCTGATGCTGCGGACTCGGTCGATGGCCCTGCGAACGATGGGGTGGGCCCGGCCAAGGTAGCCCAGCGGCTGGCCAGCCCCGTTGAGCGTCGCACCCTTGTCCGTGGTGACCCGCAGAACCCTGCTGGAGTGATCGAAGCCGGGCATCTCCTCCATTCCGTGGGCCCACAGTGGCAAGAGTTCCAGTTCAATGTTGGCGTGGAAGTGACGCACGCACTCATCGTTCCCTGTGTCTGCAACCACCGCCTCCTTAACAAAGCGAAGCAGGTCAACGGCACCAAGCTGCTGCCCTGTACTCAAAGCCTTTGTGGCCTCCTTCAGCAGCTGCTCCTCGGCATTCAAGCCGCTTTCCGCCAGCCAGGACTGAGTCTTTGCGGTCTTCTCGAAGCTGGCCATGGAGTGCTCTATCTCGTCAAGGAGGTCCTTGTAAGCACCCGATGATACGTCCTCGTCGTGTTCTTCGATTCTGAGCAGCGGTGCAGGTGATCGCTTGAACAGTGACTGCTGCTCTTCACACAGCCCTTGCAGCAACCGGGCTGTCTGGGCGTCATCTGAAGTGATGCCGCCTAAGGTATCGGGCACGAAGGTCAGTCTGGCCCGCTGCCTTTCATATTTCGCAACCAGCCTAATGAGTAGCCGCTCTTCGAAGGTGCCAGCAAGGTAGAGGTACTTGACCATTGGGGTCTCGGTTTGCCCATACCTGTCGATTCGGCCATTTCTCTGTTCAAGGCGATTGGGATTGTAGGGCAATTCGAGATGAATCAGGTGGTGGCAGCGCTCCTGCAGGTTCAAACCCTCGGAGGTGGCGTCGGTGCTGATCAGTACAATGCCGGACTGCGAGGAGAACCTCTTGGTCACCTTGCCACGGTCCGTCTCCGAATCGTCGCCACATATCACACTCAGCTGCCCACCAAGGCGGCCATCCTGCAGTGCTGCCTCCAGGTACTCTTTGAGTGCCTTCTGGCTATCGGTGTACTCGGTGTAAACAAGCACATTGGCATCGGGCTCTTGGCTCCGAATGGTGATAATCTCGTCCAGTACTGCCTTCAACTTCGGGTCCTGGAGTGCAGCGGCGGCGGCCAGGTCAACCAGTGTGTCAAGGATGTCGCTGGTTCCAGCTACTCTTCTGGCCTGGCGACGAGTGCGGTCTTGCTCTCTGGTCAGCTCGGCGATTTCGCCCACGACGGAATCGAGGCTGTTGGCTATGAGATCGCTTGCCATCTCTTCGGCTTCCAGCATGGCCTGGTCTTGCTCTGCCTCATAGGAGAGAGTTCCGTACCTCTCCATGCGTTTTCGGTATTCACGAAGGCTCTTCATGCGCTGATCTCGGTCTTCGGCCTCTGCGGCCCCCTTTTTGACCAGTTCGTCATAACGAACCTTGACTACCTGCAGCGTGTTTCGGCAGGCAGCGGCGGTGGACACTGACCGCTTCAAAAGCGAAACGAAGGCCAAGACCTCTCCGAAACGGCGCTGGCGAACCGCAAGTCTGAGCCTCGGGGCAATGGCCGCAAGCAGAGCCTGCTGAAAGAGGCTGAAGTCGGGGTGTAGCTCCATGGAAAAGGGGACGGGAACGGGGCTGACCACCCGCTCTTTGAAAAGCCTGTTGCCCGTGACGGGGTCCTTGATGTGCTGCTTTAGCCGCCGCACCACGTGGGCACGGTAGCGTTCGCCTCGAAGTGCGCCCCGGCCATCAACCAGGCTGGGATCCAGCAGTTCCAGGATAGAAGCAAAGTGGGCGTCATACCCATCGTGTGGTGTCGCTGTCAAAAGCAAGAGTCCATCGGACTGTCTGGCCAATACCTCTGCAAGCCGTCTCCGCCGGCTATCATCCCAAACGCCGGCGCTGCCCAGCTTGGCGCAGTGGTGAGCCTCATCAATGACCACCAAGTCCCATGCCGAGCGCTCCAGGTCTTGCAGCACCTTCTCCTGTTTTGCGAAGTCAACGCTCATCAGGCAGTAAGAGAGGTGGTCAAAGGGGTTAGCGCCGAGTACCAGGCTTCGGCGCATCTCTTGAAGGTCGGAAGCGCTTCTAACCCTTTGAAACCTAAGGCCGAAGCGCTCTCGCATCTCGGTGTACCATTGCTCAAGCAGTGGTCCGGGGGGGCAAACAACCAGGATACGGTGGGCACGCCGTCGGGCGATGAGTTCGGCCATTATCAGCCCGGCCTCCACGGTCTTGCCCAGTCCCACGCCATCTGCCAGAAGCAGCCGAGGACGGCCCATTCGCAGAGTCCGCATGACAGGAACAAGCTGGTATGGCGCAATATCAAGCCGTCCCGGCTGAACGGCCATGAGCGCACCCGGCCCCAGGGCCTGCTCCAATAGGAATGCGTGGTGATAGAGCCGCCACTGCGCCAGCCGTCCTGCTCGAGTCGGATCCAGCTCCGTTACCAGAGGCCGAATCTCCTCGAAGGGGTGCAACAGGTCTACCTCAAACCCCCGAAGGTCGGGGGCTTGGCATCGAAGCCGATACCGCTGCTGACCACCCGCTGCCTCGCTGTGAACAACCTCCCACTCCAAGCCTCTGGCTTCAACTCGTGTCCCAGGAATCAGTGTGGTCATGCGCAGGCACCTCTTCGGATCAAATCGACGGGGAAGCTAACATACCGGGGCGGTGTCGGCAACGGGGGTTTGAGAGATCGCTTAGGCTCTTATAATAATCCGCTGTAAGGTTGGCTGGTTGATTTCGGACTCGTATTACTTAGTTCGAGCACACCTAAACCCCATATCCTCGTATGTAGGTGGCAAGAAATAGCCGTCTGAGATATCTCTCGCAGACACGCGCATCTTGCCGTAAGAGCCCTCAAGGAAACCGCCTCCTCTCGAAATATCCCAAGTGCCAGAACACATTGGGTTATCGTGCGAAGAAGTGCTGTAGCATTCCTCATCGTAACTATCTAATACCCACTCTGAAACATTCCCTGCCATATCACAAAGCCCATATGGGCTATCGCCATCGGGTGACTTGCTGCAGACAGCGTGGGTGGTGTTCAATCCGCAACCGGTTCCACCGTCTATCATGACAGCACGAGCACATGTAGCGACGTCGTTGCCCCAGGGGTAAATGCGGCTCTGGTCCTCACAACTGCCATCCCCACCATTGTGCTCGCACCCACCTCTAGCTGCCTTCTCCCACTCGGCCTCCGTGGGCAGTCGCTTCCCAGCCCACGCACAATAGTCGGAGGCTTCATAAGTGGTGACACAGTTGATGGGGTGGGCTCCCACCTCAGACAGGCCCCAGTTGCACTTCGGCAGCTGCTTCCATGGAACCTTGCACCAGCCCGCTGTAACGCAAGCAGCATAAGCATCTATAGTGACTTCGTGCCTATCGATATAGTATGCATCGATATATATCTCATGATACGGCTTTTCGTTTGGGCCGCAACGGGTGTCAATCGCCTCGTTGCACCCCATCCAGAACACTCCTGCTGGTATCAATACTTCCACCTCACAATCCTGCTGGCATTGTGAGAGACACCGACCGTCTTCACAGTGTTGGTCAGAATGCCGGCACGAGCCACAATAGCCTCCACACAAATCGGGCCCGCACTCCTTGTCCTCGCACTCCGGCTCGCAGGGGGCGCGTGCCTCAATGTCAGACGTCAGATTTTCGCCAATGGCCGCCCCAATAGGGGCAGGATGGGCTACCCATATTAAGATTAAAACTCTGCAACAACACAGCGAACATATCCATCAAAGTGGGCGATATCGTTGCCAATGGTGAAAACCGATCCATTGCCAAAACCAACGCCCCACGCTTGAACAGGATCAGTATCCTCCGTTGACGAGATAGACCAATAGCCGCAACACGAACCCGCAACTTCATAAGGCCAATACATACCGTCTTTACCCAGATTTTTAGTCAATTCGCACCCGTCACAAGAACTATTCTGACAGCTCGGGGCCAAGCATCCATCATCCGCGATATTGCAGCTACCCCCAGTCATCGTGGCCGGGCAGCCTCGGATTAGCGACCGGAGTTCATTGATCGAAGGCAGCCGCCAGTTGCTGAGCCCGGCAAGAACCAAGTCGTCACAGTGGATCTGGGCCGCAGACCAGAACATAAGGCCTCCAGTGGGAGTCACCTGCCATGTCAGACCAGAAATCGGGTCTACCCAAGCCTCTCCATACGGTTCACATTGTCCTTCGGAGCCACAGTAAAGCCCTTCACCGCACTCCCCACACGTACCGCCACATCCATCGTCGCCGCATTTCCTTCCGACGCACGATGGCTCGCAGCAGACGCCCGAACGACAGAGTCCCTGGTCTATCCCCCCTTTTGTGTCGTAGCAACTGCCACAACTCCCGCCACAGCTGTCAGGGCCGCAGTTCTTCCCGTCGCAGGTCGGCGAACAAACCGTTGCCGACCTGCCCCTCACGCAACGAACCGGGCCATCGCCATGCATGTAACCCGCTTCGACACTCCCGAACAGAAAGAGGACACCCCAGGCATGACCCCAGCTGTCGTCCACGGGCGACGATGACCAGTAATGGCAGCAGGGACCAAGGATCTGCTCGGGCCAGTAATTACCATCGTTGCCCGGACCCTTGCCTGCTGGGCAGCTACGACAAGAGGGTTCCCAACATGAGGAAGAGAGACACACCCCCAAACCTATCTTGCAGGAACCTGCGGTCATGGTCGCCGCACAGCCCCTAATCAACGAGCGAAGATCATCAATGCTCGGCAACTCCCAATCGGAAAAGCCAGCGAAAAGAAGCTCAGCGCAATACGTCTGCGCTTCGGAGAAGTCCAGGTTCATCTCTGGTGGCATCACCTGCCACAGCAGGCGGGAAGTACTATCATACCACGTGCCGACCGGTGCCTGGCATGTACCCCCATCATTGCATGGCAAGTTCGCCCCACAAGTACCACAACCCCCGCCGCACCCATCATCCCCGCAATCTCTTCCGGAGCAGTTCGGCGTGCACAGCGTCAGGTCCCCCCCTTCCTTTGTATCCTCCCCTGCTCCACTTGAATGCCGGTGCTTTCCCGTCATGTGATAGAAGGCCTCTTCGTCCGGGTTGGTATTGACGCAACCACTGCCGAAATGGACCAGAAAGCCGGCAATCAAGGCTATGCAGCTCAGGTTGAGCCCGACTGAGACCTGGTCAGCCCTCAGGGAAAGCAGGCAAGTGTTCCCGATAATAAATCGCCGTTGCCGATGACCGGCCTGATGCTGTAGATCGTCAGAACGCATAGCCAACCAATGCTCCAAAGCCATAGGTTGTGATTCCAGTTAGGGAGTGCCTCGTAGTGATCTCGAACTCCAACTGCCAGTGCGTCGAGAGCCAAGCCCGATAGCCGGCCGCCGCTCTCAGTCGCCCATCCACGAACGCCCCGGTACCGACGTACAGGTCCGCACCAGCTCTGATGAATAGGTCCCAATAGCTGAGGCCAAGACCCGTACCAACGAAGCCCCCTAAGGGTGCTTCCAACGACAAACCTACCTCAGCCACCCGCCACTGGAACCACTCAACATTGGTTTGCACTGCGGCCAGAATCTCCCAGTTGGTACGGTGGACTCCCGAATCGCTCAACAATAGGCCATCTGCGATACCTACTAATAGGCCAAACCACTCCGACCTGCCATAGGGCCCGTCCCGACTCTGTCTACTAGCCAAAGTACCGTCTATTCCCACTGCTGGATTAGTGCTAGGCCCTTCCTTACCAGGAATCTCGATTCTCTTTGCTTCAACCCTTGCACGGCTGTTCTGGTCATGAAGCTTCCTCAGCAGAGCTGTGGCCTCAGCCTGTTTAGGGTTGCCATGTTTATGATTAGCATAGTGTTCCAAAAACATGTTGATGGCATCCACTCCCTCCTGCCCGCCTGTGCCAGCAAGTCTTAAGACATCCCTCCACACATCCGATACCTCTGCCTCATGCAGAAACTTCTCTCTGGCCAGCGCTTCAGCCTGCTCTTGCGCCAGTTTCTCCTCAAGCAACTCAAGGCGTTCTCTCTCGGCCCTCACTCGGGCCAACTCGTCCAGCTTACCCCGCAATGCACTGGCTCCTTTCGCCAGCGACATCTGTATTTCGGCAAGGTCAGGTTCGGGAAACTTCTGGGTCTGGCCCAAGTTCGCAAGCTCCAAATCCTCCCCAGAGAACTGCGGCTCCTGCAAGCGGCCGGGATCCAACCGGAGGAGCGTCCTTCGAGCGTAGGAGGCCGCCTCAGTGGCTGTTACGCTTCCGTCTCCGTTCTCGTCGCCCCAGCCCATAAGAGCGCCCAACACAAGGTAACTGAACGCTGGCACACTTCCACCGGGAAGGCGCCCTGCAATATCTCCGGACCGGCCTGCGGTCAGCAGGGAGACTCGCTCCGCTCTAAGCAAGGCCTCGTTTACAACCATTTGGGAACCGGTGAGCAAGGATTGACCCGTCGCGTCCTTGCCACTGAAACAGGCGTCTATCACCACAACCGGGGGCTCGGTCCCACAGCCAGACGCCAACATCAGTATCTCGCTACGCGCTACTGTGTGAGGAAAGAAGTCTATCTCGTTGTCCTGTGCTGTCACACCGACCAGCACCCCGTCTGTTCCATCCTTCGAGGCCGCCCCGTGACCGATGAAGACAATCCACAACCTGCCACCCTCCTTCACGCTGGCTCCCGCCTCCTTAACCGCCTTAAGAATCTTCAGCCTGGTCGCATCACGATTGAACAAAGTCAGCACAAATGGTACCTTCTTACACTTCTCCAAGTACGAAAACCATGCGCTTCCAACAGTAGTCGCTCCCTCAACGTCCGGGAGAAATGGGTAGTCCTCCACAGCGATGATGACAGCAGCATCCAGTTCGCCCCCACCCACCACGATGCCGACACTCGAAAGATCGGGCCACTCTGCCCCGGTCCCTGAGACAGCAAGAGCCATTGCTGCAATGATCGAAATCCCACTCGTCCATAGCCTCTCAGACGCATAGCAGACCATTGACCGCCTACACCATTTCCGGCGATCTGCCAAGGAAAAGAGGGTCTTAGCTTCCTTCCTTTCCGCGCTCGCCGCAAAGCCGAGCCCCCAACCTGCTGCTACACCAACGCGCTCAACTGCCATGCCCTCAGATCTGCGCAGCGCCCCGCATCAGACATCGCCCCTGGCTACCCCAAGTGCTGCGCCAATCCTACGGGCCAGCTGTTCATGCAAACTGGCGTTGCGCCACTCCCCGTCAGCCTACTGCAACGTATTCCCCGTCATCAAGTGCAACTTTTCCCGCAATGCCGGGCCGGCCTCTTCATTCTCCCGTTGTCCTGAATCTGTGACCCGAAAGACTCAGGATCGGGCTTAAGGATCGGGCTGCCGTACATGTGCCAGTCGTCACAGGAATTGATGGTTATGTTCCGAGTGCAAAACGGACGACCGAGGCCGCATCGTCAACGTTCCCGTCGTTCCAAAGGGTCGCCGTGCTGCGTCAGATTGAGGTGCAGGAACGGGGACGACACATCAGGAGCCATAATCCGAGGCGACGCTCAGTTCGTCCTTCAGTCGCTTCAGGCGTTCCAGCTTGGCGGGGGATTTGCTTGCCTTAACCGCATCCCCCACTGCGGCCAACAGCCGGTCCAGATCCAACTGCTCCGCTCCTCGACGAGCCAAGGCCAGTACTTTCAGACAATCGTTCAGGTCTGTTTCCGTCAGACGCGCCAGCTTCAGCAAGACGAACAGGGTGGTATCCGGCCTGAATATCTCGGCATACTCGCTCCTCCGCAAAGTCACCAGATGTCGCTGCCAACCCTCGATGCGCCGCAGAAAGAAGGAGGCCGCCTGATTGATTGCCTCAACGGGAAGCCCCAGTTCCTCGGCAATCTCCGTGAGCGCGAGAGTATCGGCCGTCGTAGCCTCGTCGGGACCAGCGAGGTTGATATCCAAAGTGGCACGCTCCTCAACCCCCATCAACGTCAACGCTGCCCCGCCAATAATAACCCACTCACCCTGCAGCCGCTGCGTGGCCATCTCCAAAAAACGCTCCATTGTCAGCGCATCGACAGCCTTCACAGATACTCCGCCAGTCTGCTTGTTGCCATCCGAGTCAGCTTAATCGTTCGTCCAGACATCAATCCTTGAACCAACTCCTCAACCTCAGTCGAACGCCCAAAATGCTTCTCATACAACGTAGGAAAGTGCCTCCGAAAAGCTAGCATGGTCGCTGCCAGGGCCTCGGCCTTTCGCTGGTCCCCATCCCTCAGGGCCCGGCCGGAGCCTACATGCGCCAAGGCCCTGCGAAGGTGCTTCAGCAGCAGCTGCTTCGTGGGGGCGATGCCCCCCCCCCGCTTGGCCCCAGAGATGGGAACGCCAAGGGCCGCCAGCATATCCCAATCGACTCCGGCCACTTCCACGCAGAGTTCCATCCCAAGCACACCAAGGATGCGCTCCATGGTACCGAGCGCTGGATTGGCCCGTCCAGCCTCCATGGCCTGAATTGTGGCAAGACTGACACCAGCCCGAGCCGCCAACTCGCCCTGAGTCAGCCCCAGCCCTCTTCTTCCCATCTCTATGAGTCCAGCCAGTTCCATGCTCAATATATTAGGTGTCAGTAGCCTTCTGTCAAGCAAGCACGGCGGGGGGACCCAGCCCGAAGAGGGAACCAGACGTACACTCCACGCTGAGGTGGGCGTTGCGGGGGCTGCTGTGTTGTATATATTTACTACTGCAACGTATTCCCCGTCATCAGCAGCAACTTGTCCCGCAATGCGGGGCCGGCCTCTTCTGCCTGCACCTGGTAGGGCGGCAGGTAGGAGATGGCTCCGGAACAGCCCACACCGAACTTCAGCGGCGCCGTGGAGTCGGGGAGAACCCAGGTGCCCAGCTCTGTGAGCGTGCCGCCGCTCTCGCACCGGCTGGCCTGGTTGGCCGTGGAGAGGGTGTCGTTGAGGCCGTGCTCGTGCCGGCGCACCATGATGCGCTCCAGTCGCATTCGCCCGTTGTCCTGAATCTGTGACCCGAAAGACTCCGGGTAAGGCTTCAATATCGGGCTGCCGTACATATGCCAGTCGTCCCAGAAGTTGTTGAAAAGATGATAGTCCCCATACCTGGCCTGGGGGTGGCGCCGGCCCGTGTAGTAGGCGTAGCTGTGGTGCCACGTCAACGTAATCTGGCTGTCCAGTGAGGCAGCAGCGTCGCCGTTGCCCGCCAGAAGCACCTTCTCCCAACTCTCAACCCGAAGCCACGCAATGGTGATGTTCCGGCTGCCAAAGATGATGGATATGGCCTCGTCAACCTTCTTGGCATTGCCCAGGTCCCCGTGCTGAGTCAGCCTGATGTGGTCCAGCACCACGTTGACGCTGGGGTCTGGCGCCGCACTGCCTATCTGAAAACCATCCTCGCTGTCAGGCCCCACATCCTCAAGCGCCAGATTGATGAATATTACTTCGTCGCTTCCTGGCACTACAAAGCCTTTGTTTTTTATTATAATATTTCGGCCTCGGCCATCTATTGTGATGTTGCTTGGTACTATTAGCGGGGCCGAGAGCGAAATCACCCCATCCACGTCAAACAGCACCACCCTGGGAGCACCGCCCGAATTAAGGGCCTCACGCAGCGTGCCAGGACCGCTGTCGGCCAGCGAAACCACGTGGTAGAGGTCATAGCCCTCCTGCCAGCCCCCCTTCGTTTCTGCACCGTAGCCCACAATAGGAAATGGTTCCCCCGCTGGCGGGTAGAGGCTGTTGTCCCAAAGGGGCTCACTGACGTCTCCCCCAGCATCCACCGTGGCACCGTCGCTATCAGACCAATCCGAGACCTCCACGGCGTCCAAGCCGTCCTCCTGGCCGCCCAAATCATAGAAGCTGTCAAGCTCACCCGAGCCGTGGTCAAACCCGTCCAGGTCGTCAAGGATGTCCAGGTCACCTTCGCCGCCGTCGTAGTTGTCCGGCAGGTCGGAGGCTCCGTCCCCATGCATCAGTTCCCCCGGCGCATCGTCGCCAGTCTCGTAGGGCCGGGAATCAAGATCCCAGCGGCCCAAGTCGACTAAGTCGGTGGAAGAGAGATCCGCCCGAGGTATGGCTTCATCCGACCCATCCACACTAGAGACCTCCGTTCCAGCGTCAACGCCGACCCCCGAGCCAATCTCGGCCTGCCCGCACCCAGCAACCGCAACCATGACCCACGCCACAACACCCCAACGAACCGATACCATCTCAGCCCTCCCACTTATCCACCGAACAGGCAAACTCCACGGCCCCAACCGAGCCATGAATAGTCCAGTTCTGAGTAACAAAGCAAGATGTCGTTGAGAGAGCCGGTGGGCGCCTGACGTCTCCGAGACCTTGGAGCCGGGGACGAGGCAGCGGGGGACGAGGCAGGGGGGGACTAGGCAGCGATGACTACTTCCAGACCAGGGCTCCCGTGGGGCAGAACTTGGCGCACGCCGGGTCGCCCAGGCAAAGGTCGCACTTCACAGGCTGACGACCAGCGCACTCCCAGTGCATGTTGCCGAAGGGGCATGCTGCCACACAGGACTTGCACTGAACGCACTTGCTTCTGTCCACCACGATGGCACCGGTGCCGTCGTCCCGCACCAGGGCGCCTGCCGGGCAGGCGGAGACGCAGGCAGCATCGGCGCACTGGATGCAGACGACCACGGTGTGCTTGGCAGCGGGCGTGGTGTCCATGACAGCAGCGATGCGGCTCTTGCCCCACTTCCCGTCCTTGGCGTGAACCTGGGCGCAGGCCAGCTCACAGTTCTTGCAGGCGATGCATTTCTGCGGATATACATGTAGCATTTTTGTTGTCATGGCATCACCTACCAAGCTATTCTTTTATACGTGGCTGCGGTCTTGTTGACCTTGCACGCATCACACGTTATCAGTTCAGCCTCGGCAACTTTTGCCCTGGAGACCAGCCATTTCGAGTGCAGCGGAGTCACAGTGTCAACGCCGCAGGACGGGCAGCGTACCATCTGGAATTCTTTGCCCCAGATGATGCGAACGTGGTCCTCAGTGGAGTTGGGGATGGCATCCTCGGGACACACCCTGACGCAAGCCAAGCAGCCGATACAGGCGTTGGGGTTGACCTGGGCCTCTTTGGCCGTGGCCGTGCCGGCGCCCACCGAGGCTATGGCCTTGGTGATGACGCTGCAGGCATCCACACAGGCTCCGCACTCGGTGCACGAGTCCGCCAGCGGCTTCGAACTGTGTGTGGCCTTAGGCGCTGCCTTCTTGGGCAAAGGCGAGAGTTCAACGCTGCCGTTCGTGTCGGTCTTGGAGATAGCGCCGAACTTGCAGGTATCAAAGCATTTGCCGCACTTCGAGCACTTGCTCTGGTCGATGACGTGCAGGGCCTTGCGCTCGCCGGCGATGCACTTCTCGGGGCAGACTCTGGCGCAAAGGGTGCAGCCGGTACATGCTTCGGTTATATTATAGACGTATTCCATTTACGCCCTCCCTTGTTCCTGAGCGGTGTTGTACCCGATCTCCATACCTCGGACATTCATTTCAACCAACTGCGGCTTACTGCCAAACTTCTTACTAACCGCCGATTTCAATTCCTCGAAATTGACGCATCCAGTTGCAGCAACAAGAGCACCCAGAACGACCATATTGGCGATTCTGGCATTCCCAGCATCAATTGCGATCTGGTTACATGGCACTTTGATCTGCTTGATGTCGGTTCGCTCGCACTCAATATTAATGAGCGAGCTGTTGATGATCAGCAGACCGCCGGGCTTGAGCGCCGTCCCGAACTTCTCCAGAGAGGGGTTGTTCATGACCACGGCGATGCCGGGATGGGGCACCATGGGAGAGGCAATAGGCTTGTCTGAGATGAGCACGGAGCAGTTGGCCGTGCCGCCTCTCATTTCGGGGCCGTACGAAGGCATCCAGACTACGTTGAACCCCTCTTCCATGGCGGCGTAGGCCAGAATCTGGCCAGCAGTGAGCACCCCTTGACCGCCGAAGCCGGCGATGACGATTTCATGCTGCATGGCTTACACCTCCTCTGGGGTCTTGAACTCGCCCAGTTTGAAATAGGGGAGCATGTTCTTCTCCAGCCAGGAGAGTGAGTCTACCGGCGTCATGCCCCAGTTGGTCGGGCAGGTGGAGAGCACCTCGACGAAGGTGAAGCAGCGCCCTTCGGCCTGATAGGCGAAGGCCTTCTTGATGGCTTTCTTGGCCTCGACCACGTGCTTGGGGCTGTGCACCGACACTCTGGCCACGTAGGAAGGGGTCCGGAAGGTGGCAAGCATCTCGGAGACACGCAGGGGGTGCCCAACCTCGGCCACGTTACGGCCCTTGGGGCTGGTGGTGGTGACCTGGTTGGGCATTGTCGTTGGAGCCATCTGACCACCGGTCATGCCGTAAACGGCGTTGTTGACGAAGATGGTCGTGAACTTCTCGCCACGGTTGGCAGCGTGGATCATCTCGTTGGTGCCGATGGAGGCCAAGTCGCCGTCGCCCTGGTAGGTGAAGACGATGGTCTCGGGGCGGGTTCGTTTGATGCCCGTGGCCATGGCCGGCGCTCGGCCGTGGGCCGACTCTTGGAAGTCCACGTTGAAGTAGTTGTAGGCCAGCACCGAGCAGCCTACTGGTGCTACGCCCACGGCCCTCTCACGAAGGCCCAACTCGTCCAGCACTTCGGCAACGAGCCTATGCACGATGCCGTGCGTACAGCCCGGGCAGTAGTGGGTGATGGCCTGCGTTAGAGCCGGCGTCTTCTTGAATATCAATGCTTCCATGGGCCTACCTCCTGACCAGCTTGAGCAGATTCTCGGTGACCTCTTCAGGCGTGGGGATGAAGCCGCCCGCCTTGCCGTAGAACTCCACTGGTGCCCGACCCTGAACCGCTCGGTCCACATCCTCAACCATCTGTCCCATGGAGAGCTCCACGGAGACCACCACCTTGCAACGGGGCGCCAGCTCACGGATGGGCATGGTGGGGAAGGGCCACAACGATATTGGCCTCAGCATACCGACCCTGACGCCCTTCTCCTTGAGCTGCTCCATGGAGGTCTTGCAGATTCTGGCCATGGTGCCGTAAGCAACCAGAAGCACGTCCAGCTCACCCTCGGTGTCCGTCTCCTCCCAGCGCACCTCGTTGCGGCTGATCTCATCGTATTTGTCCTTGAGCCGGTTCACATGCTCCCAGGACTCAGCGGGGTTCAGGAAGAGCGTCTTGACCAGGTTGGCCTTCCTGTCTTTGGCTCCGTAGGTGGCCCACTTCTCGTACCCTTCAACGGTGCGAGGCTTCTCCTCGCCCTCGGGCAGTTCAACGGGCTCCATCATCTGGCCCATCATGCCATCGGTGAGCACCAGCACCGGGTTTCGATACTTCTCGGCCAGTTCGAAGGCCCGCATGACCTCGTCCACCGACTCCTGGACCGTGGAGGGCCCAAGCACGATGCAGCGATAGTCGCCGTGGCCGGCACCCTTGGTCGCCTGAAGATAGTCCCCCTGAGCCGGCAGGATGCCCCCAAGGCCAGGACCGTTGCGCTGGACGTTGATGATGACCACAGGAAGCTGGCCCGCCGCAATGTACGACATACCTTCGGCCATAAGCGAGATACCCGGACTGCTGCTCGTGGTAAAGCACTTCATCCCCGCTGCCGACGCTCCGAACAGCATGTAAGAGACCGCAAGCTCCGACTCACCCTGGAGGTATACCCCCCCAGCCTCGGGCATGCGCCGGGACATGTACTCTGCAACCTCGTTCTGAGGTGTAATCGGATAGCAGAAGTAGGCCCGACAGCCTGCCAGAATGGCCGCTTCGCTGATGGCCTCGTTGCCCTTCATCAGAAGTCTTTTGCCCATCACAGAACCTCTCAACACGGCTGCTCTTGTTTCCCGAACCCCCCGGCAGCCGTGTTCCCCGAGCCGGCGACGGCCGGGTCAGGGGGCAGGGTCGAGATACCCGGTCTACGTCTCAGTACTCGAAGTAGTGGTAGCGTGTGCCCTGGACACCAACGGTAATGGCAACGTCGGGGCACGTGATGGCACAAATCTGACAGCCGATGCACTGGTTCTGCCTGGCCGGCGTGGCGAAGAAGTATCCCTTCTGGTTGATATCCTTAGACATCTC
The DNA here is from genome assembly GCA_964593355.1 of uncultured Myxococcales bacterium. Taxonomy (GTDB): domain Bacteria; phylum Myxococcota_A; class UBA9042; order CAIXZC01; family CAIXZC01; genus CAYTWV01. The sequence continues at coordinate 24,772 of CAZQHM010000062.1, forward strand.
CAGCACCTTCTGGGGACACGCTGCAACACACAAGGCGCAACCCTTACATCTGTTCTTTTCTACGGTTACTTTTGGCATATTATCAACCTCATAAGCCCCGAATCACTTTCCCCATTGGTCCCCGGATATCAGGCTGTTTCCAGGGAGGCGTCAAGAACCTCTTCAAGGGAAGGATCTCTTCGGAGAGATGTTGCCTCAGCTCAGGTACCATGGCCTCGGGGGCCGTAACAAACTCCAGCGGAAGCCCCGACACCTCCTGGACCTCTCTAACAAGCTTTACGCCGGCCAGGATGTCGTCCATCGTGGTCTGTTCCATAAGATGGGTATTGCAAACATAGCCGGTAAATTTTATAAACGATGTATACTCAATCTCGGATGCTATCTTCAGCACTCCTTGGGGTGTTCTGGTAAACGGACGGTTGGCATTGACCACCTGCAAGGCCCTGTATGAGCCCGGAACCAGCGCATCGGTCAGCGCACCAAGAACTCGTGCCCCGACGTCGTCGCCACCGACATCCAGCACTGCATAGCCGTTGCCGGCCATGAGCAGAGCCCGAACCCCCGGCACCAGAATGGGCAGGTCGGCATCCAGGTAGCGTGCATCGGGAAGCACGAGGTTTATTCCGGCTTCAGCAAGCAGTTCACGGGCCTCACGGCTTCGGAAGTATGGGTTGACAAGGTCCAGGTCAGCGAGGCTCACACCCAGCCCGGGATTCGAATCCGCAACATGGAATGCGAAGTTCACGGCCACTTCGGACTTTCCGCTGCCGAAGTTACCCAGGAAGAGGGTTGTCTTTTCCGTTCCCTGAATCATCCTCTATCCACTCAAAGCCGCCGGCTAACACCTGCGCAATCCCCCAGAGACGGTGCACAGCGGGCCATGCCGTTTCCCGGTCCATCGGCGGCCCATTACCCCGGTGAGGCGCAGGCCGAGACAAGGCTTGGGACCGAGATTCCGGGCACTCGTTTAGCACCCGGGTACCATCAATGCAAGGGAAATAAAGAATGGAATTTGCGGCGCATTTCGCCTGTTTTTGACACGTGAGCTCTGAACCGCTACGATGGCGCGATGGGAGCACCTTCGCCGGGCGACTTCTGGATAGGCCAGACCCGTCGACAAACGGTTGGCCAGGTATCTGGAACGCCCCCAGCCGTTTTCGCCGCCTCCACCGGGAGTTGGCCAGCGGCCCCATCTGGGGTTGGAGTGAAAATGAAAGATAGTTGGACAGCCGTGGATCGAAGACGATTCACACGAGGCCGCCATGATGAATGATGGAAACATTCCCTCTCAAGTTTATGACCGAGGGAAGGATATTGCCACCAGGAATTTTGTCGGCCGATTCGTGGTCGAGTTTCTCAAAGCTCTGAACATGACCGGCTATTATCCCCCCGACCACCCCTCCATCAAGGATGTCACCGACTCACCGCTGCGCCTGCTGCAAGAGGTCAAGCTGCTGACCACCGAGTTCTCCTTCGTCAGCTCAACCGGCGGCGGGGCCGGAGACGTCATAAACGTTGAAGGCGTCTTTGAAGAGCCCGTGCCACTACTTGATCTTATACAGTCAAGCATGGGCGAGGTTTTTGCGCGCAAGTTTATCAACTACCTTGAATACAACCGTCTTGTATCATTTTCACTAAAGACCGATATTGACCCTCCGCAGTTCAAGCGCTTTGTGGCCACCATGGTGGAGCGCAAGACCCGCCAGGAAGCCGGCCACGCCGTTGACATGTCCTTCAACGACATGCTGCGCCACAACGAGATCACACACGTTTCGGTGATCTCCGTTGACGAGGTGGTGGGCGCTCAGCGCTCCCTGCCGTGGCGCGTCAAGATCGCCATGAGCCGACTGGCCAAAGACCTGGGAGATCTGCCCCTTTACGTCAACGCCGGCCCGGAACAGCTGCAGGCCGTCAAGGCCGCCTCCATCAAAGACATCATCAGGCCCCTTCGCCAGACGGCCTTTATTCGGGACCTTCTGGTGAACAGCGATCTGATTCAGGGCTACGTTCAGAGCCTGGCCTCCGTTGACGTTGAGTGGGAGATCCTCCTGGCCCTCCACAATAGCGTGGTGGAAGAGGTGGCCTGGGATATTGTGAAGCACCTGGAGGCCATCGGCTGGGGCTCGAGCGCGGCAGCGGAGGGGCAGGCAGTCAAGCTCTCTCCCGAACTCCTTACCCGTTCCCTCTCCAGATGCGCTGAGCGGCTTGCCGAACTCAACATGGACCACACTTACGAGTTTCTGACCTACCTCTTTGAACGCAACCTGCTGCCATTCGAACGCCTCCCCCCACTCATCCAGAGGACGGTCATGGCCCGCAAGTGGGCCGCCTTGTACGTCCAGAACCCCGATGCTTGCCACCAGCGGCTCATGCAGGCCGCTCGCCCCGAAGAGGTCAAAACCTTTTTCGATACCACCGTGGCCATGATGCCTGAGCTTGTGCGACAGGACCGCCTCGACGGAGTGGCCGTGTTGCTCCAGATTCTCATCCGCCACGCCCAGGACGAGACTTTCCCCGGCAGGCAGAAAGCGGCCATGGAATCGCTGCATGAGATAGCAAAGGGTGAGACCGTTGCCCTGCTGGCTCCGCTGGCTCAGAACGAGGACAAATCCAATCGTGTACGCCCCCTGCAATTGCTCATGGCGCTGGGCGAGCGTGGCTGGAACACCATGGTCCAGATCATGGCCGAGTCCGAATCATCGGGTGTCCGACGGGATATCCTTGAACTGCTCACCAAGCTGGGAGACGCCGCTGCACCAATTATCCTGGCTAAGCTGGCGAACCAGGGGCAGCAGTGGTTTGTTTATAGAAATCTTCTGCTCTGCCTTCAGAATATCAACTATCGGCCCGCAGTTTCAGACATAAAACGCTTTGCTGCCCATATGAACCCAAAGGTCCGAGAGCAGGCCCTCATCGCACTTCACGCCCTGGCAGGACCAATGGCGGTCAACCCCCTTGTCACTGCCCTCACAGACACCGACCCAAAAGTCATGAGGGTAGCAGTTGGCCTCCTGGCAAAGCTCCGCTCCCGCGAATCCCTCTTCACGAAGCGGCTGGCGGAACTCCTGGAACCGGAAGAACATGGCATCCCGGAACAAATGCAGGAATCCATGCAGATTGCCGCGCTAGCCTTATCCGGTGATTCTCGAATCGGGGCCTGAATTTGTGGGGTCCAGCGTG
>CAZQHM010000063.1:0-27403 GCA_964593355.1 uncultured Myxococcales bacterium
CGCCCCGGTGGGGGTAACATCAGCCCTTCGACAAGCTCAGGGCGCGCCCCCCCCGGCCCCCCCAGGCAAGCTGGGTGGGAGATGGTCCGACAAGTCCGACCCATCGGTCCGAATGGTCCGAAAGGTCCGCGTCCCCCTACCGCCCCTTCCCTCCGCTGGACCGGAGATTCGTTGTGAACTCATACTCCAGCGCAACACGTTCACCCGCCTCTACTTCGACCTCCCACCTGACCCTACTGCTGGGATTGACCTCCCCTTTACGGGCCTCAACAACCTGCCCCACGCCATCTCCCGACGCCGATGCGGCCTCACCGGCAAATGGCAGGTCCACCAGCGCTGCCACTGAGCCATCGTGGCGGCTGCTCACCCAGACGGTCCCCTTCACACGATACCTCTTGTAGCTGTAACCGTCGGGGCCCGTGAAAGAGTCTCCATCCTCGGTGACGCTTGTCTCACGCAACTCCAGACTCAGGAACGGCACCTCCCCCATGCGCAGTGCGGCTTCGCCACGGGGGGTAGTGAGCCCCACCAGGCCGTGCCCCAGCCCCTGGTTGCCACGAACCGCTACCGCCGGCCCTGCCAGCAGGGGAAACTCGAAGGGGCTCTGAAATACCACAGACTCGTAGAACCTGTTGTCGCCGAGGCCGGCGTGACCACCCCCCGCTTGCGCATAATAGATGAATCGGCCCTTGGCCTTGCTGGTTCCCAGTGGCACAAGCGACCTGCCGCCGGCCCCAACGGTCAACTCGACCTCGTGACGAACGGGCGGCTCCGACCCCTCGTTGCCCAGCGGAGAGTAGGGCCCCGTGGTTGCCACCACCTGCTGTTTGGAGCCGTAGCTGCTCCACGAGGAGCCACTACCGGATACCAGCGAAGAGCCTGACGTCCCGATGCTGGAATCACCCTCGCCATTTGCTCCCCCCACGATGCCCCCCCAAGACCAGCCCGGGGCCAGATAAGCGGCCTCCTTAAACGCTGCCGACTCCGAGGCTACGGGCGCCCTGCCGGCCACCAGAGTTGCCTTGACCGACTTCAACCCCATGGATGAACTGGAGAGAAGCGCCCAGGCCTGCACTTCAACCTCGGCCTTGTCCCCCTTCTCGGGCTTCTCCGGCACCACTACTCGGTACTCTGGAGACCATCCCAAGCCGCCAGTGAAGTAGCCGATGGTGACCGTGGGCGACACGGCTTTGGAGAAACGAATATCTACCCGATGAGATCCAATGCCACGCAGAAGCTCCGCCCCCAACGGCTTGCCGTCCAGATCCAGACTGTCGATGTGTCCAACAGGCACCGCGGTCTGGCCATCGGCAGTCTCCAAGACCAGGTACTCATCGCCCTTACCTCCCAGCTTAACCACGCCCACAGCCCTACCACGCAGCGTCTTGCCCTTTGCCGACACAAAGAGCGTAGGCGAATCGGCCCACTGCAGCATCTCCACAAGCGTGGACCCAGGCTGAGCCGCACCAGGCAGATCGATCCCAACGATCTGGGCCTTCTCGCCTGCCCAGGCCCACAACCTTCCAAACAGCGGTGCCGTCTGGATCCTCGTTGTAAGTTGGGTAGCCGGAGCACCACCCATGGCCTCCTCGGTGACCCACGCCACGTTATCCTGGTAAACCACAACCCGCTTGGGCAGTGCTACTGATGTCTGTGCTGCCAAATCTGCGCTAGACAGCGCAACCAATACACCGATCAATACACATAAGTTTTTTGTCATATCCAATTCCTCGCCAACACTGAGACGTTACTGCTCCGCTGCTGCCCCCCTGGATAGTAGCTCCAGATGCCAATCCGCCAGCCCATCCAACCACTTTCGCCCGCCGATATAGCAACAGGTCGGATACCGGTCAAACTTGGTGACATCGTGACAAAGCGAACGTCACCCATTCCCAATCTACCCTTACCAGCACCTGCCCCACATGTCGAGACCACGCTTCCGCGCTGCAGCTCGGTCCAATCCGAGCCCGAGAACGCAACAACGGAAAGGCCTTCCCATTTCGCACCGCGTCAACCCAGCGGCCCAAGCGGCCGAAAACCGGGCAGCGGCAACGGGTTGTACCGATATTGCTTGCGTCGCCTCACTGGTAAGCTATCGTCTCCCGCAGTGCAATAATGGGTTGATGGGGTGTGTGAGGAGCTTTGGGCGCGGCCTTGGTGGCCATGCTGTCCCCTTTTTGCGGTGGTGCCCGCCAGCTCTGCCTGGCTCAACATAGACCAGCGGGGCATGAGCAGGGCATGAGCAGGGCACCCGGCGCTAGCCCACTGCGTGGCGCACCTACCCTGACGCAACATCTGGAGGTTCGCTTCCCCCGCAGAGCGACTCATCCAACGACTTGGAGGTAGACCTATGGATTTCGAGCTCTCGCCGAACCAGAAAGAGTTCATCGACGCGGCCACGGCATTTGCCAATCGTCGCCTCAAGCCCATCGTTGCCAGAATGGACGCAGAGGGGAAGTACGAGCTCTCGCTCATCCCCGAACTTGCCGACCTTGGCTTCTTCGGGCTCATGGTACCCGAAGAGTTGGGGGGGGTGGGGCTTGATACCCTCACCTATGCCGCCATCATCGAAGAGATTTCCAAGGTCTGTCCATCTACCGCAGTTATGCTCTCGGTGCACAACTCGCTCATGAACGAGACTCTGCTCCACCTGGCCAATGATGAGCAGAGGCAGCGCTTCTTGCCCTCTACGGCGTCGGGCCAGTGTGTAGGAGCCTTCGCCATAACCGAATCGGGGGCCGGCTCCGATGCGGGAGGCACCAAACTCAGGGCAGTGCCCGATGGTGACCACTACGTCCTGGACGGCACCAAGACCTTCATCACCAATGCCGAGTTCGCCGGGCTCTTCATCGTCTTTGCTACCACCAACCCCGCACTGAAAACCAGAGGCATCAGCGCCTTCTTCGTGGAGCGGGACACGCCCGGCTTCGCCATCGGCAAGAAGGAGGAGAAGATGGGCCTCAGGGCCTCTTCCACCACGGAGTTGGTCTTCTCCGATGCCCGGGTCCCCGCTGCCAACCGCATCGGCCCCGAAGGCGAAGGCTTCAAAGCTGCTATGAGGCTGCTGGACGGTGGGCGCATCGGCATAGCAGCTCAGGCCTTGGGCATTGCTGCTGCGGCCATGGCCGAGGCGGTGGAATACTCCAGAAACCGTCGCCAGTTCGGACAGAACATTTGCGATTTTCAGGGAATTCAGTGGATGATAGCCGACATGGCCACGGAGATCGAGGCAGCACGTTTGCTGATTCACAAAGCGGCCTGGCTCCGGGACAAAGGCAGGCCCTCCTCGAGAGCGGCCTCCATGGCCAAGCTATTTGCAACCGAAATGAGCAATCGAGTGGTAAATAAAGCACTCCAGATGTTTGGTGGATATGGATACATTAAAGAGTATCCAATTGAGCGCATGTACAGGGACCAGAGAGTGACGCAATTATATGAGGGAACCTCTGAAATACAGAGGCTAGTGATATCAAGAAGTGTGCTGACAAAATAAAAGGGGGGATTATGCAAACAGGATTCGTTCTCACGGAGAATCTCGGAGAGGGTGTGGTGCTGGTCACCATCTCTCGTCCCGAAGCCCTGAACGCCCTGAACAGGGAGGTATTGCAGAACCTGGAGTCGACCATCACGGCATTGGCCGCCGACCCTTCCTTGCGCTGCCTCGTGCTAACGGGGGCCGGGAAGGCTTTCGTAGCAGGCGCCGACATCAAGGAGATGGTCTCCATGACTGCATGGGAGGCCAGGGATTTTGCGCTCTTCGGCCAGCGGATTATTGACCTTCTGGAGGAGTTCCCGCGTCCGGTGATAGGGGCCATCAACGGCTTTGCGCTGGGTGGCGGCTGCGAACTGGCTATGGCCTGCGATTTCCGCATTGCCGGCGAGAAGGCCAGGTTCGGGCAGCCCGAGGTCAACCTTGGGGTAACCCCGGGATTCGGTGGAACCCAGAGGCTCTCAAGGCTGGTGGGCGTTGCCCAGGCGAGATACCTGCTCTACACCGGCGAGATGATAACCGCCCAGCGTGCTCTGGAGATTGGCCTGGTTCAAGAAGTGGTGCCCCAGGAGTCCCTGCTTGAGCGCTGCACCGCCGTGGCCAGAACCATTGCTTCCAAGGGGCCCGTGGCAGTGTCGCTCTGCAAGTCTGCCGTGAACAACGGCGCCGAAATGGACCTGGCCCGTGGCCTCCAGGTCGAGGCCGCATGCTTCGCCCAGTGCTTTGCTACCAGCGACCAGAGCGAGGGAATGGCCGCGTTCGTCGAGAAGAGGCAACCCAAGTTCGAGAACAAGTAGTATACAAGGAGACAACAATGGATCTAAAAACAAGACTTAAGAACGTTTCGGTAATTGGTGCTGCGGGTAAGATGGGCAGCGGTATCGCGCTCTTGGCGGCGCAGGAGCTGGCCTTTCAGGCCCTGGAGAACCCGGGAGAGGAGTTCATCCTCAATCTAATCGACGTAAACGATAGCTCGCTTCTCGGACTACAGAAATATATAAAAGATCAATGCCGCAAAACCGCAGAGAAGCAGGTTCCCCGTCTCCGCATCCTTTACGCCTCCCGCGAAGATCTGGTGGACAACGGGGATATGGTAGATGAGTTCGTACACGAGGTGCTCTCCCACATTAGAATGGGCAAGACGTTGGAGCTGGCGAAAGACTCCCTCACGGTCTTCGAAGCGGCGCTGGAGCGAGAGGATCTCAAGTTCGAGCTCTTCTCCTCCCTGGAGCGCATCTGCCCCAAGGAGGCATTCTTCTTGACCAACACCTCCTCGATTCCCCTGGAGGTCATTGCCAAAGCAACCGGGGTGGAGGGCCGCATCATCGGGTATCACTTCTACAACCCGCCGGCAATCCAGAAGCTGGTCGAACTCATTACCCCCAAAGTCTGCCGGGACGACCTTGTGAGCTTCTCCAAAGAGCTTGCCAAGAGGCTCTCCAAGAAGATCGTACCCGCCAACGATGTGGCAGGCTTCATTGGAAACGGCCACTTCATGCGGGACGGCCTCCACGCCATCTCCCAGGTTGAGAAGCTTGCTGCGGAGCATGGCTTCGTCCAGTCGGTCTACATGCTCGACAAAGTCTCCCGTGACTACCTCATGCGACCCATGGGCATTTTTCAGCTCATCGACTATGTCGGTGTGGATGTCTTCCAGTGCATCCTCAAGGTAATGGACAAGTACCTGCCGGGGCAGGGGCTTCACAGCGCCCTTGTGGACCGCCTCATGGCCATGGGAGTCAAGGGGGGGCAGACCTCCTCCGGGGCCCAGAAGGACGGCTTCTTGAAGTATGAGAAGAATCGCCCCGCGGGCGTCTTCGACGTGGAGAAGGGCGAGTATGTCCCATTCACACAGTTCTCGGGCCAGGCCGATGCTGCTCTTGGAGAGCACCCGACCCCGGGCATGGACTGGAAGGGGCTGCAGCGAGATCCCCAGAAGGATAGCAAGATCGCCGCTCACTTCACCGCTTGTGCTGCTTCTTCCACCTTGGGTGCAAGCCTGGCCCTCCAGTATGCCAGGGCGAGCAAGCAGGCCGGTGAGTTGCTGGTCAACAGCGGCGTTGCGGCGGACCGAAACGACGTGAACAGCGTCCTCATGCTCGGCTTCTTCCACTTGTATGGGCCAATTAACGATATGGTATAAGGGATAATACGATGAAAAAACTCAGAAGAGATGTGTTTATTGCAGCCGGCGCCTACACAGTGAGCCTTGGAACAGGGCGCCGGGAGTTCAACCCCAGGAAACCGCGCCCGGGGCTGGAAGAGTATATCATCGAGGCCGGGCAGGCATCCCTGGCCCAGATCAGCAACCCGGAGCTCATCGACGAGGGCGTCATTGCCAATTTTATGGCGGCACGGTTCAACCGACAGGGCAACCTGGCGGGGTTCATGCCCATCATTCACCCAAGCCTTGAGTTCAAGCCCATGGTTAGGGTGGAGGGCGCCTGCGGCTCTGGCGGCCTGGGCGTGGCTACGGGCATCAAGAGTGTCTTGGCAGAGACCGCCGACGCCGTCCTGGTGGTTGGGGTCGAGGTCCAGAACACGGTCAAGGCAGTCTACGGAGCCGATATTCTGGCTACTGCCGGCTACCACGCCGGGGAGCGCAAAGAGGGGCACACCTACTTCTTCCCAAATAAGTTTTCCATGCGTGCGGGCGCCTACTATGAGAAGTACGGCAAAGAGAAGGCTCGTAAGGGCATGGCCACCTGGTACAAGAACGCCGTGGACAACGCCAGACTCAACCCCCTGGCGCAGGAGCACCACAACCAGGCAGCAGACCTCATGGCCCTGGGCATGACCCCTCCCGATGGCCGCTTCTTCACGGACCACCTCAACCTCTTCGACTGCTCCAAGGTCTCCGATGGTGCAGCATCACTCATTGTCTGCTCTGAAGAGGGCTACAAGAAGCTGGGGCTCACCAGGGCCGACGTGGTGCAGGTTGTGGGTTTGGGGCAGGCAGAAGCGAACCTTACCACGCCGCCCCCGGTGCTCACCGAGCTGACCACCAGCCGCGTGGCCAGCCAGAATGCTATGAAGATGGCAGGGCTGGCCCTCAGCGACATCGATGTCTTTGAGGTTCACGACTGCTTCACCATCACGGGTCTGCTGGCTGTGGAGATGCTGGGCATCGCTCAGCCGGGAGAGGGCGCCGACGTAGTGGCCTCGGGCGCAACGACTCTTACTGGAGCCTATCCCATGAACACCGGTGGTGGCCTGGTGGGCTACGGCCATCCCGTGGGCGCCTCGGGCGTGCGCATGGCCGTGGACGTCTGGAAGCAGCTCACGGGCAAAGCCGGCGCCTTCCAGGTGCCCAAGCCCGTGCAGCACGGCCTCTTCCTCTCTATGGGCGGCGACGACAAGACTGTAGTCTCGGCTGTCCTCAAGAAATAGGCACGCCCCACCCCGGCGCTTCCAAAGGCCCCCCTGCTCCGGTGCGGATCCCAAACCGGGGAGCCAATGGCCTCTGTCACGCTGCCAGACAGTTCGGCGACCCTCCTTCGCCAAGGCTTCGGCGGGGCAAGCTGGCGACCCTCCTTCGCCAAGGCTTCGGAGGGCAAGCTGGCGACCCCCCTTCGCCAAGGCTTCGGCGGGGCAAGCTGTCAACCCACCTTCGCTGTCGCTTCGGCGGGACTACGGCCACGAGAGGCGCACGCTGGACGTCCAGCTCCCCGGCAACGGGTCCGCGCCCCCCCTGCTCTGGTGCTCTGGACGCGGGGCATCGCTATGCGTATATTCCCTCCTCGTAACACCGGGCCTGACAGGCGGTAGCCACTTATGTAGGAATACTGTGTGACGCCTGCCACTGGTTGGCTTCATGGCCCCCCATTTTGAGACAGGAGTCAATATGCGCTTGTTGCTGGTCGTCTTCGCAGCGCTCATTTCGTCAACGGCTTTTGCGTCGGGCAAAGGCGAGGGCGAGGCCCCCGTGCAGGTGCTGGAGAATCCGGGGCACCCTCACAAGTCCAAAGAGATAGTGCCGCCGGAAATCGTAAAAATGAAGCTGGTTCAGGTTTCTATGGCTAAGAATCAGATCATAGACGAGGAACAATACTTCAAACAACTTGGGGTTCCTGTGCCCATCACAGGGCCGGGAACGGGTAGCGAAGTGGTGGAGCAGGTCAATGAATTCGGAAAGCTGAAATTCTTCCGACCCCTGCCCGACGATTTCCGATTGGCTATATATGTTAAAGAAACCATGGGTTCAAAGGCAGCAAAGAACCTCAAGTTGGCTACGGTATATGACAGAGAGTTTGAGTACACAATTATTTTACTGGACTCAGATAACACAAGATTGAGAATCATAAGTCTAAAGAACTTCTTTGCCGATTTTAGGGAGATGAATAATATTGCTGTGGTTGGCACAACGCTTTATTTTGACATAAATCATAATGGATATGCAGCAGACCTCAAGAATAAGACCGGTTACCTTGTGGCCCTGGATGTCTACAAGGCCAAGGTTCTCTGGAGCAGCCCGGCCCTTACCTCATCCTTCCGGGGATTCCTGGTTGTTGGCGACTACATCATCGCTGGCTATGGCTTCACAGCAGAACCCGACTTCCTCTTCCTGGTGAACCGGCACACCGGGGAAATCGTGCAGAAGGAAAAGATTAAAACCATGCACGACTACATTATTCCCAAGGATGGAAAGCTGCATGTTCGTTGCTATGATACGAACTATGTCTACGAGCTTAAGTAGCGAAAGCCCAGGTCAAAACAACAGATTACGATTTGAATCCACTCATCTCTGACCGGCTTACAACAACTCTACTGCTCGCCGCCAGCCTCGGGCTCTGTGGAAGCAGGCAGCACTGTGGGCACCGTGGGTTCTGTGGGCTCTGCTGGGACAACGGGGGCCGGGGCAGCCTCGGGGGTGGCACTGTCGGGCCCCGGTCCCGGTCGGTGGCGCGAGTCTCTGCGGTCCCCGGGACGACCCGTGGGAGCACCCCCAACCTGCCTCATGGGCCGGTTGCAGAAGGGGCAGAAGGCACCGCCTCGGTGCATGGCTTTGCGCTCAACTTTAACTCCACAGCGCACACATTCGAAGTAGACCCGCGGTCGGCCGTGACCCTGTGCCGATGATGATCCGTCTTTGGATTTGCCCCAATATGAAGGCGGGGCGCCGAACGTCCAGTAGGGGTCATCCTCTTTGAGGCCGGTACCTGCAACCACGCCGCCTTGGCGGCCCTGGGTAGAACCCCAACTCTCAACGGGGGTGCCGAACTGCCAGTAAGGATCCTGCTCCGACAGAGAGGGCCCCCGACGGCCTCCGCCCCCCTTGGGGCCTTCATAGTCGATTCGGTTTCCTATGTTGTCGTCCTCATCCTCTTCGTCGACCGTCTCTCCCTTGGCCGCTTCTATCTTGGCCGCTTCTATCTTGGCCGCTTCTAACGTGGTCTCGGGCATTGCCGCTTCCACGGCCTCGGGCTCCACGGCTCCAGCGGCCTCAAGCCCAACTGCCTCCACGGCCTCGGCCACTTCTTCCAATACCTCAACGTTGTCTGTGGAAGGGGCTACCTCTGCTTCGGGCACGGTGGTGCCGGCTTCACTCTTCTCCAACTCGTTGCTCAGCTCCGAGGGATTAATGACGTCGTCGTTCATTGCTGCCTCCAATGCCACCGGTGGGCACATGCACGGCCTCCCGGGCCAGCCCGTTTACCACTCAAGTGCTCCTGATGCAACCAGTTCCATTGGATAGTCCACGTCCATTAGGGTCAGACCACGGGCGGGTGCCGTCTGAGCCCCCTTGGTCCTGTCCAGGGAGTCGAGAATCTCCTTCACCATAGCGGGGGTCAAGCGGCCCCTGCCCACAGTGACCAGGTTGCCAACGATAATCCTCACCATGTTGCGCAGGAAGGCGTTTCCGTGGAGCGTAAAGATGATCTCAGCCCCGTTACGCTCCACCACCAAAGCATGCATCCTCCGCCTCGGGCTTCGGGCATCACAATCCGCTGCCCGAAACGCCGAGAAGTCGTGCTCACCAACCAGGTATTGGGCCGCCTCACGCATGGACTCAACATCGAGGCGGTACGGCACGTGCCATGCGTAGCGGCCGATGAAAGGGTCACGGTTTGTCTGGTTCAGGACCCGGTAACGGTAGGTCTTTGCCACAGCACTTTTGCGGGCGTTGAAGCCCAAGGGCACCGTTTGCACGTCCACAACGGCCATGTCCATAGGGAGGACGCTGTTCATGCCTCGAAACAGGGCCACCGGTGGCAACTTCACCGGCGTCTTGACTCCAACGGGGTGCCGCAGGGCATGGACACCAGAGTCAGTGCGTGACGACGAGGCCATGCGGTACTCATCCCCCACAACCTTCTTCAGGGCGCTCTCCAACTCACCTTGCACCGAGCGCAGGTCAGTCTGCCGCTGCCAGCCGTGAAAGTCTGTACCGTCGTAGCGAATCCATAGGAGATAGTGATACACGGCTACATTTCGAAGGCCAGCCCAAAGACCAGCCCGCCGTCCGACAGGTCGAAACTCTTCGTGCTGCCAAAATCATCAATCCAATGTGCTGCCCATTCAACGAAAAAGTAACTATTATTAACGCCTAGGTCGTTGTCAAATATGGCAGCGGCATGGGGTTCAAAGAAATCGAGTAGAAGGTAAATTCCAACGGCACCGTAGAGGCCGAAGGTGCCGCCCAGTGCCTCCTTGCTGCTTCCATCAGCGCCCTTGAACTTCGATGTGTCCTCGTTTCCGTCGTCGATGCGCCAGATCCAGTAGTCCACGCCACCCTTGAGCGCCAGCGCCAGGGGGATGCCGAAACGAGTTGCCAGAACGTCGAACCTATAGACCAGGCCCCCCGTGAAGGGGAAGAGCACCAGCGCAGTCTCGTCGCTGCTGCGCTCACCGTCGGCCAGGAGCCCCTTGCCCGTTACCGACCCGTAGCCGGCCATTCCGAAGACCCCCAGTGAGCCAAAGCCGTGCCAGAACTGGTAGTCCAATTGAGCCGAGAGCATCCAGGCCGAGTCGGCCCCAAAGGCATCCTCGTAGGGGGTGGCGCCACCCTTGAACTCGCCGTCGATGCCAGGGCTGTAGAAGCCAAACCGGATCTCCATTGCAGTACTCTGAGGCGACTGCTCCGAATCTCGGGCCAGGGCCGAGGAGTGAATGAAGAGTGTGCCCAGCAGGGCCGTGATGGTAAAGGAGCGCAGCATTACGCCCTCCTGTCACTGATGAGGTTTCTTCTTCTCCAGGCCAGGGCCGTGAGCGCCAGCGCCAGGGCAATCAAGACCCCGCCACGCTCAACAGGGGTGGCCTTGGTTGCATACCAGGCAACTCCAACCAGGGGCGCCAACGCTACCCTGGTCACCGCCCTCAACACCGGCCGACCCTTGATGGCCGCCGCCAGAGCCGGGCTCTGGGAGTAATATAGGGTCACGAATCGCCGTCCCCAGGCGTTCTGCAGCAGCACGCTGTCCCGAAAGCCCCTGAGCAGCGGCAAGGCGCCCGACATGGGGGTCTGCCAAGCAGCGGTGGCCACGAAACAGAATCCACCCTCTTCCTGGCCTCCGGCCCCTTTGTAGCTCTCCCAGAAGTCCGTGACATCTACGGGGGAGGCCGTAACCAGCTTCGAGAGGGTGCTCTCGTTGTCGTACTCGTCCACGGCGACAATGCCAACGTAGTACTGCGTACCAATTGACAGCCCGCCGATCTGATAGCTGGTGGCGTCAATGTCCGATTTGCTCTTAGCCAAATCGATTGTATCTTCATCAAAGGACTCATCGGCCCAATAAACTTTGTAAGTCACATCATCGCTGTTGACGTCATCGCTCCAAGAGACCTTCAGGTTCCCTTCGCCCCCTACGGCCGAGAGTTCGGTGGGGGTCAGAGGCGCCTCGAAGTCGTAGGAAAACTTTACCGTTTCAACCATTTTGGTGAGAGTATCATCACCATACTGAACAAAAATGTAAATGGAGCTGTCCCCGGTATCGCCCAAGTTGCATCGATCCAGGAAGAGATCGGTGAAGCTAACAATTATCTCATTATTTGTATAGGAGGACAGAGAAGTTTTGGAAACTATGTACTTGCACGACTCCGTGGCCTCATCGGCAATGCCGCCGGTGTCGCTGCAGTTGCCAACCTTGATGGAGTAGTCGTACCCGGTCACCGGGGTCATGCTCCACTTGAGAGAAAACCTCGGGGCAACGGCCCCCGAAGGCACCTCGGCCTCGGGGTCGGAGTAGTCACCCAGATAGAGCAGGCAGTCGGCGTAGTTTATCTTGTAGTCGTCCGTCATTCGAGAGTCGAGCTGGCCCTGGAGTGCACCGGCTCCGTCAATCTTGTTGACGGTGAAGCCCGTGATGGCCGCACTGGCGGGCATTGCCACCAGCAGCGCCAGGAACCCGGAAAGCATTGGTGCGGTCATCCTCATTTGGAAACCTCCGTAAACGGGGCGTTGCAGCATGCAAGGTATGTACCATGCTCAGGCGCAGCACCCCGGAGCCCCGTAACACACTGCCAACCCAGCAAAACCGGGGCTTGGAACCATCCAAGCCCCCGACGCTGGCGCCGTTACCGGCTCTCCCTCTTGCCCTTTTGGCAAATCGGCCGGCAAACACCGGCCCCCATTGCCACTTTGTCAATTCGCAACTGTCAGCCCCTTCCCGGCATCCGCTCACCGCCTTCGATGCAGCTCCTCCGCTATCTGAATAGCGTTTAGCGCTGCCCCCTTCCAAAGGTTGTCCGCCACAACCCAGAAGTTGAAGGCGTTGTTCCCCGAAATGTCCCGCCTCACGCGGCCAACGGCCACCTCGGCCACCTGGGTGCAGTTCATGGGCATGGGGTAGATGTGCTCGGCGGGGTCATCGTCAAGTCTGATTCCAGGAAAAGCGGCAAGCGCCTTCTGGATCTGCTCCACCGTGACCTGCCGCTCCAACTCCACCATCACCGACTCACTGTGGCAGGCGAAGGTAGGAATGCGAACCGCCGTGCAGGCAACGGGGAGATACGGCAGTCCCATGATCTTCCGTGTCTCACGAGTTACTTTCATCTCCTCATCTGTGTAACCATCCTGTTCGAATGTGCCAATGTGAGGAATTACGTTGAACGCAATTCGGTGTGGAAACACATTCTTTTCTATGTCTTCTTTGCCATTGAATAATGCTACGGTTTGGTTGGAGAGCTCATCTATGCCACTTTGTCCAGCGCCACTGACCGACTGGTAGGTGCTTACAAGAACCCTCTTGAGGCCCGCCAGGTCGTGGATGGCCTTCAGCGGCAATACCAGCTGGATAGTGCTGCAGTTGGGATTTGCAATGTAGCTGGCACCAACATCCAGAGCTTCGGGATTGACCTCGGGAACTACCAGCGGAACCCCCGGCACCATGCGGAACGCCGAGGAGTTGTCAACCACGACCGCCCCGGAACCCTCGGCCCACTCCTTCAGAAGATGGCTGACCATCTTTCCCCCCGAGGCGAGGCACAAATCGGTGCTGGCAAGCCAGTCATCCCTCTCCAACTCTCGCACCACCAGCCGCTTCCCTCGAAAGTAGAGCTCTTCCCCCGCAGAACGGGAACTCGCATACAGACTCAGCATAGAAACCGGAAACTCCCTGGCCTCCAGCAGAGCCAGCATCTCTCGCCCGACGGCCCCTGTGGCCCCGGCTATGGAAACTCGAAAAGGCTTCGACATGGTACCCCTCCACACGCAGGCGGCAGTCTAGGAGCTATCTCCACCACAGTCAATTTCATCTTGCCTGTGGCTTTTCAGGTGCTACCCTACGTTGCCCGAGATTTGGGCGGCTGACACCGCTCTGCTCCCGATTCAGGAGGTGCTTCATGGCTAAGTGGCTGGTTACCGGTGGCTCTGGTTTTCTTGGTATCAATCTTGTCCGCTTTCTGCTCCAGAATGGTCATGTTGTCGAAACCCTGGACAAAGAGCCCTTCGATTATCCCGACACAGCCCCAAAAGTGGTTCACCACCTCACTGATGTGCGCGACCGGGAAGCCGTTGATAAAATAATATCCAGAGGCTTTGATGTCGTTATGCATGGCGCCGCAGCGCTGCCTTTGTACCCGAAGAAAGATATTTTTTCGACAAATATAGATGGCACTAAGAATATATTCGATGCCGCAAAAAAATATGGCGTTCCTCGGAATATTTATATCTCATCGACGGCGGTATATGGTATTCCAAATAAACATCCTCTTTATGAAACCGACCCCATGATTGGCGTTGGTCCTTATGGAATCACAAAGGTCCGCTGCGAAGGCATGGTAAAAGAGTATCGCCAGCAGGGCATGGTCATAACTACCATCCGCCCAAAATCCTTCATCGGCCCTGAACGCCTGGGCGTCTTTGCCATCTTCTACCAGTGGGCCTGCGAGGGACGCTCCTTCCCCATGATCGGACGGGGCGACAATCTGTACCAGTTGCTCGACGTCGAGGACCTCTGCGAAGCCATCGTAATGGCAGCGGAACACCATGACCCTGTGGCGGTGAACAGTGAGTTCAACGTGGGTGCCAAGGTATTCTCCAAGATGCGTGAAGACTATCAGGTGGTGCTGGACAGGGCCGGCTTCGGCAGGAAGATTCGAAGCTCGCCGGGACACCTCGTCGTCTTCTCCCTCGAGGTGCTCGACCGCCTGGGGCTATCGCCTCTCTATCCCTGGGTCTACAAGACAGCCACCAAGGATTCTTTCGTCTCCGTGGAGAAGGCCGAGAAGGTCTTTGGGTTCTCACCTAAGTACTCCAATAAGGATGCCCTGCTCAGGAACTTCGAGTGGTATCTGGCCAACCGGGAACGCCTTGAGTCCGCCCAGGGTGGGACTACTCACAGAGTGCCCTGGAGCCAGGGCGTCCTGGGTCTGGCCAAGTATTTCTTCTAATAGCCGGTACCACATGAAACCACTGAACTGCGAGGCGGCCCAGGGCCTCTCCCGATTCCTGGAGCTCCTCCAGGAGCACCTTCGTCAAGGAACGCTGGTCAAGGCGGTGCTTGCCGACTTGCGCCTTGACCCGGACCTATCCCGAATCACCCTCCGACCGGTGACCGTCAGGGGGGATGCCCATCTCGCCGTGGGCTACTCTTACAAGACCCGAGATGAGACCCGGACCTTGCCCATGGCCGAGACCCTGCTGTGGCTATCCAACACCCTTGGCACGCATGCCCTGGCGGCACACCTCATCCTCACCCAGGGGGAAATCCACGCTAAGTGGGACAAGAAGGGCCGATGTCTCATCTCCGGTGGCCAAACCACACTGCGCCCCCCACCCGCGCCAGACCACAACAGGAGCAAGAAGCGTTGGGTTGACAGCTCAAGACCCTGGCTGCGTGAACTGGGCATCACGGATCCTTCGGGCAAGCCTATTCCCTCTATGGCGCACAAGTGGAAACAGATTAATCGTTTTATCGAGATAGTAAATGGTGCTCTTGTTGAATCTGACAAAGAGAACTGGTCCGACGCCTCCATAATCGACTTCGGAGCTGGCAAAGGCTACCTTACTTTTGCCCTCCACGACCACATTGCAACTGCCTTCAGCGCAGAGCCCCGGACCCTGGGAATCGAGATCAGACCGCAACTGGTCGAGATGTGCAACGGGATTGCCCAGGATGTGGGCTTCTCCAAGCTGCGATTCGAGGTAGGAGAGCTTGGCTCGGGGGCTCCACCGGCGGTTGACCTGCTCATCGCCCTCCACGCTTGCGATGTGGCTACGGACATGGCCCTGGGCATGGGCATCAAAGGCCGAGCGAACATCATTGTCTGCTCCCCATGCTGCCACAAAGAGATTCGGCCCCAGATGGAGACCCCCGACGAGCTGGCCGACATACTCAGGTACGGGGTCCACGCCGGCGCCATGGCTGAGATGCTCACCGATACATGAGAGCCCTTCTTCTGGAAGCCAACGGCTACGAGGTGAAGCTCTTCGAGTTCATCTCGACGGAGCATACGGACAAGAACCGCATGCTGCTGGCTGTTCGTCGCCAAAACGCAACATCGAACCCCGCCTCCATTGACCGATACCGAAAGCTCAAGAGCCATTTCGGGATCAAGACACAGCATCTGGAGACCATTTTGGGGCCGCCCGAGTGTTGATGCGGGGCCACCCCAAAATCCATCGCAGATCTGGGAATACCGGTTGCTTTTGGTACCACGCGGTGCTAGCGTTCGCGCCGCAGGAGAGACCCCTGCGTTGCCCAAGGCCGCCCGCCGCGTGCGGGTGTGCTGAACCTGTGGCTGACTGCTATAGACTTCGCCCCGGGGTCGATACAAGGGTAGATTGGTTTATGGAATGAGTGACCGCTTCATTTGTATTGCTTGCTGGCAGGAGTTCCTTGTCACTGAGAGTGACCGGGGAGCTAGGGGCGGAAAAGTCGTCTGCCCACACTGCGGTTACATTCAGACCGGTACCTCCATGCCAGCTTCTGATGCCGTCTCCGGTCATGACACCGCCGCTGAGTTGCCGGCACAGCCCGTGCGCCACACCGAGAACTACCAGTGGGCCCCAGGCGATGCCGCAAGAGCTACCTCTCCTAATGTGTTGGCCGATGAACTCTCGGGCACCGAAGAGAACTCTGACCCGAAGATCGGTGACGAGTCTACCTCCGAAACACCAGACCTGCCCGATGGATTCGAGGGCGAGCCCACCCCTCCTCTGGGTTACACCCCGCCATTCAACGATGGGGAAGGCGTAGAGCAGGCCGGACCATTCTCCGAGTCCGCCGATGTCTATGAGCCCCTCTCTTCATCGGACCAGGAGGCCTTCAACTCCTCTCAGCAGATCCCCGAAGCCCCCATCAGGCTTGTCTGGCAGCTCAAGACAGCCTCGGGCCTTAAGCTCAAGTTCAACGACATGGAGTCCCTTCTAGCCTGGCGTCAGAAGGTGGGCACAAGCGGGCAAGCCACGATCTCTCCCGATGGAACCAGATGGTGCGATTTCTCCGTCTTTGTCCGCGAATATGAAGCAGGCGCCGAGCCCTGGGTAGCATTCCTTACCGCCGCCGGGCTGGATATGGACGAACCGCCACCACCTAGCTCTGCCAACGTCTCACAGACTACCATTCGGCCCATCTCGGGCAACTCCGGCGAGGCTCACACCAACTCCCAACAGGGGCATGCGGCCAATGGCTCTTCAACGCCGGCCTACTCCAACGGCTCTTTGGGCCAGTCGAAGATGACTGCATCCAACCAGTTCACCTTCCAGGTCACAGAGCGCCCCAAGTCCCCCGTGGGTAAGTACGTAATCATTGGTTTGCTTGGAGTTGTGCTGCTGGCAGGTGCCGTCTTCGCCCTGCTTCACTTCTCGGGGCAGTTGTAGGCGTCACACACTTCAAATTCTTGATCGGGATAAACCGGTATACCCACTTCCGTAATGGTCTTGCGCGGGAATGAGTCCAGTCGCCATGTCTTGGCCGGACGCTCAAATACGCGGCCGTCGGAAAGCGTCGCCCGCAAAAGAACCTGTCCCGGCGGAAGATTAACAACAAAGAAGGCCCCGGTCTTCTCCGTGGCCTTCAGCGCCTGGCTCGGCACGGGAAGGGCATCAGGCAGATACCAGACCTCCCCAGCCTTCTTGCCGCCTATCTCGGCCTCAATCACCGCTCCAGGCAGCGGCTTCTCGTCGTACCAGTTGTAAACGGTGCCCTGGATGTATCCCCGGCTTGAGCTCTGACCAACAACGGTCAAAGGAGCCTCGAAGAGAGGCCCCTCAAACATTCGACCTTTGATGATCTGCACGAACTGCCTGAAAGGCTTGTCGAACTGTCGGAAAAGTGGGTAATTCTCCTGTGTGTACTCAAGATAACCGTCGAAACCATCACCATCAATGAGTATTTGGAATCCACCTACGGCCTGTTCATTTGTCACAAGTGAGTGGACTTTAGTATCGCAAAAATCATAGAAATCAACGGTGACACCAGGAACCTGAAGCCCAGGAAGCTGATGCTCCATAGTCGTCTCGAACATCTGCACGCCCACATAGAGCCAGTGCAGCTTGGTCTCCGTAGTCGGAGAGCAGAGATGCGTCCACACCTCCTCAGACTCATAGTTGGCCTGAACGTCGTCCTCCTCTTGGATGAGGTCCTCGGGGACGAAGACCCCAAGATCGCCCTCTTGTGGAAGAGGCTCCGAGCAGCCCGCTGCATGAGTAACCATCAGGGCCAATATGGCCAGAATGCGATGACGCATGGTCACAACCTCCGCTACCTTGGGACACTGAAGAACGAGTTCATGAGACCGTAGCGCTTCAGCTCATCCTGAACTCCAAGACAGAGTGCCTGGGCCTCCTCAGAGACCAGCACACCCTTCTCAGTAACAAAACGGTGCACCAATTCTCCAGGAACCTCCTCGAATGGCTCCGACCAGACCGAGAGGTTGGCCCCCTGATAAAGGCTGGGGCGCCACGGAGCCGTCTCCCTCTGCCACACCGAGGATGGGCAGAACTTCATGGTCTCTGTTACCACAAGAGATGGAACCTGCATGCGCTCTGCAAGGGAGCAGGCCAGGAATGAGCCGGTTTTGTTCACGAAGGATCCCGTGGTGAGCACGGCATCTGCCCCCAGCAAAACGACGTCGCTGTTTTTGATTGCCACATGGAGCGAGCTGTCGGGGAAGAGCGTTACCTTGAAGCCCTCACGAGCGAGTTTCTCGGCGTGCTGTACTCCCTCGCCGCCAGGGCTGCTCTTTATGATGTTGACCTCGACCGAGTCGGGGCCGATGGCCAACAGAGTCTCGTGCACCGTGGTAGACCAGGAGAGGGTGAAGATCCGCTTGACGTTTCTCTCCTGCAGCCACGCCGCTGCCTGCTTCGCAACCTGAGCGCGCTGCGCCACGATCTCATGTCCTAATCGGAAGAGGCGATCAGAGACCGGATCGTCTCCTCCCCGCTGAACCTCCAGCGCAGCATGGGCAGCAGCGTTGCGGATGACCTCCATTCCACCTCTGAGATTGGCTACCTCTTCGGCGTGTTCAAAGAATGAGGCATCCATGCCCTCTCCGTACCAGGTGTGGGAGAGTTCGCCTATGGCCAGGACGTTGACCCCTCTGGCAGCGAGGCCGAGACTGCCGCTGATTCTATCCGAGGCGATCTCAAGCTTCAGGCGGTCCATGGTGCGGTTGAGGCCCTCCCTGGAGGCCACAGCGTCGAATGTCCGGCTCAGCTCAGGAACCGTATCCATACTCCTCAGCTCGGCAGGTGTCGCCCAAACCACCTGGTCGTGCTCGAAGTTCAGCTTGATCTCTCCAAACTCCATGTGCACCAGGAAGGGGTGAACCACGAAGATGGCGTCATATTCAGGCGCCTCAACTCTGATGGGCTCACCCTCTCCCAAGAAAGTCACGCTCTCAAGAAGGCCCGTCTCCTCCAGCAACTCTCTCTTGGCCTGCTCCAGGGGGGAGACGTTATCCTCGATGGCACCGCTGATTGCTCCGTATTTCCCGGCATAGGTTGCTACCAGGTTGCTCCGACGGAACAGAGCTATTTTGCCTCCACGCTCCAAAAACAGCGTTACTACCCTCCGCTCCTGCATCGTTCACCTCAATACGTGTGTTATCTAGTACTTAAGTTCCCTCAACGGCATCCTCGGCCCGAACCACTGGTAGAGGCCCACATAGGGAGTCTGCCCGTTGCCCCGGTAGTCAACCATGGCATAAGTCAGCCGGGTATGCGAACCAAAATCGGGGATTTCCAGGCTGACGTACTTGGTCCATGTCCCCGTGTTCACATAGACCCCTCGGTTCCCCATTCTCCGAATCTTGGCCTCATGGGAGTGCCCCATTATCACAGCCCGGAGCCCCGGGTTGTCCCTCAACATCGCCGCAGCGGCAACCTCCAAGTCAGGTACTACCACAGCCTCCTCGCGCATAATCCGGACGGTTTCGCTGAGGCTGGCAGCACGGCGCCTGGCCTCCACGAAACGGGTGCGCATGAAGTGGTAGGCCGCCCTGGCCGTGGCTGGAGCCGCAACCCGAGTGTCCGTCACCAGCGACAGCGCCAAAAACCGGCTGAACGGGTGCACCAACGTCATATGCGGCCGCTCCTGCTTCACAGGCAGCAGTACCTTCAACAGAAAAATGCTGCCCCAGGGCAGGTTGAGAATCGGTTCGGAATACCCCTTGGTCAGAAACAGATTCTTCAGGTCAACCCGGTTCAACGCCTCAAACTGGTTCCCGTGGCAGATTCTCACTCCCCCGGGCAGGTCATACCATGGCTCGTAGATTCGAAAGCGCAGCTTCATGGCGCCATCCGGTCCCCCAACCACCGAACGGATCAGTTGCTGCACAGCGGGATAGGCAACCTCAAGATCATGGTTGCCCATGTTGTAAGTGATGCTCTTCCCTGGCAGCGAGAGAAACCGCCGCATTGCAGCAACCACCTCCGCATGACCCTCGAGACACTTGCCCATCTTGGCCACGGCAACAGAACTCGTGATGCGCTCCGGAAAGAGCCCGTTCAGATCCACCGCCAACGGGTCGAATATGTCGCCGTTCAAGATGAGCTCGACGTTCTCTTTTTCGAACTCCCCGCTGCTGTAATAATCCAGAAAAGAGCAGAGGGCCTCATCGTCGTGAAAGTCCTCGTACGGGTTGAAACGCCCGGGCCTGCTTCCCATGGAGAGGTGCGTATCGCTGATGGAGAGCTTGATCATGTTCTCGACCGCCAGAGGGTCACTTAAGGCGCCTCAGCGCCGTTCGGACCTCGTCCAAAGCCGGGTCGTTGGGGAGCGCATGCTTCAGGAAGAGGTCGTAGTTCACCGAGGCCAGCTTGCGAAGGCCCTTCTCCAGATAGATGTCCCCCAGGAATCGATAAGCCTCGGGGAACTGTCCGGGGCCTTCGGTGGTGCAGCGGGTAAGGAACTCGCGAGCCTTCTCTCGATCGCCACGGTTCAAGGATATTCTTCCAAGTTGCATATATGAGTATACGACGGATACCTTACGCGTTATCATCTCCATATAATACTTCTCGGCATCCTCATATCTACCCATCTGGAAGAGCGTGTCTGCGTAGTTTGAGAGAATGTCAGTGCGATGTGGGGCCCTCTCCATGGCCTGCTCGAGGTCTCTCAGGGCGCCGTCGAAGCGACCGGACTCGAAGAGAATGGTGCTTCGGCTGAAGTAGATCTCGGGGTCCTGAGCCTCCTTAGGTATGGTTACGTCACTTTCGTATCTAGAAATAATATAATCGAAATATTTTCTTGCCTGCTCAATTGTCTTTCTTCTGTTGTCAGTTTCATCTTTGCGCGCGGTAGTATAGAGCAGCTTGGCGTATGACTGCAAATAGGTCAGGTTTGTCGGCAGCATCTCTGCCGCGGCCCGGAAGGCTTCCATGGCGCAGGCTTCGTCCTGAATCGCCAGACAGGTTGTCCCCAGTGAGTGCTGGATGGCGTGGTCCGTGCTGTCGATTCTTCGGCAGGCCTCGAGGTAGAACTTGGCGTTGAAGAAGTCCTTCTTCTGCAGATAGATGTCTGCCAGGAAGCGAGCGGCCTCACCATCAGCAGGGTTGTCCTTGAAGACGGCCTTTAGCACCTCCACAGCCTCGGGGATTCTGTCGGCAGATCGGAGGGCCAGGGCGAAAGATGGGCGCAACTCTTTGGTCATGGCGCCTCGCTCCTCCAGTACCTCGAAGTGCTTGAGCGCCTCCTTGTGGTCACCCTGCCTGGCCATAATGCGGACCAGTTTCTGGCGGACCAGGATATCGTCCTTTAGTTCGAGCATCCGTTTTAGAGAAGAGGCTACCTCTTTATCCTCGCCCAGGGCAGTAAGGATTTCCGTGAGCAGCTCAAGCAGCGGGAGGCTATCGCGCTTTGCTCTCAGTGAGGCCTGGACCACCCTCCTGGCTTCTCCCCATGCCTGCTGGTCGACGTAGATCTTGGCGAGCGTGATGGCCGACTCTTCGTCCTCAGGCTTCTTTCGCAGGGCCTGCTCAAGGTATGATCGGGCGCTGTCCATGTGCTTGGTGTGCAGCGCAACCTCTGCCATGGCCACAAGCAGGGCGTGGTCGTCGGGATACTTCTTCACCCCCTCGACGGCGAGGAAATTGGCGGCCTCTTCACGCCCCGCTGCTCTGAATATTCGGGTGGCCAGCAGGTAGTACTCCGGCGTGCCGCAGACTTTGTCACACCGCTTCATGACGTCCTGGGCTTTGACCAGATCCTTCTGCTTGAAATAGATGCCGGCCAGCTTCAGCAGCAGGTCTTCGGGGACAGGGGAGTCGCCCATGTCGGGCAGAGATGTGAAGAAATCCTCAAGAAGGGCAAAGAGCGCCTTGTCGTCGTTCTGTTTCTCGAGGTAGTAGACAACGGCCCTGTATCCACGCACCTGCGCCAGTGGGTCGTTCTTCTTGCGGGCCTGGTCAAGGCACTCCCTTGCAAGGTCCACCGAGCGATTGACCTCACCACGTTCAAGCATCAACTCGGCCAGCAGGAGCCTGGCGTCGGTGAAATCGGGGGCGCCTTCCAAGACTTCGCCCAGGTACCCAGCGGCCTTCTCCCTGGCGGCCCCGGCCTTGTCCTTCTCTTCGGCAGTGTAGCCCCGGGCCTTGGCGGCCTCCAGCTGCGCCAACAAGAAGTTGGAGTGAATGTCCTCCTTTCGCTCCTCACGCAGCAACACCAGAAGGCTCTCGGCCTCCTCCAGATCGTTGGTCCTCAAAGCGAGCAGCGCGTGAAAGAGGTTGTCCTCCCTGGCAAGCGCCTTGGTCATCTGCCTGGTCTCCAGAAGCTGACCAGCCCGAAGGGTCTTCCCACTCACATACTCCTTGTACTCTGCAGAGGCCTTGGCCCAGTCCCCGGCTACCCCGGCCTCCATGGCCTCCATCTTGTCCACAAACACAGCGTCCACGACTTCGTTTTTCTTATCTATGTATTTCTTGCGAAGATCTTCAATCTTCTTGCCCAGCTCTTCTCCCTCGTGTGTGTAGTTGTTGAACTCGCCCGGGAAGAGAAGACGGAACCAGGCCAAGTTCCACATCATCTCGGCTTCCAACTGCTCCGTCGTGTCTGGATTGACCTTCATCTCCTTCTGGATCAGCTCCAGGCGATTGATGTATCCCTGGGCGCTGGTCATGAGCCTGCTGTCAAAGCTCAGGCTCTGCTCCGCCGCTTCCGCCTTCTTCTTGGCCCTCTTGCTCTCGGGGGCATCAGAAGGTTTCTCCGTTCCAAGTATGGGGTCGAGCAGGCCCAGGTAGTAGGCGCCTGCGCCACCAGCAAGAATTACGATGAGCACTGCGGCCAGGCCGCCAGCGGCGCTTGACTTCTTCTTCGCCTTCCTGCTGCCAGCCTTGGCAGTGGCCTTGGTGCCAACGGCCTCGCCAGCCTTGACCGTAGGCTGGGGCTTTGGTGCGGTGGATGCATCTATGTCCAGGTCGTAGCTGAAGCCGCCTGCCTCCGCTGGCGCACCAGCAGCGGGCTTAGGGCCACCGAAGTCACCCAGGTCGTCGAAGGAGATCTCCTCCATCCTGAAGGCGTCGGGCATCTCGGGCTTTTCGAACTGCATCCCCGGGGCGCCGCCGCCCTGAAACTCCACCGGCGGGGGCTCGGGATTCTCGTCGAGCAGCATGGAGAAGTCTATGTCGTCCAACGATGGGCCAGCCACGCCTTTGGTGGCACTGCCAGAGCCGCCTCCCGGAATCGGCGGGGGCATCCCGGCGTCTGGTTCGCCCAGCCCGCCACCAAAACCAGCAGCATCTTGCCCCATGGTAGGCTTGACCCCTAGAACGTCGTCGTGGGCTCCAACGCCCGCTCCACCATAAGTGGTGGCACTTCCGCCAAAACTGCCACCGAACCCGCCGTGTGTTCCAGACGGCGGCAGTGGGGGTACTGGAGGGAAGGGTTGCTCTGCGTGCATGGTGGGCGGTGCAATGGAGAGGTCCAGGTCCACTCCACCGCCATCGGCCACGTCAAATTCCGAGGCAAGGTCTTGTCCACCCGAACGGTCACCGCTCTCCGTGGCCATGAAAAGCTCGTCGGCAGAGAAAACTGCGCCGCTTGGCTCTTCCATGGGAGAAGGTCTACCCTGGGGCTTCTGCCCCGAGGAACCAAAAAGACCAAGGTTGTCCGAAAGCTCAAACTCGTATCCGCCCTTGGAACCATCCCTGTCCCGGCCCTTGATGTTCATCGGTGGTACCACCACCTCGGTTCGGTTCGGCACACCGGGCTGGGGCGGCGTCATGGCTCCGTCCCCGAAGGGCATCGACGGCGCCACCGTCTTGGGGCCATTCTGCCCTGAGACTATCTCAGTAGGCTTCTCCGCCAAACCAGCCTTGGATGCGTCGAAACTGCCGAGACCGGCCCCAAAACCACCTGCCGTACCAACCGTCCTGGTCGAGCCCGTCTGCGCAGGGCCCATGCCCAGTTCTGCCTCAAGCTGGCTTGCCGGATCGTTGCTCTGCCCCGACACCTGAAACGCTTTGAAGCACTTGGGACAACGTACCTGAGTCCCAAGAGGAGGAATCCGACCGTCTTCCACAACGAACTCTGCCGTACAACCAGGACATTTGACCTTCATAGATTCCCTCTGCGGTTACTCTCCAGCCATGGGAAGACCCACCACGCCCCACACGCCCCGCCCCCGAAACAATGCTACCGGCAGGAACGTTTTCCAACACGAACCTTGACCCCCAAAACGGGTCCGCCTATCGTAACACCCACCCTGGGGGTGGTCAAGGAGCGCACCATGTTCATTATCGGGACGGCCGGGCATATCGATCACGGCAAAACCACGCTGGTCCGAACCATAACCGGCATTGATACCGACCGACTCAAAGAAGAGAAGGAAAGAGGCATATCCATTGAGCTTGGTTTCGCTTATATGGAGTTGCCCGGAGGTCAACGGGTCGGCCTAATCGACGTACCTGGCCATGAACGGTTTGTACACCACATGATCGCCGGTGCGTCGGGCGTCGACATCGTCATGCTCGTGGTCGCTGCCGACGAAGGCGTCATGCCCCAGACCCGGGAACACATGGCCATTTGTGAGCTGCTGGGCATGTCCAGGGGCATCGTCGTTCTTACCAAGGTGGACCTAGTCGACCCCGATTGGGTTGAACTGGTCAAAGAAGACGTCTCCAGGTCCCTGGGAGGCAGCTTCCTCAAGGCCGCTCCCATAATCGAATTCAGCGCTGCATGGCCACAAGATAGAGTCGCCCAGTTCAAGGTTGAGCTCTCCTCGCTTATCAGGCGCCTGGCAGAGTCCGGCTCCAGAATAAATGCAGACAGACCCCTGACAATGCCCGTGGACCGCGCTTTCTCCATCAAGGGCTTCGGAACCGTCGCCACGGGCACCGTGCAAACAGGCTCCGTTGCAACGGGCGACGAACTGCTGCTGCTTCCCCAAAGGCGCAAAACCAGGGTCCGCCGCATCGAGGTCCACGGAACCTCGGCCACCACCGCCTCCGCCGGCTCCAGAGCGGCCCTCAACCTCCCGGAAATATCCAGAGACGAAATCGAACGTGGAGCGGTCCTCGTACACCAGGATACCCTGGAACCTACTTCCGCATTCTTGGGCCAAATCTCCCTCCTGCCTACCCTTCCGTCTCCCCTCAAACGCCAGTTCAAGGCACTCTTCCACACAGGCGCCTCTATGGCCGAGGCTACCGTTCGACTTCTGGAACCCAAAGAACTGGCCCCGGGGCAATCGGGCCTGGTCTCCATTCACCTCGACAAGCCCGTAGCATTCCTCTCGGGCCAGCGCTTCGTGGTCAGAGGCTTCACAACCCTGGCTGACTATGGAAAAACCCTGGGCGGTGGAACGCTGCTCTGGCCACGCTTCGTGCGCCCGAAGCCACGCAGCCTCGACAAAGTCGCCCAACTAACCGCCAGCGACCCTCCGCAGGTCATCGAAGCGGCCTCTTACCTCGCCGGGCCCAATGGCGTCCGCGTCCGGTCCCTCTCCGCCTTCACCTCGCTCAGCGAAGGCCAGGTGGCCGCATGGCTGGCTAAGCCGATCAAATTCGTGCGAAAACTTGGTGGTAAAACAATAACCATCGTGCTTCACGAAGAGTATTGGCAACTTATGGTGAAAAAGATTAAGGAGCTTCTCGCAAACTATCACTCCGAAAACCCACGGAAAGCGGGGATGCCCAAAGAAGAGCTCAAATCCAGGCTCCCCTCACACCTCGACCGGACCCTGGTTGAGAGCGTACTCGCAGAGATGGTCTCCCAGAAAGCCCTTCGAACCGACGACCTCACCGTGGCTCTTGCTACCCACTCGCCTCAACTCGACGAACGCTTCCTGGCAATCAAGGAACGCCTGGTGCAGAGCTTCCTAAGTGCAGGCCTCGAGACCCAGGACCGGGAAGAACTGCTCAAGAGCTTCGGCGCCGAAGCACGCATCGCCGGCGAGGCGCTGGCACGCCTGGTCCAGGAGGGGGTCGTAGCCAAGATCACCGTGGACTACTACCTTCACGTAGACCATCTGGCCAACGCCCGGGAGAAGCTCCTGGCCTTCCTCAAAGATAACGGAATTATAACCACTCAACAGATGAAAGAGCTCTTCGGTCTCTCACGAAAATTCCTCATTCCTCTGGGCGAGCACTTCGACTCAACCAGGCTCACAATCAGGGTGGGTAATGCGGAGCGGAAGCTCAGGGCAAGCTGAAGCAGAAATCAGAGCTTGAGACCTACATCAACAAAGAACCCATGAAGGCCAATGCTGTAGTCGCCGGGCTTGCTGCAAGCCAGGCAGACCTCAGTTCCGGGCTCCGCGTCAGGGACGGTCACACTGCCGAACCGGTAAGCGTACGCAACGTTGGCTTCCAGAAACTCCATAAGCGAGACGCCCAGCCCCGCCGTGAGGCTGTGGGTGGCCGTGGGAGGCGTGCCAAATGCGCTGGGGTAGTTCTTGTTGCTTGTCTCGCCGTCATAAACATACCCAGCCCGTGCTCTGATTATTGGAAGCAGGGGAAGCTCTACGCCCAAGCGCACCGTGGGGGCATCCTTCCACATGTAGTAGTTGGGAAGCTCCAGGTCGGTACCACCTTCGGCCAGGCTCTCTGCCCTGATGTTCACCTTGCCGTTCTGGCTGTGGAATCCCCACTCCACATCCAGCGCCGCTGCCAGAAACTGCAGGTCTACTTTGACCCCAGCCCCAATTTTGGCGGGCAGGACGAAGGGCATGGAGGTCTTTCCCCACTTCTGCAGCACAAGCGTGCTCGCATCGCCCTCGACGGTGGTGTCAGTGCGTGAGCGGTAGACAAGACCCGCCGACACAATGGGGGTGGACCACTGGAGACCCACGCGGTAGCCCGCATAGCTCATGCCCGACAGATCCATGTCGAACATCCCCGGAACTCCGGACCCCGGTGAGTGCTGCAAGCGGCGGAAGCTCAACATCGTGGCCCGCCAGACTGCCCCCACCTTGAACCCAAGGGGCAGGTCCACAGCCAGACCCGGCGCAATCTCGATGAATGCGATCTTGGTCTCATCGTGGGTCTTCACCCCGGTGTTCGTGTCGTAATCGTAGCTTGCCCCCGCAGAGGCCACTGGGTAGACGCCCACACCCAGCGTAATCCGATCCCAGACTCGGTAGCTCACAGCGCCGATGAAGAAGGGCGCAAACGTGGTGTTACTCTCCACGTTCTGGCCAGAGTACGAAGGCGATGTGGTCATCCCACCGATGAGCGGCGAGAAGTCCAGGGTTACCGACAAAAGATCGGTGTGGGCCAGCCCCGCAGGATTATGAAAGACCGCAGTAGGATCATTCACATACCCAATCGCTGCCCCACCCATTCCCATGTGCCGGGCAGAGTACATTATTGGCGTATCAAAACCACCGGCACCGGCCTCCTGCACAGGGACCAGTGCCATCAACAGCAGCGCTGCTGCCAGCCTTCGCATGGCCTAACCCTCGGGGTTCATACCGGAGCACTCGTAGAACTCCGGCAGGCAGCCCTTGGTATCCTGGCACTCGACGCAAGCAGGCGCCTAGCCTTATCCGGTGATTCTCGAATCGGGGCCTGAATTTGTGGGGTCCAGCGTG
>CAZQHM010000064.1:0-27178 GCA_964593355.1 uncultured Myxococcales bacterium
CACGCTGGACCCCACAAATTCAGGCCCCGATTCGAGAATCACCGGATAAGGCTACGATGGGCGGGTGAGGTTCGCCAAACGGGGAGTAATTGGACTCTGTTCTGTCCAAGTCATCTCGGCTGATGACGGCCAAGCAGTTCGGCGACGGCGACGGCGACGTCAACCCACCTTCGCTGTCGCTTCGGTGGGACTACGGCCACGAAAAACGCACGCTGGACGGCCGAATCCCAGGCAACGGATCCGCACCAGCGGTGGGCGCGCTGGCTACCCGTCACCCTCGGGATTCAGGTCCAGGAGTGAGCTCCCTGTTTGTGGTCCCAAAGCCGATTGCATTGGCATCGCTCCGTATTTCCTTTGACCTTGTCACGGCCCAATAATAAAACCACTTGGTCCCCTACACCCCGGGAGATTCCCGGGCCGGGCGCATGGGACAGCCATGGGAGGTGCTGATGCGCAGATTTCTCTTGTTACTGGTCGGCCTGTTGCCGGCTCTCGTCTCCGGTTGCAGCAACGAGAAGCCGGTGCTGGACACAGCTTTGACGCCGGTCACCACCGAGTTGACCTACTTCAAGGACGCCCACGGCAGATATCTGCACTTCAAAGGCATCAACCTGGGCGGCAACATAAAGGTCCCCGTGGTCATGGCCACTCGCAACGACGAAACTCCCGAGACCTACTACGGGCACGTCGGAGATGAAGTCAAGGCGCTGAAAGAGGGGAAAGAGAGAGCCTTCACATACGTAGGACGCCCCTTCAGCCTGCAGAAGGCCGATGCCTACTTCGCACAGATGAAAGCCCTGGGATTCAACTCGGTCAGGCTCCTCTGGCTCTGGGAGGCCGTCTACCCCGAGAAGAAATTTAAGCCCGACACCGAGTATCTCGCCTACTTCGAGGAACTTGTCAAATTGGCCCAGAAGTATGGTATTTATGTTATGATAAACCTCCATGAGAACCTCTGGAGTCGTGTGTTTTATTCCCTTTATAGTGAGTGGCCGGTCTGCCAGCAGTGCTGTCAGTACGATAAAAATGATAGAGCTATTGACCCGGATGGTAATGTTCATGAAGAGATTGTCTGCAACAGCAAGCGCAAGTCCCAGTGCTGCCTGCCCGGCGACCCAATGAACATGCTCTGGTCCCTCTTCCCCAACCGGACCCGGGACCAGTTGGGCATCAGCGCCGAAGATTCTCTCGAGGTTCGGGCAGCGAAATACCGTAATGGGTTCAGCCATCGGGTCAGCGGCGACGGCGCCCCCATCTGGGCCACTCAGGTGTGCGTGCCCGAGAAGAACCTCCAGTCGCCCTACTGGGGCGTTTTCAAGTGGCTTGGCACTGCGCAGCAAGACACGGGGCCCCTGGGCATGAAGCTCTTTGCTACCCTGAAGGCCACCATGCTGGGCCTCAAGGACCCCAAAGTGGCCCTGATTACGCCCGAACTTGCCGACCAGATCACCGCACAGCTTGACGACATGGAGCCCTACCTGCCGCCCGACGCCTTCTCCTCCGTGGATACGTACGACGGCCTCCCCTTCACCATGTGGGGCATCAACAACGGCGTCTCCCTGGCAACCAACATCTGCTTTGGCGCCTTCTACGCCGGAGACAAGCTCTTCCCCAACCGCCGGGCCGTGGAATACGGATACGCCGACCGCCTCAACGAGGGGGTCGACATAGAGACCTTTTACACCCCCGAGGAGGCTCAGGAGCGGGCCGATGAGCTAAAGAAGAAGGGCTACACCTACGTTCAGGTTGTGGACCTCAAAGAGTCGCTGCAGGGTGGCTTCCGGGGTGCGTGGGAGGAGATGGCCCGCATCGGCAAGAAGTATCCCCACGTAATCGGATACGACATCCTCAACGAGCCCGCGGGCGTCTACATCATGCTCTCGGTGGTGCTGGGCTACCTGGAACTGGGCTCTCCCGAACTTGTGCGAAGTCTCGTAGAATCCCTGCTCAAAGAAGAAGACGGTACCCCCAAGAAGATTGGCACAAGCACCATCGGCGAACTGGTGCAGCAGCTTCTGGAGGAGAACCTGGAGCTTCTGCCCAAAGACAACAGCGACGAGACACGAAAAGCCCTGGGTGTTTTCGGCGCCGACCTCATCACCGCTGTCGGCATGAACATGGACCTGGACAAGAACTACCTGGAGCCCCTGGTTGAATACGTGGGCGAGGGCATTGCAAAGGTATACGGAACCGGAAACCCGCCGGCCAACAAGCTCTCGTTCTGGATTGAGCCCGCCCACGGCCTGGATATGCTCCTGGGCGGCGAGGGCGGTGTGGGAGGTCAATACCTCGTCTACGCCACAACCCCCGACGTCAAACTCCCCGACGGCTATGAGGAGAAGTACGGCAAACCAGATTTCGTCTGGGCCCCACACTGGTACCCCGACATCTACCCCTTCGTGGGACTGAACCAGCCACCAAGAGTCTTGGGCACCGACGAGTACGACTTCCGCGACTACACCCCCGTGGTCAAAGAGAAGATGGACTACGCCGCCTTTGCCTACGACAATGCCCCCTTCGTCATGGGCGAATTCGGAACCTATTGGAACTTCCGCTACCTGGAGTTTGAAAACATCTGCGAAGAGATGCTCAAGCCCTGCCGCCAGGCCCCCGAGGGCTTCCTCTCTGCACTGTGCGACGTGGGAGAGGCCATCTGCCCGCCTGGTTACCAACAGTCCAGGGCCATGGAGTACCTCATCAGTGCCCAGATCCTGGACAACTACTACGAAGCATTCGAGGGGCTCTTCGCCAGCAACATGGTCTGGGTCTATACCCCCGACGTCCATCCCAAGTATGGCGACTGGTGGGACCACGAGGACTTCTCACTGGTTGAGTACATCCGAAAAGAGCTGGAGCCCGACAGATACGACGCCGTGCCCGGAAGCATGCCCGAATCCTACATAGTCAAGGTCCAGAAGCCCGAAGGCTACGTCGTGCCTCGAGGCCATCAGGCCTACGTCCGCCCCTACGCCAGGGCCCTCTCAGGGAAGCCCATCTCCACCCACTACTATTCCGATTTCCACTACTTTGACCCCGAAGCCAAGGTGCCCGACGCCAAACGGGAGTTCGAAGTCGTCTTCGGAAGCAAAGAGACCCAGGCCGCCACTCAAATCTTCGTCCCCGAACTGCCTTACCCCGATGGCTTCTTTGTCTGGCTCTCCGACGGCTACGCAGTGTGGGATGAAGAGAACAGGTTGCTGCACTACTTCCCCCAGAAGGATGAGCCAGGCTGGAACCACTGGGTTCGCATCCGGCCGCCCATTGAAGGGCAGAACGACCGGGATTGGTCCTACTTCGTCAAAGACGGCAAGACCGTGACGGCGGACTGACCCAATGACCTTCAATGTAATAGGAGCAACCATGAGAGCAAGAATATACGTTGTTTGCGGATTGTTTCTGTTGATGTCGAACCTGGCCCTGGCCCAGGAGAAACCCGCCGGGGATGTGCCGCCGCCGGAACAGCCGACGCCTGCTCAACCCGATGGCGCCGTTGCCGTTCCCCAGAGCCCCGAGGCAGAGGCCAAAGAGGTGCCCCTGCCCCAAGAGCCCCTGGCCGAAGGCGAGGCCGAGGCCAAAGAGGTGCCCGTGCCTGAAGAGCCCCTGGCCGAAGGCGAGGCCGAGGCCGTTGAGGCGTCCCCAGAAGAGGGTGCAGAATCGCCCGTCAGAGTAGAACGCATCTTCCACTTCCCCGTGGATGACCTCAAAGGCCCAAGCTTTGGTGCCCTGGGCGCTTTCTTGAACCCCGTGAAGAATCCGGCACCCGAGAAGGTGGTTCTCTCGGGTCGTATCCAGAACCTCTTCTTGTGGCGCAACGACTCCGACTTCGACCGCACTGCCCCCTTCTACAACGCCCAAGGCCAGCATGTGGGCCTCCTGGGTACCTTCATCGCTCCGAAGCTTGAGATAAGACCCGCCAAGAACATCAAGGTGGTCTGGGAGAGCGAAGTGGGGCTCAACATCTGGTCCATGCAGGACCCCGACCAGTACCAGATGGATGGCGACCGGGCCTTCCGCCTTGCTATCCGCCAACTCTACTCCGAGGGCACATTCAAGAACGACAAGTTCGGGTACAGAGTTGGCTACGAACAGTTCTTCGACCCCACGGGCCTCTTCCTGGGCCACTGGATGGGCGCTGCCAACCTCTTCACCAACCAGTGCTGGGGCAAACTGACCCTCACCCTGGCCCAGATGCCCGACCAGACCTACGAAGGCGCCTCCTACGACGCCAACAACTTCAACAGCGATACCTTCGTTGCCGGCCTCCGCTATGACAAAACCTGGGGAAGCCTCGGCCTGGCCGCAGCCCTCTGGGGTATGCACGACTCTCAGGTGGTGGGCCAGACCCTCGATATGCTCATTCTCACAGCCCAGTTCTCCGCCCGCCTCTCATCCATGACCCTGCTGCTCGACGGCGGCCTCCAGTACGGTGTCACCGAGGGCAGGGCCGCAGGGGCCGACGAAACCACCTTCGCTTGGGCCGCACAAGCCACTGCCGAATTTAAGGTCAACCTGAAACGGGACATGGGGCTCCTGGCCGTAGTCAATGCCCTGGCTCTCAGCCCCGATGATGACTCCGATGGAAACAAGACCAACAACGGCTGGTTCTACTCCGGCAAGAGCCGCAGCAGAACCATCATCCTCACCGAAGACGAGATGAGAGACCGAGGCGGAAACATCGACGAACTGCTGGCCCAGGCCCGCCACGGCAAGAACGGCAAGTTCTACGTCGTGCGCCCAGGCCTCGCCGTGGCCGACCTCTCCCTGGGCCTCGACCTCTGGGGCATGTTCCGACCCATGGCCACCGTGGGCGTGGGCCTGGCCCTCAACCCGGAAAATGCCCTCGGAAACTCCTTCGTCGGCGTCGAAACGAACCTCAGAGCTGAACTCTATTACGAGAAGATCCTCTCCTTCGACATCATCGCATCCATGCTCCAGGCAGGTCAGGCCGCCGCTGCCTACGTTAACAAAGGCACGGACCGCACTGCCACCGACCCCCTGTTCCAATTCGAGGCCGTTCTCACTGTTCATTTCTAATTGCCCCCAGCGAGGCTCGTGCCGAGTCGAGGGGTATGGTCGAATTCGATGCTAACTGGTTTATGGAGGTCAATTATGCGCTCTCCTGCCTCGCTGATTGCGGCAATGCTTGCCCTGGTTGTATCAATGCTCTCGCTGACAACAGCCGTGCAGGCGGGCCAATGGGGCCACGCCAAGAGCAAACCCGCCCCTAAGGCGAAATCGGTCGAGCCACCGTGGTTGCCCCTGGCCACAGCTTCCGGACTGGAAATCCGGGTGACTCCAGCTAAGCTTGCCTTGGTAAAAGATAAGTATTCTGAGAAGAAAGATGCTTATTTCTTGAAGGGGAAGATCTATGTAGAAGTGATCAATACCACCGATAAAGATGTGGTGTTTGAAATCTTCGACGTGCATAATATTGCCTTCGTGGACATAAAGACCGGACAGACCCATGTGCTCCTTCACTCGTGCAGTTGCGTCTCGCAGTGCGACAAAGGAAGCGAGGCGGCAGATTGGAGCAGGAAGCGCGTTGGACTCTCCCCGGGACGAAAACACAACCTCGCCTTCGACGACTTCGGGTGCGCCGGCTCCATGTTCGTGCCGCCGCCACCAGGGCAGTACGACCTCTATTTCCGCATAAGACCTCACGCCGACACGATGCCAGGCCTTACCTGCGGCGAAAAGGTGGACGTCAAGGAGACCATAGAGTCCTGCCGGACCCTCCTGCTCTCCGACGAGTTCTGGAAAGGCTCCTGGGTCGGTGCGCCGGTGCGCGTCAACCTCAAGTAGCTGGGCCGCTGTGCTCTCCCCACCAGACAACACACAAGAGCAATCCGCCCCCACCCCGGCCCGTCCCTCAAGGCGGTTCCAATCCTGCATCTCCTCGCTGCTTGCGGCCCTACACGGCTGCTCACATATCTCGATCCACCCAGCAGCCGTGTACCCCGAGCCGGCCGAAGGCCGAGTCGAGGGGGGGGGGACGAGAATGGCGAGCAGTGGTTTAGCAAACCGACCTGCCCTTGCCTGCCTGCTCATTGTGGCATCATGGCTGCCTCTCTACCTGCCCCACGTCGTGGGAGAACTGCCGGTTCACTCGGATACCGTACGCGATATGCTGCTTGCCCGTGTCTGTCAGGACGACGTCTGCCCCATGGTGGGAGCACCCACCTCCATGGCTGGCATCATTCAGGGCGGGCTGTGGCCCCTTCATCTGGCAATATGGGAGATGCTTGGGGTAGGGGTGGACGGCCAGCAGCTCGCTGTCTTGCTGGTGCTGCTCTTTTCCATTTGGATGGCCGGCGTAGCGGTCTGGCGAACATGGGGCCCTCCCGCCGGGCTGTGGGTGATAGCGGCCCTGGGGGCCTTCAACGTTCTCTACCCGAATTACTGGGTCACTCTCTGGAATCCTTCGATGATCCCGCTCTTAGCCGCCGCTTTTGCCCTGGCGCTCATGCAGATGAGCAGCGGGCGCAAGGTGGGGGCCGCTTGGGCCGCACTGCTGTTGGCGGGGGCGACAACGCAGCTTCACCCCGTTGCCCTGCTGATGCTGATTCCCTGGGCCGTGGTGCTGGTTGTGCGCTATCCGCTGCGAGGCATCCTGGCCACTTTGTTGCCTGCCCCGCTCTTCCTCGCATCACTCTGGGCCCTCTACTCCAAAGATGCCCTG
The DNA here is from genome assembly GCA_964593355.1 of uncultured Myxococcales bacterium. GTDB lineage: Bacteria > Myxococcota_A > UBA9042 > CAIXZC01 > CAIXZC01 > CAYTWV01. The sequence goes on from CAZQHM010000064.1 coordinate 6,680, forward strand.
TGGGCCGGTGTCGTCTCGTCGGACTTCCAACTGCCGTGGGGTTGGGTGGCCGTGATACTTGCGGGCGGGGCCGTGCTGCTCTTCGTATTGAGACCGTTGACCAAGAGACTCCAACGCACCAAACCAGTCTTGATACACAGTGGCGACGTCGCCCTATTGAGCGCTGCCACACTCTCGGCCCTGGTGGCGCTGCTGCCTGTGCTGTATCGCCTCCACGATGTGGTGGAGGAGCGCTACTTCGCCTCCTTGATTCCCCTGTGGGCGGTGGCAGCGGTGAGGCTGGGCATCCTGCTTGTCGCTATGCTTCAGCGCCGATTCGCTGCAATCCCTTGGGGCAGAGCCGTTTGCGCAGCGGCCCTGCTGGCACCCCTCTTCATGCTGACAACCCTCCCCGACCTGGAGAAGCGCTCAAAGGCGTGGAGCTTCGCCGACGCCAGGCGCCTGGCCGACTACTTGAAGCAGCATTCACCACAAGCAAGTCTGCAAAACGCAAGAGCTATGCTGCGAGCCTCGGGAATCCGGGACCTCACCTCTGCAATGACGCTCTGGTTGCCCGCACAGAATGGTGCAGAAGCAGGTAGGGAATCCCATGAACTCTTCACCCCCCAGGACCCGGCCCTCACATCCTTGAACCTCGTCAAGCGGCCGTCGGGAGTGACGCCACCGGCGAACTGGCTCCCCATGGACAGCCAAGGCAGCGTATTCGCTCTGCCTGGAACATCGCTGCTGCAGTGGGGTAAGGTGCAGATTCGGACAGGATCGGGGGATGCCCCTTCTGCCTGGGCACCCTTCACTTTCCGGCCAGCGAACTTCGTGGATGCTCAGATGGTTGCGCTGCCTTTGGGAGACCATAATCTGCCGTCCAGCTTCCCCTGGGCCCAGGCCGAAATCGATGTGGCCCCCTCGTGGCCCCAGCCGGTGCTGCTGGTGGCCCGCGCCCTCTCGTCGTGGAACATCCATACCACCGTTGCCTCCACAGGCGTCAACCCGGTCTCGCCCCACTGCCTTGTGGTGGCCCCCCATAGCCCCCCCGGGCGCATTACCCTTGATTGGCGACCAGCGGACAGCGGTGCCATGCTCAGAGACATCAACCTGGAGCCATCCGTGCTTGAGATTCCCCTGGACCGGGCGGATGCCCAGGAGGCCAACGCTGCCTGGCTGGCGTGGCTTTGCGACACGCAGCCCGAGGCCATAGAAGCGGCCCTGGCTGAAGTGGCCGAAGTGGCCGAAGTGGCCGAAGTGGCCGAAGTGGCTGAAGTGGCAGGCGGGCATGGCGCCCCACGTGGGGACTATGCCCGGCCCACACCTGCCAACGATATCATCCCAAGGCAGAACGACGCTGGTGCAAAAGGGAGTCTACCGGATGGCGGCGGCATGCCAGCCTGGGCTCGCACCAGTGCTGCTTGTTCGGCCTCTTACGGTGTAGCCTGCTCGGGAGATATTTATATGGCGCCCGTGCAATATCCATTCACTATTGCCGTTTTTCTTTATCTGCTGATTATTATGGTTTCGGTATTGTCTATTTCTTCGGTGTTTCGGCACTTTTGGAGCAGCGCACGCCAGGAAAAGCAATGACCTGCAACCCCTTATGAGGGGCGTTCTGGCGGTATTCCGTGGGGCGCACTCTCTTGCGGTCGCCCTTCCCATCCAGTTGCTCCCAGTAGTGCCAGTCCGACGGGATGAGGCTCTCTACCCCGTTGAGCATGAAGGGGTTGTCACGTCGGCACGAGGGATAGTAGGGATTACCGGCGCCGTCGGTGCCGACGAAGATGTCCATTCGGTCGTTCTTGATACCACCGCCCACGTCTACGGCGCAGACGAAGCCGTCGTGGATCTCGTTGCCAATGCGGGCGCCTGCAAGCCGCTCGATGAAGAGCAGCGTTCCAACGAGACTCTTCCGGTTCTTCTTGGAAATCGCCTTATCTCCGCCAACGTTTCCTTTAGTGCAGTCTTGGCCATCCAGTTGATCACACAGCCAGTCGAAGTCCAGGGCAACAGAGCGATAGGGGTAGATGTTGTAGCCGCTGACTCCCAGGCCCATGTGGCCTTTGGGCAAGGCAACATAGCGTCGTTCGCCCTTGATGACCTTGCCCACGTTGAGCACGGTGCCATCTTCGAGGGCCGCGGTTCCTTGCATCAAGAGCGCCTTCTTGAACGACGGGGAGACGCTGGCCAGGGGGCGCCCCTTCTGGTCGAGCAGCTTCACGGGCTCTTCACCCTTCTTGAGGGGGTGATACTGCTCCAGGGCTATCTGGTAGAAGGTGGGGAAGAAGAGGCCCACCTTGCGCCCCCGGTGCACCTCCACATCGGGTTCTGAGAGCAGCGCTTCCAGTGGCAGCAGGGGTTGAAGGATAGGGTTCTTGAGGCAGTAGACCGTTGAGGAGTGGAGCTTGGAGAGCCACTTCTCTTCGACCCAGCAGTCGCCGTTGTAGCGTGAGAGAACCCTGGCAAAGCCAGACCTTTGCTCCACCCGGACCAGGGGCTCTTTGTAGTGCAGTCTGCGGTCCACTTTGCCCTTCGAGTTGGGTTCCACCAGGCAGGGCACGCCATCGGGGCTGTCGTTGGAGATGCGTTCGATGTTCTGCCACCCTTGGGCTTCCACGAGACCGGGAGGGGCCTCATGGTCAGCGGCCAGGCTCTCGCTCTTCTTAGGCTTTGCTTCCGAACCGGGCCTCTCAGTAGCCCCCAAGCCGCAAGGCAGCAGGGCTTGGAGCAACAAAGCCAAGAGGGCCAGCGGGAGGTGGGAGTGGAACCCACCATGGCGCCTACATGGGCAGGTCATCGTCGTCATCTCCGCCCTCTTCGTCCGCTGGGGACCAGTAGAGCTTGGACATGAAGGCTTTGCCATCTTTGACCACGAATTCCAGGGTTCTGGGCAAAGAGGTAGGGGTCATGAGGGTGCAGACGATCTTCTTTCCGGCCATGGCGCATCCCGGAGTTGCCTGGAAGAGCCCCTCTTTGAACATGGGCAGAAGCACTTTCTGGAAATGCTGGTCCAGGTTAGCGGCGGTGATGGTGACCAGTTTCTGGCTCTTGCTGCCTTCGGTGGCCACATCGACAACAAGGCCACCTACGGGATCGATGTAGGGCTTGACGACTTCGGCGGCTGGTTGGACGCCGGCCTTGGCAAGGGTCTGGAGCACGCTCTGGGCCGGGGCAGTGGTGCCTGCCTGCATAAGCATGATGCTTAGAATAATCGAAGGAATTGTCATGGTTGACTCCGTTGGTTCAAGGCTCGGAAGGGGGGGCGTAGATTCCCACGGGCTGGACCGGAGGAATCACAGCGGGCCCAGAGGGTTGCTCAATTACTACTGGCTCTATGGGCTCTGATGCGGACTGTGGCGATTCGGGTTCCGGGGGGCGTGGTGGAGCGGGGGAGAGTTCCGTCAGGCTCTTCTGGGTAATGCGCTGATAGGAGCCCACCTCGGCGGGAAGCATTCGAAGGTTCAGCACCGTGTCGGGAGCATCGGGTGCTACTGCCATGACCAGGGGAGGCAGCGCCGGTTTGAAATCTATGACCGAGACCAGCCTCCTCTGCGGTTTCGTAGTGCCCAACAACGCCCCTGGGGAGCCCACGACGACCCCTGGTGCCAATGTGGGGATTTGTCCATACCTTCCGTAGTAGTGCACAGGCTGGGTGCCTGTTACAAACAGCGATGGATCGCCACGCATTATCTTTTCATAGAAGCGGAAATTGGGCGTCAGGATGCCCATGTCGTACTCAGTGAAGTTCTCCAGGGCCGAGCAGGAAAGCAGCACCCTGTGCGATGCGACCTTCGCCTGAGCCAGCTCGCTGAGAAGCCACTTCTCCATGTCAAGGTCGCCCGATCGGTTCCTGGTATCAGGCACGGTGAACGAGACTCCGTTGAGCAAAAACGAGTACTTGAACGGCGCATCAGCATCGGTTGAGTGCAGCAGCACGTCTGGCCACGGGAGGGAGCGCACCTCATCGATGGTCATCTCCCCTCTATCGCAGTACAGGGGCAGAACAACCCACGGCTGGTTTTCGCCAAGGAGCCCAAGCAATGCGGAGACCTGCTCTTTGGTCATGGGGGAGTTCAGGAGCAGCACCAGGAGTTCGGGCTTTGTTGTTGCCGCAACCCTCGCAAGCTGCGCTGCTTCTTTTTGGTTTGGGGCAGCAGAAAGGGAGAAGAGCACCATTCTGGTCCCACCCTGGCCTGGCGGTTCGGGTAGCTTATAGGTTCGATCATTCATCTCCACCACGGGCAGCTTCTCTACGGGAAGCTGCCTGCTGTCTGAGTAGACAGTCTCTCCGTCCAGGAAGACGGTGAGCTTCACGGTTCGGTCGTTGAGGCCACCCTCGAAGATGTGGTCGACGTTGCAGCCTTCGATGATACCGGTGCGGTCCCCCGGGTCCCATTCGCACGTGACTTTTCCCTTGGGCGGCCCTTTCCAGGACATGCTCAGAGAGACCTTGGTGTTCCTCATCACCTCAAGGTCGCCGGGCGAAAGGCGCCAGATAATCCCATCTGCGGGCTGTTCTGGTGGTTCAGGAATGACTTCGGGGGCTTTCTCCGGGTTCGACGCCACCTCGGCAATGTCGGCCGCTTTGTGCTGGGGTTTGAGTTCCTGCAGAGCGGGTTGGGCATCGGGCCCACTGGTATCGTCGGGCTGGCTCTTGGAATCCGATGGACCGCTCTGAGGCTCTTGTTTCACTGCTGTGTCTGCTGCAGAGGGGGTCGAGAGGTCCAAGGATCTTCTTGTTTCTGTCGGCTTTCCGCTTTTGCAGGAACCCAAGGCCAGAGTTGCCAGGGCAACTGCGAGGATGGGCCAAGCTTGGCTATGTGAGTACCTCACGGGCAACCTCTGATCAGCGGGAATTGTGATGGAACTGCTGGAGGCCGGCCGGGCCGCAAGAGTTCAAGCGGCCCACACCGGCGCATCGTCAAAAACGCGAAACAGTGCTACTTGGACTCTTCCTTCTTCTCTTCCTTCGGTACCACACCGGAGAACTTCATAGAGTACTTGCCGGTGAGTCTCTTGCGGGCCAGGGTGCCGTTGCAGCTACCGCTGATCTCGCCCTTGTAGCGCTTGCCACGGCAGTTGATGTAGTCGGTGCCGGTTCTGCCCGTGAACTGGGAGTGGCCACCAACGGCACCGGTCACCTTGAAGGTGACGCCCCCGAGGCTGACCTTGCCGCTCAGGTAGTTGCCCTTCAGGTAAAGTGAGGAGGTGGTGGAGGCGTTGCCCAGGGAGACCTTGCCGCTCCACTTGCCATCGTACTCCTTCTTCTCTTTCTCTTTCTCTTCGGCGGCCTTCTCTTCCGGTGTCTTCTCGGGGCACTTGGCGTTGACCATCTCGCCCAGCTTGGCCTGGTCTTCGGGCTTGGAAGCCTTGGTGAATTGGGCGCGCATGGCCTCGTACTCGGCCCTCTCCATCTCGTACTGGGCGAAGAGCACTTCGCGCATCTTCTGGAACTCCTGGGCCGGCAGGTTGTTCTTGGTCATGCAGGTCTCTTCGGCGAGGATCTGCATCATGGTGTTCCAGCGGTTGGCATCCACGGGGCGCTCTTCGATGAGGCCGGCAACCTTGGTCTTGAGGGGGTCAAGCTTGGCCTTCATGCCGTCCAGCTTCACCTGGGCTTCATCCAACTTGTCGGCAGCGGCGGCGGCCTCGGCAGCAGTGCGGTCGCCTTCGATGGAGGTGAGCTCGTCGAGGATGGCCTGACGCTCGGCCGCCTTGGCCTCGTCGTTGGCGGCCTTCCAGGCAGCGAGGTTCCCGGCAAGTTCGGTCTTGAGCTCGGCGTGCAGCTTGGTCAGCTCGGTGAGTTCCTTGGCGAAGGTCTCTTTCTTGATCTTCACGGCCTCTTCCTCGGCCTTGGCCTTCTCGTCCTGGGCCCGGGCAACTTCCTGAGCGGCCAGCTTACGGGTGCTCTCGGCTTCGGCAAGGGCCGCAGCGGCCTTGGCTTCGGCTTCGGCCTTGGCCTTGTCGGCTTCGGCGGTGGCGCCGGCAGTCTTGGCCTCGGCCTCAACCTTGGCCTTCTCAGCGTCGGCTTTGACCTGCTCGGTCTTCTTTTCAGCTTCGGCGAGGGCCTCTTTGGCCTTGGCCTCGGCGTCGGCTTTGGCCTTCTCGGCATCGGCCTTGATCTTCTCGGCTTCTTCCTTGGCCTTCTCTACTTCCTTCTTCGCCGCTTCGGCAGCAGCAGCGGCTTCGTCAGCCTTGGGTTCGGCCTTCACGTCTCCGGCCTTATCCCCACCGGTCAACTCCTTGATCTTCTCGCAGCCCGAGGCGGCGAAAGCAAGGCCCACAACTGCGAGCACAACGATAGTCAAACGCTTCATGTCGTCTCTCCTTCTCCCTGGTTCACAAGGGTTCACGTTCACATTGGCGCAGATTATAGGGCCACTGTGTTCCTAGTCAATCCCCACTTGAGCGCTACGAAGCGGTTCGGCCCTCTCCATCCAGACTGACCCGTCATTCTCGCTTGCCTTGCGGAGCCCCTGCAACTAGGATTGACACGCTGCGTTATGGACAGAGGAGGCATTTAATGGCCATTTCCGGGTTCTACAAAGGCAAGACGGCAGTCATAACGGGGGCGTCGTCGGGGATTGGCAGAGACCTGGCTCTGCTGTGGGCATCCTGGGGCTGCAACGTGGTCCTGGTGGCACGGCGTGTGGAACTGCTTCAAGAGGTTGCCGACCTGTGCCGCGAAGCGGGGGCCAAGGCCCTTGTGCTGCAAGGGGATGTTGCCGATGCCCAGACCATGCTGGCGGTGAGGGAGAAGGCCCACTCCGAATTCGGCTTCGTAGACATCGTAATCGCCAATGCCGGGGTAGGGGGGCTCAACCCCGCTACCAGCTTCGACCTGGAGATCCATCGCCGCACCATGGAGATCAACTGCATCGGCCTGGCCAACACAGTGGTCCCCTACATCCCGTCCATGGTGCAGCGCCGCAGCGGCGTACTGGTGGCCATCTCAAGTCTGTCGGCCTTCCGAGGGTTGCCCAAAGCAGCTACATACAGCTCTTCCAAGGCTATGCAGGGCAAGTTCATGGAGAGCCTCAGAGTAGATCTGCGACCCCACGGCGTACATGCTATGGCCATTCACCCCGGGTTCATCGAGACCCCCATGACTGCCCACGATGATTTCCGGATGCCCTTCATGGTGCCGGTCCGAAAGTCCTCCATGCTGATCAGCAAGGCCATCGCCAGGCGAAAGAGCCTCTACCTCTACCCCTGGCCCATGAAGATCCTGACGTGGCTCAATCGCATGATGCCCAACTGGCTCTACGACAGGCTGCTTCCACGTATGTCGGGACAGAGCGGGGACATCAAGGCCAAGCTGCTTTGAGCCTCTGCCGGGGGTCGCAAGAACAACATCGGTGCTGCCCAAGGGTTGGCCCGGACGCGGAGAAAAGATGGAGTGGGCAATAGGGCTTCTGTTTCGGTTCTTCTCATACATGGTAGCGGGGCTCTCCCTCGAAATGATTTTCTCGGTGACCGGCATCGAGAAGACGGCGGGCGCCAAGGTCAACCGCAGGGTTCCCCACAGCTACCTCGAGGGCTTTGTCAGCCTCTACATGATTCCTCTTCACGGCCTCGGGATGCTCTTTTTCTTCGAGTTGGCCCGGGACGCTACCCGTGACTGGCACTTCGGATTCCGCTACCTGCTCTGGTGCGTTGGCATCTCGGCCGCAGAGGCACTGTGGGGCTGGCTGCTGGACAAGACCCTGGGTTTCTATCCCTGGGACTACTATGCCAAATCGAAATACAAGGTGTTCGAACGAGGCTACACCTTGTGGACCCTGGTACCTCAGTGGGGGTTGGCCGGGATGTTCTTCGAGGTCTACTCCGACCTGCTGCGGGAGGTCTCGCCCCAGGCAGCAGCCTTCGTTCTCAACATGCTTGGGCTTGGCTAACTACTGACAGGTGTAGACGGCAGATGGTGGGGGCTGGTCGAAGAGGCCTATGGCCTACTTGCCCCACTTCAGATTGAAGTTGTTGCCGGTCATAACCGCAGCATCATAGGTGGGAATGGGGCCCGCAGGCACCACGATCTTGGCCAGGGAGTTGGCGACGATGTCCTTCTCCACCTCGACGCCAGGGGCGACCATCATAAGCTCCAGCCCAGCGGAAGTGAGCTTGAAGGTGCCCAGCGGTGTAACGTAGTAGACCTTCAGCCCAGCCTCGATGGCAGGCCCGGCCGCAAAGGTGATCTCCTCGACCTTCTCGACGAATTTGGGTATTCCGGCGTTGGTCAAGGTCAGCTTGCCCTCGTGCAGGTCCATCTTGCTTCGTGCCGAGAAGGCACCCACAAAGATGATGGTCTTGGAGTTCGCCACAAGGTTGCAGAAGCCCCCCGGTCCAATGTAGTTCGCAGCGCCCTCGGCCTTCTTCGAGACATTGACGTTGCCCTGGCTGTCCACCTGGAGCATCCCAAGAATGGTCAAGTCCAGGTTCCCTTCAACGAAGTGGAACATCTCGGCCGAAGACATGAGGCTCTTGGGCGCAAAGGCCGTGCCGAAGAAGATGCCCGGGGCAGGGACGCCGCCGTAAATGCCTGTCTCCAGAAGGAACGTTAGCTCCTTGCCAAGCCCACAGTCATAGATGAGCCTTCCGGCCTCCTGGGGCAGACCGTACCCCACGATGGTGTGGTTGTTGGGCGGCGCAACCTGCGAATAGAGCCTGGCCGTCTGGCGGGCAAGCATCTGGTCCACTTCGCCTCGGGGCGGATCCAGCTTGAGGATGTCGTTGATGGCACGGACAATCTTCACCTTCTTCTGAACGCTGGCAACGGTGGACTTGCCCGAGGGGGTAAGCTCATGCCAACCCTTGAGCATAGGCACAGTCAGAGTCATCTCGTTGCTGGGATTGACCACAATGGCATCCACTTCTTCTGCCGGCAGGGCTATCTTGGAGTCGTCCCTGGGCACTATGCTGGCCACGGTCACAAGGGCGATGCCCCCGTTGGCTCTGGCGGCCCTGAGGGCCAGGATGGACTCCCCGATCATGGGGGCGCCTTCCATATAGATATTCCCGTCCTTGTCCGCTGCCACCGCTGCCGTGGCGCCCACGGTTATTTTGGGCATGGTGTACTTCAGCTTGTCGCCCTCTGCGGTCACAAGCTGCCTGCTCTTGCCCGGCACCACCATGGAGCCACCGCCAACACGCGGGTCCATGAAGGTTCCCAAGCCAACGTGCGTGGTGATGGTCTCTTCGCCCTTGATCTGCGCCTCGGCAAGATGAATGAGCACGCCCTGAGGCAGCACCAGCAGTTCGCACTGATCCTGGGCGCCCATGGCAAGGATGCGTTTGGCAGTCTCAAGGTGGCCGCTGAGATAGCATGCGATGAGGCCGTCGTATCCAAGCTCTTCGCCGGTGCCGGGCACCTTTCCTCGGCCGCCGCCGCCGCCGGGATGAATCCAGGTTATCTGCTTTGGTGCGCCCTCAGCCAGGAAGCGCTCCCTGATGGCCCTGTAGAAGATGGCCGGCCGCATGGTCCCGGTCATTCCGTTGGTCATGATTACCGCATTGTCCGGAATCATCTTTGCTGCCTGGCGGGCCGTGACGAATTTGGGTGACGAGACGGGCGGTGGCCTGTCGAGATCGAACTTGTCAGCCTGACGTTTCCAGCGAAGCAGTTGAACCAGCGCTTGAGCCTTGACCAGAATGGACATTCCTTTCCTCCTGTTTCGTGCCGTCGGTGCCGGACTGCCTCTATACAGCCAGACCGAGGGCCTCTGAGCTTGCTAAATAAGGTATCCCCCGGGGGAAAGCACATAAACCAACAGCGACTGCCATGCCAGAGTTTTTTGGATAGATCCGGGGCACGGCCCCAGCGGACGGGCCGGGGGGCAGTTAACGAACTCTCAGTTGAGCTTATAAAGAATATACTTCTGGAAAACCTTCATTGCATAGTCCACCGAGCGGAAGCAGGGTATGCCCTTGCGCTCCACCTGGTGTGCGAAGGCGTCGTAGGTGGGCCCGGCGTCCACCACGGCTATGATGGGCTTCTTCGTGCGCTTGGTCGTCAGGCCATTGAGCACGGCAGGCAGGGCGTCGGAAGCGGTGAAGTCGTCCCACTGCCTGGGGTCCTTGCCCGGGGGCAGCGTCTTCATGACCGGCGAGTGCGGCACAAGGCCCATGACATAGGCATCCACACCTTCGTCCTGGATTATGGCTTCCAGCGCAGCAGCGTGGGCCATGTCGATGGCCATGGCGTTGAGGTCCAGCGGGTTACGCACGGTGACCAGCCCCTCCAGCCCGAACATCTTCATGTTCCTTCTGAGCCGTTCGATGGTTGGCTCGGAGAATCGGGCCATGCTGAACTGCGGCTCCATGATGTTGTCAGCAATACCCACGGTCTCGAATCCGGCGTTAGAACTGCCCGCCAGCCTCGTGCCGTGGAACTCCTTGTCGTGGAGCATGGCTCCCAGGGTGACCAGAGACTTGAACTCGGCGAAGGTGTCGGCGATGAGCGCTCCGGCATCCTTAAGTATCTCCACGCAGGAGGCATAGTCGCCCGAGATGGAAGCGGTGTGGCTTGACGTGGCCGAGGCCCCGTCGGCCGTCCGCCCTGCCTTGTATATAAAGAAGTCTTTGCCCCTGGCCTTGCCCGCCTTCACCATGCGGGCCATGCGCTGGCCGTCCAGCGGCTTGAAGCCCTCGATATAGACGCCGATGTTCGGGGTGCGGTCGTCTTGAATCAGGTACTCCACAAAGTCCGTGAAGCTAAGGTCCATCTGGTTGCCCGTGGAGACGCAGAAGGGGCAGTCCAACATGGGCACCTGGTCCATTCTGGTCAGAAGGAAGGCCCCGGACTGGCTGACTATGGCCGTGGTAGCGATGCTGCCTTCGGGAGGAGGCAGCTTGAAGCTGGGGACGAAGAGGGTGTCGTACTTGCCGGGCCTGGAGCGGACGCCCATGCAGTTCGGGCCCACGATGACCGGAGCGTTCTTGCCCGACGCACGGGCATTGTCTATGGCGCTGCGGATGACCCGTTCTTTCTCCCGTCCCCACTCCGTTTCGCCCATACCCCCGGCGATGATCAAAATGGAGTGGGCCTTGTTGTTGGCCATGCTCTCTTCGATGAGTTCTGGCACCTGGTCGGCCCCCACGGCCAGCACCAGGAAGTCGGCAGTGAAGGGCAGGTCGGAGATGCGCTTCACGCACTTCACGCCCTGAATCTCTTCGGCCTCGGGGTGCAGCAGGCGAACCTTGTCCAGGGGGAAGCCGTCCCGGTGCAGGTTGCCCAGGATAATGCTGCCTATATTCACCTTCTTGGTCGAGACGCCGGCGATGACCACGGTCTCGGGGTTCAGCAGCCGCCGGATCTTCTCCACGTCCACCTTGCGCTCCTCCACGTGGGCACGCTCGAAGCGAAGGAAGGCGTCAACTGCGGTAATTCTGCCGTTGCCCACGAAGAAGGGGTTCACCTCGAAGTCCTTGACGATGAACTCCGAGCCCTCAGCGTTGGAGAAGCGTCCGGCAACGTCGCCAAAGAAGCGCATGACTGCAAGCAGGCACTCGTCGCTGCATCGCTCCACAGCCTCTCGGGTTCGCCCGGTCATCTTTCGGTAAGCGTAAGAACCGCTGAACTTCTGCAGCGCCTCCTCGGGGGCACTTATGGCCGGCGAGTACATAACCGTGGACTCGCCCGGCTTGAAGCGGCGGGCGTACTCTTCGGCCTCCAGGCCTCCGAACCCCAGGGCAACTACATGGCCCATGTCGGGCGTGAAGCGCATGCCCAGAAAGAGCTCGGAGCCCAGCTTGCCGTCGTTGGGAATGAACTGCGAAACCATCACTCCCGAGACCGTTGCATAGACCTCGGCAGAGACCTTCTCCCGCACAACACCAAGCATAGTCGCTGCTGCGTCGAGGATTGCCCCGTCGCTGTTGGCGCATATCCTCACGCCGCCTGCCTCGGTCTTGTGCGTGATGGCGTGCGACACCACCTTCACAACAACCCTCTGGCCCTCCATGGGCCTGATGTGGCCGGCGATGTCGCTTCCGTCGTTCGGGATCACGTAGAAGTCGGGTACCGATATTCCCCCCTCTTTGAGCAGTCCGTACAGCTCGGGTTCAAGCAGTGTCTGGCGACCCTCAGCCTCTGCCTTCAAGCAGAGTTCCTTCAACAAGCGCTCAAGAACCATATTGGCCCCCCCATCGTCCGGTGCAGGCTTGCCGGCAATCGCGCCGGAAAGCCGCGTCATGATGCGTCAAAATGGCGCGGTGTGTCAATACGCAGACCGGCCTGTTTCGGCACCGAAACGCGTTACGCACCGCGTTATCGTGGTAACAGCGCCCCGCGCGTCAAGCGGGAGAGGAGCACCGAGCCGCGCTTGCCGGAAGGAGAGTTTGGCTCTATTATTCGGCGGCGCCTCCGGGGCGCACGTTGAGTTCGCAGACTTACTGACATTCGAGGAGTGATACATGGCCAAGAAGAGCGTAGCTGATGTGGACGTGAGGGGTAAACGGGTGCTCATGCGAGTGGACTTCAACGTTCCGCTCAAGGATGGCGTCATCACCGACGACCGGAGGATCAAGGCAGCGCTGCCCACGATAACCAGGGTGCTGGAGGGCGGCGGCAAGCTGATTCTTATGAGTCACCTCGGGCGCCCGGACGGGGCCTACGATGCAAGTGGCAGTCTCAAGCCCTGCGCCGAGAGGTTGGCGGAACTCATCGGCAGGCCGGTTCAGCTTGGGCCCGTGGAAGTAATCGGTACGGCCGCTCAGGCTATGGTCGCCGAGTTGAAGGATGGCGAGGTTGTGCTGCTGGAGAACGTCCGGTTCCACGCTGGGGAGACCATGCCCGACAAGGCCAAGAAGAACCCCGACGGCAAGCTGACCCCGGAGCAGCAGCAGAAGCACGACGACTTCGTTGCAGGTTTGGCGGTGCTTGGCGACCTGTACGTCAACGACGCCTTCGGCACCTGTCATCGTAAGCACGCCTCCATGTTCGGCGTGGCCAAGGCGATTCAGAAGCGGGGCGGCCCTGCTGTTGCCGGCTTCCTGCTGGACAAAGAGATTAAGTACCTCCACGAGGCCGTGGCAGAACCCAAGCGCCCCTTCGTGGCAATCCTCGGCGGCGCAAAGGTCTCGGACAAGATCAAGCTCATAAGCTCGCTGCTGGGCAAGGTAGACCGCATTCTCATCGGCGGTGCCATGGCCTACACGCTGCTCAAGGCCAAGGGCGTAGCTGTGGGCAAGAGCCTGGTTGAGGAGGAGCAGGTAGCGGAGATGAAGGCCCTGCTAGACAAGGCCGGCGAGAAGATCCAGCTGCCCGTTGACCACCTTGCCACCGACGACTTCAAGGCCGGCGCGCCCGTTGCCGTTGAGTCCGTGGATATTCCCGAACAGCTCATGGGGATGGACATCGGTCCCAAAACCGCCTCCATCTACAACGACATCATCTCCAACTCAGGCACCATAGTCTGGAACGGCCCCATGGGCGTCTTCGAGCGCCCCGACTACGCTGCGGGAACTCTCGGCATCGCCAAGGCCACCGCAGCGGCTACCAAGGCCGGCGCCGTGTCGGTCATAGGCGGCGGCGATTCCGCAGCGGCCGTGGAGCAGATGGGCCTGGCCGACGAGATGACCCACGTCTCCACTGGCGGCGGCGCCAGCCTCACCTACCTGGAAGGCAAAGCTATGCCCCCCATCGAGATCCTGGACGAGAAGTAAAGCGAGCCACGACCACAACGCCCCAAACACGAAACTCGGCGTATCCGTTTCTTCGCTTCACCCCGGAAGGGGTGTCATCGCGGTCTGAACCACGGAATTTCCTTGCCTTTATGCCCGGTTTCCGCTATGAGGGCAGGTCCCCGATGCCACTTGTATTGCACTTGCCCCTGGGGTGCTGCCTGGGCGTCGTTGGGGCGGTTGAGTCTGGATTTGTGCGCAGGAAGCGCATCGCATAAGGAGATGTCATGAAAGTTCGCTCGGTACTCATGTCGGTTTTGCCGTTGCGCAGCGGCCTCGTTGCCGGTCTCGTCCTGGCCTTTGCCCTCACCGCCGGTTGCGATGATGGCAGCACTGTGGCCCTTGACGAAGAGAAGCCGCTGGCCCCAGTAGAAGAGATGTTCCCGGAACTCACCGACCGAGACCTGCTGCTCAAAGACGCCCCATCCAATGATACCCTCCCCATGGAAGGTAAAATGGATGCCGTCTACCCGGCTCAGTTCGACCTCATCTCCACACAGTCCCCCGTTCGGAACCAGGCCCGCCGTGGCGTCTGCTCCATCTTCTCCACCGTGGGCCTCATGGAGCACCTTTACATCAAAGAAGGCACCATCACCCAACCCGACTTCTCCGAGCAGTTCCTGCAGTGGTCGGCCAAGGTCGAAGTGGGCTCCTTCCAGAACACCGAAGGCTCCAGCGCCCAGTCCAACCTCGATGCCATCAACCGCTATGGTATCGTCACCGAAGATGTGTGGCCCTATGAGACCAGCGCCTGGAATACCTCCAATGACCCCGCCTGCACCGGCGAAGACCGCCCCGTCATCTGCTACACCAACGGTAACCCCTCCGAAACCGTCCTGGCGGCCCAGCGCTGGAAACTGCCCAAAGGCCGCTACGTCAACAGCGCTACCAAGTCCATCAAGGCCGTCATGACCGAGAAGAAGGTCGCCGTCATCGCTGGCATGGACTTCTTCTATCAGTCCTGGAACCACGGCGGATCCACCCTCCCCACCAACCGCGACTACTTCAGCGAAGGCTACGTCCTGGCACCCAACGCCAAAGACAAAGAACTCAGCCTCCAGAAGCGCGCCGGCCACTCCATCCTCCTGGTGGGCTGGGACGATACCCTCGAAGTCCCCATCGTCGATGAAGAGGGCAAGCAGGTCCTCGATGCCGACGGTAACCCCGTGGTAGAGAAAGGCTTCTTCCTCTTCAAGAACTCCTGGGGCTCCACTGGCTTCGGCCTTCGCAACAAGTTCGGCGCCGGCTATGGCTGGCTCTCTTATAAGTATATCCAGCAGTATGCATCAGTTTATACCTCTGACGTTCCGAAACTGGACCTCGTAGAAGACTGCACCGACGGCAAAGACAATAACTTCAATAACCTTGTCGACTGCGAAGACTCCGCCTGCGCCGCTCACGACGCCTGCCGCCAGAAGGGCACTCTCTTCACCTCCGCTGGTGAAGTCGAGATCCCCGACAACGGCGCTGCCGTCACCTCCACCATCGATGTCACCGCCGGCGGCACCGTCGTCGAGGCCTTCGTGAAGGTCGAAATCAAGCACCCCTACATCGGCGACCTCGTTGTGGCCGTGCTGGCCCCCAACGGACAGAGAGTGGCCCTGCATGACAGATCCGGTGGCAGCGATGACGATATCAAGGCTACGTTCAAGCTGGATGACCTGGCAGGCGTAGCATCAAAGGGTACCTGGACCCTGGAGATGGCCGACAAGGCCGGCGGCGACAAGGGCAAGCTGGTTGCCTGGTCCGTAGAACTCATCACCGAAGGCGGCGACCCCGTCGAGGAGTGCGGCGAGGGCGATGAGGTCAACTGCGCTAACCCGCTCTGCGCCGATAACCCCGCTTGCCTCGAAGCTCGCACCATCACCAAAGAGAACACCGAAGTGGCCGAGATCCCCGACGGCGACACCAATGGCCATCTCTCCGAAATGGTCATCGAAGAGTCGGGCAAGATCCAGTCGTTCAAGGTGGGCGTGAACATCACCCACCCCTACCGCGGTGACCTCGTCGTCTCCATCCTTGGACCCGACGGCACCTTCGTCACCCTCAGCAACCAGGAGGGCGAAGACCAGGATAACCTCATCGCCGTCTTCGATGTGCCTGACTTCATCGGCAAAGAGATTGCCGGTTCCTGGCTGCTGGAAGTCATCGACGCCAGCAACCTCGACTCGGGTACTCTTAACTCCTGGTCCATCGAAGCGCTCGTGAAGTAGCCCCCGCCCCCTTCGAGCTTCCCCCTTGCTATCATGCCGCCAGACTGGGATTATTGCCCCGCTCGGGAGGAGTCTGTCATGAAGAGCCTGCAATTATTCATAGTAACATCGGCCATGGTGCTTGTTACTTCGCTCATAGTCGCCTGCGGTGGAGATACAACCCCCTCCGATAACACATCAAAGGGGCCCCGGTTGCTACCTGTTGAGCCACAGCAGGTTGCGGTGAACGACACCTTGCGTGTTACCCTGGGCGTGGATAACCCCAAAGGAGCCGCCCTGAGCCTCTCATGGACGGGCCCGGCGCTGGCAGGGCTGGACCGCTGCGTGGAGCTCTCGTCGTCGCCCTCGGGCGGTGAGTTTGTCTTCGCTCCCCTGGCCAGCCACGTGGGTGAACACGAGTTCATAGTGAAGCTCACTTCTTCACTGGGCGACTCTTCCATTTCGCTGCGGGTCACCGTGGTGCCCGGCTCTGGGGCCGCACCGGTCTTCTTGCGACCTGGCTCTGGGGCCTCCTTCGACCTCAACAAAGACCCCGTCGTTGCCGTTGACGTGGAGGTGCGGGATGACGACTCTGTGGACGTCGAGCTTGCCGTGGCCCAAGGTCTCCCCGATGGGGCGGAGTGGATAGTCACCGGGCCCAAGTCCGCCAGCCTCGAGTGGCGCCCCAATGCCGACCAACTCAACGCCTCGGACCGGTGGCAACTGGTCTTCCAGGCCTCCGACGGCCAACACTCTCCCACGGTCCACAACTTCCTCGTGGTGCTCCGCCGCAGCACCAAAGAGGGCTGCCCCGGCAAAGCCCCCACCGTTGCAATCACCAGCCCCAAGAAGGGCGAAAAAGTGTCGGCCAAAGGTGGCTACCAGATCCTCTTTGCTGCCCAAGACGACCTGGGCCTGAGAGATGCTCCCATCGTCTACTGGACCACCGAAGAGCAGGAGGACCTGGAAAATCCCGACCTCTCGCAGTTTCAAGTTGTTCCCGCCGTTGAGGCCGATGGGGGCTTCATGGCCCGTATTCCAACCCTGGGGCTGGCCCCCGGCGAAGAGCGCGTGGTCTACGTCGTGGCCTCGGCAACAGATAACGACGACGCATCGGGAACCGCCTGCGACCACCGTACCGAGACGCCCGTGCTGCGCTTCATCGCAGTGGGAGCCTCTTCCGGAAGCGGGAAGTTCGAAGCCTGCACCATGTGCGACTACTCAAGCGACTGCGCCTCGGGCCTCTGCGCCATGGCAATAATAGGTGGCGTATGCGTTGGCAAGTGCGGTGATGCGGCCTGCCCCACGGGCCTTGCCTGCGTTGACCTCACCTCCGTTGAAGGTGCCGTGCAGCAGGCGTGCGGGGAACTCTCTACCGTCTGTTCGACCATCTTCCCCAACGACCCCGGCCCCGGCGATTGTGCCGCCGACGCCTTCGAGTCCAACGAGTCTGTCTCTGCTGCCAAGAGCATTGGCAAAGGCACCATCGACGCCTCGCTCTGCCCCCAAGATGCCGACTTCTACAAGGTTGAGGTTCCGGCGGGCACCGTGCTCACCGTTGTGATGGCCCCCGGCAACGACAAGACCGGCGACCTGGACCTGCAACTCAGGGATGCCTCGGGCACCATCCTCGCCGTCAGCGGCGTGGACGGTGCGGACGAGTCCGTGGCCATCTGCACTGCCCAGCCCGCTACCTTCATCGTCGAGGTGCTGGGCTACCAGGGAGGCACCGGAGACTACAAACTGAGCGTCACCACCGAGGCCGGAACCTGCTGCGTCGATGACCCCGGCGAACCCGACGATACCGAGGGCGATGCCCGCACCGTGGACTTCCCCGGCCTGGGTGAGGGCACCATCTGCCCCTACAACGCAGACTTCTTCAAGTTCACCATCGCCGCACCACAGAAGGTCGATATATTCCTGGCCGCTGCTACCGGGGCCGACCTGGAACTCATCGTCTACGGCCCCGGTGGCAACATCGTCGCATCGGGCGAAACGCCGGGCGACGAAGAGGTCTCCTGGAGCGCAACCTCAGGGCTTCACTTCATCCGCGTCTTTGGGTACATGGGCGAGCACGGCGAGTATCTCATGGAGCTTGAAGGCTCTGGGGCCCAGCAGTGCACCGACGACAAAGGTTGCCCCCTCGGCACGGTGTGCGCCTCGGGAAGCTGCGCCGATGCCTCATGCACTGCCGTCTCCCAGTGTCCAGCAGGCTACGGATGCCCATTGGCCGGCCCCAACGCCGACTCTTCGTTCTGCGGTGGGCCCTGCACCGTCAACTCCAACTGTCGCCCTGAGGAGGCCTGCAAGTACTTCTACGAGGGGCGCTACTGCGGTCTAAAGGGCGCCGGTGCCAATGGGGCTCCGTGCAGTGCATTCTTCGACTGTGGCGGCCAGCGGTCGTGCATTCCCTGGCCCAAGGGATACTGCGCCAGAGATAACTGCAAGTCGGCCCTGGATTGCGAGCCCGGCACCTTCTGCGTTCCCCTGGAGGGCGTGGGGGCCTGCGTCGTGGACTGCTGGGCCTCGGATTCTATTTGCCGTCTGTCGGATGGTTATATGTGCGACTACATCCCGGACATCACTGGTGAGAGCCAGTTCGTGTGTGTGCCATGAGAGAATATTTGAGGGTCGGGTACGGGGTTGTATCTTCCAGCGCACTGCTCATGGTGGTGGCCCTGACTCTGGTGGCCTCGTGTGGCGGTGGCTCCGGCGGTGACCCGTGCGGCCCTGGTGGCTGCTTGGATTCCTCTGATGATAGCAGCGTGGCCGGAGAAGTGACCATCCAAGAGCTGAGGCACGCCTCGCCTCTTCTGCCAGGTTCCATGCTGCTGGTTCGTGGTGAAGGACTTAGTGACCTTGGCGAGGAGACCAGGCTCGTTTTCTCACCCGGCACCACGCAACTGCCACTGGAAGACAGAGATGGTAACGAACTGCTCTTCCGAGTTTCGCAAGAGGTCGTTGACCAACTTGGCCCCTCCTGGTCGGGTACGCTCCTGCTCGTTATCGGTGCCAACACCGTGGCCTCTATTCCTGCAAACCTGACATTCGCCCAGTCGCTGCCGCCCACCCTCACCGAGGTGGCCCTGGACCAAGTGCACTTCAACGACCCCGTGCTGCTTCGTGGCGACGGCCTCCTGGAGCCCTCCGAGGGACAGAGCACCCTGCTGCTGTCGGGCTCATTCACCGATGCCCAGGGCGCTTCCCGTGATGTGGAGGGGGAACTGCCGGTCATGGTGGCCGAGGCCTTCGCCCGAGACCGGGGAACCGCCCTCTTCGATACCTCGCTGTTGGGCGTAGAGACGGGCCAGTTCCAGGGCCTTGCTATGCTCAAGAGCCGCACCGCTGCAGGACAAGAGCAGACATCAGGGTCCATTCAGGTGGCCTTCGATGTGGTGGCGCCAGAGCTCTTCCTGCTGTCGGCCTCCACGGTTCGCCTCGGGCAATACGTGGAGCTTCTTGGTGCTGGCTTCTTGGGGTCGGCCGTGGGCTCCGGTGGCAAGTTCGGCGAGACCACGGTTATCGAAGTTTCGGGAACTTATGTTGAGGCGGCCGGCGGGGAAGAATCCAAGGTGGAAGGGGTGCTTGTTCCAAAGGTGGTTTCCGGTGAAAAGGCGCTCTTTTTCCTGGAGAGCGCCGTGGGCGAAAAGCGCCTGGTCTCGGCACTCTTCGGGAAGCGCAGCGGCTCCTTCTCCGGCACCTTCAAACCCGTGGTCAGCAGGTCCGGTGGGGACTCCATGTCAGGCAGCGAAACGGCGGTGAAGCTGGAGATTATCACCACGGGCCAGGTCGTTCACGTGTCGTTCCTGCCCGGATTCGACAAGAGCCTAGCCCTCTTCGGCCTGCAAGCCCTGGAACCCGAGGTCAAACAGGGTATAGCTGATGTAATAGAGGATATTTATAAAGATTATGACGTTGATGTAAGGCTGGACGTTCCGGACGATTTCGATAAGAATCACTATGCTCTTGTAGAGATTGGCGGCCCTGATCCTAACGGTATTGGACTCATGGGCTTCGACAACACGCCGGGCAAGGATGTGGGCAACTTGCGCCTCTTTGACGCCATAGGGGGCAACAACCTGGAGACCCAGGCTGACGGCTACCCGGGATTCGGCGGCGTCTTCATCGAGGCTTTTCTATATCTCTCCTACAACCCTCCGTTCGATCCCAGCGCCAAGCCGGCCGGTGCCCCGGCGCCCGTGGAGCAGTTCGACCTGATCTTCGACCCGGTTCGTAATAAGACTGCCACTCTGGCAGAGTACAAGGGTGAATGTGATGAACGAAGATGCTCTGAGGTAAAGTTGGCGGTGCAGACCTTAATAAATCTGGTAGGAGAGACCACCGCCCACGAGATTGGCCACAGCTTCGGCCTGGCGGACCCCAACGGCTCCGCTAACGTCTATCACAATCCCGTGGACCAGCCCGGATGCCTCATGGATGCAGGCAACGACCGCTCCTTCGGCGAGCGCGCCAAACTGCCTGGTGAGCACCCCGTGCGCTTCTGCTACGACCATCCCGAGTACCTCCTGGAGGTTCTGGGCCCTCGCAGGAAGTAGCGGCGACGCCGAAGTCCCCCCACCGCAGACCTGGAGCTGAAGCCCCCAGCTTGCCTCTGACTCTTCTACACAATTCGGCCCCTGCACCA
>CAZQHM010000065.1:0-2482 GCA_964593355.1 uncultured Myxococcales bacterium
GCCTCAACGTATCCGAAAACGACCGAATCCCCTTCTGTGGACTCGTGCAGAAGTACAACAGCATAAACAACAGCACATCCACGCCACAAAACCCTCCCTCCCGCCGGATTCTTACCCGGGAACATAGCTCGGCCAGACGACCACTGTTGCTCAACTCCAAAAACCAACCAACCCCCTCGACCATATCATCCGGAATCCTCGCCAAATCCGACTTCTTCCACGTGACATTTACGCCGTTTCCTGACAGCATGGCCTTCTCCACTTGTTGGGGCGGCCGTTGGCGGGTCCTGTCTGGGGTTTGCGCCACGGCCGACACCATCTACCCTGATCCTCCTTTCTCAACAATTCCAGTCTCTTCAGATGATTGTCTCGCCGGGCTGTGGCCCACGCTTCGTACCATCGCCACCGCACCGAAGCCTGAGCCACATGGCGACCGATTAACGCCATTTATCTAATAAAAACGGCCTGTTTGATGGATCCGCATCCAGTGGGTCCGAGTCCCAATGGTCCGAATCGTCCGCGTCCAAACGGTCCGAATCGTCCGAGTCCCAATGGTCCGAATCGTCCGCGTCCGAATGGTCCGAATAGTCCGCGTCCCAATGGTCCGAATAGTCCGCGTCCCAAAGGTCCGAATCGTCCGCGTCCCAAAGGTCCGAATCGTCCGAGTCCGAATGGTCCGAATCGCCTCCCCAAGAAACCTGGTGTATGCTGCCAACCGGTTTCGGTTTGAACCACTCAAGCGTTTCGGGGGCATGAGTCATGTCGGTGATCAGATCAAGCGGTTGTCTGCGTTCTGCTCTTGTGCTCCTGGCGCTCTGGAGCTGCGGCTCCGGCCAGAGCAACGTCCTGGGCGACGCTGGTTCGCAAGATGTAAGGCCAGACGAATCAGGTGTTTCGGATACTGGGGCCGCCGATTCTTCGGAGTTCCTGGGTCAAGACACCCACAATGACTCCTCACCAACGGACCAAAGGGTTCTGCCTTTTGAATTCGTGCGCAACGACAAGTCCGACCCGATAGAGAGCCAAGCCCTTGAGCAGTTCAGCAGCAGGTACGGCCAGTTTCTGACCCAGGTGGGATACTTCTCTTATCTGTTGCGGAGCAGCCACGGCGTTGCTGCCTCGACGGGATTCAGGGACTACGCTGTCTGGTGGAGCGACGTGGACGCAGTGAAGAATGGCGACGTTGTCTCTTTCGTTCACAAGGAGCTCCAGGATGCAGGCGGGCACAACATCCTGGTGCCCACGGCCAAAATACTGGGCACCGCTCTTGCGGCCTCACTGGCCTACGAGATCCCCGAGGCCACGGCCCTGGCGGCCTCCTACTGCAAGGGCGTCTCGGCCATGATGAAGGGGATGGTTCGAGATGCTGAAGACCCTATCGAGTACCTTATGGCCAGAAACATAATAGCCTTTAACCACGATTATGTAACACACGACGGCAAGAAGAAGACAATCGATTACTCTAATTGGTTTTATGATTATACACGCTGGAATTGCCAGAGATTCAAGTATGCGAACAACCCCTACTGGGGCGAGGTTTGGGTGACCAACGTGCGGTCCAAGGACGATGTTGGCTACCTGTTCCGGAGCGTCGGCATCATGAAGCACGCCGTTGCAGAGTCCAAATCTGCCGAGATCCGGGACTCCTGTTCCGAAACCCTGGAGCTGCTGCAGAAGTTTGCGGCCGACATCGTTGAGCACGACTACTACATCAGGACCAAAGATGCACAAGCCCAGCCGTTCATCTACAGCAAGTGGCCCAAGCCCGATGGAATTCGTGAGTCTCAGGATTTGGACAACTTCGTCACCTTCGACCCGCTCTTTCCCGAGGCCGAGTGCAACAACAAGCAGGCGGCGAATTTCATCGGCTTCGGGAAGGCCGGTGAGCACCAGTGCGGGGACGGGGGCCCGAACCTTTGGGAGCGGGTGAGTCTGGAGAACAACTACCCGAACATAGGCTTCTTCAGGGCGTTCCACCTGGCCCACCTCTTCGAGGCGCTGCTGGCCGGCGACTGGGAGCTTGCCAAGAGGCTGCTTGAAGGCAATGTCCGCCGCATGAACGAGGACATGACCTACGACTGGTCCAAGCTGGCCATCTCAGGCGACCGCTGGCACGCCGATATGGCCCCGGCCCTGGTGAGAGCCGCAGCGCAGGGCTACCCGCTCTCGGGCGACGAGGTCAGGCTGATTCACAAGTACTTCCAGCGCTCCATGGATGAGCTCGAACAGTGGCAGTACTGGGACCTCTGGAGCGACCTGGTGGCCGACGGTACCTACGATTACTTACCGCCAAGGTCCAAGACGGGCCAGAGCGGAGACGCAGAGTACTGGGTGAGCGTGACGGAGGTCGGCCTGCTGCTAGAGTACTGCTGGTCGCCCTGGAAGAACCCCGCCGGCCAAGCGCCTGTGGATTGTGACGCCCTCCAGGGGGCAATGTAGGGCACAGGGCGCTGCGGTTGGGGCTGCGTCAGCCGTTTTCGCC
>CAZQHM010000065.1:2582-27131 GCA_964593355.1 uncultured Myxococcales bacterium
TCTAAACCAGGGACGGCGGGCACGGGGCGCTGCGGTTGGGGCTGCGTCAGCCGTTTTCGCCTCTAAACCAGGGACGGCGGGCACGGGGCGCTGCGGTTGGGGCTGCGTCAGCCGTTCGACAAGCTCACGGCGCGCCCCCCCTGCCCCCCCAGGCAAGCTGGGGGGGTAATAGCTTACCGTATGTTTTGGTACGCTTATATAAGGGTAAGTCTGCACCTTTATGTGGGTGGACCATAGCCATTACCTGCGATGCGCCACACCCACAGCTCGCCCCCACCGCAGCCAGTCAGACAGCCCGGCCCCCTCCCCGTCCCAATGGTCCGAATCGTCCGCGTCCCAATGGTCCGAATCGTCCGCGTCCAAATCGTCCGAATCGTCCGCGTCCAAATGGTCCGAATCGTCCGCGTCCAAATGGTCCGAATCGTCCGCGTCCGAATAGTCCGAATCGTCCGCGTCCAAAAGGTCCGAATCGTCCGCGTCCAAAATGGGCGTGAAGACCAAGCGCCGAGGCGAGCTTGGCAGGCACCCGGATGGCCAAGCTGTTTCCCCACCGCTGAACCTTCGCATTTATCTCGCAGCCTCCGGCCTGATGTTTCTACTTTGTATCTACGCTGCGTTCCCAGGGCACTCAAGAGGCTTCTTGGGGTCCCGCTCTGCCTTTCTTCAACGGTTGACTGTTTCCACCATAGTTGACAGAATGGGCCCTACCCGCTTTGGCGTTTGTACCCTTTGGTGAGGATAACATGGCACTGAACATCAAGAACGACGTTGTGGAAGGCCTCGTGGAAGAGGTGGCCCGACTGGCCGGGGAGAGCAAGACGGAGGCCGTCAAGAAGGCGCTGGAGGAGCGCATGCAGCGGCTGCTTGCTGGGCGAACGAGGCTCACCAAGGCCCAGAAGCTGCGCCGGTTTCTCGAATTCGAGGCTTGGCCACAGATTCCCACCAGTGTCCTTGGGACAACTATCAGCAAAGCGGAAGAGGAGTCCATTCTGGGGTATGACCATGGGGTGCAAGGATGATCCTGGACAGCAGCGCAGTAGTTGCGATTCTCCTTAAGGAGCCTGGCCACGAAGAGTTAGTGGAGCTCATCTGCAACGCTAGCTGGGCCGGCATCGGTGCACCAACCATGGTTGAGGCCACGATCGTTCTTTCGGCCCGAATTGGCAGCGATGCAAGGGGGCTTGTGGGCCGATTCCTCGAGGACGCCTCGGTGGATCTGCTGCCCTTTGAGCCCGATTTCTACCCCTTAGCCATGGACGGCTGGCTCAGGTTCGGCAAGGGGCGCCACTCTGCTTCCCTCAACATTGGTGATTGCTTCTCATACGCAATGGCGATAGGTCACCAGTCACCACTGCTCTACATCGGCAACGATTTCGCTCAGACCGACGTTCCCAGCGCCAGGTCCCCTGAGTAAGAGCACCGGAACCAGCGCCACTCAATGGGCGTAGTCTTCCACAGCCCGCCTGGTCGCAACCAGCGGACCGACTACGGCGGCAATAACAGCATCGGTCTCTTCAGTAGCCTCTCCACAACCTCCACTCAACGTCCAGGAGGCTCGATGAACCTGGGCCGCCGTGTTAGGATAGTCGCCTGGGCGGGGTGCCTGATGTTTGGTGAGGCGTAGCCACGGAGCAGGAGAGGACATGGACGACCAGCAGGATTCGGTGACAAAGCTGCTTGAGGCGTTTCGGGCGGCGGAGAGTGGAACGGTGCCGCAGGGCGGAATTTGGCGCACGCTGAAGACGGCCAAAGCAGCGGTGGGTACGGGGCTAAGTATGGTGTCCGGCCGATTTCGGGGACGGGGGGACGGGGGACTCTCCAACGCCGACCTTAAGGCCATCGAGAAGCTGGTTGGCAATCTAGGTGAGCTGAAGGGGATGGCCATGAAGATGGGCCAGATAATCAGCTACGTGGATGACTCTCTGCCCGCAGAGATGCGCCAGTTGATGGCGCTGCTTCAGACCCAGTCTCAGCCCACGGCCTTTCCGCTCGTGGAGAAGACGCTGACGGAGGACTTGGGGCCTCGGGCTGGTCAGATTCTGGCCGGAATGGACCGCACCCCCTGTTCTGTGGCAAGCATAGGCCAGGTACACCGCAGCACTCTGCCCGACGGCCGCCAGGTGGCGGTGAAGGTGTTGCACCCCGGCATGCTTGAGGCTCTCGAATCGGACTTCCAGATGGCCAAGCTGGGGCCTATGTTCGCCAGGGCCATGGTTCCCGGCGGTGCTGCCTCGGTTGCCGAGTTCATGGACGAGGCCCGAACACGCCTGATGGAGGAGTGCAACTATTCCGTCGAGGCCCAGAGACAGCGGGAATTCGGGCAGCTCTACCGGCACAGCGAGACGGTCACCATCCCCGAGGTCCACGATGAGTGGTGCGGCCAGAGGGTCTTGGTGACCTCCTGGGAACCTGGTCTCAGCTTCGAACAGTTCCTGGCCAGCCAACCCTCCCAAGAGACCCGTGACAAGGTTGGTGCGGCCCTCTTCGACTTCTACTTCGGTACGTTGTACAGAAACGGGCTCTTCCACGCCGACCCACACCCGGGCAACTACGCCCTGAGAGAGGGAGGTCGTCTGGTCATATACGACTTCGGCTGCACCAGACGCTTCGACCAGCAGACGGTGCTGGCCCTGAGCAACCTGGGCCACGCCGTAGCACAGGACAAGGAGGATGCCATCCGGAAAGCCTTCGCCGAGCTGGGCGGCCAGATCCCCCGTGACTGGGACTCCTACGAACGGGTCCGAGCCATGCTGCGCTCCTTCTTCTCCCCCATGCTCTCCAAAGGAAGGTGCCCCGTAGATGCCAGCGTCAACGTGGCCATGGGACAAGTCATGAAAGACAAGATGCTCCTAATGCGCCTGAAGATCCCCGGCAAACTCCTATTCCTATTCCGAATCCGCTTCGGCCTCTACGCCGTCCTGGCCCGCCTGGGCGCCCAATGCGACTGGTCCTCCATGGAGCAACAGTTCTACGCCCAACACACCAACTCCAACTAGTCCAAAAGGTCCGAATCGTCCGCGTCCAAAAGGTCCGAATCGTCCGCGTCCGAAAGGTCCGAATCGTCCAAGTCCAACCGGTTTCGCTTGATTTCACGAGCCCTGGATGCTACTCCTTCAGAGCCTGATTTGGTGCTCGATCATTGTCTTGGTGCTTTTCATTCACCTCTAAACCAACCGGAGTATATTGTGTTTTTGCGTACAGCTTGTCTTTGTCTTGCCTTTGTTATTCTTAACTCTTGCAGTCTCCGTCGTTCCTCCGCGCCAGCGGACAATCTCATTGACGGCGTGGAGGA
Organism: uncultured Myxococcales bacterium; assembly: GCA_964593355.1. GTDB lineage: Bacteria > Myxococcota_A > UBA9042 > CAIXZC01 > CAIXZC01 > CAYTWV01. The sequence goes on from CAZQHM010000065.1 coordinate 5,875, forward strand.
GGATCTCCCCTCGGGATCTCTCGGGCAGCAGCGCAGCAGTTCGGCGCTGGTTGACCCTCTGGCAGGAGGCACACTTACCCTCTCATCAGAACGTGGTGACCTGTTGACGCTCCAAATCCCCGCCGGTGCCGTGGCCGAGGAGGTGGAGGTGACGGTAACATGGCTGGCGGAGCCTCCGGAGTCACCACTCTCCGGGGTGGCCTACGCCCTTCGTTTCGAGCCCCACGGGCTGGAGTTCGTGGAGCCCGTGATCCTGACCGTGGAGCACCCCAAGGCCTTCGATGCCCAACAGGACTTGACGCTCTTCTACGTTGAATCTCCCCAAGTAGCCTTGGCGCTCACTGTTGACCCGATTACCTCTGCGACCGTGGCGGAGATACCGCACTTCAGCAACTTCGCTGCGGCTCCAAGCGGTTCCTACACCGAGGAGATGTGCGCCAAAGCAGCCATGGCACAACCCTCGCAAACTTGTGCGGGCTCCGTCCCCACCGTCAAATCCCTCCTCAAATGCGCTGCCCTCTCCCAGAGCAGCGGTGCCGACGCCGAAAGCGTCCAGGGCTGGATCGACCTTGCAAGCGGCCTGATGCTCGAAAGCTTCAGGACCATGCGCCGGCAGACAATCCCCGAGGACGACTACTGTCATCGCCCGGGCTCTCAATCGGGACGCTACGTCAGTGGGCTGTTCTACTGCCTGGGCGACCACGCCGAGGGGGCCGGCAGTGCCTATCTGGATGAGGCGCACTACGAAATCATGCTGGCGGAGACAAAGGATGTCGCTACCTTTCTCGCCGAACGCTGGCTGGAATCATGGCCCCCGACCGGCGACAGTTGTTACAAGAAGGGAGAGGTTGCCCGCTGGGTAGAGTACCAGACCTGCCTCCACAACAGCGCCCTGCACAACCTGACCCCTCCCAGAATCGCCGAGGACGCCATGTCCGACCACGCCCTTCTGGGCAAAGTGAAGGTCCAGGAGGAGTTCCTCTCCTTGCCCGTTCCATCTCAGCGTTCGGAGAAATGCGGCTGGTACCTGGAGTGCCTGGCCATGCACGTCGAGCAGTCCGACCTAACCGGGTCCGTAGAGCCGGCAGCAGCACAGGTTTCATACGATCTGGAGCAACGCTACGCCCAGGTGCTGCCACAGTGTGAGACCCTCTGGGACATCGAAATCAAGCTCGATGTCACCAGCCATTACGAGTTGGCCGGCATGGAAGAGAGCCTCGCCGACTACACTGTCACTGTTCGATTCGAGGAGGCCGAGATGCTGGCCGAAATTGCCAACATGCAGGTGGCCTCGGGATCGGTTACGGCCCCCGAAGGTGTGAAACCGGGCCAGAAGGACATGGCCGGTCAGCCCCTCAAGCCCCCATTCCTGGCCAACCTCAGCAGCGGAGGACAGTTTGTACAAATGTCGTTCCAACTCTCCCTTGCCGATGCTGCCTTAGCCGATATAAAAGATAACGGGAGCACTTTTACGTGCCATATGCCTTTTGCATGCGAATCGATCACCAAATTCGAGGTCAGAAAAAGCACTGGAACCGGCATGGCGGCACCCAAAGTGCGGGCCCTGGTAATGAGAAGCCTCAGCAACTCTCCCCTGAGCTGGACCGGCCAGCAACTGCCCGCCAACACCGGCTATTTCACCTGGGAAGTGGAAAACATGGTGGAACTCTGCCAGTACGACAGCGAGAAATCGAAGTGGTCCTGCGAGAAGCCCACCATGGGCACCATGGCCCTGCCACGACCCACCGAAGATAACGTGGTCAGCGACCCCCTGGCTCCTGACTTCTACTTCTTCAATGCCAGACTCACGGCTCAACAGGTGAAGGATATACTCGATAGTAAGCCGTTATCCTACTCTTACCAGTTGGATAACGTAATCGACATCAACGACGGAGCTATCAAGGAGACTCAGACCCAGAAGGTGACCGTGAGCATGACCCCATCAAAATGATATTTGCCATTTTCATTTGGTCTCTTGCTAAATAGAAGATCCAGTTATACATGGTGATCCCGTCCGCCAGTGGGACAGGCTGATAGTCAACCCCCATCCCAGAAACAGACCCCTTGACCGCAGCCGCTCTTCTCTGCACAGTAGGCCACGGAATCCGCAGCGTTGAAGCTTCGCAGGAGGGCATCCATGAGCAGTGGAATCAGACGAATTGCACTAAACACCGGTGGCGGAGATGCACCAGGATTAAACGCCGTCATCAGAGCGGTGGTTTTGGCAGCAAAAGGCCAGGGTTGGGACGTGGTGGGCATCCCGAAAGGCTACTCGGGCCTGCTGGGCGAACCCAGACTCATTCCCCTCGACCAGGACTCGGTGAGGGGAATTACCCACCTCGGCGGGACCATCCTGGGAACCATCAACAAGGGGCATCCCTTTGAGTACCCCGTAAAGATGCCCGATGGCACCGTGAAGCTGGTAGACCGGTCCGATGAGGTGGTGGAGAACTTCCGCAAGGCCGAGATAGACGCCCTGGTAGCCATTGGGGGCGACGGCTCCCTGGGGCTGGCCCACCGCTTCGCACAAAAAGGCATCAAGGTTGTTGGTGTGCCCAAGACCATCGACAACGACCTCTGCGGCACGGTGATAACCTTCGGATTCGATACCGCCGTGAGCGTGGCCACCGATGCCTTGGACCGGCTTCACAGCACCGCCGAGGCCCATGAGAGGGTCATGGTCGTCGAAGTCATGGGCCGCCACGCAGGCTGGATCGCCCTCAACTCCGGCGTGGCTTCTACCGCAGATGCCATTCTTATCCCGGAGATTCCCTACGATATCAACAAGGTGTGCGACAAAATAATGCGGCGTGAGCACATGGGCCGCACCTTCAGCATCGTCGTGGTCGCCGAGGGGGCCGCTCCCCTTGGTGGAGAGCTTACTGTGAGAGGCCCCAAAGAGGCGGGCCGGGAGATCCGTCTTGGCGGCGTCGGCGAACAGGTCTGCCAGCAGATTCAGGAGATCACCGGCAAAGAATCCAGAGCCGTTGTCCTGGGACACCTCCAACGAGGCGGACGCCCAAGCTCCTTCGACCGCCTCATCGCCCTTCGATTCGGCGCCGCTGCCGTCCGTGTGCTGGCCGAAGGCAAAAGCGACGTCATGATCGCACTGGATCCCCCGACGGTGCGATGCATCCCGCTCACAGATGCCATCTCCAGAACCAAGACCGTCCCCCTGGACTGCGATACCGTGCGCACGGCAAGAGAAATGGGCATCTGCTTCGGCGATTGAAACCCTTCTATGCAGGCCCCCAATCCCAATTTCCATGTTGACACCGAATTTTACCCGGGTAAAATAGCGCCTCGGTTGGAAGGGACCGCCGTCCTGGTGGTCCCACATGGAGGTTGGCTATGAGCACTATGATCGAGAGTTTCACACTGTTTGAGGGATTCAGGATGGTGGGCACCGGTTCGCTTGCCCAGATGGCTCAGGAGGCCAGGCGCATCTCGGAGTCGGGCAGCACTTTGAGGCTGGCGCTGTTCAACGACGTAACCGGGCGAACCGTTGACTGGGATCTGGGCGACGGCACTCCCCTCCCCGTGCCCCTATGCTCACCCACCGCAGGCGCTGACGAAGAAACGCCTCCCAAGCGCCCGGGCCCGGGCCGACCAGCGCTGGGCGTTGTCTCCAGAGAGGTCTCGCTGCTGCCGCGACACTGGGAGTGGCTCAATTCCCAGCCCAACGGCGCTTCGGGCACCCTGCGAATGCTCGTAGAAGAGGCCCGCAAGAAGAATGCGGCCCGGGATGCGGCCAGAGCAATGCGAGATGCGATCCATCAGTTCCTCTGGGAGATGGCCGGAGACTTGGAGGGCTTCGAGGAGGCCACCCGTGCCTTCTTCGCCAAGGACTACGAGCGCTATTTCCATCTCACCAGCCACTGGCCGGAAGACATCAAGAAATACGTCGAGCCCCGGGTCAAGGCCCTGGCGAACATGTTGGTACAGGGCTGAAGGCAGCCTTTGACCTACGGAGCCTCCTTCCGCAGCCACTCACTGGCGAAGAGGCGCAGTTCTCGCCTGCCACCCATACCCAGCTTCTCGATAATTCGCCCAAGATAAGTCTCCACGGTGCGCACCGACAGATTCATCTTCTCGGCCATGTCCGGGATCGCATGGCCCCTGCCCGTGAGAACGAAGACCTCCATCTCCTGCGGGCTCAGCAACTCCCTGGGGTCCAAACCTGGGCCGCTGGCAACGGACTCGGCCATGGCCCGGGAACCTCTCGGGCTGAGATAGCGCTCTCCACGCCTTGCGTGATGCAACGCCACCAACAAGAGGTCGGGGTCCTCTCGCTTGGTAACATACCCAAACGCCCCGGCCTGCATCGCCTGGCGCACTTTGTCACCATCCTCATGCACCGAGTAAACCACCATCCCCACCAGCGGATAGAGCTTTCGCACCGTTCGCAACACATCCAGACCGCTGCCCTCCTCCAAGGTCAGGTCCACCACCATCACGTCGGCCTGACCCGCCGAGAGCCAATCCAAGATCTCACGCCCATCCCCTGCCGTGGCCACCACATCAACACCATTTTGCGTCAGAAAAGCCTGCAGCCCTTGGCGTACCATGGGGTGATCGTCCACCAGCACCACCTTAATGGGTTCTGCTTCACTACTCATCGTCGCTTCCCTCCCGGTGACCATCTGCCAAAGACCCCCGAGGCCCAGGAATCTCCAAGCCTACACGGGTTCCACCACGCCCGGTGCGCCCAACACTCAGCCAGCCTCCCTCTCGGCTTGCTCGCCATCTCATGGTCTTGAGTCCAAGCCCCACCCCCAACTCCGCTGAGTCCGGAATCCCCTTCCCATCATCCTCGATGCTGAGTCTCAAGCCATCGCACGAGAGTGTCAAATGCACCTCAATATTTTGGGCGTTCGCATGGCGTATGGCATTGGAAATGGCCTCCTGGGCTATTCTGTATACATTGATGGCATCATATTTCACATCACAGCCACCATCGTCCTTACACTTGAACGTGAACACAACATCTGCTCGCTCTTGACAGCGTTTCACCAGATCCTGCAAGGCACCAGGGAGCTCAAGTGGGGATATCTGGCCCGGGCTCAACCTTCTTGAGAGTCCATGAATCTCACCAATTGAGCGCCCCAGCCCCTCGGCAAGCTGCTCCAGCATCATCTCGTTGACCCCGGCCCCAGTCTCTTCACAAGAGACCTTCTTCAGTCGCTTCGTCAGGAGAAGAAGCCCCGTGAGTTCCTGGCAGACGCCGTCATGAAGCTCTCGACCAATTCTCCTCTGTTCCAGCTCCGAGGCCTGCTGAACCTCCACTTCAAGCCGCTCTTTCTCCGCTGCCTCGACCTTAAGGCTTTGAGAAACCGCATGATGTCTCCGAATATAACGATTGATAAAGTAGGTAAACCAAGCCAAAAGAGCCACCTGAGGAATTATGGTTCCGATATTCGGGAGTAGCTGAAATATCCACTCTCCCGGTTGAGTGGGATTCACGGGCAAAGGGATTAGGCCCCGGCTCGTACCCCATAGAGCAGCGCCGGCAATTACTATGTTGAGCGAAGCAAACACAATCCCGGTAGCCACACCACCCAACAACATGATAGCAACAGGTGTTGTAACCATAACCACCCTGAAGCCCAACATTACGCCGCCCCTGCTCAACATTCCGAATGCATACGCCCAGGTTGCTGCCACCAACATCCATACTTTTATCTGATGTGGGATACTCCTAAAAACCGCAGTTACAACAACTATAATCCATCCTATCAGCACGCCTGCTCTGCTCTCAAGAGAGATGTCTCCCCTCAATATAGCAACAAGAACCATGGGGAAATGTATCGACGCCAGAAGGATAGCGAACAACTCCAGGGCACGACGACGCCACCTCATCATGGAGACTTCTGGGGTATCTGAAGCTTCCCCCTCTGGGAACAGAAACGAGCCAACGCCCATAGGATAGACCTCCATCGAGTGTGTTGACCGTCGCATCCGTTCCGCACCATCCGAAGCTCAAACGCGCCAAATGTCCGCTCCTGAGGCAATTCCGGAAGAATCGTATCCTGGAGCACCGAACATCCTGGCCCTTGTCTCCTGCCAAATCCCCCTGGAGCGGAGTCGGACCGCCCAACATATGGGCGCTCCGGACACCATCCGTCAACATGGCCATAAGACACTCTGCCGTCACGGTCGTCAAGCCTCGGTCTGGGCATGTAGGGTGTTTCCCCTACAGCACGTCTCGTCATTCGTTGTTCGGCCTCCACTTCAAGAGGCAGGCAACTCTCGTGCCCCCACTGCTGCTGGTCCCCATCTCAAACTCTCCCCCCTCTCCCTCCGCCCTCCAGCGCAGCGTCCTCAGACCAAGCCCACCAGCCTCCGCAGCACCCTCGGGAAGCCCCCTCCCGTCATCTTCCACGCTCAGAAGCAGTTCCGTGGGGGAGATGGCCAACTTCACCTCGATACTGCCGGCCCCTGAGTGCCGAATGGCATTCGCCAGGGCCTCTTGTGTGAATCGATACATATTCATAGCATCATAGCTACCGTTATACTCGCCACTGTATTCATTTTTTAAAACTATTGCGGCATCAGCCGCATCGTTGCATCGTCTTACAATATCACCTATGGCCCCAGGCAGCTTTGCTGCAGTAAGCCTTCCGGGGCTCAACTGGCGGGCCAATCCGTGAATCTCTCCAATAGCGCTGCCTAAACCGTCCACCAGTTCGGTCACCACTTGGGAAGCAGCGTCGCTCTTATCTTCGCCGGCCGCCAGCTTCGGAATCCGCTTGGCCTGGAGCAGTAATGCAGTTAGGTCCTGGCATACACCATCATGCAATTCGATGCCAATGCGCTGCTTCTCTCGCTCCCCGGCCTCCTGAACCTCCAACTCCAGACGCTTGCGCTCCTTGGCTTCCAATTGGAGGCGTCTGCCAATGGCGTAGTGCTGCTTGACGATGCCCCACAAAAACTGGGTGAACCAACCTAGCAGCAGCACTTGAAGCACCACAGCACCAACGATGGGCAGCAGCTGAAACCACCACTCGCCGGGGCCGAACTTAACCACGGGAAGGGCCAGCAAACCAGCGCCCGTGGCCCACAGCGCCACCCCGGCAACAACAATATTCACCGCAGCGTAGAAAAGCCCCGTTGGAATGCCGCCCAGAAGCATGATGGCAATAGGTGAAGATACTATGACCACACGAAAGCCATGCAACACGCCGCCCCTGGTCAACGTCGCCAAAGCGAAACTCCACCAACATGCCATCAGCAACCACACACGCACCCGGTGTGGCAACTTCTTTGCAAATGCTGCCGGCACTGAGAAGAGAAAAGCCAATAGAGCCAGATACTTGGCACCCGATGGAATATCGGACTTAATAAGTGTTACAAGCAGGATTGGCACATGCATAGAGACGAAGAGAATCATAAAAACATCCAGAGCACGAGCCCGCCAACGACGAATGGCCGCCTCCGGAGCCTCCGCACTGTCCACCTGTAACAACATCGACAGCGATAGCATCAGTGCTCCATAATGTATGTTCTCAACGGCTAAGTATCATAGAAGCCATGAGGTTGCACGGGTTTAACATCCCTACGCCTGTCAGGTCAGATTGGTGGCAATCGAAGTTATTGTCAAGCGGCCGCTTTCACGACCCTGCCAGGCAGCATCCGCCACTTGCAGCACGGAACCCGAGCACTTGCGGTTGACACCCACAGGACCATCTGACAGACTGAACAGATTGCCAAATCGTGCTACACGGCTGCTCATATATCTCGGTCCCCCCAGCAGCCGTGTACCCCGGTTCCGCCGAAGGACGAGTCGAAAGGGGGGGACGAGAATGGTGACCAGTGGTTTTGGAGAGTTTCTCCAATCTACCGTCCGCTGGATGGGAGCCAGAATGCTGACAGATTTGCGCTGATAGACCCAACGAAAGGAGCCTGCAATGCCGAGAGACTGCCCCAAGGGACTGGCCGCTACCTTGACAACAGCGATTCTTATGGGTTGCTTCGGTCCGGATGCGGCGCCGCAACGGGATGGAGGCCAAATCGACGCCGACACCGTTGAGGCATGGGCCGATGGCGCAGAGGAGGAGATTGCCCGCTGTCCCGCCGGCGAGGAGTTCTGGGCCGAGAACGGGATCTGTGCGCCGCTAATACCCGGTTGCCAACACCACTGGGAGATCCCGCTGATTAGTGGCAGCGACGGCTCCCGGTTTGACCAGCAATGCGTTGTAATCGGACCTAGGGCTTGCCCGGATGAGAGCAGCTCAGACGGCGAACCGGAATGTGAAGTTGGGACTCTCAACAGGCCTTCTGGCAAAGAATGCCCGCCCGGACTTGGGCTCACGCATGATGCACTGGCCTGTGTGCCAGACTTCGACCAGACCTGTGGCGAGTTGGAGATACCTAATCTTGGAGGAGGTTGCCAGCGTGTGGGACCATCTTGGTTCGACTCTGAAGCTGCGGGTGCTTTGGCGGAGGCCACCCACTTCGGCCAGTGTCCAAACGGCATGCTGGCCCTGGAAGATGGACTGTGCGCCCACGTTGGTCCGCGGGGGTGCCCGCTGTTGTGGAATCCTGACTCCGATGTTCAGTGCGAAATCGACGAACTGCTGCAGTGTCCGGAAGGTTGGCAAGAAAGCGGTGACAAGCTCTACTGCCATCCGGGGTACGGCCGCTGCAACGTCGGAGAGCGTGCTCTGGTAGGCGGAGGGTGCGAACCGATGCTGCCATCGGCGGAGCAGTGCCCTGCCGGCCCATTCCCCGTGGTGCCGGAGGGGGAATCAGGGTCCATCATCTACGTCAGCGCAACCTCGCTGTGCCAAGAGCAGTGCGGCTCCCATGACTTCCCGTTCCCCTCTATCGCTGCGGCCGTAGAGGCTTCCCCTGATGGAGGAATAATCCTCGTTGGTCCGGGCACCTATGACGAAGGCGTCGTGATCCGGAAGTCCCTGCAGATCAGGGGACTCTGCGCTGCAAAGGTTAGAATAGCCGGCGCAGTGGTGCTTACCCCCGAGGAGAGCAAGGTGCCCAGAGCCGGAGTCGCTGTCCTGGGCACCGAGGACGTTGCACTGGTTGACTTGGGGATATCATCGGAAGCTGCTGGGGTTGTGGTCTCCGCAGCCAGCAATGTGCTGCTTCAGCGCCTGGAGTTGGACCATAACTCGGGGCACGGAATATATGCCGGCCCCGGCAGCGACATAGCAGCCAATAGTATCTGGGTGCACAACCCATCGTATTCCGAAGACACCAGCTTCAGCCGAGGACATGGGGTCTTCGCCCGGGAGGGCGCCAAGCTCCACCTGTCAGACAGCCTCATTGACTCGGCGAGGGGAGCCGCAATATCGGCAGGAGACGAAACAACTAGTGTAAGGGTGGTTAGGACCGAGATTCGCAACACATACCCGTTAAACAATGGGGCCATGGGAACTGGAATATTAGTCATAAATAAAGCGCATGGGCATGTCGAAGAGGCTCTTCTGCAGGAGAACTCCTCAGATGGAATCTGGGCCGACAATGCGACGATCACGGTAGCTCGAACCTTGGTTCGGGACACCAGGCCCGACAAGAACGGCGAATTTGGTTGGGGATTGACTCTGACCAACGGCGCACTGGCATCCGTGACAGAGTCGGTATTGAGCAACAACTCCGACGCCGGAATCGCCGCTACTGGCTCCGGAACTAAGCTGGAGCTGTCCGGTTCGGCCGTGATAGCCACTGTCTCGAGCGCCGGGGGAACCGGGGGCCGGGGGATCGATGTCTCGGTAGGTGCTCAGGCGAGCATACTCGGAACCCTCGTCGACTACAACAAGGAGGGTGGTGTAGCAGTCATGAACACGGGATCAACTCTATCAATGGCTGGTTCCGTGGTCTCAAATACTCAGCCAAACTCCAATGGAAAAATGGGCTTTGGGGTAGCCGCATCTGAGGAAGCAACATTAGCACTTCGGCATACTTTGATTCGACTTAGCACTGGGTCTGGACTAAATATTTCTGGCTCGAACACACATGCCGACGTTACTTTCGTTCAGATTATTGACACCCAACCTCTTTTCAATTTAGACAATCAGTCCATGGGGATTCTCGTCACTAATGCAGCATCGGCCGCTATTACCGGCTCTCTTGTCGCTAGTAATAACATAGTTGGTGTTGGTGCATACGACTTTGGTACTCAGGTTGCCATCTCGGGTTCCGAGGTCAGTGATGTAGGAATTGGCGGTAGCAACCAGGGCTGCCAAATGGGCCTGTACATCGCTGATGGGGCAACCATCTCACTGAGCGACAGTACAGTTAAGGACAACTGCGGTGCCGGGATACTCCTAACTGGCACAGGTACAGCTGCTACTCTGGCGGATTCGGTGGTTATGGGGACGAGGCCTGATGCCAGGGGCGTGCTCGGTATCGGAACCATCGTGCAGGATGGAGCTGCTGCCGTGATAGGGGAATGCATCATTGAAGACAACACGGAAATCGGACTCCAGGCAAAGGGCGTGTCAACCACTGTTGAGATGGCCCACACACTTATCGGCGCTACCCGACCCGACTCCAAGGATGAACTGGGGTTCGGTGCTCAGGCCGAGGAGGGAGCCCTCCTGTTGGTTTCGCACTCGCTCTTTCTTGCCAACTACAACGCTGCGATTATAAGCGATGGGCCGAATACTAGGGCTACAATTTATGGCACTGCAGTTGCGGACACCAAGGCTGACTTGAGCGGCAATTATGGGTTTGGTATTCAAGCTAGAAATGGATCGACGCTGGAAGTCGATAGCAGCATTATTAGATCTAACACTAACACAGGCGCTAGTGCGTTAGATCCTGGAACCACTCTCCACCTTAACAGAACGCAAATATCTGACACACTTGCCACGACAAGCAGCCAATTCGGCCGCGGAGCTCAAATAAGGAACGGAGCAACAGCATTAGTAAGCTACTGTGATTTTAGAAACAATCGAGACGTGGGCTTTGTGGCGAGTGGCGAGAATACGCGAATAGATATGGTAGGAACTGTAATCCGAGGCACACTACCGGGCCAAGATGGACTTTTTGGCAGAGGTATAAATATATCAGACAAAGCATCTGCATCAATTGACCGATGCCTGTTCCAGGGTAATTCAGAGGGTGGCGTCGTGGCACACAACAAAGAGACTGTTGTGGACATAACCAATACAATTATCGGAGATACATTAGCTAACGGTTCCGGTCAACATGGTCAAGGTATTGTTGCAGGACTGGGAGCCAGTGTTGACGCTCATAACTGCCTGATTGTCCACAACGCTACATCAGGGGTCTTTGTTGTGGGCGGCGGTCATGGCCAATTCTCCAACACTGTCATCCGGGGGACAGACCAGGGCGGAGCAGGTGGACATCTGGCGGGGAAGGTCTTCGGCGACGGCGCAGTGGTCAGCGAGGGTACGGCTGAATTCTCTTCCTGTCTGTTCTTCGGCAACGCTCGAGCCGGGGTATTCTTCAACGCTGCTGCTGGCGCTCTCTCAGGAAGTCTGGTCACCAGAAACGCCAGCTTCGGATTGGCCTTGAAGGAGAGCAAGGAGTCAGTGGTCCATAGGGAGGGAGGAAATATCATCGGCGGGAATCTGATGGACCCGCAGGTGACGGAGGCCGTTGGCGAACTCCAAGTTCCGCCAGCCCCCAAGGCTCTCGAGGAGATCCCCAATCGGTAGAGTGTGCGTGAGTCGATGAGTCCTCTTGTCGACCTGCCTTGCCAACTTCGGAACTGCCTGCTCATAACCTTCCACTCTGTCTCATTGCCCCCCGCTGCATAAACTCATATATTGCCATCCCCAGGGGCGCCGATTATCGCGTCTGCCGGGCGAAGACGGAGAGATCATGCCGGGCCTGCTTGGCGAAACACCCCACACAACCGCCACAACAATCCTTCGGGCCGTTGCGCAAGGCAATGGAGGCCATGCGCTGCGCTCCTGGCGCCCCTTGGCTCTGATATTGCTGCTTGCCACCCCTCTGCTGGCCAACTCCTGCACTGCCAATACCTTCAACAACCCACATCTGCCCCCAGGCTCAACCAAGACTCTGCTGGATGTCATAAGGATGGCGGGCGATGGCCAGAGGGTCTCCTGGGATGGCCATGAGGGGCTTGTCCCCGTGGTAAATCCAGACATGGAGCTCATTCTGTCGGACCGGCACGATCCCCGAATCACTTGGATAGGACACACCACCTTTCTGATTCAGGCAGGCGGCGTCAACGTACTCACGGACCCGCTGTTTGCCCACCGTGTGTCACCGGTGAGTTTCGCCGGGCCCACCAGGATCCATCCGCCGGCCATCAGCAAAGAGAGCCTGCCGAGAATCGACTTCGTTTTGGTCTCCCACGACCACTACGACCATCTGGACAAGGACTTCGTGCAGTTCTTGGGTGGCAGAACCACCTGGATCGTGCCCACGGGCGTCAAGGCCACCCTCATGAGCTGGGACATCCCCGCAGAGTCAATAGTCGAGATGGGTTGGCACGACTCTGCCAACCTTGGCAGCATCTCCGTCACTTCGACGCCGGCCCAGCACTTCTCGGGCAGAGGGCTGTTCGATAGAAACAGCACGCTCTGGTGTAGCTACGCTGTAGCCATCGGAGACTTCCGGTTCTGGTTCGGCGGCGATACCGGCTACAACGACGTGCAGTTCAAAGCCATAGGGCAGGAACACGGCCCATTCGACCTGGCCATAATCCCCATCGGCGCATACAAACCCCGGTGGTTCATGAAGAGCATGCACATCGACCCCGCCGAAGCTGTCACCGTCCACAAAGAGGTGCGCTCAAAGCTCTCCGTTGCCTCGCACTGGGGCACGCTGAAGCTCAGCTCCGAGGGCGTCCTTGAGCCCGTAGTCCACCTTCAGCAGGCGCTGGAAGAGCAGGGCCTGGACCCCAAACAATTCGTCGCCATGCCAATTGGGGCAACCATGGTTTTGAGCCAGTAAGGGTATATTAAACCACATAAAGAAGATTGTGATATACGGGAGGGAAGCACCTCTGCGTGACGTCGGGCACAGAACTACTCGAAAACCGCCTCAACCCTTCGGCACATCCTTCGGCACTCCTCGGTAGCCTGCCGGCAAAGCGGCCGCTCTTCACCCATGGAGCGAGTACGAATCATCTCGGCAGTTACTCCCGCCTTTACCAGGGCAGACTTGACCGCCTTGGCCATTCGTTCTCCGCGTGCCAGGTTGTACTCGGCCACCCCCCTCGGGTCCGTGTGCCCGGTGAGAATCACGTTGCGTCCCACCCTCAGGATGCATGCAGCATTGGCCTCGATTAGAGGCAGACTCTCTGGGCCAAGGGAGGCGCTGTCGTGTTCCAGACCGATGCTCTGCAGTTCACAAGGATAGGCGGGCGTGCCCAGGCCATCCTCTGCCCCAGACTCGGAGCAGGGGCACGAACAGGAGTACGCTATCCCAGAGAGCAGGATAGCAATCAACACCGCTTTGTATGGGAACGATCTTGCCATCATCATTGCCTGTTTCTCCCTGCCAGAAAGGCGTCAAGTTGGTCTGCAAAGGCCTTTCGGTCGGTGGCCCGCATGGGCGGTGGCCCCCCGGTGTCCACGCCGCTGGCCCGCAGGGTGTCCATGAAGTCCCTGATATTGAGGCGGGCCTTGATGTTCTCAGGGGTGAAGACCTCGCCCCGAGGGCTCAGCACGTGGCCGCCCCCTTCGATGACCTCCCACGCAAGGGGGATATCGCTGGTTATCACAAGGTCCCCGGCCTGAAGCTGCCGCACAATCTCGTGGTCTGCCACATCAAACCCCGCCCCCACAATAACAAGCCTCACAACGGGATAGCGAGGCAGTCTCATGGGGCGGTTGGCCACCAGCACCAGCTCAACTCCAACCCTCCCCGCCGCTCGAAAGAGAATCTCCTTGATCACGGCAGGGCAGGCGTCTGCATCAACCCAGATGGTCATAGAAGCGCTCCTTCACCATTGCGTGTTAATCAGCCCAGCGTTGGAGACCATACCACTGCCCCTCCCCTGATGCCAACGCTCTACTGAATCCCCAGTCCGCCCAGATAGGCGTATGAGATGTAATCGCTGTAGCCGTAGACATAGAGTCCCACGGGCTTGGTGGCCTTCAGGGTGTGGCCGCCTTCGCCAATGGGGATCCTAATCCGTCGCATATCCCCGTGGACCAGCTCGAAGTCCATGGAGTCAAGCACGATGGTGTCCAGGGTCATGTTCGTTCCCGTGGGTGCTATTATGGTAACGAAGTTGCTCGTGTACCCTGGTGGAACCTGAAATACATAATCTAATCTCCATTGTGAATTCGCTGCCAATAGCATCATAGATGGGTCACCGATACCGGCATCTGCCTCTTCACCCACGAGATACTGGCCTACAGCAATGGGCCTATTCGATTCGACTACGAAGTCACCGTCGGTCCAGATCTCGTGCACCTGACCGGCATTCAACTCGGCGCTTCCCGTTTCGTCACCATCCCACGAAACCAGCGTGCCGTCTTGCGATGCAACAATCCGAAAGAGGTCAACCTCGGCATTTCGGGGCTGAGTCTTGACCGCCACATATTCGGTTCCCCAGGCCTCCATGGGAAGCATGATGTGCTGCAGGTGGTCGCAAGCCCACTTGCCAACGGGGATCATGGAGCACTTGTGGCCGCCAAATACGGCAACGGCCTTGTCTGCCTCAATGGTTGTGCCCGTCATGTCCGGCCCTGTGGCATAGGTGTACTCCAACTGGGAGCAAATTGGCGGGTCGTCACACACAAGGCCAGGTTGGGGGGCCACCACGCACCATGGGTCGTCATCGCAGGCATATGGCTCAATGTCAATTAGTGTTTCCGCAGACTGCAACGCCAGAACCTCATAACGTTGCAGAGAATATTCCTGCACCTGGCCAGCGTAACCAACCGATATTCCATTCCCACCAAGAGTTTCGCACGTCAACTTAACCGATACCTTGGTCTCCCCTTGTTGGGTGGCCACTACGACCAGACTACCCGGTGTCTTGATGGGGGGCTGAGCACCACCTCCATAGCGACCGGATGAGGGCATAGATAGCCCCATGTAGGAATTCCCCAATGCCCCGGTCGGCAACAAGATGGATGCGTCGTTGCTGTAGGTCAGCACGGTCCCATACTCGGCGACTTGTGATGCCAGCACCGGGCGGTCGCTCAACAGTCTGTATCCGGACTGGAAAATGCCGGGGCCCGTTACTCGCCCGGTGTGCGGCAGAGAGAAGACGTGGGTGCCCTTTGCTGCCACACTGGCGCTGTCAAGTATGGCTGAACCGTAGCCGTAAACCGTAATATTTACTGGTGAATCTTGGACATTGAACACTACTATTGCAAAACTGAGTTCAGTTCCATATATTTCATTATCCAAGTCCACTGCCCAGAACTCGCAGCCCACATAGTCACGGTCGAAGGAGGCGACCTGACACTCCGTCAGACATTGGCCCCCTCGGCACGCTCCTGGAGCTTGGCAGCTCTGCTGAAACTCCCATCCCGTTCCGGTTCCGTTGCACACTTCCACCGTCTTGAAATCGCCCGAGCACCGCACTTCGGCCGGGTCGCATATGATGGGCAAACAGAGCCCTCCAACGCACTCGAAGCCTTGGTAGCAGGTGGCAGCGGGGCCGCAGGCCGAACAGATGTTTGCGATGCAGACCTGGGACTGAAGGATGCAGTCATCATCAGTATGGCAGTCACCCTTGATACAGCCCCCTTCTACACAGATATAGTTTGAAGAATATGCTGCATTACATGCCGTGTCACTGGAGCATGGTTCGCAGCGTCCCGAAGGTGAGCATACACCGGCTTCAGAGCAGGCAGCGTTTGGGGCGCAGGCGCCTACACACTGGCCATCCTGACAGATGAGGTTATCCAGACCGTAGGCCTGTTTGCAGGCAGCATCTTCGGCGACGTCGACGCAGGCTCGACATAGGTAGGGGTTGTCCGAACCACCCTCCCCAATACCGCAGAGCCCCTTGTTGATGGTTCCGCAGTCGGGTGAGACGATACACTCCCCGGCCACGCAGGCGCCCGAAGCAAGGCAGAGCCAACCAGGCCCGTTGCGCTCGATGCACTCGGCGTGGGCACCATCAACGGTGCCTTTGCAGCCTCGGCAGGTCTTGGATTGTGAACAAACGGGCTCATCCTCGGGGCACTCGGCGCTGCTCAGGCAGTTACCTTGTGTGCAAACACCGCCCAGGCACTGGAAACCCTGACCGTACGCCGTTGACTCCACGCACTGAATGCTGCTGAGGCAGGGGGTACACACGAACGTCTCTTTGGAGCAGATCGTCTTGGCGGGCATGCAGTCCACGTCGGAGCCGCATGATTCAGGAAAGCAGAGACCATTTCCACAGAGAAACCCCTCTCCGTAAGCCTCCTCACAATGGGCATCATCGGTGCAAGGTGCGCACACCCCATCTGTGCAGAGTCTACCGTTGCAGTGGTCAACCTTCTGGCACGGCGCACATGCCCCATCCAGACACCCCAAGCCGCCGGCGCAATCGCCAGAGACCGTACATGGCCCACATACCCCATTTCGGCACGCCTCGCCCACCCGACACTGCTCCGGCGCCGAACATGCCCCGCACACTCCATTGAGGCACCCCTCGCCATCACTGCAGTGGGATGCATCCTGGCAGGGGGCGCAAATCCCGCCCACGCAGCCCTGGCCGCTCTCGCACACCTGCCTCACATTGCCCACGTCGCAACTGCCGTCGCCAACGTCGACCGTGGTATCGCCCTCAGTGTCCGGAACAGCGTCGGCAGCATCGACCAGATCGTTTTCCACCTCGGCATCCGTGGCATCATTGGCATCCACGGCTGAAGTGTCTGCGTCCTGCCCTACGCTGGAATTAGAATCTGCACTGCATCCATGCAATATTATCAATGAGACTTGCAATAAAAGGGCAACAAATACCGTCCTGACTGGTATCATAAACAACCTCCGGGGGACCTGGATTGCGTTGACGCTCTCCGACCCCTATAGCCCCCCGACGGACCGGCTGTCAATCATTTGGGGCGAACTGGCGAACAGGGACGCCCACGCCCCGACACACCCCATCGAACGGCCCTGATGGGGTTTCAAGGGTGAAGGGTGGCGGAACCCTGCCGCACATTGGGCACCAGCCGCCCAATTGACCAGAATTGCCACCCAGACTTCGTTCAGGCCCCCCCTTCGGCCGCCCGGAGGTGTGTACAATATACAATAAAGATCTACAATAGCTCGGGAGGCGGTCCGGGATGTAACCCGCTACTTGCATCCCTCGGCAAATGCCTTGTCTATTGCCTCAGCCAGCTTGGCACGATCGCCTTGGGGGGCACTGTCTATGACTGACTTAAGGAACTCAGCCGTCTCAAGCAATTCTTTCTTCAGCGCAGCATTGTTAGGATCGGCCTCGAGTTTTTTGGTTAGCTCCGCTGCTTTACATTTGTGATTTTTTCCGCTAGCGACGAGTTCCGAATCGGGTCCACATCCTGTGCTAATAAACAGGCCCACAATCGCAAGTACGCTTAGTAATTTTCGCATTTGAACCTCCAATTAAGCTTCGAGAAAACACACGCGGACGCTGGTAAGATGCCTTTCCCCGCGACCCGATACTGCGTGGACGTCAACCTACCTATAGCCCTCCGACGGACAGGCTGTCAATCATTTGGGGAGGGTCGTCACCACCTCCACCTCCACCTCATCAGCAAACACCGGATCTTCCGCCGAGAGGTGCAGTGCGTTGAGGCAGAGGTAGGCTGGCTGCGCCCCAGTGGCCGATTCCGCATCCAGCGCCACGCTGCCTTCAACCTTCGTCCACTCTGCACCGAACACCTCCTGCGAGCGCCACAACTCGAACCCGCTGCCATCCCCGGGTTGGAGCGACAGCCACCCCCTTGAGAGACTCTTGTAGGTGCGCAGGCGGGCCGAGATGTGCAGGGTCACCGTGCTGCCTGAGGCCCTGCCCACGGCCACAACCTGGTCTATTGGCCAGCAGAACGCCCCAAAGGCCTCGGACTGTTGGGCTGCGGGCAGCTTCTTGGGGGTTGACACGAAAAAGTGGCGCCCCGAATAGGACCAGGGGGCGTAGGGATATAGACCGAACGGGCCCATGGGAAGCAGGTCAGTGGCTACAAACCAGGTGGACTTCCCATCGATTCCAACCTGCTCAAGAGTCGCCGTATCGACCATCTCACCACTCTCGGCACCACCGTCGGCCACTGCGTTACCCGTGATAACACCGTGCGGCCCATCCATGAGCCCCAGACCCAGGTAGAGGTCATCGAAGAGGGCATCGTTGGAAGGACCATTGGCCTCCTTGTGGTGCGAAAGCCACGTCAACCTGGCCGAGCGCACCCCCGGAGGTACCGCAACTGCACCGGTGGCCGGATGCCAACCCAGGGTATCCCGACGCCCCGAACTCCATCGCTTCAACACCCCACCGCTGCTTTCCAGAAGCTCCAGAATAAGCTCCCCGTCGTCATAGGGCTTGGGCACGTTGCTGACCACATCTCCCTTCTGTTCAGTCTTGTAACCCGTGGTGATATACCCGGAAACCCAGACCACGGCAGAGCCCTGATCTATCTCCCCAGCGTGACATCGAAGGTCGACGCTTTGAGCACCAGCAGACCAGTACTGCCCCGCTCCTGGGGAGACCTCGAAACCGGCAAACATCTGCGCCCCACCACGAGGAAACTGATTCTCCCTCTGCCCAGCCGCCACCCCAAGACCGCTAATCTCCCACCCTTCGATACCATCCTCAGCCCCGGGGTTGACCAGCAGATTCGGGGGCAACGGAGCAGGAAAGCTGCGCCAGGGATCCCGGGCAGCGGCCAGGGGATCCGCATCAAAGGGAGCATCCCCACGAGGGTACAACAGCCGGGCAACCACAGGCTTGTGGTCGGACAAGAGCCCCGGCACGTTCACCACGTCGGCCTCTATCACAATGGCTTGGAAGTCCCTTCGGAACCATACCAGGTCGATGAGCTGTGACCCCTCGGTGTCGTCAAACCCAAACGAGGGCCACGAGATGCGCTGCCCCGGATAGATGCCCGCTGCGGTAAAACAGTCTACGCCCCACTCCTCCAGAATCGTGTTTTGGGTGCTGTAATGCTCGTCGTTGAAATCCCCCGTCAGAACGATGCGCTTCGATTCGTCCTTCTTCAGATGGTCGTCCACAAAGAGCCGGAACTGCATATCCCCGTCGGCGTTCCACCCCAGATGAGTGTTGTAGAAGGTGAACTCTTCACCATCAATCACCGTCTGCGCCCGCACGAAACCACGCCCAAGCAGCAACGCCACGCTCTGCGCCCCAACCAGCTCGGTCTTGGACATCATGAAGGTGCCGTCACCGTATGTATGCTGGTATCCGGCCTGGGCCGCAATCTGACCACCGAAATCCGCTGAACACTCCTGCAGACCAACCAGGTCGGCCCCCGACGCCGACAGCCAGGCCCCAATCTGCTCCGCCGTGCCCATCTTGCCGCCATAGACGTTCAGCGACACCACCTTCACACCCACCCCCTCGGGGAGCGCTATCTCCGACTCCACCACCGGTGCCAAAAGCTCCACACCATAGGTGGGCAAGGCCCCCGTCCCCTCACAATCCGGCCCCATCACGTCCGAGGTTTCATCCTCCCCCGGCACGTCGCCACCTTGGTTATCAGCCAGATCCTGCTTGTCCTGCATATCCCACAAGTCGGCGGGTTCAACCAGGTCAGACGGCACATCCGTACCGGCATCCACAAGATCGGCCCCTACCTCGGCATCCACCTCGCTGCTCACCTCCGCCGGGCCATCCCCGCCGCTGCTGCCACACGAGATCACCAGCAAAGAACAGAGCACCATAGCCATCCAGCTTCTGCACATCCCGACCTCCTTATCACCCGCAACGCCAGCTTGTCACCCGCAACACCAGCCCATGCACTAACGAACGCCAACCCAGGTGCCCCTTGCCACTGCTCACGCCAAGCGGGCCAGCCTGGCCAGCCTCTCACCGGCCTCGATGAGAGTAGCCTCCCGTTTGGCGAAGTGGAACCTCACATGCGTGTGCACCGGATCTCTGTAGAAGCTGGAGCCTGGCACCGCAGCAACGCCTATCTCCCTGGCCAGCCAGTGGCAGAACGCCGTATCGTCCGCCCAACCGAAACTGCTGATGTCGACCATGACGTAGTAGGCACCCTCGGGCGGTACGTAGCTAAGACCCGCCTTGTCCAGATACCCCAGGAAGAGCCTCCGTTTTGCAGCATACATCTCCAGCAGATCCGCATAGTAGCCCTCAGGCAGCTCTAACCCCGCCACCGCTGCCTCTTGGAGCGGCGCTGCGGCCCCCACGGTGAGGAAGTCGTGAACCTTGCGCACCTGCTCGATGACGGGCCTGTCTGCTATCACATAGCCAAGCCTCCACCCGGTTATGGAGTAGGTCTTTGAAAGCGAACTGCACGATATGGTACGCTCAAACATGCCTGGCAATGACGCTATATAAATATGCTTATGCGGTTCATAAACGATATGTTCATACACCTCATCAGTGATCACAAAACAATCGAACTCAATGGCCAGCGAGGCAATTACCTGAAGCTCCTCCAGGGTAAAGACCCTGCCGCTGGGGTTGGCAGGGTTGCAGAGGATCATGGCTTTCGGGCGCTGCTGGAAGGCCCTCCTTAGTTCATCGGGGTCGAAGGAGAAATCGGGGGCTCGCAGGGGCACATATATTGGCTCTGCACCACACAGAATAGTGTCCGCCGTATAATTCTCGTAGAAAGGCGTAAATATTACAACTCTATCCCCCGGATTACATGCCGTCATCATCGCGGCCATCATCGCCTCGGTGCTTCCGCAGGTGACGACGAAGTGGGCATCGGGATCCAGCGGCAGACCCATCCAGCGTGACTGTTTTTTGGCCAGCGCCTCACGGAACCGAGGCGCTCCCCAAGTCACGGCGTACTGGTGTGGCCCCTCTCTGCCGCATCGGGCTGCGGAGGCAAGAAGCTCTTCCGGGGGGTCGAAGTCAGGGAAGCCCTGGGAGAGATTGACGGCACCGCACTCGTTAGCGACCCGTGTCATCTGTCGGATCACAGACTCGGTGAAGAGACTGGTTCGAAGGCTTGTTTGTGGCATGTGGCTCCTGTGGGCGGATAGAGCGGCCCGCAACAATCCATTACCCGCACAAACCGCCAGGGTCAAGGCCACACCCACCTCTCTCCCCACCCCCACTCCCAACCGTCCGAAAGGTCCGAATCGTCAGCGTCCAAAAGGTCCGAATCGTCCGCGTCCAAAAGGTCCGAATCGTCCGCGTCCAAAAGGTCCGAATCGTCCGC